>NZ_JBDNHC010000124.1:0-64058 GCF_041689005.1 Sneathiella sp.
ACTCTGCGCAATCGAAAACACTGTCAAAAAGGGTGGATGGTCGATTTTCTATACACATGACGTCCAAAAAACGCCTTCCGAATGGGGAACAACGCCTGAATTACTGGAATATGCCGTTTCTAAGGCGCTTGAACTCGGATGTCATGTGCTTACCGTACGCAATGCGATTGGGGCGGTGGGGTTTCGACAATAGAATTATGAAACTCGAACAAATGACATATATACGGTAATACCGGCACGCCAAAAAGATTGAGGTTCTGATTTGCGAGTTAAAAACCACATATTTGTATCTCTCTTTTTTCTCTCGCTATTTCCCGGCATAGCCTTTGGGTCGGATATTTACATCGATTTTCAAACCGGTCAGGATTCGAATAACGGTATATCGAAAGAGGCGCCCTGGCAGCATGCCCCCGGGGACCCAAACGCGACAGATCGCGCTGGCGACTACAGTTTGCAACCAGGGGACACGGTTTATTTCAAGGGCGGCGTTGAATATCTTGGCAATATCGTTATTGCCGATGACGGCGCGCCCGGCAAACCCATAACCTATAACGGCAACGCCTGGGGTGAAAAACGGGCGACCATCAGCGGCGCCAAAGAATTGGACGTAGCCCTCGCGCCCTGCGCCTCCCAAAGGGCCTGCTACGATAATCCGAATTGGCAAAAGCTCTATATATCGAAACTGAAGGATCCAATCGATCCGCTCTCTGTGGTCTTTCTGGGGGAGGAACGCCTGTGGCTGGCGCGCGAACCGAACCAGCCCGATCCGTTCTGGTTTGACGATATCGCGCATTATTCAGTCATCGACGGCTTTGGTAAGGAACTAACATCAAGTTCACTTACAATTGGCAGTGATCTCAAGGATCTCCGCCCGGAAAACTGGTCAAGCGCATTGGTCGGCATTTGGATGAAACCCAATGTCGTATTAATGCGACCGGTCCAAAAAATCGACGGGGGCTCCGGGAAAATTTATTTCGAACCGGTTTCCAACAAACCCTACACTGACCGAGACTCCTATTTCGCTTTCTTCAACCGACCTTCAGATATTGATCAGCCGGGGGAATATGTAATTGATAACAATGCCCGGAACATTCTCTACTGGCCTAAAGATTCGGCCTTGATCAAACGAGAAAAACTCCATGTCAACCAACTGGCTGCTGGTTTTAATATCAATGGCAAAAGTAACATTACGATTACAGGCTTTAAGATAACCAACTATTTTGGCGGCTTAAAGGGATGGGCGGCCGGCGCCGGCGTCATCAATGTCAAGAAGAACACCCAGAACCTGGTTGTTCGGGATAATGTGATCAGCCACCTTAAATCCGCTGAAGGGGTGGGCGCGATCCAGCTTCATCATGTAGAAAATGCTGTCATTGAAAATAACACGATCGTGGAAAACGAGAAAAACTCGGGCATCCGGTTTGGGTATTCAAAGAATATTATAATCCGGAAAAATGTTATCAAGCGTATCGGGCGAACCGGTATCCGGCTGATAGAAACGGAAAATGTCGAAGTTTCCGGTAATTATCTAACTTCTATTCATGGTGGGCATGGCAACGGCATGTCCGTCTATTTGAAAAACAAGAATATACTCGTCGCGGATAACATTATTGAGGATGCGCCCAGCGCCTTTACCTATCATGGTTCCGGCAAACCGGGGGAAGCTGAAAACCTATGGATATTGAACAATATTTTTCTTGGCAGGGTGAATAGTTGGGGCAAGAATTTTTCCTCTGTGGTGATACTCCACAACCTTTTCCTAGCTCCCGAGGAGCGTAAAAAAGCGCTTCAAATTCCGGGCCGAGAATCCAATACGGTGGTTAAAAACAATATAATTGATGGGTTTTCTTCAAAGCCCATGTATCGTGATTGGGAAGTGTCCAACAATCTTTACACATCCCTTAGCTGGACTCAGTCCTCTAAATATCACTGGAGCATGGAAGAGGGCGGCGAAGTTGACGACGATATTGCCGACGAAATTTTCCAGTTTGTAAAAAGTAAACATGCCGTTGATAGACCGAATGGGGAGAATATTTCCGCGTACCTGCCGACTAATTTGTTCAAAACTTATGATTTCAGTTATTGGTCACAGAACAGGCCTGTCGGTCCCAGCCTCATTCCCGCAAAATAATTAAATATACAGTGCTTGTGCCCTGCTTAGTTTTTCCTCACAGCGGGACCGGCCAAGGCAGCGTTAATATCGCTGCTTTTCTAACTCGGTTGGTTCGGAATAGGTCGAGTTTTCCAGCACGAGCGAATAAATATTTACCAACAGCCTTGGTCAGGATTATTCAGCTGACGGCAGCCTGAAGTACAGATTAATGGCTCAAGACGGATCAGAAAAACCGTCATAGGCAACGATGGATTTCACCAACCCGAAAAATGGCTCATCCCAAATTTGCGATTTCGGAAATAATTCCTTCATTTCAGATCGCGTCATAAGCCGGACCTCTTCCACCGCCAGCTTTGCGTCTTCCCGGTTAGTATAGGGACCGCGCCAGCCGCAACGGCGTTTTTGAATAAGACTGATGCACATTGCCAGCGGCATCCATTGCCATCCCGGAACATGAAAATGCGGCTCCATCGGGAACCAGAAATTGGGCGTCTGCACCCAATAGGCCTTGGCGACGCGCTGCACCTCCTCCGCCATCCGCCGCTGATTTTCGAACGTAAATAAATGCTCGATCACCGAATTGCTGAAGGCAATATCAAATTCCTGATCGCCAAATTCAGACAGATTGCAAGCATCTCCCTTAACAATTTTTATATTGTCAAAACCCGACTCGCCAGCCGCTAGGTTGATGGCAACGACATCGACATCGCTTCGGCCGGCAAACCCCACCTGCTCCCAGAATTGCGCGGTTCCACCAATATCAATGATCTTTACCGGCTTGGGTATCTGGTCATACAGCTTCTTGAATATGTCGAAACGGCGGCGTCGCATTTTGTTGGAAAACGAATTTGCCTTCGAAACGTCTGTCGCGGATCTTAAGTTAAACATTTTTACCAATTCCCACATTAGATGAATTATTTATCCGGACCGCCGTTTGGCTTGCTATAGGCGAATTTTCCAACTTCCTGGGGCGCCGGTTTGTAGCTTCGCGCCAGGAAACGGCAGCGCTAGTTAAAACACCTAACAAGATATTTCCGAGCAAGAGGGGTGGGCCAAATAGTCCGACGGACATACTCGAAATGTCCAGTGCAATCAGCGATGAGACAAGGAAGAAAATCAACTTCCGCTGGATTGGATCTTGAGATTTTTTTCTCGCGTTTATTCCGAACCGAACTGCGTTCACATGAGAAAATATATACATCAGTGAGGCCGGTATGCCACCATTGACCGCAACGACTAGAAATTGGTTGACCAGATCGACATGGTTCCTGCCGTCAAGCAAGCTTCCCCAATATTGTATTGATTTGCTACCCACTCCCACTAGCCAATAGTCGCGCCATTGAGAAAAAGCAACTTCCAGCAGCTTTGTTCGGTACCAGGCCGTACTTGAATTCAGGGCTAGATAATCAATAAGATTATAAAAATGTCTATTCGATGCAATTTCAATGAAGATAGCGGCCACGGCCATGGAATACAGTGTCGGCTTGATAAGAGAGGGCCGCAAAATATACGCGTTACACACAATGAGGAATGCTACCGCGAGCCAAGGTCCGCTCGACATTGAGGAGAAGGCCCCAAGTGCCGCAAAAAAGGCTCCTAATGTGGCTGTCTTCTTTAGTCGCGGATCGGCCCGTAAGGACCAGGCTATCCCAGCAATGACCGCCATGGCCATGCCAAAGAAGATATGAACCGACGTACTCGCTTTTGCCCGCATTAACCCCAGACGAAACTCTAAATCCTTGGGAATCCAGACCCACCCTTTATATTTATCGAGCGCTTGGTAGGGGGAGTAAGCTGTTATGGCTTCCGACCAACCCATGACACACATGAAGACAGCAATGGCAAACAACGGGAAGGCGAGTGCCTTCAAATCCGCCCTTGAAAGGATAGCAAGCCGGGCGACAAAATACATGAGAACCGTATCGAACCCCTGTCCAATCATGCGTGTGATTTGCGCCGATTCTGACCCCGCAACTATCGACGCGAACATTGTCCATATCCAGAGTAAAAGGACAAGCCAGTCAACAGAGCAAAAATTCATCCGCCGGTTTCGTCCCAGCATTATAAAGCGGGCCAGCATTAAAAGGGCGACAAGACGCGGGGCCGACATTTCGGCCGGCCCCATCGGAATGCGGAGGTACTCCGGCCATATCATCATTGAGACGATTAATATACCTAGGGCTCTCCCTGGGCTTGAAATAAAGGCAAGTATTCCACAGATAGCCGCGACAAATAGAGTGACGGCAACCATCAGTCCTGACGATCCTCTAAGTGGGCCGTTCTTTTTATATCGATCCGTTTATTCAGCCGCTTTTTAAATACTCTCACGATAGTTCCAATTATTGATTGTCGTTTTTCCGTCCAAGTAAGCTCATCCCGCCAAAAACGGAAAAAGGTAAACCCGACATATTTTGGCACAGCGGCACCGAACAATCTGAGGATAATCAACCGTGGCCAGATATTTCCCCTGGACCCTAACAGGTTCGGCTGGGATTTCGGAAGCAGCGTCGTATCTCTTTTTTCAAGAATGAGAAAACCGGATTTTTCAGCTTCGAGTATAAAATCCCGGCCCTTTTCTGTTCTGGCGACAATTAGCGATTTCCCGGGCTCCCCTTCTTCCACGTCACGGTACCATGGGTCGCCGACAGAAATATCCGCAAATTCGCCCGTATGATCAGGACATATATAACACCGCCATTGACGATATTTTTGCAAGAATCCCCACGACTCCGCATAAGTCATCTCAGTGGATTCATCCTCACCAGCCGCCGTTGAATACTGAACCGTCCACATGCCCGGCCAACCATTGCCACGGTATCGAACGCTATGAACTGTCGACGGATCCTGCACCCCCGCCTTTTTAAGTAATTCAAGCGTTCCTTTTGTCGATGGCGTACCGGCACAGAAAAAGGCGATCGTCAGGCCAATTTTCCGGGCAAGCTCCGAATTACTTTTCATGGCTTTTCTCACAGCCGCAACATCACAGGGCTTACCAATAAAAGTAATCGGCTGCTTTTCGTCCATTACAAGCTCTAGACCATCGCAGGGACTGGCAGGGGCATAACGCGAACCAGTAGCAGAAATTAGCTCGTCTCTCGTCTTGCTTAAAACGGTTTCATTCAGATAGGGGACATCTTTACGCGCATTCGTGTGCAGAACTCCGCTGAACCCTTTTTTCGCAAGCGTAAAATCAGCAAGTGCCGTTGCAGCTCCGCCACTTGAGCCGCTTTTTCGAATAGATGGATCGCACGCATACCCCTCCCAAACCTCAATGACGGGGCCCCATCCGGCCATAAGTTCTTTTTTCAAATAGGATGCATTCCTATCAAAATCGTGAGTGAGGTTAGCCCCGGGACAGGACTTGAGGGCCACCCCCGTTTCACTAGCCGGATCCTCACGCAGAAACGGGCGGCTCCCAAGCGCGGGCGCATCGTCGATTTCGAACCTGTCCGGCTCCAAAAATCCGCAAATGCCGCAGCCCGTACATAATTGGCGTTCGGCAACGTCCATGATGGATTTCAACTCACTACTCATAAATATTCCTGTTTAACAATCGTTACCCGGGTTATTTTCACGAACCGACGGTATCTCTGGTGCAAGTCTCGAGTTTTCTCGTAAAAGGTAACAATTCATCCAGCGTGAGAGGACTGACAAGGAGGTCGCCTGCCTCCATTAATTCTGGCAAGCTTAACTCCCACCAATTCGATTTACGAACCAGATCCTCTATTTCCGGCGTAAACCGCTTTCTTATCATCTTCGCAGGATTCCCAGCATTAATGGAAAAATCTTCGATATCTCTGGAAACGACAGAGTTTGCCCCGATGATGGCCCCATCGCCAATACGTTTACAGCCTGGTAAAATCGTCGTCCGGCTTCCAATCCAAACATCATTTCCGATGGTAAGCGGATTATCCTCATCGGCGGGTATAGTATCCTCATCAACGATACCCAGATATCTGTTATAAAAAAACGGGTGCTGCGTTAGTGTCGATCCGGGGTGGTTTCTTCGAAAAATATTAAGCTCGCTGCCAAAGGAGCAATAGGAGCCCACGGTTGTTCCCCGCGGCATTTCGCCAACGTCAAGACAGGGACCATAACTATAACGACCAACCTTCACATCATGATAAGTAGCTAGTATCTCACGCAAGGTTTGGGAGAAAAAACGTCCTCCTTCACAGCGGCTGCATAAGGCAATACATACCCGTCGAAGTCTCTCAACTCTATAGGCTGAATGAATTTGACGCGAAAAGCGGCATTTTGAACTGCGAGTTTTAGCCTGCGCCAGTTCAAGTTTTTCGAGCGTGAAGACATTGTCCATATTATTCTATTCAAAGACCCGCTTCTTACATTACACAGGTATTTTTGATTGCCCTTTGTTTGTTTTCTTTAGCCACGTCAACAGGTCCGTTGCAAATGCCATAGATATTGCCAGGGCGCAAATACCTGCGATTATCGACCCGGCAATTTCAAAAGCCGGATTTTTCCCAGTCACAAAATTCAGCGCAAGAACCATTGTTGAAGCGGCAATCAAAAGAGAGATTACAATGGATTTGTAAATGAACAATAAATTTATCCCAAGTTTAACACGCAGAAGAATAAAAATAGAAATAACGGATAACGTTTCTCCAATGATGCCACTCAGGATAATTCCGAAGATCCCCCAACCCTGCCAGACCGCGATCAATGCTAATACCAGCGCCGTACTCCTGACCATATTCGCGTATAATGGCAACTTCGTCTGGCCACAGGAAATCGCGACAATCACGGGACCTGATTTTACCGTCCTAATACCTTGCACTAACGCCAGCCACCCGACGATTAACGTCGCTTCAGCATACTGATGTCCAAAAAGCAGCAACAGAAGAGCCGGTCCCGCAAGCGCAAGCCCCACATACAAAAGAACCCCTAACAGGAGACAGGCCTTCATGGTCGCTATGGCGCCAAATTGAAACTTGTCCGGAATGAGTTGATCCGCGGAAAGCATCGGCATGAAAAATGACTGACACATACTCGCAAGAACCATTGATGGAAAAAGCGTGAGCGTAAAGGCAGCACTGAACCAGCCAAGTTCTTCCATACTGAAAGCTGCGCCCACAATTGCCCGGTCCGCCTGAAAGACGCCAAACAAAAGAAACCCGTTAATCATTAACGGCCAGCCAAAAGAAAATATATGGCGCAACACGGCCATATCCCATGCCCAACGATATTTCCGGCTCGCCGTCAGGAACGAAATTATGACATTTGCAATTACCTGAATGGTTATCAGCCAGAGCATTACCCTGTAATCTTTGAAATAGATTGCAAGCGGGGCTGCCAGTAGCATCGTCAGCAGTTGGGCTCCGTTCTCGGTCAGGACGGACGGAGCAAACCGCATTTCTCGCTGGGCTCTTGCGGTGTCCATATGAACAAATCCGCGAATAAATGGTAAAATGGCCAGCCATTGGAAGGCGCCAACCACTTCCGGTAATTCAAAAAGATTTGCCACGGGCCCGGCAATAGCGAACAGGATGAGAGAAAGAAGTGCGCCCCGAAGCACATTAAACGCCTGCACTGTCGCTTGCAACCGGGGCTCATTCCCTTCGGGAGATTGCACTATCAGGCGGTCAACACCAAGAACGCTTGTCATTTCTATGAAGGCCATCGTGATCCCGAAAGTCGCGGCAATACCGAAATCTTCCACACTGATGAGCCGGGCTATTATGATATTGCGGGCGAACGTGCTAAGTGCCCCGGTTGCGCCGCCAATCGAAAGAAGAAGGCCGCTTTTTAAGTGATGTCTATAAGACACGGTACTTCGCCTTCTAGTTCTCTGGTTTAAATGTTTGCAGTAACACTCAAAATGCGACCTGCGATTGCTGTCATCTGATGATCAACCTGGTCTTCCAAATGGGGAAGCGCCTTTTTGAGTGAGTTTTTTATATCTTCTCGTCTCATAAATGACGCTTTCAGCCGTTCAACGGTTTCCGCCGTATCAAGAATTCTGGGGTCGACAACCTCCTCGACCTGACCACAGGTATCGAACACCCCTTTGGTCTTGTCGCTGTAGGCAATTGCCGAGGCCGCAACGCCGGTTGACAGCGCAGCAATGGCTGAATGCATTCTCGTGCCGCAAAACCAGTCCATTTGTGAAATCAGCCATTTGGTCTGGTTTTGATCCAGTGTATTCGGGGAAATATGGAACCGGTCCCTGAATTCCGGCGCAATCTTTTCCGCCACCATCTCGGAGGCACCTGAATCGGATTCAAAGCTTTCCGAAGTGCTCATCACATGGGGGATGATCACCAGGGTCGAGTTGGTGGAGGCCAGCAACCAGTTGCAGAATTCCTGAACCACTTCCCGGTAATCCGCCTTAAATCGATATTGAGATTTGGCTGCTGCCGGATCATTATAAATAAGTCCGCTGACGTTGAACCCGACTATCGGGGATCCATTTTTTTCCTGCGCCAGCAGGGCATTCAGTTCCGGTCCAAGCAAGTCTTTGGCACTTCTCATGCCAAGCGCAAAAGCAAAATCAACGCCACTTCGGTGTTTGTGCTCGTCAAAATCGTCGCCGAGCATGCCTCTAAGAATTTCGTAGCTGTGCGGATCCCGCGCCCAAGCCATGTCCGCGCCTTTGGCCGCCTTTACGGCCAGCCGCCGCAATTTCGGGCTGTTATAGGGGCCATATGTCTGCGGCAGCAAAATTAACGGAATTTGACGCCGCAATGTGATTAGCTTGGGACGAACGACACTCAAGAACCGTTTTACGCCATAAATATCGCTGAAGCTATCCCCTCCCGAGATATCGAGCACAACATCGCATTTGTCGAGTTCCCGGACCACGGAATTCAGGTAGCGCCCATAGGAGTTAAAACGCGAGGCCAGTGCAATAGTCGTAATATTTTCTGGCAGATAATAGCGATGGCCGGCACGCATGCCGACCTGATCAACTTCGATACAGGCGGTTTCCGTGAATTCATAGGAAACCTGGCGTTTGCCGATACCGTTGTCGAAAACGCAGAACCGCGCATCAGGCAACAGCTTACTCATGCCTTCAATCGTCGATGAGAACAGGGCCGAAACGCCCATATTGGTCGTGTCCGGAGCGGCACCAAACAACCCGATGGTGAGAGCATTTTTTTTTGTCATGCGGCTTTTGCTTATCAATCAATCTTAAGTTAAAAACTTAATTAGGGACATATTCAGGCAATATTTTAAAGAGGTCCGCCGAGAATTTTGCCAGCTTTTTGTCTGCCAGAACCTCAGACATGGTCGACCGGATCGGCATCGACAGACGCACCAGAGCCCCGTCTGTCCGCGCCGACGTCAGACCACCCCACAGCAGGTTGAACTTGGCCTTATATTCATTGGCAATATATTTACCGCGTTGCTGGAACCAGTAATACACGAGGAGCTTATCTTCGCCATGAGTGACCAGAACACGGTTGACTGGAACCTGTTGGGTCCCATTTTTCAGCGTAATTTCCGTCAAGCTTTCAATTTCCCAGCCCCCTGACGGGATGCATACGCGCGGCGAATGCGGCGTATTTCCCGCCGACTGCTGCTCGTAATATCCGATAAACAATGTCACCGGCGGCAATCCGTCGGCGCGATAATGGCCGAGAAAATAATCGCTCATATTAAGAATAGTTTGCTCCACGCCCGGCAACACATCTTCCTCGGCAATCATGTTGTCGATTTTAAGCGGAAATGTCGTAAACGGCCGCCGATCGGGAATTTCCGGCTCGATCGAGCGTAAGGTGATAACGAGGGGAACCAGGATAATGCAGATAGCCGCCGCGCCCATAATCGGACCGAACGGTGTGCCCCTGGATGATTTTACGTTCTCATTTACCGAAACCTTGAGAACGCCGCCGCCGGCGGTGGCCTTTTCTTTCTTTGTCATGGTCAGGTAACAGATAATGAGCATCACCACGAAAGAAAACAGGAAGAACACCCAGCCCTCGAAAAGGTGAAAGAAGCCGTCGGAAACCTGGGTGTCACTCCATTCGGCGAAAGCGCCAGTGAGGAAAATCCGCACGCTGTTCATGATGACGGAAACGACCGCCGCCAGAACGACGAACAAGCCGCGCTTCCACAGCGGGATATCAAACAGCATCGCCGCCAGCACGCCGAGGCCGATCATCGGGTAAAGATAACGAAGGCCCGCGCAAGCCTCGACAACTGCCAGCTTGATGGTTCCCATGTCGATGATGTTACCGTCCTGGAAAACCGACAGGCCTACCGCGCGCAGCATGCTCACACTCATATCCGTCGATAAAAGTTGCAGTCCGTAAGTCAGGTTGGCGTTCAGAAATGCGGGTGGCGGAACAACGAATGGCAGCAACACAAGAGAGGGCAAGATATAGCGGCCATAAGTGAGACCCCCGAAAATCAGGAACAAACCCAGTATCATAAGGAATAGGCTTAGATGGCGAACATTCTCGATCCCCGCCTTAACGGCCAGCGCATAAACAAATCCGGCCAGCAGGCAACAGAACACCCCGAGCCAGTTTCCGCGGCTGTCGTTTGAGTCAAGAAGTGCCCGGCGCGCCCAGAGCAGGTACAGCGATACGGCAAGCATCAAAGGACCATGACTGAACTCTTCCATGTTCATCCAGTCGGCCCACAGGATTTCGCCGTCCGGAATGTAAAGAATGAGAATCGCGCCTAGCAAAATAGCCAGTAGTATTCTCGTCCAGCCAACCCGTTGTAACACTAAATCCATTTGCTCTAATCTCTTGTTGTCGGCACCGAAATCTAGGCCGAAAATATGCTTACATTATGTTCCCGGTTTTTACCTGTTCTTACTCTAGTAATAATAGGCCTTGGAAACTTCCTCCGACTTGTTCAGAACAACACCCAGCAGGTTCGCCGATTGAAGCTGCCGGCGGCATTCCTTGACATCGGCGGGCTTGGTTTCCCCGCTTGAGACGATCATCAACACACAATCAACCTGAGGGATAAAGGCGATCGCATCGTCCGTCGCCTTCAAGGGCGGTAAATCAAAAATACAAATTCGCTTTTCATAGCGATCCCGCAAATCAGAGACCAGCTTCTTGATTTTGCGCGACGTCAGGATTTCCGTAGATTTCTTGATCGGCCGATGGTTCGGTAAAACGACAAACCGCGGGACGCTGGGATTTACCAGGGCGTCCGCAAACTCGATCTTGTCGTCGAGATAATCGGCAAAGGTATTTTCATCAGGCAGACCGAGATAGTGAGCGACACGCGGACGCCGCAAGTCAAAATCCACCAACAAGGCCGTATAATCTGTCTGCTTGGCAATACTGACCGCCAGATTGATAGCAACAACCGTTTTCCCGCATTCCGGCGTCGGCGAGGTAATGGCCAGCGTCCGCCAGTTATTGGCCTCCATTTTCGCCAGAACCTGGGTTCTCAGGATATCAAAGCTGATCGAATTGGGATCCTCATTATCGAGTGTAATGATGCGGTTCTTTTCCAAATGCGCCGGATCAAGATCGACCACCCGCGTCTCGTTATAGACGATCGGCGACTCTACAATATCGATCTCGTCGACACCGGCCGGCATTTCCGGATCCCGCAACCGTGACACCGAGGCGCCTGACTGCTTTTCCTTGGCTCTGGCAATCGCTTCTTTGATACGTTCCACGTCGATCCCCTAGAATAATGTAACTATAAGTTTATTGATGGCGACCCAGCCCCGGTAAAACAGGGTGTCCAATGGCTGATACAGGAAATGAACGGCCGCAAGCATCATGATAATCACGACAATGGGTATGGCGATATACAGGTAAACCTTGTGGCGATGCTTCCCCGCTTCCGCCAGAGTATGAATATAGGGGATCGAGACAATCGGTGGATGCTTGAGTACGGCTTCAAGTTCCGATGCACTTCGAATTCGCCGGTCCAGAAGCTCGACCAGGAAAATACAGCCGACACCGAATGCCAGACCGGCCGCACCGCCGAGACCCAATATCTTCTTTCTGTTCGGGGATATGGGCTCCGTCGGAACGACGGGCGGTTCAAGCAGCACAAATCGTTCCGCCTTTTTCCCTTCTTCGAGATTCTGCGAAAGCTGCGCCTGCGCCTGCTTCGCTTCCATATTATTGAATTTTTCGAGCGCTTCCCTGTAGTTCCGATTGAGCACACTCAGGCCACGCTCAACCTGCGGAATTTCAATAATGATGGCTTCAAGCTCTTCCTGTTTCTTTTTGGCCGCGATAATCTGCTTGCGAGCCTCCGCCATCTTCTCGTCTGTGCCCCTGATCTGCAGTTGCAGCTTTTCGATCAACGGGTTGTAGGCCGGATCGGTGGACGATTTTCCTGACGCCGCCAGCGCCGCCGCATCCTCTTGTGCCTGTTGTTCTTCGAGCGCGGCGATACGCTTTTTCAATGAAATAATGTCGGGATGCGAATCTGTCAGCCGGGTCGAGGCATTGAGCAAGGCTTTCTTCAGGCTTTCGATATTTTGCTCAAGTTCGGTTTTTTGAACAGTGGAGCCGGCGACATTTCTGCCCGATCTTGCCGAGGTCAGTTCAATCTGGAGGTAGCGTTTTTCTTCCTCAAGCGAGCGAATGTCGCGATTAAGGTCCCGCTCTTCCAATTCTGCGCGTTCCAGCATTTTCAGCCGCAGATCGAGATGTTCCGGCAGGGCATCCCCGTGTTCCTGCTTATAAGCGGCAATCTTACCTTCGATTTCAGTGAGCTGCGCCTGCATTTTCTCCGTTTCATTATTCAGGAAAGCGGTGGTTTCAGAGGCTCGCGCCGTTCTGGTTCTCACATTCTCACTCAGAAACAGGGTGACAAGCTCATTCGCGACCTGAGAAGCGATCTGGGGGTTTTCATGCTCAAACCCCAGCGAAAAGGCGATTGTTGTCGTTCCCCGCCGACTGCTGCTACCTGAAACATCCGAGGTGATGACGTTGATGGATATCTGGCGTTGCATGCGCTGAATGAGTTCGGAGACGGGCAGCAATTTCCGATCCTCGCCAAAAACGTCATATTTATCGATGATTTGCAGCAGGTTTCGCCGCGTCATCACGCGTTGCTGGATTATTGTGATCCGCTGATTGGGGTCAGTCGTAACGGATGATTGAACCAGTTCCGTCGGGATCTGCTGCGTCTCAACGAGGATGGTGCCGACGGATTGATATTTCTGCGGTAAAATCAGGATTACCGCGACGCTTCCGATCAGGATAAGGATGAATGGAATGAGAAAAAACAGAAAGCGCCGCCTGGCCGCCGACACAATACGGCCAACATCAAACGACGACGCCTCATCTTCTTCAGGTAACGTGTAATCGGTCATTCTTACGCTCTAATTCATTCATCAACGGATTTAAAAACAAAATGTTACACAATTCAAATTCCGCAAACCGTCCATATGGTACAGTTTTGCGGCGATCCAAGTCACTTCCCAATATAATAGATCTTTTTACGCACAAAGGGTTAAGGAATGGTTGGTACATATACAAAGGGACAATATTGCGGCAAATTTTCCGTGCTTGAAAAACAGAAAGAACGACAAAATACATAATTTGGTGTTTAACATAGATTATCGAAATCAGAAACCGGGGAAAATTATACTTGTCCGGCCTGTTTGCGTCCACAAGGCCATACGAAATTTGACCTCCTGAGCCGTTAATACGCATTTTTATTAATGAAGCCAACAAACGCCGTCATCGCCAAAATCTGCAAATCAAAGAACAGCGACCAGTTCTCGACATAATAAGTGTCATAGTTTACCCGCGCTTCCATTTTTTCGAGCGTATCCGTCTCCCCCCGAAATCCTTTGACCTGCGCCCAACCCGTAATTCCCGGCTTAACCTTGTGGCGGGCAAAATATCCATCGATCAATTCTGAATATTCCTCGTTATGATCCACGGCATGCGGTCGCGGCCCGACGAGCGACATGCACCCGGAAACAACGTTGAAGAGTTGTGGCAGCTCATCGAGACTGGTACGGCGGATAAATTTGCCAACGCGGGTAATGCGCGGGTCATCCTTGGAGGCCTGAACCGTCACCGGCCGCTGTTTCCCATCATGATACATGGAGCGAAATTTATAAATCTCGAAGATCTGGTTGTTATAGCCATAACGTTTCTGCCGGAACAGGATCGGTCCCTTGCTTTCCAGACGGATCGCCAGCGCCACCAACAGCAACACCGGCGAAAAGGCCACGAGCAGCAAGCTGCCGAGAATACGATCCTCCAGCGCCTTGATGGCGATTTTAAAGCCGGACAGGGGCGAATCCACCACCTCAATCATCGGCACGCCGCCAAAATGATTGGGAGAGGGTTGGTAGGGGAAACGGAACCCGACGAGGTCGGAGACCAGATGGACATGCGCCGGCAGCTCGCGGAGGCGGCTGACGATCTCTATCTGGCGCTCATCCGCATTCCACGGCAGGGCGACAATGATATCGTCAACATGATTTGTGCGGACAAATTTGATCAGCGCGTCGATATTGCCGAGCAGCAGATGTCCCCCGACAGTCGGCCCGACACGTTCGATCCGGTCATCAAAAATGCCAACGATCTTGTTAATGGCGGGCTTTTCGTTGCTCAGTTGTTTGAGCAGGCGCTCCGTCTGCTTGCCGCCACCAAGGACAACGACATTGCGTGTGCAAATTCCCCGGCTTGCAAGATAGTTGATCACCAGGAAGCCGATCAGGCGATAGGACAGAATGACGATGAATGTTGCTGCGCCAAAACTATACATCCATACCCGCGAGAACTCGTTTGAGACCTTCAGCGAAAAGGCGACGGCCAGCAGCAGCATGAAGGTGGTCAGGCAGACTACTGCCAGCTTTGGGAAATTGGTCAGCGGCGCCAGGATCGTCGAGAACGAATAAATGCCAGCATACCGGCCGAGAAAAAAGAAGGTGATCCAGATAAAGCAGATGGCGAACAGGTAATTATCATGCAAACCCAGGCTTGTCCCGATGAGAAGGTGATAGCTCACGATCCCGACAAGCAGGATCAGGCAGGCGTCCAAAAAACTGAATATCGTCGATAACACGCGCGAGGATAAGGGATAACCTCCCTTGATACTCACTTGCTGGATATTCAAATTTCTGTCCGGGATCTTGTTCAAAAAATCTCTCCAAAAATGCCGGATTAAAAAGCGTCAAATATGCCGTGCGGGTCCATCCGGAAAAGACTTTGTTGCCGACATTCGAGGAAAATATTACAAATCGCACATCGCTTATGACAATTTACAATGTATTACGTTAAAATTTTATAAATCGATTACCTAATAATGGAACCTTATGGCAGCAAAATGTCCTTACAAAACATCCGAATAGCCTATTTCATCTGGGCCGCTGGAATGATCGCAGTGATCATCCTGTCCCTTATGCCGCCGGGCCAGAACCTTCCCCTGTCCCATTTCGCCTCGGATAAAATAAGGCATTTCATCTGCTATGCCCTCCTCGCGTTCGCTGCCTGTCAGGCGGGACGGGACTGGAAGCGGCGAATTCACATGTGCATTGTAACATTTTTTATCAGCGTCCTGATCGAATTCTTGCAACCATACACGGGCCGTGATTTCGAGGTCCTTGATATGCTTGCCAATTTGTCCGGCATCCTGACGGGCATAAGTATAACATTTATCCTGCTCCGCTGGCAGCAGGCTCACGCCCGTCCGTGACAATTATCTCAAACTTCGATCCCAAAGTTGCATATGTGCACCATATCGGTCTTCCCGCAGTTCCAGATAGGCCTGCTCAAGCTGCCAGGTCAGTGTGAGCGGTGCCGTCAGTTTATGTGGCGGTCCGTATTTTCCTTCAAAATCATCCACAAAACCAAGGTCCTGCAGCCGCTTGTCCGGATAGGTCGCAGATATTTTCCAGACCCTGTGGCCTGCGGTGGGCGACGTGTAATTCACCCGGTAGGTGACCCGATCCGCCGCATTTGCAGGCTGATAGACACAGATAAGCAGTAAAACCGGCGCGTTTACAGACTTTCCGTATCTGCTCTCTGCCGCGCAATTGCCAAGGCCGCCCCCGCCTTCGCCGCCTGTGGTGTCACCAAGTTGATACCCCGTCGACTTGTAGAGCGCCTGATGAAGCGGCACACCGGACGGCGGTGGTGGCGATGGGGCGGTGCAGCTTGCCAGGGCAAATGCGACAAGAACCGCAAGGACAGAAACCCTTACCCTCTCGGACCCCGCCCGTCTTAACCCCTCAACTCGCATTCACGCATTCCCCCGCGTTGCACTCAAGCCTCAACATACCCCAGCCGCTGTTCCACTTCACGGAGAATATCCGCCGGATCCTCCATTCGCCGGATGGAGGTGAACAGATCCGTTGATTCGCAATAGGTGCGTCCCAGAAGCTTAGTCCATTGTTTCAGACGCCCCGCCTGACGGCTTCCGCTAGCCATACTCTCGATTAAACGGTGATAGTCACCAATAAGTTTCAGAATTTTTGGCCAGTCGAACGCGGCATTGGCAGACGGGCTATTTTGCAGTGCGGCAATTTCGAGCGCCAGGCTTGGTCGGGCAATTACGCCGCGGCCGATCATCACATCGGCACAGCCGCTGATCTCGCGGCAGCTCAGGTAATCCGCCACCGTCCAGATCTCGCCATTCGCCACTACGGGGATCGACAGGGTCTCCGCGATCGGCCGCAGATACTCCCAATGCGCTGGCGGGCGATAGCCTTCCATCTTGGTGCGCGCATGAACCGTCAGCTTGGCGGCCCCGGCCTCGGCAATGGCGAGGGCATTTTCAAGCGCGCGGGACTTATCCGAAAAGCCGAGCCGGATTTTGGCGCTCACCGGAATGTCCGCTGGTACAGCACCGCGCACGGCGGCGACAATGTCATGCAGCCGTTCGGGCCATTGCAGCAGGGTCGCCCCCGCATCATGGCGGTTGACGGTTTTCGCCGGACAGCCGAAGTTGATATCAATACCAGGCGCGCCGAGACTGGCAACGAGGGCCGCGTTTTCCGCCATTACCTGTGCCTCCCCGCCCATAATCTGGACATGGACCGGGACCCCCGCCGCGGTTTTTCCTCCGGTTTTAAGCTCCGGGCAATATTGATGAAAGACCGAGGCCGGGAACAGGTGGCGGCTGACACGGACGAATTCCGACACGCAGAGGTCAAACCCGCCGATCCGGGTCAGCAGGTCGCGCATATAGACGTCGACAACCCCTTCCATGGGGGCGAGTGTCATGCTCGGCACTTTTTTCTTTCCCCTATTTGTCCTGACATATTTTAGTGGTAAATAGACAGCATATAAAAAGGATTAAAATATTTGAACTGTCATAGGGGCAGTTCGCAGCAAAAGGAAGCCGCAAATGAATGAATTTCTGTCCGCCACGGACCAGAACCACGGAAACGTTACGCTGTTACAGGAATTCAACGACGCGGCAGGCGCCTTCGAGTATCTCAAATCCCTCTACGACGAAAATATCGCCAAGGTGAAAAACCGCTTTGCCGCCTTTGAAAAAGGCGACAAGTCCAGCCCTGCCGATACAGCCTATTATCCCTATGTCGGCCTGACGGTCGAGTCCAGCGATATTAACCTGAACACGCGCCGTGCCTATGGCAATCTCGATGCGGCCGGAACCTTTGGCACCACGCTGACACAGCCCGACCTTTTTGAAAGCTACTACAAGGAGCAGATCGAGCTCATTCTCAAGAATCACCGCCGCTCGGTCTCTGTCGGACTGAGCGACAAGCCGATGCCGCTGCCGTTTGTGATCGAATCCGCGTCTGCCGACGTGACCGCCGATGACATGCGGGCCCTGCAGAATATATTCTTCATGCCCGAACTTGCCAATATCAACGACAGCATCGCCAACGGCACATTTGTCCCGAGCGGGGCGGAGCCGCGGCCGCTTTCCCTGTTTACGGCGGCACGGGTCGATTATTCACTACTCCGGCTTTCGCATTATACCGGCACGACGCCGGAGCATTTCCAGCGCTTCGTGCTGTTCACCAACTATCAGCGCTATGTCGACGAGTTCATCGATTACAGCAAGGACCAGGTGCTCAATGGCGATGAATACCAGGCTTTTGTCGAGCCGGGCAATGTCATCACCACCAACGGCAAGCTGACGGGCGGCCCGGCTTCGGGGCTAGCGCCCTCGCATCTGCCGCAGATGCCCGCGTATCACCTGGTGCATGAGAAGCATATGGGCATCACTCTCGTCAATATCGGCGTCGGCCCGTCAAATGCCAAGACGATCACCGATCATATCGCCGTGCTCAGGCCGCATTGCTGGCTTATGGTCGGTCATTGCGGCGGCCTGAGACGGACCCAGCGCCTCGGTGATTTCGTCCTTGCCCATGCCTATGTCCGCGAGGATCATGTACTGGACGGGGATATCCATCCCTCGGTTCCGCTGCCCGCCATCGCTGAAATCCAGGTCGCCCTGACTGAGGCCGTGGCCCGCTCGGCGGATATTTCAACCGAGGCGGCGGCACTTAAGGAGCATTTCCGTACCGGTACCGTCTATACGACCGATGATCGCGACTGGGAATTGCGCCACAAGGAACTGGCCGTCCGCTTTAACCAGACGCGGGCCATTGCCGTCGACATGGAATCGGCGACCATCGCCGCCAACGGTTTCCGCTTCCGCGTGCCCTATGGCACCCTGCTCTGTGTCTCTGACAAGCCGATCCATGGCGAGATTAAGCTGCCCGGCATGGCCAATAAATTCTATGAGGGGCGAACTGCCAAGCATCTGCATATCGGCATTGATACCCTTCGACACCTCCGCAAAAGCGGCGTCGAGAGCCTGCATTCGCGCAAACTTCGCAGTTTTGACGAACCGGCTTTCCGCTAACCGTCAGCGGGTGGCGTCAAGATGCGTGAGGATCAGACCTGCCAGATGGTCGCACAGCGCTGGCGACAAATCGTGTCCCATGCCGTCGACCAACTCAAAGCGGGCGGACGGAATAAGCTCCGCCGTCTCCTCTCCGGCTTCCGGCGGGACCAGCAGGTCATCCTCGCCATGAATAACCAACGTCGGGGCGGTGATGCCCTCCAGACCCAACCGGCGTACATTTGATGCCTGCACGGCGGTATATTGCCGCATATAGCCAGCCGGACAGTAACAGCGCGCGACACAGGCGCGGATATGCGCCGTTAGCGCCTCCCGGTCCCAGCGGAACCCGGGACTGCCGATCACGTCATTGACCTCCAGACCGAAGGCGACCACGGCCTCCATATCCTGGCTGGCCGGCGCAGACATCAGCACCGTGTTTGCCGCGGGGGGCGGCAGGTACCGGTCACTGCTGGAGGAACTTATCGAAGTCAGCGACAGAACCCGGTCGCCATGAAAAATCGCCATCAATTGGCCGATCATGCCGCCCATGGACATGCCGACAATATGCGCGGCTTCGATTGAAAGGCCTTCCATCAATCCGGCAACGTCGTCGGCCATATCGTGTAAATCATAGGGGAGTGCGGGAACCTCCCCGGCGGCGAGCTGCTTCAAAATGGCACGAAGATCAGGAACGCCCTTATCGTCCAGCTTCTGCGACAGGCCAATATCGCGGTTGTCGAACCGGACCACATAATACCCCGCCGCGGCCAGCCGCTCACAAAACGGGACCGGCCAGTCGACAAGCTGCAAGCCGAGCCCGGTGATCAGGACAACCGCCGGATCGGTGGCATCGCCAAAGGTTTCATATTCAAGGGACAGCCCGTTACTAATCAGGTTTGCCATAAGTGATTTCTCTTGAGTGCGGGTCACAAAAAAGCGGACCAAAAAGGCCCGCTTCCCTGTAACAGATTACATTTTATCTAGCTCGCTGACTTGATCCAGTCCTCGATCGCGCTTTTTGGCGAGGCGCCAACCTTGGTCGCGGCAATTTCCCCGTCCTTGAACAGCATCAGGGTCGGAATACCACGCACACCATATTTCGTCGGTGTATTCTGATTCTCGTCAATATTGATCTTGGCGATCTTCAACGACCCGTTCATTTCCTGGGATATTTCGTCAAGTGCCGGTGCAATCTGCTTGCACGGACCGCACCATTCGGCCCAGAAATCGACCAGAACAAGGCCAGAGGCATCTAATACATCGTCCTTGAAGGAACTGTCGGTGACTTTCGTAGTGGTCATAATATCCTCATTTTCAGGCTAAACTCTTAAAGTTGTCCACGCCCATTTCGCGCCCTTACTTATCTATAATTACGTATCCGCATCGAAAACGTCAAGAGACGGTGATCACATTCCCGGGGCGGGCAGCGGCATCAAATGCGGTCCGTCAGTCCAGAGAAGGGCGCATTTTATAGGTTTTCCGGGATACATTTCGGTCAGCGCCTGCCGATATATAGCCATCTGGCGCAGATAAATTTTTGGCACTCCCGCAATATCCCGAGGCGACGGACGGTTGGTTTTATAGTCAATCACCAGAATTTCATCGGCGCCCACCAGCAGTCGATCGATCTGTCCCGAGATCACCTGATCGCCAAAAACGCCGGTAATCGGCACCTCCGCAAGGCTGTCCGGCCCAAAAATGGCAGAAAACTGCGGATCGACAAGGACAGCGAGGGTCTCAGTGAGGATGGCGTCACGACGCTCTGCATCCAATCCATGCACCGGCCGGGACAGCCAGGTACTTGCCACCCGTTCGCGATCCTCCGGCGCGACGCCGGGCAAAGTTTCCAGCAGGCGATGGATCAGCAGGCCGCGGTGGAAGCGCCGCCCGTCATCGCCGCCAAGCGGGGACTGCACCGCCGGTTCCTCTTCTTCGCGGGACGGGGCGAGCGGGCGCGGTGGGGTCGGCTCATCCGGAGCCATATGCTGGATCCAATCCGGCATCGGCGCCGGGCGTGCCGTCTCAATCTCGGGTTCGGGCCGGACAGTCGCGGGCGTGCCGGAGGACCAGCGCCGAGCCACCTCGCCCCAGGGCAACGCCACTTCCTCAACCCCGTCGCCAAAGGCCGGATCGATCAGTTCGTACCAGCTATCCGCCGCGCGTTTCTTCTTTCCCTCCCAGCCGCAGATATAGAGCCGGTCCTCGGCCCGGGTCAGCGCCACATAGAGCAGCCGTTTCTTCTCCTCCATCTGGCGCGCGCGGGCAATGCTACGGGCCTCTGCGGTGAGCAATTCATCATTCGCCGTCCGCACCGGCCAGAGTGGTAGCGGGGTCTCATCGCCAGTCCAGAACAGGCCGGTCGGCGCCCGCGAGGTCTGGCAGGTATCTGGCAGGAAGATAATCGGCGCCTGCAGTCCTTTCGACCCATGAACGGTCAGGACGCGCACCTCATCCCGCCCCTGCTCCATATCGCGCTTGACCACGGCCGCTCCGGCCTCAATCCAGTGCAGGAAGGCCTGCAGCGAGGTTGCTTCGGTCCGCTGGTAATTCAGCGCCAGTGACAAAAATTCCTCAATCGGGTCGGCGGCTTCCTGCCCGAGACGAGAGAGCAGCTTTTCGCGGCCCCGGAGACGGCCCAGAATATCGGCAAAAAACTCGTAAACCGGCACATAATCGGCGCGGCCCAGCAACTCGCGCAGGAAATCAAGCCCGGCCGTGAACACCGGCAGCCCGGTTTTAGTGTCGCGCAGCGCCCGCCACAGGCTGTCTTTGCGCCCATAGGCCAGCTCGAAAAGCTGGTTATCATCACAGCCGACAAACGGGCTTTTCAGCACCACCGCGAGATTGAGGTCGTCTTCAGGCAACAGCACGAACTTGGCGAGCGCCAGCAAATCCATCACCGCCAGCTGTTCGGTGAGCACCATACGGTCGGTCCCGGCAACCGGAATGTCCGCGAGCTTCAACGCCCGCACGATATGGCTGAAAAAGGCGTTGCGGCTCTGGACGAGGATCATGATATCGCGGGGCGCAATCCGCCGCCCCTGAGCCTTCAGACGTTCACCGCTGTCGAGCCAATGGCGGATCTGCAGGGCGATGTTCTTGGCCAATTGCGCCTCCGGTTTGGCATCGAGACTCTGTGCGAGCGGGACCTCCCACGGATCGGTGACAGCAACATCCGGCGGTTTCACGACTGGCCAGATTTCAACGAGCCCCGCTTCACCTGCGCGCCGGACCAGATGCCGAACTGTTCCCCCCGCCGCTGTCAGCCCTTTTCGCGCTGCCTCACCCTCGAAAATCCGATCAACGAGGTCGAGCACCGCGCCGGTCGAGCGGAAAGACAAATCGAGCGGGACATTCCGCCAGCCCTTCTCCGCCGCCTCTGCCCGGCCCTCAAACGTCTGGCGCATGACATCGAAAACGGTGGGATCAGCGCCCTGAAAGGAATAGATCGACTGCTTTTCATCGCCGACGACGAACAGCGTCCGTTCCAGCTCGACCGCGCCCAGTCCGGTAAAAAACTCCTCGGCGAGGGCCGCAATCACCTGCCATTGCGCGGCACTCGTATCCTGCGCCTCATCGACGAGGATATGCTCGATCCCGCCATCGAGTTTATACATCACCCAGGGCGCGGCATCCTCGGCGGTCAGTAAGTCCCGCGTCTTGAAGATCAGGTCGTCATAATCAAGTTTGCCGCGACGGGCCTTTTCCCTCTCATAGCCCATCATGAGCGCGACACCCAGCCGGAGCAGCGCCGATGTCGCCGCCAGCACCCGGACCTTTTTCACCTGTTCCTGAACGAATTGAAGCCGCGCCGCCTCCGCCGCCATGATCTCAAGAATATCAGGGCAGGCGTCCACCGTCTTCTGGGTGGCAAATGACTTGCGAAACTCTCCCTTGTCCGTGAAAAAGGCCTTAAAATAGATCGGGAAATGAATGAGGCGGCTGTCCGGACCCTCCAGCCAGGGAATCATTTTTTCCGCCATGCGGCTGTCCTGAGGGCTCCCTGCGGCAAGGAACCCCGCGGCCCGGCGGAGGGCCGCGCCCTCGAATGCGCTCTCCGCCGCCGCGCGCGTTAAGAGGCGTTCCTCGGTTTCCGTGGGGTCGATATCGATTTTCGATGCTAGCGCCGCGCTTATGCCGTCCGCACCGCCATGGTCCTGCACCAGCGCCGCAAGCTGGCTGCGCTGTTGGCCGAGCCCGCGAATGAGGGTGGCAAAATCACCTTCGTTGACCTTTTCGCTGACCAGTTGCAGCGCCTCTGCGAGGGTTCCGTTCTCGGGGCGCTGGCTCGCGAGCAGCAGGTCGTTGCGGGCCATTTCCATGATCTCGTCGGCGGTGCGTTCGTCCATAACCTCGAAATTGGGCGACAGCCCCGCCTCCAGCGGAAACCGCCCGAGCACGGATTCGCAGAAGGAATGGATGGTCTGGATTTTAAGCCCGCCCGGCGCGTCAAGAACGCTGGCGAACAGCCGCCGCGCCCGTAGTCTTTCCGCCGCCTCGGGCGTGCGCCCAATTAGTTCGGTCAGGCTCTCCTCAAGGTCCGCGTCACTCATCACCGCCCAGCCGCCGAGCATGCCGTTCAGCCGGTTGGCCATTTCCGCCGCCGCCGCCTTGGTAAAGGTGATACAGAGAATTTTTTCAGGCCGCGTGCCTGCCAGCATCAGCCGCAGGCTGCGCTCGACCAGAACCCGCGTCTTGCCGGACCCCGCCGAGGCCGACACCCAGACCGAGCGCGCCGGGTCCGCCGCTGCCTTCTGGCGGGCAATACCGTCCTCGACCAGTGTCTCCAGACTCATTCCGTATCCTCCGCCGTCGACCATTCCTTGATCCGCGCCAGATGCTCATAGTCATTGAACCGGTCCGGCAGGTCCGGGCGCGGACGACTCAAATAGGCGGTTGCCTGACGATCAAACTGGGCGATTAGCCGCTGCAACCCCTCATAGGCTTCCTCCGCCAGATCTTGCGGCAGCTTTTTGCTGCCTGCGGAGCGGAAAACGCCAGGCGGATCACCGCCGCTCAGGCGGACATAGGCGAGTTCACCGACCGGCGCGCGCTCAATGCCCGGAAAACCACCACGGGCAATCATTGCCGCCTCCAGCGCCAGTTGCGGGGTCATCCCCGTCTCGACCTCACTCACCGACGGCGGCGCCCCGGTCTTGTAATCCAGCACCGAAAGCTGGCCATCCGCCAGTTGCCGGTCGATGCGGTCAGCGGTACCGCTCAGCGTGAAATCCGCATGCGGGCCGGGAATCGCGATCTCGCCCCGGACCTCGACGGCGACGGTTTTAAAATGCTCCCGGCGCCTGCCCTCGAAGTCGATGAACCAGTCCGCGATCCGCTCGAACCGGGGCCACCAGAAGGCCCAGACGGCGGGATAGGACAGCACATCGCCGAACGCCTCGCGCCCGAACGCCAGCAGGTGATCGCGGGCGTCCGGCGGCATCGCGTCCGGAAAGCGGGTAACGAACTGTTCCAGCGCCGCATGGATAAAGGTGCCCTTGTCGGCCGCGCCGGGGTCCATGGCGATCGCATCAAGCGGACGCAGTTTCAGGATTTGCTCGGCAAAGATCGAATAGGGATCCTTCATCCATTTTTCAATCCGGGTCACAGAGAGCCGCCGGGGCCGCGCCGCCACCGGCGGGGTTGGACGCGGCGCAAGGCAGGAGCTGTATTCCGCGGGCTGATCGAGCAAGCGCTGCCAGACAAGCAGCGGCGCGGGTTTTTCCGCCGCCAGTTTCAGGTCGAATTTACCGAGCAGGGTTTCGAGGCGCAGCAGCCAGCGCGAGGGAACCGTCGGCGTGCCGTCGATTTTCTCCGGTCTTGTCAGGACGACATCAGCGGCACAAAAAGCCTGCTGAAAATCATGAGCAGAGAGGCCGATCCGCTGCTCGGGCAGCGGCAGCCGGAATTTTTCGCGCATTGGGCGGCTCATCCACGGATCACTGCCCGCATCCGGCGGCCAGCTCCCTTCGTTCAGCCCGCCCATGACGACAAGATCGGCGCGACCAAGACGGCCCTCAATCGGGCCCCAGATCTGCAATCGCGGATGCTGGCCGTAGCGCGGCCGGACCATGCGGCCCGTCATCAGGGTGTCAAGAAGTTCGGGCCAGGCGGCGGGGCTCATGTCCGTCATGACATCGGCGGCGCGCAGTAATTCCGAGATAAAGGTCGCCGCCGCCTCGCCAAAGGCCCCAGCCCAGAGTGCCGACGCATCCGCCTCGGCTGGGGTTGAGAGGAATTCGGCAAAGCGGATGAATTCTGTCAGGAAATTACGGAAATCCACGGTGTTCGTTTGCGCCAGCGTCGTCAGTGGTACCGCCCGCAGGGCCAGCGCCGTGAACCAGTTTTTCACTTCAGCCGGTACCGTAGAGGCGGCCAGCGCGCGCTCAATCCCGTTAAGCCCGGCGGCGGGCCGGGGACCCCGCAAAATTGCCAGTTCCAGTGCCCGGACATGGCGGCGAAATGTCTCCGCTGTGCCGCCGCCCGTCGCCAACGGATGCTTGAAGGCCGCCAGCAGGGAAACCGGTGCCGCCTCATCGGCGATCATCCGCGCGAGCAAGCGCAGGAACACCCCCGGCGGCGACTGGTCAAGGCTGGTGCCGGCGCTATCATCGACAGCGACGCCCCAGCGCCGAAGCTCGGCACTCACCCGGCGCGATAAATCCCGGTCGGGCGTGATCAGCACCGCCGTTTTACGCTCGGTTTCCAACGCCTCCCTCAGCAGCAGCGCGATAACCTGCGCCTCGCTTTGCTGATCGGGGCAATCGACGCGGCGAATTCCCGCAAGCGCGTCGGCCGGGGGCGGTGTCACCTGCTGCCAGTGATCGGTGGTGGCGGCGGGTCGCAGGGCTTCCGCAAGGAAGGCGGCGCGGGCGTCCGGGCAGGACCGCGCCGCCTCATCCACAAGGTCGGCCACATCCTCGCGGTCAATTTTAAGCCGTCCAAGCAACAGCGCGAGGCCATGCTGGGCATGGGCAGGATCAGTTGTCACCGCCTGCCAGCCCGCCACCTCCAGATGGCGGTCAAGACCGGGCAGGATAACGCAGCCATTCGGAAGAGCGGCGACACAGGCCAGCAGGTCCGCCGTCGCCGGGATCGAGCCTGTCGATCCGACTGCATACACCGGGCCCTTGGGCGGAGCAGCTTGCCAATGCTCGACCTGCGCGCGCAGCAGCAAATCACGGCGCAACGCGGCATCAATGCTGCCCTCCTCCGTCAGGATGGCGGGCCAGCTTTCGCTGAGGATTTTCAGGAACTCAAGCGTGATCTGCCAATGGGTTGCATATTCGGACGGCACCAGATCCTTCAGGTCGGCGAGATCGAGCCCTTCCGTCTGAACCTGATCGAGTAACCGGGCGAGCGCCGCCGCGAGGCCCGCCGCCTCGGCGAGGCCACCGGTGCCCCCTCGTGCCTGAACCAGCCGCGTGAGCAGCAATTGCCGGCGCAGGGGATCGATGGCGGGCGGCAGGCCGAGAACCGTCGCCGCCGCTCCGCCGACACCGGGCTCCCCGTCGAGGAGCAGCTCGTCCTCCTCAACATCGCCAATGGAGCGAAGGCGCGGCAGCATCAACGGCCGCCCCTCCGTCTGGCGCAGGAATGCGTTTTGCAGGCTGCGAGCGGCGCGGCGGGTCGTCGTCAGGACCGTCACCTCACTTAAGCCCTTCAGGCTGGCGCCATGGCGCCGCAGTAACTCGGCGGCCAGAACATCAACAAAGGAATATTCCGGCGGAATATTGAGGACATTGGGAATTCTGGGCGCGGCGCCGGTCACGATCCGCCTATGATCCGGTCCGCCGTGGCCAGCGCCGCCGCTGTTCCCACATGCAGCCATTGGCCGTCATGACGCAGACCGACCAGCCGCCCGTTCGCTGCCGCCTTGTCATAGAGCAGATTCAGCGAAAACGGCCCCTCCGGTGTGCCCTCGAACAACGCCGGGTTCAGCAGTTGAACCCCGGTGAACAGATAGGGCGCGACCGAACGTTCATCGCGCCGCTCCGCGATGCCGCCGCGGTTCATGGTGAAATCCCCGCGCCCTTCATAGCTGATGGCCGACACCGTCGGGTGCAGCAGCAGCAGAGCATCCATTTCGTCCGGGTTCCAGCGATCATGCATGCGCGCAAGCGAGTTCATGCCTCTGTCGCGGACGATGACATCGGAATTGAGCACAAAGAACGGCGCGTCCCCCAGCAACGAGAGGGCCTTTTTCACACCGCCGCCGGTCTCCAGCAGACAGGCGCTTTCGTCGGAAATCGTGATGGCAAGATCAGTAACGGCCTTGACATGCGTCTCGATCTGCGATCCAAGATAATGGGTATTGACGACGGCATTACGGATATCGGCCACGCGCAGTAAATCCAGGCAATAGTCAAGCAGCGCCTTACCCGCAACCTTGACCAGTGGTTTCGGGGTGGTCTCGGTCAGCGGGCGCAAACGTGTGCCGAGCCCGGCGGCAAGGACCATCGCCCGCATTTGGGAAAGCTCCGGCAGTCCGGTCATGAGTTTCCCTCGCCAACGGAGACGGCCAGCCAGTTCTTAAGCGCGGCAAGCGTCGGATGGGTCAGGTTACGTGCCAGATGTGCCCGCATGCGCGGCATCAGGTCAAGATAGGCTGTCTTGCCATCCTGCTTGGCGAGACGGGTGAAGATGCCCATGATGCGAAGTGCCCGATGCGCCCCCAGAATGGCATAGGATGTCAGAAAATCCGTCTCGTCGAGGCCGGTCTTCTCAAGATAGTAATGGATCATATCATCGGTATCCGCATGGACATCCCGTCGCGCATCCTGCAACAGCGAGACAAGATCATAGGCCGCCGGGCCACGTAATGCATCCTGAAAATCGAGAAGGCCGAGCGACCGCAGCCCCTCCCGGTCTTTAAGATACAACAGATTATCCGAGTGAAAATCGCGCAGCAGCATCACCTCCGGCCCGACGCGAATATCGGGCAGTAATTCCTCCCAAATCTCCTGGTAAAACCGCTCCGCCTCCGCGCTTAAATGGACCCCCGTCTTCGCGGGCACGTACCAGTCGAGAAACATCCTGTTCTGGTCTCTCAGGTAATCGTCGGAAAAATGTGGCAGCGAGGATGGCGGTGCCTGACGGGAAAAATCAATAAGCAAATTAACGGCGAGCCGATAAAGCGGCTCCTCCGGCTCCCCCGACGCCATCAAATCTGAAAACAGCCCATCGCCCAGATCCTCAAGCAATAGAAATCCCTTCTCGAGATCCTCCGCATAGATTTCCGGCGGGCTGTAGCCCCGGGTTGCAAGTTCCCGGGCAACGGCAACGAACCGGCCGACATCCTCCGGCGGTGGCGCGTCCATCAGAATGCGGGATCTGTCCCCGTCCGTCACCCGCTCATAGCGGCGCGCCGAGGCATCCCCGGCAAGCAGCATCCGCGAGGCTCCGGCAAGACCGTTCGCTTCCAGAAACAGGGATCGGTCGCGTTCACGCATTGGCATTCTCCGCAAGCGCGGCGAGCCGTTGCTGCCAGCGCTCATTTCCAAAAAATTTAAAGCGCCGTCCCTCGCCTTCCGGTGTCAGAGGCTCAATCTCGATCCGGAGATGATCCGGCGGCAGATAGCGGCCGAGCCGTTCCGGCCATTCAATCAGCGACACCTCGCCCGCAAAGGCATCCTCGATATCAAGTTCAAAGGCATCTTCGGGCTCCGCAAGCCGGTACAGATCATAATGATAGAGCGCAAACCCGTCCGTCTCATAGGTGAGAAGCAGGTTGTAGGTTGGACTTGGAACATCTGTATCCAATCCCAGCAGCGCCCCGATGACACCGCGGGCAAAGGCGGTTTTGCCCGCGCCGAGCGTGCCCTTGAGGGCCACCACATCCCCGGCGGCGAGGGTGCCCGCAAAAGTCGCGGCAAGGCGGCTCGTGTCCTCAAGAGTGGCGCAGGTTTGCTGAAAGATCAACGGCGGCTGGGTCATGGTGCAGCTCAGGATATTTTTGACATGAGCGGCGCGGCGTCGATCGACAGCGGCAGGTAGCAGGAGACGGACGTGCCGATATTCTCCGTCGAGGTCAACTTGACATGGCCGCCATGCAGCTCGACAAAACTCTTGACCAGCGACAGGCCGAGCCCGGCCCCGGCATTCTGCCGCGTCGTATCCCCCTTCGAGAAGCGCTCGAAGATCTGGTCGAGCTGGTCTTCCGGAATGCCCTTGCCATTGTCATTGACGGTAATTTCATAGCCGTCATCGGATTTACGGGCGGAAAGCTTGATTTTGCCCTTCGCCGGGGTGAATTTGATGGCATTGCTGAAAAGGTTGAATATCACCTGCTTGATCCGCCGCTCATCGACGAGAACGAGACCGAGGTCGTCACCGATATCGGTTTCAATATTCAAATGCCGTTTCTTCGCCCGCTCCTGTATCATCGCAACGACATTGGTGAGCGCCGCGCCGAGATCGACCGGCTCCTTGTCAAGTTCCATCTGCCCGGTCTGAATATTGGCCATGTCGAGAATATCGTTGATCAGCAACAGCAAATGGTCGGAACTGTCGAGAATGCCCTGCCCATACTCAACCTGCTTCGGGTTGAGCTTACCGAAAAATTCCTTCACCAGAATTTCGGCAAAACCGATGATGGTATTAAGCGGCGTCCGGAGTTCATGGCTGACGCTCGCCACAAACTCGGTTTTCATCTTGTCGGCGGCTTCCAGCGCCTCGTTGCGTTCGCGCAGCACCCGGCGCACCTGCAGCTCATGGGTGATATCGATATAGGTAAACAGGACATTGCCGTCGGGAAGCGGGACACGATTGAAATCGATGATCGCGCCGCCCGGCAGGTCGAGCCGCCCGCTGGCCGCGTCGCGGCGGGTGACATTGGCGATCCGTTTCTCGCGCTGTTCCGCCGTCCAGTTAAGCTCATGCCTCTCGGCGTGGAAATCAAGAATTTGCGATATATGGATATCTTCCTGCAAAACCCCCTCATCAAGACCAAATATTGCGCAATATGGCGCGTTATAGAGCTTTAATCTTGCATCTGAACCGAAAACCGCGACCCCTTCATAGAGATTGTCGAGCGTCGCGCGCTGGACGGCAATCTGGGTGTTCCGTGCCCGCTCCAGCACCACCTTGTCGGTGACATCCTCGAACAGGAACAACAGGCCACCGAATGGATGCGGTGTGATAACCATGCGCAGGACGGTTTCATCGGGAAGCTGCACCAGTTCCTCGCGTATATCGATGACATTGGTGAACAGCGCCCGGCGCTTCGCCTTATAGGCCGAGAAATCCGCCTGCTCAGGCAACCGGCGAAGCTCCCTCTGTTTGTCGAGGACCTCACTGATCGTTGGCTTGTCATAGAGGAAGTCGTCGCTGAGCCGCCATAGTTTGGCGTAGGTCTGGTTGAAAAATTCAAGCCGCTGGTCCGGGCCGTAAATGGCGATTGCCGTGGCGATATTCTCAAGAACGTCGGCATGGCCCTCGATATGCCGTTTCAGTTCGGCGGACAATTCCTCTTCCGTCGTCATATCAAGGGCAAACCCCGCCAGTTCGTTATCGAACTCCAGCGGCGTCTCGACAACGTTGAAGCTCAGGCGGTCACCGCCAACGATATAGCGCCGGGCCTCCATTTGCGTGGCGCCCGTCACTCGCGCCCGCGTCGCCAGCTTGCGCGCCTGATCCGGATCCCGGCTGGCCGCCAGTTCCGGGACTTTTCCGTCACCCTCGCCATACCCAACGATTTGCTCGTATTTTTTATTCTGCCAGATAATTTCCGAATTCTGGTCGCGGCGCCAGATGGCGAAGGGCGAGGCGTTCAGCAGCTCGACGAAACCATCCCGCTCGGCGCGGGCCGTGGCCAGCGTGGATTTCAGCGACAGAACCTCGGCCTGAAGGCGGCCCTGCTGTTCCTTCATGCTGTCGACGGCCTCTTCAAAGTCCTGAAGGCGTTCGGCATCGGCATCGCTCTGCGCAAACAGCGCCAGCGCCTTCTTGCGCATGACGATGAGGGCCATCACAAGCCCGATGACAAGCAGCGACATCAGCCAGATAAATGTCAGTTCCGTCGTCGTATACTGGGTTGTGAGAACGCTCGGATCCATGGGCCTTTTTGTGTCTGTCCTACCATGTTGGTGTTTGTGTGCGAGGTGTCATCGCCCGAAGACGACAATCCCGGCCAGAGAATAGGAAAAAAAAGCCCGGAGGGATAGTCCCCCCGGACAATTCTATGTATCTGTCGTTGTTTTTGCGATCCGGCGGTCTAGTAGCGATAGTGATCCGGCTTGTACGGACCGGCCTGCGGAACGCTGATATATTTCGCCTGGGCGTCGGTCAGTGTCGTCAGCCGGGCCCCGAGTTTTGCTAGATGCAGCGTCGCCACTTTTTCATCGAGATGCTTGGGCAACACATAGACCTGGTTTTTGTAGGTGTCGTGGCTTTCCCACAGCTCGATCTGCGCCAGCACCTGATTGGTGAAAGACGCGCTCATCACAAAGCTTGGATGGCCGGTGGCACAGCCAAGATTGACCAGCCGTCCCTCGGCCAGCAGGATCAGGCGCTTGCCATCCGGGAATTCAACCTCATCCACCTGCGGCTTGACATTATGCCAGGCGTAATTGCGGAGGGCATTAATCTGGATTTCACTGTCGAAATGACCGATGTTGCAGACGATCGCCCGGTCCTTCATCTGGCGCATATGGTCAAGGGTGATCACATCGATATTGCCGGTGGTGGTGACGAAAATATCGCCAGAGGCCGCCGCCTCGTCGAGGGTCACGACTTCATAGCCTTCCATCGCCGCCTGCAGCGCGCAGATCGGGTCGATTTCCGTGACCAGCACGCGCGCGCCCTGACTGCGGAGTGAGGCGGACGAGCCCTTGCCAACATCGCCATAACCACAGACAACCGCGACCTTGCCGGCAATCATCACGTCGGTTGCGCGTTTGATGCCGTCAACAAGACTTTCGCGGCAGCCGTAAAGATTGTCGAATTTCGATTTGGTGACCGAATCATTGACATTGATCGCCGGCACTTTCAGCGTGCCAGCCTTGGCCATTTCGTAAAGGCGGTGAACGCCGGTGGTTGTTTCCTCGGACAGGCCGAGCACATCGGTCATCAGTTCCGGATAATCATCATGCATCACCTGTGTGAGATCACCGCCGTCATCAAGGATGAGGTTGGGGCGCCAGCCGTCCGGGCCGATAATTGTCTGGACGATGCACCACATGGCCTCTTCCTCGGTTTCCCCTTTCCAGGCGAAGACGGGAACGCCGGTGGCAGCAATCGCTGCGGCGGCCTGATCCTGTGTCGAGAAAATATTGCAAGATGACCAGCGGACTTCCGCGCCAAGCGCCGTCAGGGTCTCGATCAGGACGGCGGTCTGGATGGTCATATGCAGGCAGCCGGCAATGCGGGCCCCGGTAAGCGGCTTGCTCTTCCCGAATTCCTCGCGCAGCGCCATCAACCCCGGCATTTCGGTTTCCGCGATTTTGATTTCCTTGCGGCCCCAGTCTGCGAGCGCCATATCCGCAACTTTAAAGTCGTCAGTTTTTGTCATTTTCCATACTTTCACAATCAAGGTACAGGTCAAGCGGAACACCGAAAACAGGTAACAGGCAGGCCGCAGTTGCCGATTGTATAACAATCTTGTTCAACAATATCAAGAATTATATAAAGAAATGTTTATATCATTATAGGGTTTGATTTAGGGCGTGGTTAGCTTTCTCCGAATTTGCCGTCCACCAGTTCGGTCAGCGCCACCAGCGCCGCCTCGGCCTCCGGGCCGGATACGTCGAGGGAAATCGTGCTTCCGGTTGAGGCCGCCAGCATCATCAGGCCCATGATCGAACTGCCCGAGACCACGTTCTCCCCCTTGGTGACGCGAATATCAGCCTTGAATTTCTCAGCACATTTGACGAATTTAGCCGCGGCGCGGGCATGCAGGCCGCGGGCGTTGCCGATAACGAGGTCGCGCTTCATCTCAGACATCGCCGCCGGCCGGACGTAACGACTTCCGCATGTCAGGATTTATCGGCCAGCAGATGGGAGGCGACATTGATATATTTGCGTCCCGATTCCTGTGCCGCGGCGACCGCATGTTCCATGTTATCCTCCCCGCGCAGGCTGGCGAGCTTGATCAGCATCGGCAGGTTAATGCCGGCGATGACCTCGACATTCGCCTTTTCCATGACCGAGATCGCGAGATTTGAGGGGGTGCCGCCGAACATGTCGGTGAGCAGGATAACCCCGGCCCCGGTTTCAACCTCCGCGACGGCGGCGAGGATATCCTGGCGCCGCTGCTCCATATCGTCATCCGGACCGATGGAGATGGCACGCACCTGGGTTTGCGGACCAACCACATGCTCCGTCGCGTTGACGAATTCCTCGGCCAGACGGCCGTGAGTCACCAGTACCATTCCAATCATTTTGTCTTGCCCCTTCTGTGAAATGGCTTTTCTATATCTACTGCCGCCCTTTTATTGGCAGATCCCGATGGGCCAGATTAGCAAAATAACCGGATTTTGCCACAAGGTCATGGATTTTTTCCGCAATGCACACAGAACGGTGGCGACCACCTGTACACCCAAAGGCAATTGTAAGATAGGACTTTCCTTCCTCGGCATAGCGCGGCAGCAACAATGACAGGAGGGCGGAAAGCTGTTCCATGAACGCTGCGAACGCCGGGTCGCGGGCAATGAAGTCGATCACCGCCGCGTCTTCACCGGTTTTATCGGCGAGCGACGGCTCATAGAACGGGTTGCGGAGGAAGCGGACATCGAACATCAGGTCCGCCTCGCGCGGGACCCCGTATTTATAGGAAAAGGACATCACCGAGACCGACAGCCGCGACGCCTGCTGCAGGCTGAAATGCCCGCTGAGAATGCGTTTCAGCTCTGGCAGGGACAGGTTGGTGCTGTCAATCCGGAGGTCGGCAACCTCGCGAAGGCTTGAAAGCTGCTGGATTTCCTGACGAATGCCATCGCCAACGGGTCTGTCCGCGGCCAGCGGATGGCGCCGCCGGGTCTCGGTGAAGCGCCGTTGCAGCACCGCCTCGTCACAATCCAAGAACAACAGCCGGACCTTGTCATGCTCGATCTCGCGTAAAGTCCGGATCAGCTCCAGAATGACGTCGGTGGAGAAGCCACGGGTGCGAAAATCAACGCCGAGCGCCAAATTGAGCCCCCCCGCCTCACCCGACTGGCGGACCATGGATTGCAGCAGCGCGAGCGGGACATTATCGGCAATTTCCCAGCCCATATCCTCGAACTGGCGCAGCGCCGTGCTTTTTCCCGCGCCGGACAGCCCCGACACGATGACCACCTGGTTCGCCGGTTTTTCTGTCTCCGTCATGTTATTCATATCCTGTCCGTAACGGATTTTGCAGGGCCGCGAGCCGGACGATTGCCGCCGCCGACGCCATGAACGGATCAAGCTGGCGGCGCGGCACAAACAGCCCCTCGAATTCAGCGGGTGTCGCGTCCGGCATTCGCGCGATCTCATTATAGGGCATCAGGTCAAACACCAGATTGAGCGGGATATCGCTCACATGGGGCAGTCGCATCAGGCCAAGCCCTCGCACTTCCAGCCGCCCGGCGATTTCCTGAGGGGGCGCGAGCAGGAACCGGCCGCCGATTTTGTGAAGTTCCGTATAGTCATCTGCAATTAACATGGCCCCGCCGTCAATCAGGCGCAAGGCCAGATCTGACTTTCCCGCGCCGGAGGTCCCGCAGAGCAGGATGCCCCGGCCCTCAATTGCGATGGAGCTACCATGGATTTTCATCATTGCCCGACTCTGGCGTAAACCGGCGCCGGGTCAAGGGCCTATTTTGGCAATTCGATGGAAAATTTCGCCCCGATCACCCTGCCCGCGCTGTCAATCCGGTTGCGGGCCGAAATCTTGCCGCCATGGGCCTCGACGATCAGCCGGGAAATGCTGAGCCCAAGCCCGCTATGGCGCCCGAATCCTTCAGCTTTCGGCCGTTCCGTGTAAAAGCGGTTGAAAATATCCTCAAGCTTGTTTTCAGGCACGCCCGGCCCCTCGTCCTCGACACTCATGATAACGGATTTATCGCTGAGGGCGAGGCGCAGCATCACCCGGCCGCCCTCCGGGGAAAACGAGATCGCGTTATCGACGAGATTGCGCAGGACCTGGCTTATCCGGCCCGGCAATCCATTGACCATCACCTGTTCCTTGGGAACGATGACCTCGAAGGTAACGTCAGTAAACATGCGCGTCGTCTGGTAGGCATCAACGGTGCCGTCGATGAGTTTCTTGAGATCGACCACTTCGTTCTCGGCCCGGGACAGTTCCGCATCGAGGCGACTGGCCGCCGAAATATCAGTGATCAAGCGGTCAAGCCGTTTGACATCGCTGGCGATCACTGCCCGCAGTTTCTCGCGGTTTTTCTCGTCCGTCACCCGCTCGAACGCCTGTACGGCGGTGCCGAGAGAGGTCAACGGATTCTTGAGTTCATGGGCGACATCCGCGGCAAAGGCCTCAATCGCATCCAGCCGGTCATAGAGCGCCATGGTCATCGCCCGGAAGGACCCGGCGAGATCGCCGATCTCATCCTTGCGATGGGAAAAATCAGGCACCACCACGCGGCGGCCAATGCCACGGCGAACCTTGTCGGCAGCCTCCGCCAGCATATGGATCGGCGCCGCGATCGTCCGCGCAAGAAACAGCGACAGCAGCAGGGTGATCACCAGCGTTACGGCAAAGACAATCAGCGTCGTTACCTGCGCCGAGCGGACGGCATCGTCGATACTGCTCCCACTTTCCGTCAGCAGCAACCCGCCCAGAATATGCTTGAACCCCTGAACCGGTACCGAAACCGACAGAATCAGTTCGCCGTTCTGGGTCTGGCGGGTCATGCGCGCGATATCGCCATTGATCGCCTCGCCGATTTCCTGGAAATCCTTGGCCGCCGGGATCGGGCTGGTGGGGAACAGCGGATAATCGTAATTCGTCGGAAACAGCCGTTCCCAGCCGTCGTAAAGCTCCTCGAAAAAGATCCTGACCGGACTCTTGACTTCCGGCGGCGGCAATTCCTCATAAACAATGTTGCGCCCGGCAGAAATCAGACGGCGGCTGTCGGCGATCAGTTTTCCATCGCGGTCAAACAATAGCGCCGGGGTGCTAGTGACGATGGAGAGGCGCCGCAAGACCCGCTTGATCGGCAGCGAATTAAGGGTCAGGTACTGGATCTTGCCATCAAGGGACACTTCCTGGAGCGCCGCCTCACCGAGGGCACCTGCGATCATCCGGCCATTGGTGGTCAGGGACTGGAATCGGGCCTCGATCAGGCCATCCCGGAACTGGTCCAGATACAGCACGCCGCCCGCCAGAAAGATCACCGAAAACAGGTTGATCGCCATGATCCGGCGACCGAGCGACGAAAACGGACTCCGCTTGACGACCTTGCGGCTTCTTTCAGGCTTTCTGACGGGAACGGATTTTCCCGGATACGGCTTGGGGTTGGCATTCATATGCGTGGAAGTGCTCCGGTCTATTTTTCCTTGAACCGATAGCCGACGCCATAAAGCGTTTCAATGGCGGAAAATTCCGGATCCGTTGCCTTTATCTTCTTGCGCAGCCGCTTGATATGGCTGTCAATGGTCCGGTCATCCACATAGATATTGTCATCATAGGCAGCGTCCATCAATTGATCGCGGCTTTTGACATGGCCCGGGCGAACCGCGAGCGCATGCAGCAGCATGAATTCGGTGACCGTCAGGGTGACCTCGCGGCTATCCCAGAAACAGGCATGGCGGACGCTGTCGAGTTTCAGCTTGCCGCGAACCAGCGTTTCCTCGCTGCCCTCGGCATCGTCATCCTTGTTGGTACTGTGGCGGCGCAGGACGGTCCTGATCCGCTCGACCAGCAGACGTTGCGAGAAGGGCTTTCGGATATAGTCATCGGCGCCCATCTTGAGGCCGAGAAATTCGTCGATCTCATCATCCTTGGAGGTCAGGAAGATCACCGGCACAGCGCTCGTCCGCCTGAGCCGGTTCAACAGCTCCATGCCATCCATGCGCGGCATCTTGATGTCGAGGACCGCGAGGTCCGGCGGATTTTCAGCGAACGCCGCCAGAGCCTCCTCGCCATCGCTAAAGCAATTAACTACGAATCCCTCTGATTCCAGAAGAATTGATACGGTCGTCAGAATATTTTGGTCATCATCGACCAAGGCTACTTTCGTCGCCATGTCTGTTATCCCCAGATTCATTTCAATTCCTTATTGTATGGTCTGACAGATTAGATTGCCATTACATTTCGCCAAAATAAGGCAAGAGCATGTCCGGGGCCCTTTTGGCCGGTGCAATTATCGAGAAAATGCAGATTTTGTGCCGTATTTGCCCGGATTGCGCTATTTCTCTTTTGCTTTCGCCAGAAATATCGCAAAAGGGATTTATGACAGAAACAGGCAGAAACGAGTCCGACCCGAAAGGCCTTACGGTGCGTGAACTCCTGCGCAATGCCACCACCGCTGGGCTGGCGACGGTGGACGTGGACAGCGGGCATCCCCATACCTCGCTGGTGCTGATGGCGACCGATACAGCGGGGGCGCCGCTGCTGCTCCTCTCCGACCTTGCCGTGCACAGCAAAAACCTCGCCCAACGGCGCACCGTTTCCCTGCTTATCTCCGCCCCGGCCGGAGCGCGTGATCCGTTGACCACGGCACGCGTGAGCCTTTCGGGCGAGCTTACCCTCATCAATGACGACGATATAAGGACGCGCTACCTCAGGCGCTATCCCTCAGCCCGTGATTTTGTCGCGTTCGCCGATTTTCACTTCTATCGCCTGCACCTCACAGAGGCCTATCTCGTCGCCGGGTTTGGCGCCATTGACCGCCTCCGACCAGATGAATTTCTTCTGTCGCCTGAACAGTCTCTTGATGCGGCCACGGAAACCGACATTATCGATCATATGAACGCCGACCACGCCGACGCCATCCAACTGCTTGGGAACAAGACCCTGCCCGCGCTGTATGACATGTCGGCCATTGACGCCAACGGCTGCGATCTTCGCTCCGGCTGGGATTTTACGCGGATTCTCTTCGAAGTGCCGGTGACCACTGCCGAAACCGCACGAAAAGAACTCGTCCGGCTGGTCAAACGCGCAAGAAATTAACCTTGATGTCAATTTATTTGGTCAAAAGGGAATAAAATTGCTAGTAAAATGAAACAAACATAAAAAAAACGGGAATAAATTGCCCTTTTTTAGCACTGCTATATTGCCCGCGCATCACAGGCGGCATATCTTGTTGATCAACGTCGGCCTCTAAGGGCCTATTTTTTTAAAAAAGCGGAGAATGAATGTGGAGCAACTAGGACCCCGGAGAAGCAAGTATGGGCTGGACAAGAACGGGCTTGGCAATGTTGGCAAGGCTTATTGGAATCTGTCGGCCCCTGCCCTATACCGGGAAGCCCTGGTTCGCGGCGAGGCATCCCTCGCCGCCGGCGGACCGCTGGTTGCCATCACCGGCCAGCATACTGGCCGTTCCGCCAACGACAAGTTTATCGTGAAAGATCCCGGCAGCGAGAAGAATATCTGGTGGGGCAAGGTCAACAAACCGTTCGAGGACAGCAAGTTTGCCGCCCTGCACAAGAAAATGCGCGCCTATCTTGAGGGCCGCGAGGTCTTTGTGCAGGATTGCTTTGCCGGCGCTGACGTCGATCACCGGCTGGCAGTCCGGGTTGTGACTGAATGCGCCTGGCATAACCTGTTTGCCCGCAATATGTTCCTGCAGCCGACGGCAGAGGAACTTGAGAATTTTACACCGGAATTCACCATTCTCCAGATTCCCTCGTTCGAGGCCGACCCCAAGGTCGACGGCACCCGCTCCGAGGTTTTCGTTCTTGCGAATTTTGCCGAGAAACTGGTGATCATCGGTGGCACCTCCTACGCCGGTGAGATCAAGAAATCGGTATTTTCAATTTTAAACTACCTGCTCCCGGAAAAGGGCATCCTGCCCATGCATTGCTCTGTCAATGTCAGTGAGGAAGGCAACTCGACGGTCTTTTTCGGCCTGTCAGGTACCGGCAAAACCACACTTTCCGCCGATGCCAGCAAGATGCTGATTGGTGATGACGAGCATGGCTGGTCTGACGATGGCCTGTTCAACTTCGAAGGTGGCTGCTACGCCAAGGTGATCAACTTGTCCAAAGAAGCAGAGCCGGAAATCTTTGAGACCACCCGACGCTTCGGCACCGTGCTTGAAAATGTGGTGATGGATGAGCATAGCGGCGAGCTCGACCTCGATGACAACCGCTACACGGAGAATACCCGCGCCTCCTATCCCATCGATTTCATCCCCAACGCGTCGGAAACCGGGGTTACGGGCAACCCGACCAATGTGTTGATGCTGACGGCCGATGCCTTCGGCGTTTTACCGCCGATCTCGAAACTGACACCGGAACAGGCGATGTACCACTTCCTGTCTGGCTACACGGCGAAACTCGCCGGCACGGAAAAAGGTCTCGGCAATGAGCCGCAGGCAACCTTCTCCACCTGCTTCGGTGCGCCCTTCATGCCCCGGCACCCGGCGGTCTATGCCAAGCTGCTGGGGGAGAAAATTGCCCGTAACGGGGTGAATTGTTGGCTCGTCAATACCGGCTGGACCGGCGGCGAATATGGCACCGGCCATCGCATGCCAATCGCCCATACGCGCGCGCTCGTCAATGCCGCCCTTAACGGTGCACTCGCCAAGGCCGACACCGAGAAGGACCCGTTCTTCGGACTGGCTATCCCGACCTCTTGCGTTGGCGTCCCATCGGAGATTCTCAATCCCCGCAATACCTGGGCTGACAAGGATGCCTATGACGCGAAAGCCAAGGATCTCGTTGGCCGTTTCATCGAGAATTTTGAGCAGTTCACCGATTATGTCGAGGATGATGTGCTGCAATCCGCCCCAAAAATCGCATAAATATGGCGTTAATTTAGCATAATTGCAAAAATCCGGCCGTTAATTTCGATTTTCGGCCGGTTTTTTATGATATGCCTATCGTGCCCGCAACCCTTCCGGCCGCAGCACCAGCACCAGCGTGAGAACGCAGAACGCCGCGACATCACGATACTCGAGAGCGAGAAAGGCGGACCAGAAGGTTTCGAACAGGCCGAGCGCGATGGCGGCAAGAAGCCCGCCGGTGAGCGACCGCAGCCCGCCGATCACCGCCACAAACATGGTTTTCAGGCCGATAATCGTTCCCATGACAAAGCTGGCGCTACCATACAAGAGCGCGATCAGGGTCCCCGCCAACGCCGCGCTCGCGCTGGCCAAAACGAAGGAGCCAGCGAGGATCAGCGGGATATTCGCGCCGCAGAGTGCCGCCATTGTTAAATCCTCCGAACAGGCGCGCCAGTAAACGCCAAAGGAATGCCATTTCATCAGCAATATCAGGGCCGCGACCACGGCAAAGGCAATTGCCACCACGGTAATCTGCATCGCCGTCACCTGCACTGGAAAGACATCGGAGGACAGCAGGCGGATTGGGTCAGCAAACAACGGTGTCAGCCATTTCTCCTTCGAGGCGTTAATCAGGCGCATGGTTTCTTCAAGGATGATGGCAAGGGCAATCGTGGCGATCAGCATGGCCCGGCTGCGCTGGGTGATCAGCGGCTGGATGACAACCCGATAGAGGCCGAAACCAAGCGCGGCGGTGTTTGCGAGGGCGATGCCCGCGCCCGCAATCACGACAACGACCAACGGCCAATTCACCAGGCCCAGCAACAGGGTAATCATCATGATCGTCACATAGGCGCTCCACATGGCGATGGCGCCAAAGGCAAGGTTTATGCGATTCGTGACGCCGTAGAGCAGAACGAAGGCGGAGGTCAGCAGGGCATAGATCGAGATGATCTGAACGGCGTTTAGAAACTGCTGAAAAATATAGGGAAGCGACACCAACTCCAAGTCCTTCTCGCGCATTGGACAACCAGCGGGGCGAAGCGTATCATATCCACGAATAATATTGAGCGCGAAATTTACGGAGGTTTCGGTGATGAGGAGGGTGACGGTCGCCAGCTTGCTGATGATGGTGTTCCTGCTCGGCGGGTGCGGCGACGAGACGGATAAGCCCTATCTGGAGTTTGTCGGCGGCGGCTTCATTTTCAACTATCGTATCGGCGAGGCCTTCTACGGGTTCGTTGCCAAGCCTCTCCGCGATATTCCCGAGGGGACCGAGATTGTCGCTGAGTTCGAGGATCCGGCCGGCGGGCCGCCGCTGAAGATCAAGCAACCCGCGAAACCGCATATGCTGCAATATATGTTCCGCACACCGGGGGTGAAAGGCATCGTCAAGGACCGGCCCTATACAGTGACCGTTCGCCTTGTCACAGCCGGGGAATCAACGCCGCTTGCCGTCTATACCAAGCAATACAGCTCCAATATCAACCAGTCGGACGTGCCGGATACGGCGCTGACCATCGGCCCCGGCTATCATCCCAATCCGGCGTTGTTTGATGCCAAAAGCAATTCGTTCATCATACCAAAATACGGAAAAAACTAAATCCAGCGCGGTTTATGCTGGCCAATCCAGCTATATTCCGTCACAAATCGGGCGTACCGCCCTCACCCGTTCCCGCCAACCCCCGGATTTAAGGAAATCAGCAGATGTGGACGATATCGCTTTCTGTGCTGCCGATTTTCCTGCTGCTGGTCTGCGGCAACCTACTGCGCCGGAACGGCTTTCCGGGCGGTGATTTCTGGCATAACGCCGACCGTGTCGTCTATTGGGTTTTGTTCCCGGCGCTGCTGTTTTACAACACGACAACGGCCCCCTTCAATGACGCGATTGTCGGAATCTATGCGGCGGCGCTTATCGGCGGGTTGGTGGTCACCGGACTGGTTTCGCTCGCCCTTGTCTGGTTGTTTAAAATCCCGGACCCGATTGGCGGATCGATCTTTCAGGGCGCCAGCCGTCATAACACCTTCATTGCCTTCGCCGTTGCCAATTACATGTTCGGCGATCAAGGTCTGCTGCTGGCGGCGGTCGCAACCGCCGTTCTCGTGCCGCCAACAAATCTTGTCTGTGTTTCCGTGCTTGTCGGGTTCCGGGGGGCATCGGGTACAATGTCGCTGAAACGGCGGCTGGGTCGTGAGATCATACGCAACCCGCTGCTCATGGCGATTGGCGCCGGGGCGATCCTCAATTTCACCGGCATCGGCCCGATCCCGGTCATCAATGACTTTGCCGGAATCCTGGCGAAAGCCGCCCTACCCGTCGCCCTGCTCTCGGTCGGCGCCGGGCTTCGGATCAAGTCCATTCACACCGGCGCGCTGTATGTGACCATCTCGACGCTGTGCAAATTACTGGTGTTCCCCGCTGTCATCGCGGCAACCGTTGTTTTCTTTGGGCTTCACGGAATGGCGGCGATGGTCCTGATTATTTACGGCACGGTGCCGACGGCGAGTTCCGGTTATGCGCTGGCCAAGCTACTCGGCGCCGACGCCGAGGTCATGGCCGGGATCATCACGGTCCAGACCCTGCTCGCCATGATTACCCTGCCCCTGTCCCTCACCCTCGCCGCGCATTATTTCATGACGCCCTGATGGGCAGACAACCCGGTCAGGGTCGGGTTTTCGCCGCAGAGCGGGCAGCCGGGCTCGCGATGGACCTTGATGGTGCGCACCTCCGCCGACAGAGCGTCATACAGCAGTAACCGGCCCGAAAGCCCCGCGCCGATGCCAAGTAATTCTTTCAGGACTTCCACCCCCTGCATCGATCCGATCACACCGGCCAATGCGCCGAGAACCCCGGCCTCGCCGCAGGTCTGGGCGACATCGGCGGGCGGCGGCGTCGGGAACAGGCAGCGATAGCAGGGATTGTCGCCCGCTTCATGGGCCTTGAAGGTACTGATCTGGCCGTCAAACTGCAGGATTGCCCCCGAAACCAGCGGCTTCTTGAGAAAATAGCAGGCGTCATTGAGCAGAAAGCGGGTCTGGAAATTATCGGTACCGTCGGCGACAAGGTCATATTGCCCGATAATGTCGGCGGCATTTTCCGCCGTCAGCCGCTGGTCATGCGGGATAACGGTCACGTCGGGATTGATCCGGGCGATCGCCGCCGCCGCACTCTCTACTTTCGGCCGGCCAATATCCGCCGTGCCATGGGCAATCTGGCGTTGGAGGTTCGAGAGATCGACACGGTCGTCATCGATCACGCCGAGAGTACCGACCCCCGCCGCCGCAAGATACAGCAACAGCGGCGAGCCGAGGCCACCTGCCCCGACAACCAGCACTTTTGACCTCAGCAGCCGCTGCTGGCCGCTGCCGCCAACCTCGCGCAGGATGATATGGCGGGCGTAACGGTCAAGCTGGTCGTCGGTAAGCGCCATGCGCCCTCAAAGTCCGTCAAACAGAGCCGTCGTCAGGTATCTTTCAGCGAAGGACGGGATAATAACAACAATCGTCTTCCCTTTCATCTCCGCCCGGTCGGCGATCTCCAGCGCAGCGGCAACCGCCGCACCTGACGAAATCCCGACGGGAATCCCTTCTTCGCGGGCAATCTGGCGGGCGGTTTCAAAGGCGGTCTCATTGCCGATGGTCAAGACCTCGTCAATCAGGCTCTCATCGAGGTTTTTCGGCGAAAATCCAGCGCCGATCCCCTGAATTTTATGAGGGCCCGGCTGACCGCCCGACAGGACCGGGCTGTCTTCGGGCTCAACCGCGACAATGCGGATATCCTTGTTATGTTTTTTCAGGACCGCGCCGACCCCGGTCAGCGTCCCGCCCGTGCCGACACCCATGACGACAACATCGACCTTGCCGCCGGTATCGGCGAGAATTTCCTCCGCCGTGGTGACGCGGTGAACCGCCGGGTTAGCGGGATTTTCAAACTGCTGCGGAATGACCGCGTCGCCATGCTCGGCTTTCAGCTCCTCCGCCCGGGCAAGCGCCCCGTTCATGCCTTTGGCCGCCTCGGTCAGCTCAAGCGTCGCGCCCAGCAGTTTCAACATCTTGCGCCGTTCAATCGACATGCTGTCCGCCATCACCAGTATGAGCTTATAGCCCTTGGCGGCGCAGACGAAGGCGAGGCCAATGCCGGTATTGCCCGATGTTGCCTCGATAATCACGGTGTCCTGCTTGATCAGGCCCGCCTCCTCCATCGCCTCGATCATCGAGGCGGCAATACGGTCCTTGACCGAGGCCAGCGGGTTGAAAAACTCAAGCTTGAGCAGGATGTCGGCGCCGCTCTTGCTGTTCTTGCCGATGCGGTGCGTCCGGACGAGCGGCGTGGCGCCAATGGTGTCGATGATAGAGTCGTAAACTCGGCCACGGGGGGGATTTTTAAACATTTTTTGATCCAATCATTTTTGTTATTCGTCAGATTTCGAAAGTCACGCCGGCCTGCGGTGCATCTTCCTCGCAATTATCATTAGCGCGTCGACAGAGATCCTCAAGTGTCACCGAATCCAGTTTCTCCAGAAGTGCGGCTTGCGCATCGTCCCATAGCGGGCCGACCACATTCTGGCCTATATCGGAGGTAAATATTTCGTCGTCGGCCTCAACATCGGCGGCATTGATGACGCGGATAACGTCGCCCGCGGTAATCCGCCGCCGCTCGCGCGCCAGACGATAGCCGCCGCGCGGGCCGCGCACCCCTTTGAGAATGCCGCCATGGACAAGCTGCTGCATCACCTGTTCCAGATAGCGAAGCGGAATTCCCTGCCGCTGGGTAATTTCCTTGGATTGCACCGGGTTGGGGCGGGCATTGAAGGCGATATCGACGACCGCCTCCAGCGCGTACAGCATTTTTTTCGGTAGTTGTAGCATGACTAGACGCCCCCTCCCGCAACACCGGTAGAGCCAAACCCGCCCTCCCCGCGTGCGGTTTCATCCAACGCCTCGGTCTCGATCCAACTCGCCTGCAGGACGGGCGCAACCACCATCTGCGCAATGCGGTCACCGCGGCCGATAACAAAGGATTCCGCGCCGGTATTGAGCAGGATAACCCCGATCTCGCCGCGATAATCGGCATCAATAGTGCCGGGGCTGTTGGGCAGGGTAATGCCGTTTTTGAGGGCTAGGCCCGAGCGCGGCCGGATCTGCGCCTCATAGCCCGCGGGCAGGGCGATTTTCAGGCCGGTGGGCACCAGCGCCCGGTCGCCCGGCAAAATCTCCATCTCGTCCTCGATTGCAGCACGCAAATCCATGCCGGCGCTCTGATCGGTTTCATAGGCGGGCAGGGGAAGGTCGCGGCCATGGGGCAGGCGGGTGAGGGCAATTTTAAGAGTGTTCATGCGGGAACCCCGTGAAAATGATCAGAAATTCGGGCACCAAGCTTGTCGGCAACCTGTTCCTTGCTTTGGGGCGGCCAGTCCTCAACCTTGTCACCGGCGAGCAGGAACACCCGGTTCATATCGCCGCCGAAGGTGCAGGTGCCGGTGCTAACATCATTGGCGACGATCCAGTCACAGCCCTTTTTGGCGAGCTTGGCCTGACCGTTCTTAACGATCTGCTCGGTCTCGGCGGCAAAGCCAATCACCAAATTCGGTCGTTTGACCTTATGCTGGCTGACTGTCGCCAGAATATCCGGGTTTTCCGCCAGCGTAAGTGAGGGCAAGGCGCCCGCCTGCTTCTTGATCTTCTGCGCGGACAGCGTTTCAACCCGCCAATCGGCAACGGCGGCGCAGAAAATCGCCACATCCACGGGCAGCACCAACTCGCAAGCCGCCATCATGTCGCTGGCCGTCATTACATCACGGCGCGTGACGCCGGGCGGGGCGGGAAGGCGGGTCGGGCCGGAGACAAGGATCACCTCGGCGCCGAGTTTCGCGAGCGCCCCGGCGATGGCATAGCCCTGTTTACCCGACGAGTGATTGGCAATATAGCGGACCGGGTCAATCGGCTCATGGGTCGGGCCAGCAGTCACCAGAACCCGGCGGCCGGCAAGCGGTTTCGTTGCAGTGCCATCAAAAAAGTCGGAAATCCGGGCGAGAATCGCCTCCGGTTCCGCCATCCGGCCAGGTCCGTATTCGCCGCAGGCCATATCGCCCTCATCCGGGCCGACCGTCAGGATGCCATCGCGCTCAAGCTGGGCAAGGTTCCGCTGCGTTGCCGGGTGCTGCCACATGCGGACATTCATGGCGGGCGCGATCAACACCGGCTTATCGGTGGCGAGCAGGGCGGTAGTGGCAAGGTCGGTCGACAGACCTGCCGCCATTTTGGCCATAAGGTCGGCAGTGGCCGGGGCGACAACGACAAGATCGGCGCTGCGCGAGAGCTGGATATGGCCCATTTCCGCCTCATCGGTGAGGGAAAACAGATCACTATAGACCGTCTCACCGCTTAAAGAAGAGACCGACAGCGGCGTCACGAACTCCGCTGCCGCGCGGGTCAGGATACAACGGCAGCGAATACCCGCCTTGGAAAGCAGCCGGATCAATTCCAGTGACTTATAGGCCGCGATACCGCCGCCGATAATCAGCAGCACCGATCGCTGCGGGTTATTTTCACCAGTTGCCACCCAAATCCCCTATTTTACTGAAACTTTATGTGAATAAACTAATAACCCCATCCATTTTGCGCAAGTGAAAGTTAACAAGAAATGCCGATTTTCCGATAGTGGGACGCGGGCAGGCGTGTTAGCTGGCCAGCATCAGCAGGTAGGCGGCCAGACCCCCAACGACAATTCCGCCAATCAGGTACCCTGCGCGGTTGCGGCGTCTTGCGCCGCGCTCCTCAATACCGTCGGTGCGGTCTTCTGCCACTTTTTCCAGCGTCTCCAGGTCCTTCAGGAGTTTGTCGGCCCGGGTGACGATGGTCGGCAATTTGCGCATCAGCTTGATCCCGTCCTTGAGGATTTCCGCAACTTGCGCCTCCGGACCCATATTCTCGCGCATCCAGTCCTCGACGGTCGGTTTCGCCACCTCCCAGAAATTGATCTTCGCATGGAGGCTTTGCGCGACCCCCTCCGCCGTGACCATGGTTTTCTGCAACAAAAGCAGTTGCGGCTGGGTTTCCATCTCGAAGGTTTCGGTGATCTGAAACAGCTGAACGAGCAGGCGGGCAATAGATATCTCGCTGACCGGCCGACCGAGGATAGGCTCACCGATTGACCGGCAGGCCTGGGCAAAACTATCGAGGGACTTGTGCGGCGGCACATACCCCGCCTCAAAATGAACCTCGGCGGCGCGCCGGTAATCGCCGATCAGGAAGGCATAGAGCATTTCGGCCATGAACAGGCGGGTTTCCCGGCTCATCCGGCCCATGATGCCAAAATCAACGGCGACAAGGCGCCCGTCGTCAGTCACAAACAGGTTGCCATGATGCATATCCGCATGGAAGAAGCCATCGCGCAGCACCTGATGCAGGAAAACGCGAATAACGATACCCGCAAGGGCGTCAAGGTCGTGCCCGGCGGCAATCAGTTCGTCCTTCTTCGAGATTGCAATCCCTTCAATGCGGCTCTGGGTGATGACCCGGCGCCCGGTCCGCTGCCAGTCAATCTCAGGCACATCGAATTCCGGATCGTCGGTGAAGTTCTCAGCCATTTCAGAGGCGGCCGCGGCCTCAAGCCGGAGATCCATCTCCAGTTCCACCGAATCGGCCATCGTCTCGACGACCTTTGTCGGACGCAGACGACGAAAATGCGGCTGATAGCGCTCGGCGAGGCCCGCAAGCCAGAAAAACAGCTGCAAGTCCGTCTCGAACGCCTTTTCGATCCCGGGACGAAGGATCTTGACCGCAACTTTGCGCAAACTTGGCGCGGTCGCGTCCGGATCGTCCTCGGTCGGGGCCGGGACCCAGTCGCGCACGATCGCAAAATGCACCTGGGCGATGGAGGCGGCGGCGATCGGCACCGGGTCAAACTCGACGTATAATTCCTCCAGCGAGGCACCGAGCTCCTGCTCTATGGTTTTACGTGCCTGTTCGAACGGGAAGGGCGGTATCCTGTCGCGCAGGTTGCCGAGGTCGAGCACAAGTTCCTCGCCGAGAAGATCGGCCCGGACCGACATCGCCTGCCCGAGCTTGATAAAGCTGGGGCCGAGTTCCTGTAGCGCATTTGCAAGCCGCTCCCCATCGCGCAAGCCCGCCGTCCGCCGGGTGCCGAGCGCGAATATCGGCAGCAGCTTACGTCCGAGAAGAATGAAAAACGGCAGCCGATCAAACTTGTCGAGGAAAAACAGGGCGTCATGACGCGCCAGCGTGCGGGCGATAAACAGAAGTCGCAGAAAATTATTGAAAATCCGGATCACAGGCAATTGCTCCTTGGGCTCCGACCTAAAGCCGCCAGCCGGAATGCAGGGCGGCAATCCCCCCGGAAAGCCGACGGTACTTGACCTGATGAAACCTGGCCGTGCGTAGCATGTCGGCGAAAGTGTCGGCGTCCGGAAACTGGCGAATGCTTTCCACCAGATATTCATAGGACGGCCTGTCTTTCGCAACAATCCCGCCGATCCGCGGCAGCAGCTGGAACGAGTAGAAATCATAGAACTGTTTTAGGACCGGAACCTCAACTTTACTGAACTCAAGGCAGAGGAAGCGTCCGCCCGGCTTGAGCACGCGCCTTGCCTCGCGAAGGGCAAGCGGAATATCGGTTACGTTGCGGATGCCGAAGGCAATGGTATAGGCATCGACAGACTTGTCGGCGAGCGGCAGGTTTTGCGCATCCCCATTGACCCAGTCGAGCCCGCTGAGGCGGTTCTGGTCGATGGCGCGATCCTGACCGACGCTGAGCATAGCATGATTGATATCGAGGACCGACACCCGTCCGTCGCCCTTGACCCGGTCGAGAAACCGAAAGGCGATATCGCCGGTGCCACCCGCGACATCGAGGAGATGCTGGCCGGGACGCGGCATCAGCCAGTCGATCATCGCCGTCTTCCACAGCCGATGGACGCCGCCGCTCATCAGGTCATTCATCAGGTCGTAGTTTTCGGCGACGCTGTCGAAAACGCCGCGCACCAGTCCGGCCTTTTCGCTGGCCGGGACCTCACGAAACCCGAAGTGGGTGCTGTCCGATGATGTGTCTGAAGCTGCCATGGCAATGCCCGCGCCTTAAGGTGATATACAAGATGGTATGTGGTTCAAATAACAGCATAGCGCAAGCGGCATTTTAACGCTACTGTCGCGCCATGCCGGAATTACCAGAAGTCGAAACCGTTTGCCGCGGCCTTGAACAGGCCCTTGTCGGCGACCGCTTCAGCAGGGTCACCCTGCGCCGCGAGAACCTGCGCTTCCCCTTTGCCGAGGGGTTCGCCGAAACGCTGACGGGCAGGGCGGTCGAACGCATTCAGCGGCGGGCGAAATATATCCTGATGACGCTGGAGGGCGGGGTGGTGATGATCGGTCATCTTGGTATGTCGGGGAGCTTTCGCATCGAGCCCGCGCCGGTGCAGGGGGCCGAGTTCGACAAACATGACCATATCATCTTCGAGACCGCCGCCGGCCTGCGCGTGCGCTATCATGATCCGCGCCGCTTCGGGTTCATGCTGCTGACGACGACGGCATTGCTTGACCAGCATCCGCAATTGATCGGGATCGGCCCGGAACCGCTTGGCAACAGCTTTAACGGACCGGCGCTGGCGGCGCGGCTCGCGGGCCGGAAATCGCCGATCAAAGCGGCGCTGCTCGACCAGAAAGTCGTCGCTGGTGTCGGAAATATATATGCCTGTGAGGCCCTGTTTCGCAGCAGAATTTCGCCTAAACGGGTGAGCGACAGCATCCGGGGAGTGCGGGCCGACAGGTTGGCCGTCGCCATCCGGCAGGTGCTGGAAGAGGCGATTCTTTCGGGTGGCTCGACGCTTCGCAATTACAGCCAGACCAGCGGTGAGCTCGGTTATTTCCAGCATCGCTTCCTTGTTTATGACAAGGAAGGCGCGCCCTGCCCGACGGAGGGTTGCGGTGGGCTGGTGCAGCGCCTGGTCCAGTCCGGCCGCTCAACCTTTTATTGCCCGAAATGCCAGCGATAACATGAAATTCGACGGCGGCCCCCTATATTTCCTATATCGCTGGACAAAAATGTTTTGGCGAGGATAATGACCGGGAAATCACCCCGGAGGGTCCCCTCAAAGAGACCTCAAGACACGTAACGAACAGGATATTTTCATGGCCTATAATAACATTATCACCGATATAAAAGGGGCGGTCGGCGTCATTCGCCTTGATCGCCCGAAAGCGCTCAATGCGCTCTGCGCCGAGTTGTTCGAGGAGCTGGCCGCCGCGCTTGATATCTTCGAGGCTGACGAAAATATCGGCGCCATCGTCATCACCGGATCGGACAAGGCCTTCGCCGCCGGCGCGGATATTCTCGAAATGCAGTCCAAAACCTATATGGATGTCTATCTGGAGAATTTCCTGACGGGGGCGGCCGAGCGGGTCTCGACCTGCCGCAAGCCGGTGATCGCCGCGGTCGCCGGATATGCCCTTGGCGGCGGCTGCGAGCTTGCCATGATGTGCGATTTCATTCTTGCCGCCGACAACGCCCAGTTCGGCCAGCCGGAAATCAAGCTCGGCACCATTCCGGGCATGGGGGGCACCCAGCGCCTGACACGCTTCGTCGGCAAGTCGAAAGCCATGGAGATGTGCCTGACCGGGCGCATGATGGGCGCCGAGGAAGCCGAGCGTGCGGGCCTCGTCAGCCGGATTATTCCGCTCGACGACCTGATGGACGAGGCCGTCAAGGTTGCCAGCGACATCGCGAAGCTGTCGCAGCCCATGGTGATGATGTGTAAAGAGAGCGTGAAAAAATCCTACGAGACCACAATGCGCGAGGGAATCATGTTCGAGAGGCGGGTTTTTCACTCAACCTTCTCGACCGAGGACCAGAAGGAAGGCATGTCAGCCTTTGCCGAAAAGCGCACGCCGGAGTTCAAAAATCGCTGAGGACAGCCTCAAACAAGCTGAAATGCCGTTCTGGCAGGGAAAATTCCCGTATTTTATGAAATTTGGCCGTTAATCTATATTCTTCTGTTGACGGCAGATTTCTCGCTAGTTATAACCCGGCTTCCGAATTTCGAAGCTAAAAGACAGGATTGTCATGGCGCATCATAAATCTGCATTCAAGCGTATCCGGCAGACAGACGTCCGGACCGAGCGTAACCGGGCCCGTCGCAGCCGTATCCGTACCTTCGTGAAAAAGGTCGAGCTGGCCGTGACCGAAGGGGATCAGGCCAAGGCCAATGAGGCTTTGCGTGTCGCCCAGTCCGAACTGACCCGCGGCGTGACCAAGGGCGTGTATAAAAAGAACACGGCCTCCCGCAAAATCTCCCGCCTCAACGCGCAAGTGAAGTCGCTTTCCGCGTAAGCTGACAGCGACAGAGAATCAAGCCGCGCCCGTCATCGGAGCGCGGCTTTTTTTATGCGGTTTTGCGTCATCATCTTCCGGGTATCCGGCCCGTATAGACTGGCGATTTCACCAGTTAAAAGCGCGGCAAAGGAACCCCTTACCATATCTTGTAGGTCAAGAATTTGTTTGATCAATTTGGTAAATTATTTTCACAAAAGCTACCTGCACTCTCTTGCGCGGCGCTGCCGGATGGGACTAGTCTGCGTCGCCTGAGAGCAAGCGATAATCCACACTGATGGCCCCGAGATGAATGGTGGGACGGTTTTTCCCCGGTCAAGAACTGCGGTCAACGACGAACCGGTTTCCCGAAACGGGGCCGATCGTCAGCAAAATTGGGTTACAGGATTTCGCCCCGCTTTCACGGCAAGACCGGTGGCAACCGCCGGGTATCTGCCCGCCAGTAGTTTAAAATGCACATAATTTATTGCGGTGACATAAAGGAAAATTGTGAATGACGAACGGGGCGCAGTCTGGCACGGGGGGCACCTATGCCGGAGATATTACGGTTCAGGAAACCTGGGAAACGCTAAAAAAGGATCCTGATGCAATCTTGGTTGATGTACGGACGAATGCTGAATGGGCCTATGTTGGCCTACCTGATTTGAGCCCGCTCGGAAAAAAGGTCTATCCGATCTCCTGGGTCCTCTTTCCCGATATGTCGCGAAACACGAATTTCATTGATGATGTCGCTGCCAGCCAGCCCAACCGGGACGCGCCGATTTTCTTTCTGTGCCGTTCCGGAGTCCGCTCCATCGCGGCGGCGGAGGCGGCAACCCAGGCTGGCTATAAAAACAGCTATAATGTGCTCGACGGTTTCGAAGGAAGCCCTGATCAGGACGGCCACCGCGGCAGGCTTGGCGGATGGAAGGCTGCCGATCTGAACTGGAAACAGGGCTAATCCATGAAACATCAGGAAGCGCAGCGAATGGACATGACGGGCAATCAGGATAATTGGGGACGAGTACGGGAGCGATTACGGGCCGAATATGGCGATGCAACCTATAATTCCTGGCTCAAGAATATCGAACTGGACAAGATTGATAACGGCCATGTCAACATGACCCTGCCTACCCGGTTCCTGCGCGACTGGGTAATCAATAATTACGCCAACCGAATCCGCCAGATCTGGTGCTCCGAGGACGACAATGTCCAGTCCATCGATATTCATGTCAAACCGGCGACAACCGGGAATATGGAAGCCCGGACGCGAAAGCCGCCGACCCTTGGCCTTGGCGAGATTATCGAGACTTTTGAGCCCGCGCCGCGCAATGCCCTTCGCGCCGATCAGACCCCCAGTTTGATGGCGCCGCTCGATCCGCGCTTCACTTTCGATAATTTTGTCGTTGGCAAGTCGAACGAACTTGCCCATGCCGCCGCGCGCCGGGTCAGCGATGCCCGCGATACCGTGCCGTTCAACCCGCTTTACCTTTATGGTGGCGTCGGGCTTGGTAAAACTCATCTGATGCATGCCATCGGCCATGCCATCGCCGTCAACTGCCCGAACAAGAAGGTGCTGTATCTGTCGGCGGAAAAATTCATGTATCGCTTCATTCGTGCGCTCCGCTTCAAGGACACGATGAATTTCAAGGACCAGTTCCGCTCCGTCGATGTGCTGATGATCGACGATGTGCAGTTCATTGCCGGCAAGGAAAGCACGCAGGAGGAATTCTTCCATACCTTCAACGCCCTCGTCGACCAGAACCATCAGATCATCATTTCCGGTGACCGCTCGCCGACCGACCTTGAAGGCATGGAGGAGCGGATGCGCTCCCGCCTCGGCTGGGGGCTGGTTGCCGATATCCACCCGACCGATTACGAACTCCGCCTTGGCATCCTGCAATCGAAGGTCGAGCAGGCGAAAATCAATATTGACCAGCGCATCCTCGAATTTCTTGCCCACCGGATCACCTCCAACGTGCGCGAGCTGGAGGGGGCGCTGAACCGGGTGCTGGCCTATTCCGACCTGGTCGGGCGGGCGGTGACACTGGAAAGCACACAGGAAGTGCTGCGCGACCTTCTCCGCGCCAATGACCGGCGCATCACCATCGAGGAAATCCAGAAACAGGTGGCGGAGCATTTTAACATCCGCATGTCCGACATGCATTCCGCCCGTCGTGCCCGCGCCGTGGCCCGGCCGCGCCAGGTGGCGATGTATCTGGCCAAGCAACTGACGTCGCGTTCGCTCCCGGAAATCGGCCGGAAATTCGGCGGTCGCGATCATACCACCGTCATGCATGCGGTGCGCAAGATTGACGAGCTCTGCGCCGCCGACCAGTCGCTTTCAGAAGATATCGAGCTGTTACGCCGGATGCTGGAGGGCTGATGCCCGGTCCGGCTATGTGTCCGCAGTCTGTGGCAGGGGCGGCACCCGCGCGATCACGCCAGCCCTAAAAAATGGCGGACGGTCTTTCATGGCCGGGATGCCATGGACAGAAGCGCCGATAGCCGCCGCCACGGCGATAACATCGTCAGCATCCCCATTCCCGGCAGCGCCTGCCGCACTGGCCCCGCCGACCACATAGGTCCATTTCTCAGGCGTGGCGAAGGCGACGACCACAGCATTCTCACAGACCGCAAGACAGTCCACCGCCTGCACCTCAATATCCGGATTGTTTGTTGTCCGCGCAGCAAGCTCAATCCATAGCCGTTGACCCCCGGTTTGCGCCGAGGGCCCCGGTATGTCAGCCTCTCCGCAGCTTGTGCAGACGAAAACGGTTACCGCGCTAGAGATCGGCCTGCCGCTCCCCGCGCTGCCACATGAAGCCGACGGAGATTCCCGCCAGCACCCAGAGGATGGCGTGCAGCACCAGCGAACTCGCGGCAAAATTCGCCGCCAGTTCGGACGGCACCGCGCTTGTCAACAGCGCCGGATGCGGCGCGCCAATGAGATGCGGCACCGCCATCAGCACCACACCGATGCAAATGGCAAGAGCGGAGGAGATGCGCAGGATCATCCACAAGCCGCCCGCGGTTAAAACCGCCGTCGTTATCCACCAGATCTGGCGCGAGATCAGCCCGGCAGAGGCGGCGCCCGGCAGTTCCGGCCCCAGCCCAAGCGCCGGCGCGAGCCCGGTTGCGGCAAATCCGGCGAGCCCCCAGAGCAGTCCGGTCCGGGGCGAGATTTTATCACCGGCAAGAAACATTGCGGCAAGCAGCATAAAAGCATAGCCGATCGTGGTGATGATCGTCGCGACCGAGGTATAGAGGGTCCGCTCCAGGCCGTCATTCGGCGCCCAGTTTGCGTCGGCACCGGCTTCGGGCGCCGCGCTATGGGCAAGAATAAATCCGGCCGGAATGATCTGGCCCCCGAGATGGTTTTCACCGCCGCTTAACGCGGCGTGACCGGCAGGGTCCGCATGCTCATAAGCCTCGGCATGAAGGATGAGGGGGGTTGTGGTGACATACTGGATGGCCGCCGTCGGCACACCAGCAAGCAATCCGGCCATCAGGCCGGCCCATAAAAACCGCAGAAGCATGATCTATTCCTTAATGGCAGGGAAAGGATAGCGCATGCCGGGAATCATGGGCAGCATTATGCAAGGTCGTCGAATGGGCAAATCCGGTCAGAAAGACCAGGCCCGCCCCGATCAGGAAGACGAAAACCGCCAAGGTGCGGGCATTGGTCTGTGTGCTGATCTGGCTTGTCGAAGTTGAAATCATTTCTCTCTCCTTGAACCGCGCCTTCGGCGGCCGCGTGGACATAAAACGACCGGCAGGTCTCCTGGCTTACGGGTCACCGCTTCCGTTCTCCTTCCCAGCAATCAAGGCCAGTGGATAATGAACAGTCGCTCTCCGTTTACAGTCGCGAGGCGGCCATGGCTTTGGATTTCACCGAAATCCGCACCAAGTTCCCTTTTCATATTTCCGTGCAAACGCCCGCAAATAACCGGTAATCTGTTTAACGGAATTTACTATACGCCAACAATTTCTATTTTACGAAGAAAATTAGCACCCACCTGAAAAATGTGCTTTTCCGAAAGCAACGGAAAATAAAGGGGGCGCAACAGGCGGACTCAACGCGATGTTAAACGCTGCGCTGTAAGGGCAGGCTGTCGGGAAATCATCCATATCGGCCGGTCCCTAACTGCTATATACAGGTTCCGGTACCCAAAAACGCAATAACGGTGATCCCCTGTGACTACGTCCCCTGATACCGAGACCGAGGCCGTCCGCTGGAGCGAGATCCTCAACCGTAAATACGGCATGGCGCTGGCGCTGGTCTGCCTCGGGATCTGGCTGCATGCCGCTGACAGCCTGCTGGTGGCGACCATGATCCCGGCAATTGTCGGCGACCTTGGCGGCGCCGAGCTGATTTCCTGGACTGTGGCGCTTTACGGTATCGGCTCGATCGTGGCCGGTGCCTCCAGCGGATTGCTCGTGCTCAGATACGGGCTGAAGCGGCCGATGACCCTCGCCGCGATCCTGTTTACCGTCGGCTGCGTTATCAGCGCCATGGCGCCCCATATGTGGGTTGTCCTGATCGGGCGGCTGTTTCAGGGTCTTGGCGGCGGCGGCCTGCTGGCGCTCTCCTTCGTTGCCGTCGGTACATTGTTTCCCCGGCGGCTGACCGGGCGGGCCATGGGCGCCATCGGCTCGCTCTGGGGGGTTTCTGCGTTCATGGGACCGCTGGTCGGCGGATTGTTCGTGGAATATGCAAGCTGGCGCGGCGGGTTCTGGTTTTTCGCCGGGCAGGCGGTGTTGATGGTGGTCTGGATACAGTTTGCGTTGCGCAACCATGCCCGTCCGCCGCAGGAGGAAGGGGAAACACGCGGCGCCTTTCCGATCTGGCGGCTTGCCTGGCTGTCCGCCGGCGTGTTTTTCATCGCCTACGGCGGGATTGATATTTCCCCGCTCCGGACGGGTGCCTATGTCGTCATCGGCCTGCTCGCCCTGCTCATGTTTCTCCGCCTTGACGGCGCAAAACATGATAACCGCCTGTTACCGCACCGCCCGTTCAGTCTTGCCAGCCCGCTCGGCGCCGCGCTCACCCTCGTCCTCTGTTTTTCAACGACGATGGCCGCCATAACCGTCTATGGGCCCTACCTGATCACCCTCCTGCATGCCGCCCCGGCGCTGGTCGGCGGCTATGTGATGGCCTGTCTGTCCATCTGCTGGGCATTTGCGGCGTTTTTCGTCTCCGGCGTACCCGAGCGATTGGACGGGCGGATGATCCTGATCGGCATGATCGTGGTTACCCTCAGCCTGTTCGCCTATGCCTACAGCTTGCCCAACGGCCCGATCTGGCTGATCGCGCTTGCCGCCGCGATGCAGGGCAGCGGCTTCGGCATGGCCTGGACCTTTATTCTGCGTCGCGCCATCCGCCTCGCGCCGGAACATGAAACCGAAAGGGTCGCCAGCGCCATCCCGACGGTGCAGCGGCTCGGCTTCGCCATCGGCGCCGCCTATGTTGGCATTATCGCCAACGCCACCGGGTTGGGCGGGCAGCCAACCCTGGAGACCTTGCGCATTATTGCACTGATCCTTCCGCTTGCCTGCCTGCCTGCCGCCGCCGTCGGCCTGACGGCGACGGTCCGCTTCATTTCGGCAAAGGCGAAGTGAAATCCGGGCCGCAATACGCCGCCGCCGGGGCCGCGTTTGCCAGCCCGGCCGAGTGGCCCCCCGGCAGCCCTCACACGTCCCCGCCAAGCCCCTGATTTTACTAGGCTATTCTGGCCCGCTTTCGCGCTGGCCCCGGGTGCGAAAAGTTTAGCTATTTGACCGCCGGTCTGCTATAGTGGCTCAAATATTCGGGATGGCGTGCGGGCGCGGGGCAAAATCCGATTCAGGTTTATGAATCAATTTCTTAACCATCCGCCATTTTCGCCATAACGGGAGAAAAATATTGAAACCGACCGCCTTTATCGGGCATGATAAGGGTCCTTTTTGAGTTACGTCTTTTTAGCCTGATTGAGCCAATGAAACTAACAATTGAACGCACCGCTTTGCTGACGTCCCTGAATCATGTGCAAAGCGTGGTCGAGCGCCGCAATACCATCCCCATTCTCGCCAATGTCCTGTTCGACGCCCGCGACGGGTATCTGGGACTGACGGCGACGGATCTGGACATCGCCATCAATGACAAGGTGGCGGCAACGATCAGCACTGAAGGCGCCATTACCGCGCCCGCCCATCTGGTCTATGATATTATCCGCAAACTGCCTGAGGGCAGTCAGGTGGAACTCGACTATAAATCTGCGGAAGGGCGGCTTTTCCTGCGCTGCGGACAGTCCGAATTCAAGCTCGCCGCGTTGCCGCAGGATGATTTCCCGGTGATGGAGACAAGCGCGCTACCACATAATTTCTCGCTGCATGCCAGCATTCTGAAACGGCTGATCGACAAGACCCGCTTTGCCATCTCGACCGAGGAAACCCGCTATTACCTCAACGGGATCTATTTTCATGTCGCCGAGTCCGGGGGCGTGCAGGTCCTGCGCGCCGTCGCCACCGACGGTCACCGCCTCGCCCGTGTCGAAACGCCGATGCCCGCCGATGCCGACGGGATGCCTGGTGTCATCATTCCACGCAAGGCGATCAATGAAATTCGCAAGCTGCTGGACGAACGCGACGGCGATATCGCCATTTCGCTGTCAGATACCAAGATCAGCTTCTCACTGGGGGATTCCCTGCTGACCTCCAAGCTGATCGACGGTACTTTCCCTGATTACGAGCGGGTGATCCCGTCCGGCAATGACAAGATACTGGAGCTTGACGGCAAGTCCTTCGCCCATGCAGTCGATCGCGTCTCGACGGTCTCAACGGAGAAAACGCGGGCAATCAAGCTCGCGCTGAGTGATGACATGATCACCCTGTCGGCAACCGGGTCGGACGCGGGCAGCGCCACCGAGGAGCTGGCCGCCTCCTACAGCTCCGGCGATATGGAGATCGGGTTCAATTCGAAATACCTGCTTGATATCACCGGGCAGATTGAAGGGGAAAACGCGCATTTCGTTCTCGCTGACGCCGGGTCACCGACCATTGTCAAGGACAGTGCCGATGACGGGGCGCTCTATGTCCTGATGCCGATGCGGGTATGACGGGGCCGGGGGCGGTTGCGTTTTCCGGCACATGACCTTCGCCTGACAGGAGATCCGGGTGACCGCATTTGCCATCACGCGACTGGTTTTGACCGATTTTCGCAATTACGCCCATTTGAAAATTGAGACGGACGAACGACCTGTGGTTCTGACAGGACAAAATGGCAGCGGCAAGACCAACCTGCTGGAGGCGATTTCCTTTCTGACGCCAGGAAGGGGATTGCGACGTGCCCGGCTTGCGGAAGTCACCAACATAAACGGCGCGGGCGGCTGGGCAGCCGCGGCAACGGTGCGCTCGGTGGAGGGCGAGAACAGGCTCGGCACCGGTCTTGTCAAGCTGCCACAACTGGCAGAAAACAAGGAGACGGCGGACCGTCGATCGGTTAAAATAGACGGGCGCGGCAGGAGCGGCTCGGCGGCCCTGTCGGACTACATAAAGGTTAGCTGGCTGACCCCGCAGATGGACCGGATTTTTCAGGAGGGGCCTGGCGGACGGCGCCGGTTTCTCGACCGGCTGGTGTTCGGGTTCGATGTCGCCCACGGCAAGCGGACCGCCACCTTCGAGAAGGTGATGCGTGATCGCAACCGGCTGCTGAAGGAAGGCGGCCAGGATCGCCACTGGCTGGGATCGCTGGAACACACCTTGGCCGAGGTCGGCACGGCAATCGCCGCCGCCCGGCAGGAATGCGTCGCCCGGCTCAATGCCGCGATGACGGACGCAACCGCCGGGATGGGGGGCAGGCCGGAAGCGGATGTCTTTCCGAAGGCGATTTTGAGCGCCCATGGCCTGCTGGAGGATTGGTTGCTGGAGATGCCGGCACTGGCGGCGGAAGATTTGTACCGGGAGAAGCTGGCGGCGTCACGGCGCCTCGATGCAGCGGCGGGAAGTACAACGGCGGGACCCCACAGGAGCGATCTCGGGGTCCGCCACAAGGCAAAGAACCTGCCGGCGGCGCGCTGCTCGACCGGTGAACAGAAGGCCCTGCTGATCTCGATCATCCTCGGCGATGCGCGGTTGCAGGCGGGGTTGCAGGGACAGGCGCCGATTTTGCTGCTCGACGAGATTACAGCGCATCTCGACCAGAAACGGCGCACCGCGCTGTTTGACGAGATCGAGCGAATGAAGACACAGGCCTGGATGACAGGCACCGATTATGCCCTTTTCTCCGATTTGGGAGAGCGGGCACAGTTTTTAACAGTCGAGAACGGCGCCATCATCACGACGGCCGTTGGTTGACAGAGGAAGTAGATGTAATGAGCGACGGACAGGAACAAGTGAACACCGAGGAATATGGCGCGGATTCCATCAAGGTTCTGCGGGGCCTCGATGCCGTGCGCAGGCGGCCGGGCATGTATATTGGCGACACCGATGACGGTTCGGGCCTGCATCACATGGTCTATGAGGTGGTCGATAACGCGATTGACGAGGCGCTGGCAGGGCATTGCGATCTGATCTTTGTCGCGCTCAATCCGGACGGCTCGGTGACGGTGCGTGATAATGGCCGCGGTATTCCCGTCGCCATCCATGAGGAAGAAGGGGTCTCCGCCGCCGAGGTGATCATGACCCAGCTTCATGCGGGCGGCAAGTTCGACCAGAATTCCTACAAGGTGTCCGGCGGCCTGCACGGGGTTGGCGTGTCGGTGGTCAACGCCCTGTCAACGCGGCTTGACATGAAAATCTGGCGCCGAGACAAGGAACACCGTCTCAGCTTTGCTCATGGCGAACCGCTCGGGGCGCTTGAAGTCTATGGCGACGCGGTCGGCAGGACCGGCACCGAGATTACCTTCACCCCGTCACCGGAGACCTTCACCAATATCAAGTTCGATTTTTCTACGCTGGAGCATCGCCTGCGCGAACTCGCGTTCCTCAATTCCGGCGTCTATATCCAGATCAACGATTTCCGTTCGGCCGAGCCGGTGACCGTCGATTTGCATTATGAAGGCGGCATCGCGGCCTTCGTCAAATATCTCGACCGCTCCAAAACTCCGCTGATCGGCAGCACCATTGATTTCAGCGCCGAACGGGACGACGTGACGGTTGACGTCTCGCTCGAGTGGAATGACAGCTATCATGAGAATGTGCTCTGTTTCACCAACAACATCCCGCAGCGCGACGGCGGCACCCATCTTGCGGGTTTCCGCGCCGCCATGACCCGGACCGTCAACCAATATGCAACCTCAAGCGGGATCGCCAAGAAGGAAAAAGCAATCATCACCGGCGATGATGCCCGCGAAGGGCTGACCTGCGTTGTCTCGGTCAAGGTGCCGGACCCGAAATTCTCGTCGCAAACGAAGGAGAAGCTAGTCTCCAGCGAGGTTCGCCCGATTGTCGAGAGCACAGTGTTCGAGGGGCTCAGCCAGTGGTTTGAGGAGCATCCGAACGACGCAAAAATCATTATCATGAAGATTTTCGAGGCCGCCGCCGCCCGCGAGGCCGCCCGCAAGGCGCGCGAGTTGACCCGGCGCAAGGGCGCGCTTGATATCTCCAGCCTGCCCGGCAAGCTCGCCGACTGCCAGTCGAAGGACCCGGCCATCTCCGAGCTGTTCCTCGTCGAGGGTGACAGTGCCGGCGGCTCGGCCAAGCAGGGCCGGGATCGTCATAACCAGGCCGTCCTGCCGCTTCGCGGTAAAATCCTCAATGTCGAGCGGGCGCGGTTCGACCGTATGCTCTCCTCGACCGAGATCGGGACCATGATCACCGCCATGGGTACCGGCATCGGCCCCGAGGAATTCAATATCGACAAGGCGCGCTATCACAAGATCATCATCATGACTGACGCCGATGTCGATGGTTCGCATATCCGCACGCTGCTGTTGACGTTCTTTTACCGGCAGATGCCGGAGTTGGTGGAGAAGGGCTATCTTTATATCGCCCAGCCGCCGCTGTACCGGGTCGCCCGAGGCAAATCCTCGGTCTATCTGAAAGACCAGAAGGCCATGGATGACTATCTGATCGAGCAGGGCATCGAGGATGTTGTGCTCGAACTGTCCTCAGGCGAGCAGCGCGGTGGACAGGACCTTGTGGCACTGATCAGCAATGCCCGCCATGCCCGCGACCTGATTGATGCCATCGCCCGCATCCATAACCGCCCGGTCGTCGAGCAGGTGGCCATTGCCGGCGCGCTCAACGATGAGGTGTTGAGCGATCCGGTCCGTGGGCCGGAGGCGGCGGAATTCGTCGCCCGGCGCCTTGACGCCATCTCGTCGGAGACGGAACGCGGCTGGATCGGCGAGATTCTGCCCGACCACAGCCTGAAATTCAGCCGCGAGGTGCGCGGCGTGACCGAGGTCCAGCTGGTCGACAGCAACCTCATTCATTCCGCTGAGGCCCGTCAGCTCGACAACATGAAAGACGAGCTGAAAGCCATCTACGCAACCGCCTCGACCTTCATCCACAAGGACAAGCGGCAAGTCATTTACTCCCCGCTTGAATTGATGGAGGCAGTGACCACCCTTGGTAAACGCGGTCTGTCGATCCAGCGCTACAAGGGTCTCGGCGAGATGAACCCCGATCAGCTGTGGGAGACAACGCTGGATCATGAGGCCCGAACCCTGTTACAGGTGCGGGTCAACCATGGCGATGAGGCGGACGAGGTATTCTCGACCCTGATGGGCGATGTGGTCGAGCCCCGGCGTAATTTCATTCAGGCAAATGCCCTGAAGGTTGGTTTCCTCGACGTCTAGGGACGGGCGTCGGCGGACAGATACAGGGGCGGGGAGCGGGTTCTCATTTTCGCCTTAAAGGAAAGGGATACTCCGTTCCCGTTGGTGGGTGCCCGCGTATTTCCGCGTCACGTTAGGGAAGCAGTTCGAGTTCGATTATGAAAAAAGCATCCAAGGGAACCGGACGGAAGGGAACGTCCTTTCCGCAGCGCAAGAAATCCGCCCCGGCGCGGAAAGCCGCGCCCCGCAAGACGTCTTCCCGCACGGCGAAACCAGCCGCGAAACGCCGGACAAAAGCGCGCAAACGGCAGCAGAGCTGGGCCACGCCCATCCTCAACTGGGGCGGCGCGGCGGCTCTCTGGGGGCTGCTGGTGGTCGGCCTCGTGGTCAGCTACTTCGCCTATACGCTTCCTGATATTTCCGGCATCGGCGTCATTGACAAGCGCCCGTCCATGGTGATGCAGACGGTCGATGGCGCCCGCTTTTCCACCTATGGCGACCTCTATGGCACGATGCTGACGATCGACCAGATCCCGGCCAATATCAAGCAGGCGGTGCTCGCCACCGAGGACAGCCATTTCTATAGTCATTTTGGCGTCAACCCGGTCAGCCTTTTGCGCGCCGCGTGGCGCAACTATCAGGCCGGACGGGTGGTGGAGGGCGGCAGCACGATCACCCAGCAGCTGGCGAAAAACCTGTTTCTGACCCCTGAGCGCACCATCGGCCGCAAGATCCGCGAGTTATTGCTCGCCTTCTGGCTTGAGGCCGACTACAGCAAGGATGAAATCCTTGCGCTTTACCTCAACCGCATGTATTTCGGCTCCGGTACCTATGGCATCGATGCGGCGGCGCGGAAATATTTCGCCAAGCCCGCCACCGACCTCACCATGGCCGAGGCGGCGATGCTGGCTGGATTGCTGAAAGCGCCCAGCTATTACGCGCCGACCCTCAGCATTGAACGGGCGCAGGGCCGCGCCAGCACCGTCGTCGGACGCCTCGTCGCTGAGGACTATCTGACGCCGGCGGAGGGGGCGAAAATCCGCGCTCATCCGGCAACGCTCAAGAATGCAGGCGGTAATTTCCGCAATGTCCGCTACTTCTCTGACTGGGTGGTGAGCGAGGTTCAGGCCTACATCGGGCGCACCGACAAGGATCTCATCGTGACCACCACTCTTGATCTGTCCATGCAGCAGAGCGCCGAGACGGCGCTGGAGGCGCAGCTGAAAAAGGACGGCAAGAAAATGGCGGTCGGGCAAGGGGCGTTTGTGGCCATGACGCCAACCGGCGCCGTCCGCGCCATGGTCGGCGGGCGCAGCTATTCCCAATCGGTCTATAACCGGGCGACTGTCGCCCGCCGCCAGCCCGGCTCGGCATTCAAGACCATCGTCTATCTCGCCGCTTTCCAGCAGGGCCTGTCCCCAGACGATATCTTCATCGACGCGCCGATCAATATTGACGGCTGGACCCCGCAGAACTACAGCAAGCGCTATGACGGAAACATGAGCCTGCGCGAAGCCTATGCCCGCTCGATCAACACCGTGGCAATCCGGGTTTCGGAGGCAATAGGCCGCGACAAGGTTGCCGATATGGCAACAAACCTGGGATTAAGCGGTCATTTCCCGCTTAATCCCTCCATCGCGCTTGGCACTGACGAAGTCTCGCTTCTTGAAATGACCGCCGCCAATGCGGTGATCGCCAACGGCGGGACGGCCGTGCTTCCTTACGGGGTTCTGGAAATCCGCGAAAAGGATGGCCCGGTGCTCTATCAGCGGCAAAGCTCCGGCCTTGGCCGCATCATCAGCGCGTCCGCCGTCAATAAAATGCAGGACGTGATGTCGGCGACCATTAAATGGGGGACCGGCAAGGCTGCCAATCCGGGCTTCGCCGCCGCTGGCAAGACCGGTACCACACAGGATTACCGCGATGCCTGGTTTATTGGCTTTACCCCGGATCTTGTCGCCGGGGTCTGGTTCGGCAATGATGACGGCTCGGCGACGAAACGCGTGACCGGCAGCTCGCTGCCCGCGGTGACCTGGCATGATTTCATCACCCATACGGACAAGACCCGCGCCGTCGCCTTCTCCGAGGTTAAGGATAGCAGTACGGGCGGCAGTCTCTGGGACAAGATTGTGAAGGCCTTTTCCGGCACGGACACCGGGGGCAGCTCTGGCGGCTCCGGCGGCGCCAGCCCACCGCAGACGGAGAGCAACAGCCCGAAAAAGAAGGATCCCTACGACTACATGAATGATCGACCCAAA
>NZ_JBDNHC010000125.1:0-75705 GCF_041689005.1 Sneathiella sp.
ACTGATGGAGAAGGCGCAATTCATCAGCAGGCTGGTGAAATCCGCCCGCGCCCGCTCGACAATAACCCCGTCCGGTGCGAGCGCGACAAGCGCATCAAACGCCTCGGGCTCGACCGTTGTTCCAACCATCATGCGCCATGTCAGGTGACGGGCAGATGACAACGCCCGCGCCTTCATGGCGATTTTGAGCAGGTTCTCCCCCACCGCGCCACCGCCACTGGAAACAATAACCTCCCCCGCTCCGGGCGCATCGTCCCCACCCTTGATCCCCGTACGATCAACAACATAGCCGGTGTAGAATATCCTGTCCTCGATCCGCGCCGTATGCGGGAAGGTCCGGTCGAGCGAAATCAGTTCGGGATCGCCATGGACCATGACATAGTCAAAATATGTCTCGACAAGGCCAAGCATCTCGTCATTGCGGCCGGGTTTCGTCTGGGCAACCAGAATATCCCGGACCGAGGAGATGATCAGCGGGGGACGGGCGGCCGCCTTCGCCGCCTCAAGCAAGGGCAGAAGTTCGAACCGCATTTGACGGCGCCCGAACGGGAATAGTTCGGTGATCAGGATGTCCGGCGCAGTCTCGTGATACAGCTGCAAAAGCAGCGCCGCCCGTTTCTCCCGCCAACTCTCATCAATTTGTTCCCCGTCCTCATCAACCAGAACCTTGAAATACAGATCGGTCGCGCGGGTGGCGGGGAGTTGGACAAGCCGCGCCCCGCCGAGATCGACATCAATTTCGTGTCCTCCCGAGACGACCGTGACATCAAATCCGCTATGCATCAGGTGGCGCGCCAATGTTGCGGTTCGCCGCAGATGACCGATGCCAAGCAGATGCTGCACGTAGAAGAGGATTTTTATCGCGGGTGATGGGTCAGTCATATCGTTTCCAGCTTTATATTAACGCGGAGCGGACGCAGTCTCCCCGCATGGTCAACCTCAAATAAATGGCCGTCCCGCCAGTCGAAACGGACGGGGGCCTTGTCCGTCATATCCCAGTTATAGGCGAGGGATTTAAGGGCACGGATAACTCCCTTGTGAGTGACCGCGATGGTATCCTCACGCAGGTTTTTAAGCCACGGCGTCAGGCGGTCGATCACCGCGCGCGGGCTTTCACCCCCGGGCGGGGACATCAGCAGGCCGCGCGCCTCGTTGCGTTCAAACTCCGCGCCGTAACGGGATCGGAGGTTTTCCAGCGTCTCCCCCTCCCATTCGCCCCAGTCCATTTCAACCAGCGCCGGGGCAATGGTCGCCTCGCGGGCGCCCAACAACTCTGCGGTGTCGCGGGCCCGTTGCAACGGGCTCGTCACCCAGCGATACCCGGCAAACTCCGCCGGAACCTTGAGGGCGCTAAGTTCTGCCCTGCCCTCGGGACTGAGACCAATGTCCCGGCGGCCCTGCAGCCTTTTCTCGGCATTCCAGCTTGTTTTACCGTGACGGAGGAGGAGGAGCCGGACCATCAGATCAATCCCCCGATGGTTCGCGACAGGATCGTCGCGGCCTTCGCCATACTGCGTTCCATTGCCACAAAGTCGCGGGTGGCCTCCGCCATTTGATGGCACCGCGCCGGATCCCCCAGCAGCTCGTCAATGGCGTTAGCGAAGGCGGTTAAATCACCGGCGGGCGTCAGAACCCCGGTGACACCATCTTTTACGACATCCGGCACCCCGCGGATGTTTCCGGCAACCACCGGCAGGCCGCAGCCCTGCGCCTCAAGAAAGGCCATGCCGTAAGCCTCGCCATGGGCGGGCCAGACATAGAGGCTGGCGGCATCATAAAAAGCAGGCAACTGTTCCGCGTCCCGGGTGCCAAGATAGACCACCTTGTGCCCTAGCGGGGCCATTACCCGCCTTACCGTATTGCGTTGCTCACCGTCACCGATGATCAACAACTGCCAATCCTCCCGCTGCGACAGGGCCAGGCTTTGGGCAAGTTGCTCGTAGGAGACCTGCTTGTCGCCAACGCGCATCATGGCGACAGCAAGAAGGTTTTTCCTATCCCCGCGACCGCCATTCCGCTCAATTTCGGCGGCAATATCAACCGGTACCGCCGCCTGCTGAAACGCCTCGATATCCAGAAACGGCGGCAAGAAGACAAGCCGGTTGTTAGACGCGATCAGGGGCTCAAGACAGGCCCGGTCGAGCATTGTCATATGAAAAACGGCGCGGGCAGACCCGATTGCCGCCGCCGCCGCCTCATAACCCTGCTGCCATGCCCCCGTCGTGCGCTTCGGCGCGTGACTCGCTTCGGCGACAAAATAAGGAATTTTCAATGCCTTGCAGACCTGCGGCCCGATCCAGTCGGGGGCCTTGTGATAAAGATGATAGGTGAACCAGCCTTGCGGCGCGCGGGCAGGCTCCGCCCGCCATTTGGCGATAAGCCGGTCGGCCTCCGCCGCTCCGGCGGCGTCATTGGCATGTTGCACATCGGGATCGCCGCTCCGATCAAAACTGCGCATTTCGGAGGCAAGCTCAAGATCATAGCCGGCCAATTCAAGCGCCTGCCAGAGGAGCCGGCCCATGCGCCGATCCCCGGACGGAACAGGATGGTCCGGTGATTTCATGGGGGCATAGAAGGCAAGCTTCATGGCGCCGGATCCTTCGCGGGGCTTGTCGTCACCCTTACAAATTTCGCGGCCAGCAGGCCATTCCATTTTTCCGCATCAAAATGCTGCCGAAGTCGCTGAAGGCCGTTTTCGGCAAGCTTGGCGCGCAACTCCGGCGCGCGGGCGAGCCTCTGGACCGCTGCCGCCAGTGCCGCGGGGTCCTGCGCGGGCACCAGTAACCCGGTCTCCTCTGTGATGATCAGTTCCGGGATGGCTGATACATTCGTCGCCACCACCGCAAGCGACTGGCTTTGTGCTTCCATCAGGACGTTCGGCAGACCGTCGCGATCGCCATCCTCCGCGATCCGACTGGCCAGAATAAAAATATCCGCCGCGCGCAATGCCTCCAGAACCTGCCGTTGCGACTGGGCGCGGCGCCAGTCTATGCGGGCGGCAATGCCAAGCTCAACCGCCTGTGCCTGCAGGTTTTCAAGCAATGGCCCGCCGCCGATATGGGTAAAGGACCAGTTCAGGTCTTCAGGCAACGCGGCAAGGGCCGCCAGCAGGTCATCGTATCCCTTTTTCCTGACCGCGCGGCCGACCGACAGAAACTGCACTGGATTGGCCGGGTTCGTCCCATCGCGGCTATGCGACCGGGCCGAATATTCGGGAAAGCGGGAAAGATCAAGACCATGATACATCAACTCGACCTTATTCCCGTCGGCGGCCAGTCCCCGCAGATAGTCCGCGTTGACGGAGGTACAGGTTACAAGCCAGTCAAGCTCATCGAGCTTTTCCTTTAGTTCCCATTCCGGCGAGGTCCAGATATCCTTGGCATGGGCAGAACAACTCCAGGGTAATCCGCTCATCAGGCTGGCATAACGGGTGACAGAGGCCGGCGTATGCAGAAAATGCGCATATAGATGAGCCGCTCCCTCCGGCATTTCCGAGGCCAGAACCAGTGCCTGACCAAACCGCCGCACGCGATTGGGCGTGAAGTCCCGTTTCAGGTCTTTAAGCCATACGGTTTTCGCCCGGCCATATCCATTTCTTTGGCTGATTTTCCGCCAGGCCCTGAAAACCCGCAGCGGTTCCTGATACAGATATTCCGGCAGATAATTGACCGGCGCGGTGATTTCCTGATGGATCGGATGCACCGCCTTGTCAGTCGGGTGACGGAGGGAGACAAGCACCAGATTAAGTCCCCGCCGTTGCAGCGACAGGATTTCCTGGGCGATAAATGTCTCCGAGAGCCGGGGGTAACCCTTCAGGACAATAGCAACAACAGGCTTCGTTTCGGGCTGGACAGGCATAAGGCTCCGGTTACGTCACAATATTTTGTTCAGCACCTTTGTTAAGCTGTGACCGGGCAAATATCAACAAACAAAGCCGGATTTGATTTTCGGGGCAAACGCGGCAAATAATTTCCTCCTTGCGGCAAGGGACATATATGTGAAAAACTACGCCCTCCGTGACCCCTGATTTCTACGGGGCATGTTTATGCAAGCTGGGCAGGCCGCGTTCAATGGAACACAGTATTTATAAGTATGTTCTGCGCTACAGCAAGAAGCAGCAGATTATCCTGACCGTTTTGTCAATCGTGTCTTTTCCATTCCTGTATTACTATCTTGAACTGCCGAAGCTGATAATAAACGAGGCCATTCAGGCAAATAATACCTCGTTTCCGGTGGACTATTTTGGTGTAGAGTTCGACCAGAAGAATTATCTGTACCTGATGGTCGGCATTTTCCTGTTGTTGGTTATTATCAACCAGGCCTTCAAATATGTCATAAACGTTTATCAGGGGATTTCCGGCGAACGCATGCTGCGCCGTCTCCGCTACGAGCTTTACGGGCGGATCATGCGGTTTCCCATGCCAGTCTTCAGAAAGAAGAGTCCCGGCGAAATCATCCCGATGATCATCGGCGAGGTTGAACCGCTTGGCGGGTTTATCGGCGAGGCTTTCGCCCTCCCGATATTCCAGGGTGGGTATCTGCTGGTTATTGTCGGGTTTCTCGTCGTTCAGAACTGGGCAATGGCGCTCGCGGCGGTAGCCCTGTATCCGGCACAGACCTTTTTTATCCCAAAGCTGCAAAAACGTGTAAATCTTCTTGGCAAGCGGCGCGTGCAACTGGTCAGGATCCTCTCGGACCTGCTCGGCGAGACCGTCAGCGGCGTCGAGGAGGTGCATGCCCACGACGGCTCCAAATACATGCGCGCCCGGTTTTCCAGCCAGTTGAACGAGATTTATACGGTTCGATACAGCATTTACCTGTTGAAATTCGTCATCAAGTTCCTGAATAACTTCGTCCAGCAACTCGGACCGTTCTTCTTTTACGCAATTGGCGGCACGATGGTCATTAACGGCACATTGGAGATCGGTACGCTGGTCGCCGCCATTGGCGCCCATAAGGAGATGGCAGCGCCCTGGAAGGAATTACTGGCCTATTACCAGCGCCGTGAAGATGCCCGCATCAAGTATGAACAGGTGGTTGAGCAATTCGATCCCGCCGGAATGCGCGACGAGAGCAACCAGCTTGACGAACCGGAAGAAATCCCGAGCCTTACGGGGGAAATGGTTGCCAGCAATATCGACCTGATCGATGACACCGGCACCCACCTGCTGGAAGGATTGAGTACCCGTTTCAAGCTTGATCAACGCATTGCCATCATTGGCCCGGCGGGGTCCGGCCGGGAAGCGCTGACGCATGTACTGGCACGGCTTATTGATCCGGACAGGGGGCGGCTGTTCGCCGGCGAGGTCAATCTTGTTAGCGCGCCAGAGGCCATAGTCGGGCGCAAGATCGCCTATGTCGGGCAGCACGGATATGTTTTTAATGCGACCTTGGGGGAAAATCTGTTTTTCGGGCTGAAGCATTGCCCCTTGCACGAAAAAACCTATTCCAAGGAAGAACAGCCGCTTCGCGATACCTATATCAGTGAAGCGGAGCTAACGGGAAATTCCGCCGATGACATTGATGCGGACTGGCTTGACTATGACTCGGCCAAGGTGACCGACGCCGACACCCTCGACATTCGCGCCCTTGAGGTCATGTCGATGGTTGATTTAAGTGAGGATGTCTACCAGCTCGGTCTTCGCAGTACCATAGATCCTGAAAAAGCACCAGAGACGGCAGAGTTGATACTCTCGGCCCGGCGCCGGTTCTTCGAGAAAATCGAGGCCGACCCGAGCCTTAAAAACATGATCGAGGCCTTCGAGCATGATAAGTACAACACCAATGCCACGGTTGCCGAAAACCTCCTGTTCGGAACCCCGGTTGGGGATGATTTCGACTTTGATCGCATGGCCGAGAACCGCTATGTCCAGAAAATAATCGAGGAAGCGGGCCTGACTGAGCCGTTCCTGCGGATGGGCTACCAGGTCGCCTCGCTAATGATCGAACTTTTTGCAGGGCTGCCGCCGGATCACGAGTTCTTCCAGCTTTACGGCTTTATTTCCTCCGAAGACCTTCCCGAGTATCAGGCAATGATCAGCCGCATTGACTGGGACCACCTCGATCAACTGCGCGAGGAAGACAGGTTGCGGTTCATGTCGCTTCCCTTCAAGGCGATCCCGTCCCGTCATCGTCTTGGGGTTCTGACTGACGAAATCGAGGACAAAATTGTCCAGGCCCGGCATAAATTTGCCGAAGAACTGCCGGAGCATCTGAAAGACAAGGTCGCTTTTTTTGACTCTGACGCCTATAATGCAGCAACGAATGTTCAGGATAATATCCTGTTTGGCAAAATTGCCTTCGGCTTTGCCCAGGCACCGGAAAAAGTCGGTGCCGTTCTCGTTGATGTTATCGAGGAAATGGATCTGAAGAGTGCCGTTATCGCGGTGGGTCTGAATTTCCGCGTCGGAAACTCAGGGGGACGGCTCAGTGCGACCCAGCGGCAAAAACTTTGTATCGCGCGGGCGATCATCAAGCATCCGGATATATTAATCCTTAATCAGGCGACATCGGGTTTCGATAAATCCACCCAGAACCGTCTTATGAAAAATATCCTGAAAGAATTCGAGGGTCGATGCCTGATATGGTCGCTGGATCATGCCGAAAAAACCGCGAAATTCGATCATGTCATGATTTTGCGGGGCGGCAGGATCGTCGAATCCGGGGCGCCCGACAAACTGCGCAAGGAAAGCGCGCCATATAAAGAAATGCTGGCGATTTCTTAAGGATCAGAGGGAGAAATTCGGTGAGTCTGAAAGAAGAAGTTGAAATCCTCCGGCAGATACCTTTATTTGCCAAAATAGAGCCGTCAAAAATCAAGTTGCTGGCATTTACGTCGGAACGTCTGACGTTTCAGCCCGATGATATCATTTGCAAGCAGGGAGAAAACGGCGATGCCGCCTATTTCATCATGGCCGGCACGGCAAATGTGATTGTCGAAACTCCGTCAGGACCCCTTATGGTCGCCTCGCTTGGAAAAAATGACGTGGTTGGCGAAATCGCGATTTTGATAGATGTTCCAAGGACAGCGACCATCAAGGCGGAAACGGAACTCACGGCCCTTAAAATCACAAAGGATGTTTTTTTCCGGATGCTCAATGAATTCCCCGAAATGGCCATTGAAATGATGCGCGTGTTGGCCGAACGCCTGGTCCGGACAACCGATGATTTACAGAAGGCCAAAGAAAATGCCGCAAAGTAGCTGCTTGATATGAAAATAGGAATTCCAACGGAAATCAAGGCCCAGGAGGGGCGGGTTGCCCTGCTTCCCGTGCAGGTCCGCGCGCTGGTAACGGGCGGCAACGAGCTGTTTGTGCAATCCGGTGCCGGATTGCTTGCCGGTGCATCGGATACCGATTACGCCGCCGCCGGTGCCACAATTTTATCGACCGCCTCCGAGGTTTATGAGACGGCAGAGCTTATCGTCAAGGTGAAGGAAATACTCCCGCCGGAATTCGATCTGCTGAAAGAGCATCATATTCTCCTGACCAATATCCATTCCGCCAATGACCGGCGACAGCTTGATCAGCTTATGAAAGTTGGCCTGATTGCCATTTCCGCCGAGGATACGCACCAGTTTGGCTCGCCCAACTGCCCGCTTGCCGGGGAAGTCGGTGCGTTCGAAGGCGTGCGGCTTTCGCTGGCCACCCATGGCGGCACGGGCCGACATTTCATGGCACATTTCGGCGCGCCAGCGGCAAAGGCCATAGTCCTCGGCCTCGGCCATGTCGGGCGCGGGGCACTACGCACCCTGATATCGCTCGGCGTTGAGGTGGTTGGTCTCGATATCAGTCCCGGCGCCCGCAAGCAGGCGGAACTTGATTGGCATAATACCAGCTTCCGGGCTGCGCCGATTACCGACCTCGCCGATCATCTCGCCGATGCTGATATGATTTTCAACTGTGTCATGTGGCCGAAGCATCGCGATGATCATCTTGTCAGCCGCACCGATCTTGCAAAACTAAAACGGACCGCCGTCATCGTCGATATCTCCTGCGATGAGGGCGGGGCCATTGAAACAAGCCGCCCGACAACCTGGCAGGAGCCGGTCTATGTCGAGGACGGCATCCGGCATTTCTGTGTTGATAATATTCCGGGGGCGGTTCCCGTCACCTCCTCTGCGGGTTATGCGGCGGCGCTGCTGCCGCATATCACGTCCATTGCGCTGCATGGCCCATTGGAGGCCTGCCGCCGCGACCCATGGCTCGCGCGGGGGCTGACCTGCGCGCGCGGCGTGCTGACCCATAAGGAGGCAGCAACGGTTCAGGGCCGCAAATTTACCGCCGCCGCCGACTATCTGTCCGAATAAATGACGGAAAAATCCAACCCTGTGACCGGCTGGATCGCGGCCCTATCCGTCTATCGGGACCCGCGCATTCTCGCCATCACCCTGCTCGGGTTTTCCTCCGGCGTGCCGTTGTTGCTGACCGGCAGCATCCTGCAGGCCTGGCTCACACAGGAGAATGTGGACCTGACGTCGATCGGGCTATTCTCGCTGGTCGGCCTTCCCTATACGCTCAAATTCCTATGGGCGCCGCTGATCGACAATATCCAGATACCCGTTCTATCGCGCTATCTCGGGCGGCGGAGAAGCTGGCTGATCCTGTTACAGTTCTTGCTGATTGCCGCAACGTTCGTCCTTGGCTTCAGCGACCCAAAAAACCATCTTCTCAGCGTCGCGGTTGCCGCCCTTGTCGTCGCTTTCGCCTCGGCCTCCTATGACATCATCGTAGATGCCTTTCGCATCGAGATCTGTGATGAAAAGAACATGGCCGCCGGGGCCGCAACCTATGTCTACGGATACCGGGTCGCCATGTGGCTGACCGGTTTTTCCAGTTTCATCGTCGCTGATTTTTTCGGCTGGCTGGCCGCCTATATGGTGATGGCCGGGTTTATCCTGATCGGCACGGTCACTGTCCTGTTCACACGCGAACCTGTCCCCGAATCCCGCCTGCAGGGCGACATCGGTCACGCCGCGGGCCGCGGTTATGGTGCCTGGCTTAAAAGCTCTATCAGCGATCCGTTCGTGGATTTCATGAGCCGCCGGGGCTGGCTCGTCATCCTGCTTTTCACGGTGCTGTATAAATTCGGCGATAGTCTGGCGGGCGCCATGACCAACGCCTTTTATATCCAGACCGGCTTCACGCTTATCGAGATCGCGGAGATCGTGAAGACCCTTGGGACCTTCGCCATTTTCGGCGGGCTGTTTCTGGGCGGCTGGCTGTTGGCGGCAAGCACGATGTACCGGGCGCTCTGGGTTTGCGGGCTGTTCCAGATGGTCTCGAACCTGATGTTTGCGGCGCTCGCCAATATCGGCCCCGACTTGCGCTTTCTCGCACTCGCAATCGGCGTTGAAAATGTCGCCAGTGGCATGGGAACAGCTGTTTTTGTTGCCTATCTGTCCAGCCTTTGCAATATTTCCTACACGGCGACCCAATACGCTCTGCTAACCTCGCTGATGGCGGTAGCGCGGACGGTGCTCGTCTCGCCCGCCGGATGGCTGGTCGCGCATGTTGGCTGGTTTGAGTTTTTTATTCTGACAACCGCCGCGGCTCTTCCGGGCCTCGCGCTGTTATGGTGGTTATCCCGCACGCAACCGATGGAACAGAAAAATGGGGCCACATAAGAGCCCGGGGGGAAGAAAATGAATATCGCAAACCTGCTTGAAAGAACCGCAACAACCTATCCGGCCCTGCCCTCGCTCGCCTATGGCAAGGAGATTGTCGCGACATACCGGGAGTTTGCCGATCAGGTTGCGGGGCTGGCCGGCGCGCTACGCGGGAAATACGGCCTTGACGCCGGAGACCGGGTTGCCCTGATCATGAAGAACCATCCTGAATACTGGATTGCCCTGCTGGCAGTCTGGCGGGCGGGCCTTGTTGCTGTGCCGGTTAATGCCAAGCTTCATATCAGTGAGTTTCGCTATATCCTCGAAAATTCTGATAGCCGTCTCGCCTTTGCCACCGCCGAGCTGGCCGACCAGCTCACGCCGCTGGTGAACGAGTTGCCCGCATTGGACGCGATTATCTCCGTTCAGGATGACAGCTATCAGGCACTCAAAACTGAAGGCCCGCTTGCGCTTCAGGATGCCGACCCTGATGATCTTGCCTGGCTGTTCTATACCTCCGGCACAACCGGCAAGCCCAAGGGCGCCATGCTTAGCCACCGTAACCTGCTGACCGCGGTGCTGAGTTATTTCGCCGATGTAACGGCGATTGAGCCGGGGGATGCGGTGATCCACGCGGCGCCGCAAACTCATGGCTCCGGCATATATGGCCTGCCCTTGATCGCCAAGGCCGGCATTCAGGTTACGCCGGAAAGCGGCGGGTTTGATCCCGCTGAAACCCTGGAGCTAATCGCCAACTACCCCAATTCCTGCTTCTTCTTCGCCCCGACCATGGTCCACCGGCTAATCGGCAGCCCGGCCTTCGCGGGCGCTGATATCAGCAACCTCAAGGTCATCGTCTATGGCGGCGGCCCGATGTATGAAGCGGATATCCGCCGCGCCATTGCGGCGATCGGCCCGAAATTCGTGCAGATTTATGGGCAGGGCGAAGCACCAATGACGATCACCGGTTTGTCTGCGGCCCTGATCCGCGATGAGGGCCATCCCCGCCGCAGTGAGATTCTCGCCTCCGTCGGCACGGAGCGCACGGATGTCGAGGTGCGGATTTTCGATGAAAATGACAGGCCCCTGCCCATCGGCGAAATCGGCGAGATCGTCGCTCGCGGCGATGTTGTCATGCAGGGATACTGGAAAAACCCCGAAGCAACGCAGGAAACCTTGCGCGGCGGCTGGCTTCATACCGGCGATATGGGTTGCCTCGACGCGGACGGCTTCCTCACCCTGAAGGACCGGTCCAAGGATATGATCATCTCCGGCGGCACCAATATTTATCCGCGCGAGATTGAGGAGGCCCTACTCACCCATCCACTGGTGGAGGAAATCTCCGTCGTCGGCCGTCCCCATGCCGACTGGGGCGAGGAAGTGGTCGCCTTTGTCGTCGCGAAGAGCGGCACCCTGCCAACCCCCGAGGAGCTTGATCGTCATTGCCTTGAGCATATTGCAAGGTTCAAGCGGCCAAAAGAATATTTCTTTATCGATGAATTGCCCAAGAATAATTACGGCAAGGTCCTGAAGACAGACCTCCGCGAAAAATTAGCGGGCTGATCGCGACGGGGATTGCCAGCGCCCTTGCGTTTGTTATAGAACGATCTGACCGTCTTGTGAGAGCCACCCATTCGTTGGAAGTTGAATATGGAAATGCCTGCCGTAATAACGGCGTCTGGCCTGACCAAAAGATATGGTTCGCTGGAGGTCGTCAAGGGGATTGATTTTACCGTCACGTCGGGCCAGTGTTTTGGCCTGCTCGGGCCGAACGGGGCCGGGAAATCAACGACCATGCGCATGATCATGGGGCTTTCCGACGCCAGCGGCGGTACGCTGAATGTCTTTGGCGAGCCGGTGAAGACCATGTCCCGGGCCACCAAGGCGCGGATCGGGCTCGTGCCCCAGGAAACAAATCTCGACCCGGATATCACTGTGCTTGAGAATCTTGAAGCCTTCGGCCGCTATTTCGCCCTGCCCAAAGCGGTCATCGCCGAGCGGGTGCCGAAACTTCTCGATTTCATGCAACTCACCGATAAGCAGAAATCACCGGTCAACGCCCTGTCGGGCGGCATGAAACGGCGCCTGATTGTCGCCCGCGCACTGATTGCCGATCCGGAGATGGTTATCCTCGACGAGCCAACCACCGGTCTTGACCCGCAGGCCCGCGTCCTCATCTGGAAGCAGCTTCTCGACCTCAAGAAGCAGGGGCGGACCTTATTGCTGACGACCCATTACATGGATGAGGCGCAGCGGCTCTGCGACCAGATCGTCGTCATCGATGACGGGAGAATCCTCGATCAGGGCACCCCGCAGGAACTGATTGACCGCCATGTCAAAGGCCATGTGTTCGAGGTCCAGAAGCCGCATCTTGCCGCCTCCCCTCCGGATCGCTGGGATCATGAGGATATCGGCGATTCGGTTCTCTATTTCGTCCATGAGGCACCGGAGTTTATTGCGGACCTTCCGGACGAGGCCGCCTATATGCACCGTCAGGCCAACCTTGAAGATGTCTTCCTGCGCCTGACCGGGCGCCGACTTCGGGAGAATTGATCACCATGCAATTACCTGAACCTGCCTATGTGTTCGCGGTCTATTCCCGTCAGTATCATGTCTGGCGAAAACTGATCGGCTCCTCGCTCGTGTCCAACGTTGCCAACCCGATCCTGTTCCTGTTTGCCTTCGGATTCGGCATGGGACAGTTCATCGACACCATGGGCGGTATGAGTTACCTGACCTTTGTTGTTGCCGGTATGATTGCCTATTCCGCCGCGTTCGCCGCCAGTTTCGAGATGTCCATCGGCGCCTTCACGCGCTACTTCCTGCAAGGGAACTGGAATGCCATCCTGTCCACCCCCGTCACCCTTGCCGAGTTGCTAATGGGCGAGGTGCTGTGGGCGGCGGTGAAATCCCTGTTTTCAGGCATCTGCGTCCTCCTCGTCGGCTTGATCTGGGGCGGGGTCCCCTCCCTTTCCGGCGCGCTGATCGCTCTGCCGATTGTCTTTCTTGGCGCGGTCTGTTTCGCCTGCGCCGGACTTGTGGCAACGGCCTACGCCAAGGGATATGAGTTTTTCAGCTATTTCTTCACCTTCTGGGTGACGCCGATGTTTATTTTCTGCGGCGTCTTCTTCGATATCAGCCGGTTTCCTGATGCAATCCAGTATCTCGCCTGGCTATTTCCAATGACCCATCTGGTCGCCGCCATCCGTCCGCTATCCTCCGGCATCGCGCTGGACCCAGCAGCAATCCTTCTACATACGGGCTATATTGTCCTGTTCAGCATCCTCTCCTTCGCCGCCGCCCATCGCAAGCTGCGGCAAAGGCTTTACGACTGATCCAAAGTCTTAATGAATGGCCTCATGCGCCGCAAGGGCCGCCATATTCACGAGATCGGAGACAGTCGCCCCGATCGGCACGATCTGCACCGGCTTGGACAGGCCAACCAGCAGCGGGCCGATCACCTTGCTTTCGCCCAGCACCGGCATCAGCTTGGAAGCGATATTTGCCGAATGCAGACCCGGCATGACCAGCACATTGGCGGGCCCGGACAGACGGCAGAACGGATAGAGCGCCATCAGTTCCGGATTAAGCGCCACATCCGCCGACATGTCGCCGTCATATTCGAAATCCAGTTCCTCCTGATCGAGAAGGGTCACTGCCTCACGGATACTGTCGGAGGTAAAATGCTTCGGATTGCCGAAATTTGAATAGGATAGCAGGGCAACGCGGGGTTCATGACCGAGCCTGCGCGCCACTTCCGCCGTTTCCTTGGCGATCAAGACCAGCTCTTCCGCCGTCGGCAGGGTGGTCACCGTCGTATCCGCCATGAAGACCGTGCGGTCCCGCCCGACAACCACCGAAACGCCGATGACAAGATGGTCAGGTTTGGGATCGATGACTTTCTGGATTTCCTTGAACGCGACCGAGAAGCGACGGGTCACACCAGTGACCACTGCATCGGCGTCCCCCATGGCAACCATGCAGGCGGCAAAGATATTGCGGTCACGATTGACAAGGCGGGCGCAGTCCCGAAAAAGATAGCCGTGACGCTGCAGCCGTTCATAGAGAAAGTGGTAATATTTCTCGCGGTCGTCCATCTCGCTGGCGTTATATATCTCAAGGCTTTCAATGCCATCAACCCCGATTTCCGCCATGATCTTGCGGACTTCATCTTCCCGGCCCAGCAGGATCGGAACCCCGTATCCAGCCTTGTGAAACTCCATGGCAGCGCGGATGACCTTTTCTTCCTCGCCCTCTGCGAAGACGACGCGGCGCGGGGCCGCCCGCACTTCATCGAGGATCAGTTGCAGCGATCCGGCCGTCGGGTCAAGACGGGCACGGAGCTCGTTCCGGTAGGCATTTTCATCAACGATCGGACTGCGGGCGACGCCACTGTCCATGGCCGCCCTGGCAACTGCCGACGGCACGTGGCTGATGAGGCGCGGATCGAACGGCACCGGAATGATATATTCTGGGCCATATTTTGGCCGGTTGCCCTTATAGGCGGCCGCAACTTCGTCGGGGACATCCTCGCGGGCAAGTTCGGCAAGGGCCTCCGCCGCGGCGATCTTCATTTCCTCGTTGATGGTTGTTGCCCGCACATCGAGGGCGCCCCGGAAAATATAGGGGAAGCCGAGGACATTATTAACCTGGTTCGGATAGTCGGATCGGCCCGTCGCAACAATCGCATCGCTCCGCACCTCGGCGATATCTTCGGGACGAATTTCCGGGTCCGGATTTGCCATGGCAAAAATGATCGGCTTGGCGGCCATGGATTTCACCATTGCCTTGTCGACCGCGCCCTTGACCGAGAGGCCGAGGAAGATGTCGGCACCAACCATAGCCTCCTCCAGCGTGCGCAGTTCGGTATCAACCGCATGGGCGGATTTCCACTGGTTCATCCCGTCTTCGCGGCCCTGGTAGATAACTCCCTTGGTATCGCAAAGGATGGCGCTGTTATGGGGCAGGCCCATGGCCTTGATCAGTTCAAGGCAGGCGATTGCCGCGGCGCCGGCGCCATTGACGACAACCTTCACATCCTTTAGCGTCCGTCCGGTGAGATCGAGCGCGTTGATAATACCCGCCGCGCAGATAATCGCCGTACCATGCTGGTCATCATGAAAAACCGGTATGTCCATGGCCTCGCGCAGGCGCTGCTCAATGATGAAACATTCCGGTGCCTTGATATCCTCAAGATTGATGCCGCCGAAACTCGGCCCGAGCAGGCGAACACAATTGACGAACTCGTCGACATCCTCGGTATCAAGTTCAAGATCGAAGCAGTCGATATCGGCGAAGCGCTTGAACAGGACAGCCTTGCCCTCCATCACCGGCTTGGAGGCGAGCGCGCCAAGATTGCCGAGGCCGAGCACGGCGGTGCCATTGGAGATAACCGCCACCCGGTTGCCCTTGGTGGTGTAGTCATAGACTGTCTCGGGGTCATCGGCGATGGCAAGGCAGGGACCAGCGACACCGGGGGAGTAGGCCAGCGACAAATCCCATTGGGTGGCGACGGCCTTCGTGGCGACGATCTCCAGCTTGCCGGGCTTGCCTTGCGCATGATATCGCAGAGCTTCTTCATACTGACTGAAATCCCGTTTATCGCTCATTGCCCCGCGTCCTCGTCCTGATTTATGTACTTCTACGGCCTGTTAAAAAATATCTGACAAAGCAGTTGGCAAAACGCCCTGCTATGGTAGTTTTCCCTCATGCCTACCCTAGTCAAAACCAAGTCGCAACTGAATAAATCAGCAACCCCGATGATGGAACAGTATCTGGCGATCAAGCGGGAGCATCCGGACAGCCTGCTGTTCTACCGGATGGGGGATTTCTACGAGCTGTTTTTCCATGACGCGGAACTGGCCTCCGCCTCGCTCGACATCGCGCTTACCAAGCGCGGAAAACATGAGGGCGAGGATATTCCCATGTGCGGGGTGCCGGTGCATGCCGCCGACGGCTATCTGCAGAAACTGATCCGCAAGGGCCACCGTGTCGCTGTCGCCGAGCAGATGGAAAGCCCGGCGGAGGCGAAGAAGCGCGGCTATAAGTCCGTTGTCGCCCGCGAGGTCGTCCGGCTGGTCACCCCCGGCACGATAACCGAGGAGGCGTTGCTGGATACCCGCAGCCATAATTACCTGCTGGCGCTGGCGCGGGCGGGGAAAGACTATGCATTAGCCTGGATTGATATCTCCACCGGCGGGTTTCATACCTTGGCAACGCGCATTGAGGACATCGCGGCGCAGATATCGCGGCTTAACCCAGGCGAGATTCTTGTCGCGGATAGCTGGCTGGCAGAAGAGGTCTTCCGCGACCTGTTTGCTGACTGGCAAAAAGCCCTCACCCCGTTGCCACCGGTCCGGTTCGACAGCCAGAATGGGGAGCGGCGGCTGAAAGACCTGTTTAAGGTATCCGCCCTCGATGCCTTCGGCGCCTTTGGGCGCGCCGAGCTTGCTGCCGCCGGGGCACTGGTCGATTATGTGGAACTGACCCAGAAGGGCAAATTCCCGTCGATCAAGCCGCCGCAGCCGGTTGCCGCCACCGATGTCATGTCCATTGACGCCGCCACCCGCCGCAATCTCGAACTCACCCGGACCATGGCCGGTGAGCGCGGCGGCAGCCTCCTTGCGGTGATCGACCGGACGGTCACCGGCACCGGCGGACGCAAGCTTGCCGCGGATATTTCAAGCCCGCTGACCCGGCCCAAAGCGATCCACCGGCGCCTTGACATGGTCGACTATTTTGAACGTAACGACGGGCGACGCGAGGCCATGCGCGACATCCTCAGGCGCTGCCCCGATACCGAACGGGCTCTGTCGCGGTTGTCGCTCGGTCGCGGCGGCCCGCGCGACCTCGCAGTTATCCGCGACGGACTTGCCGAGACCGCATACTTGCGCGCGACGCTGACACAAAGCGAGTTTGACCCGCTGGCGGAGGGGCTGGAGACGGCCGCCAACGACCTCGGGTTTCATGCCGAGATTGTCGAGCTTCTCACCCTCGCGCTCGCGCCCGATGTTCCGCTGCTTGCCCGCGACGGCGGTTTTATCGCCCGCGGCTACCGCGCTGACCTTGACGAGCTTAAGATCTTGCGGGATGAAAGCCGCCGCCATATCGCTAACCTGCAGGCGAGTTATGCCGAGCAGGTGACTATCCCGTCGCTGAAGATCAAGCATAACAATGTCCTCGGCTATTTTATCGAGATCACGCCGCGCTTTGCCGACAAGATGACCGCGGATTTCATCCATCGCCAGACCATGGCCAATGCGGTCCGCTATACCACCGTTGCCCTTGGCGAACTGGAAGGCAAGATTTCCCGCGCCGCCGACCGCGCGCTGGCGCTGGAGTTGTCGCTCTATGATGAGTTGGTTGCCAGAGTGACCGCCCTCGGCCCCGCCATCCTGTCCGCCGCCGACGCCATCGCCCGTATCGATGTCGCCGCCAGCCACGCCGAACTGGCAAAGGAACAGGACTATACCCGCCCCGTCGTCGATGACAGTCGTCGCTTCGAGATTACGGGAGGGCGTCATCCAGTGGTCGAGACGGCGCTGAAGGCAAATGCCGAGCAGGATTTCATCACCAATGACTGCAGTTTGAACGAGGACGAGCGGCTGTGGCTGCTGACCGGGCCGAACATGGCCGGAAAAAGCACCTTCTTGCGGCAGAATGCCCTGATTACCATTCTTGCCCAGATCGGTGCCTATGTCCCGGCAACCGCCGCCCATATCGGCGTCGTCGATCGCCTGTTCAGCCGCGTCGGCGCCGCCGATGACCTTGCGCGCGGTCGCTCGACCTTCATGGTCGAGATGGTGGAGACCGCCGCCATCCTCAATCAGGCGGGTCCGCGCTCCCTTGTCATACTGGATGAGATCGGCCGCGGCACCGCAACGTTCGACGGTCTTTCCATTGCCTGGGCGACAGTGGAAAACCTGCATGAGGTGAATAAATGCCGCGCCCTTTTCGCCACCCATTATCACGAACTGACCGCGCTGGGATCGAAGTTGGCCGCGCTTCGCAACCACAGTATGCGGGTCCGCGAATGGAAAGGCGACGTGATCTTCCTGCATGAGGTTACCGACGGCGCCGCCGACCGTTCCTACGGCATTCAGGTCGCGAAGCTCGCAGGCTTGCCAAAAGCCGTCATCGCCCGGGCGGAGGCCGTGCTTGACGCACTGGAAGAGAAGAACCAGACTTCGGCGTCCACACGGTTGACGGATGACCTGCCGCTGTTTTCGGCGGTTATCCGCGAGACCGCACGCGCCCACGAAAGCACTTCTTCCCTAACCGAAGAAAGACTGACCTCGGCCAATCTTGACGATCTGTCCCCGCGGGAAGCGCTTAACCTTCTGTATGAGTTAAAGGAATTATTACCGAAACCCTGAGCCAGCGGGTGACTAGCGTGCCATTGATCATTACGTTGCCCGCCAGTTCTCTGCCATAAATGAACAAAAAAAAGGAACGCGACATGTTTGATTTAACTGGAAAAACCGCCGTTATCACAGGATCGAGTAAAGGCATCGGCAAGTCGATTGCCGAACAGATGGCGAAAGCCGGTGCGAAGGTTACCATTTCCAGCCGGAAGGCCGATATCTGCGAGGAAGTGGCCGCCAGCATCAACGCCAGCCTGCCCAAGGGCAGCAGCGGCGAGGCGGTCTCCATCCCGTGCAATATAAACTCCAAGGAATCGCTGCAGAATCTTGTCGATGAAACCCACAAAAAGTTTGGCGATATCCATATCCTCGTCTGCAACGCCGCGCTCAACCCGTATTTCGGGCCCTCTGCGGACTGCCCTGATGACGCCTTCGACAAGGTGATGTCGAGTAATATCAAATCCAACCACTGGCTTTGCAATATGGTCCTGCCGGAAATGAAGGCCCGCAAAGACGGGGCCATTATTATCGTCTCCTCCATCGGCGGCATTCGCGGCTCCGCCGTTCTCGGGGCCTATTCGATTTCGAAGGCGGCGGATATGCAGCTCGTCCGCAATCTCGCGGTGGAGCATGGCGCCGACAATATCCGGGTGAACGCCATTGCCCCCGGCCTGATCCAGACCAATTTCGCCCGCGCCCTGTGGGAGGATCCCGAGATCCTGAAACGGGCGACCTCGCGCGCGCCACTGCAACGGATTGGCCAACCGGATGAGATTGCTGGCGCGGCGGTCTTCATGGCATCGTCGGCGGGCACTTTCCTCACCGGTCAGACATTGGTCATTGACGGTGGCCAGACGATTACCTGACGCGGTTTTTGCGTTGATGATAGGTTAGGGCGGCAGTGATAAAGTCTTTAATATGCTTCTTTTTGGGCACGTCATCGGGCCCAAAGAGAAGCGCGCGCGTACCGGAATAGCGGAATGCCGCCGGGCGTTCTTCCCTGAACTCATCGATCAGGCTGGTCTGGCAATGCACGAACAGGCCGTACTCGCCTGCCTCCCGCGCCGGGCCGAGGTGGATCGGGGTCCCGCTTTTGGCCCTTGTATGATAGCTTGGCGTGCCCCATTTCAATGTTTCCACAAGGGAATCGGGGCCGATAACTGTGGCAGCTGTGTCAAAAACAAGCTGCCGAAGCGCCAGCAGGCGGGCGCGCATATCCGCCGGATAAGATTTGAACACCGCCGCGACGGCCAGATCCTCGAATTCATGCTGTGCCATGTTATGCTGTCTCCTGACCGGGCACGTTCTTTATAAAGGACGCGAAATATGTATTTTCGAGCAATTAGCCCCGAATTTTGCTAAACAAGGGCAACGTCAAGTTTACAAGGGGGCCTGACCTTTAACAAGTCTGGCCCGAAAGCTGGTTTTATAAATGGAAAAAATTCCAAACCGAAAAGAGATTATCGATCGCAAGCGGCTGGTGTCCACCATCGCCGATCTTGCCAAGGAAAATAACCCCGGCGGATTTGAATTTCGCCGGGCCCTTCTTGATGAACTCAAGGCCGCATTGGAAGCCGGGAATAGCTGCGTTGAGCAGCGGTTCATGGAAACCAACAAGGGGCGGGCGACGATGTATGCCCAATGTTTCCTCATCGACCAGATTATCCGCACGATTTACGACGTGGCGACCCAGCATGTCTATTCGCTCAGCAACCCGACATCTGAGGAGAGATTGTCCTTGATCGCCGTCGGCGGGTATGGACGCGGCGAACTCGCCCCCTATTCCGACGTCGACCTGTTGTTCCTGTTTCCCTACAAGCAAACCTCCTGGTGCGATCAGGTGATCGAGTTCGTGCTGTACATGCTCTGGGACCTCGGGCTGAAGGTCGGGCATTCGACCCGCAATGTCGATGAATGCATCCGCCTCGCCAAAAAGGACGCCACCATCCAGACCGCCCTTCTGGAAGCGCGGTTTCTGTGGGGCGACCAGGACATGTTTCTGGAGATGCATGGCAAATACATGAAGGAAGTCGTTGCCGGACATAGCCGTGAATTTATCGAGGCCAAACTGCAGGAGCGCAAAGAACGGCATGAACGCTTCGGCAATTCCCGCTATGTAGTGGAACCGAACATCAAGGAGGGCAAGGGCGGCCTCCGCGATTTACAGACCCTGTTCTGGATTGCGAAATTTCTCCATGGTACGACGGAGATCTCGAAACTCGTCAAGCTCGGCGTGTTCACCGAAAAAGAACGGCGGCGCTTCACCAAGGCCTCCAACTTCCTGCGGGCGATCCGCTGTCATCTTCACTATCTGACAAACCGGCCGGAAGAACGGATCACGTTTGATGTGCAAACCGAACTTGCGCGTCGGCTCGGCTACACTGATCATGCCGGAACCCTCGGTGTCGAGCGGTTCATGAAGCATTATTTTCTGGTCGCCAAGGATGTCGGGGACCTGACGCGTATTTTCTGCGCCAATCTGGAGGCCGAGGAGCAGAAAATGAACCGCCTGCCGATCCCGCGCTTTGGGCTCGGGCGGCGCAAACTGAATGGTTTTATTGTCGAAAGCGGACGGATAAACGCGCCGCGGGATGATATGTTCAGGAACGAGCCGATCAAGATGCTGGAATTGTTCCATCTGGCACAGGATAAGGAGCTGGACGTGCATCCAAATGCGCTCAGGCTGATCCGGCAGGATCTGAAACGGATCAATCGCAGCGTTCGCCATGATCCAACCGCGAACAAACTGTTTCTGGACATGATGACAAGTCACAAGGATCCGGAAACGACGTTGCGCCGCCTGAATGAGGCCGGAGTGTTCGGCCGTTTCGTGCCCGATTTCGGGCGCGTCGTCGCCCAGATGCAGCATGACATGTATCATGTCTACACCGTCGATGAGCATACCATCCGCGCCATCGGTATCCTGTCGCGGATCGAGGCCGGGGAACTTGCCGAAGAACATCCCCTGTCCCACAAGATCATGCCCAAGGTCCTGTCGCGCAATGTCCTGTACTGCGCCGTGCTGATTCATGACATCGCCAAGGGCCGCGGCGGCGATCATTCCGTCCTCGGGGCCGAAGTGGCGATGAAGCTCTGCCCCCGGCTCGGTCTCACGCCGTCGGAGACGGAGACGGTCGCCTGGCTGGTCCGCTATCACCTGCTGTTCAGCGCCTTTGCCTTCAAACGGGATATTTCGGATCCGAAAACCGTTGAGGATTTCGTGCAGATTGTCCAGAGCCCGGAGCGTCTGCGGCTGTTGCTGGTGCTGACCGTGGCCGATATCCGCGCGGTCGGGCCGAATGTCTGGAACGGCTGGAAGGGGCAGTTGCTGCGCGAGCTTTACTACGTCAGCGAAACCGCGCTGACCGGTGGCCATCTGTCCGAAGGGCGGGCGGATCGGGCGCTGCATTATCAGGATGACCTGCGCAGTCTGCTGGACGACTGGCCGGAGGCGGAAATCGACCGTCATATTCATCGATTTTACGAATCCTACTGGATTGCGACAGCAAGCAATGATCGCAAGATCCATGCGGAACTGATGCGCCGCGCCGATGTTGAGGGGAGCCTGTTCACCCTTGAAACCCGGAGCGACCCATTCCGCTCGATCACCGAGGTTATTGTCTATACCGCCGATCATCCCGGATTATTCGCCCGCGTCACCGGCGCCATGTCGATCAGCGGCGCCAACATCGTCGATGCCAAGATCCATACGACCGTCGACGGCATGGCGCTGGATACCTTTTACATTCAGGATGCCCAGGGCGGCGTGTATGACAAGGGCGGGCGCATGAAAAAGCTGCGCTCGGCGATTGAAGACACATTGCAGGGCTCGCGCAAGCCGCATCTCGAGATCGTCGACCGGCGGAAATCGAGCCTGCCCAGCCGGACCCAGGTGTTCAAGGTCCCGCCCTCGGTCCTGCTCGATAACAAGGCCTCCAACACCCATACGGTGCTTGAGGTGAGCGGGCGCGACCGCACCGGCTTGCTCGCCGACCTGACCCGGGCGCTGTTCACGCTGTCGTTGTCGATCTCGTCGGCGCATATTGCGACCTACGGCGAGCGTGCGGTGGACGTTTTCTACGTGAAGGACAGTTTCGGCCTCAAGATCACCAGCAAGATAAAGCTGGCGAATATCGAGAAGAGACTGATCGCCGCGCTATCCGAAGGAGCGCCGACGCAGAAGAAGACCAGCGTGGTCAAGAAGGTGGCTGCGCAGTGAAGAAAGTGGTAGCCGGGTCATGAGGGGCGGTCCGGTTCGCCGGGCGACATGGGGTAGTTAAGGCATGAGTTTGTTTAAATCCGTCGCCACAGTGGGCGGCTTTACCATGGTCAGCCGCGTTCTGGGCTTTCTGCGGGATATCCTGATGGCAACGGTGTTGGGCGCCGGACCTGCCGCGGACGCGTTTTTCGTCGCCTTCCGCATTCCCAACATGTTCCGCCGGCTGGTCGCGGAAGGGGCCTTTTCTGCCGCCTTCATCCCGTTGTTTGCCCGCAAGCTGGAGGCGGACGGCAAGCCAGCGGCGCTGGAATTCGCGGGCCACAGCCTCAGTATCCTGGTCGGTTTCCTGCTTGTCTTCTCCGCCCTGTTCATGATTTTCATGCCGGTGATGATGCAACTTCTCGCCCCCGGGTTCGAGCCATCCGGCCCGCGCTTTGACCTTGCCGTCATCTTTACCCGGATCACCTTTCCCTACCTCACCGCCATGGCAATTGTCGCACTGCTGGGCGGGGTCCTGAATGCGTTTTATAAATTTGCGGCGATGGCGGCGGCGCCGATCCTGCTTAATATCATCCTGATTTCCTGCCTCCTGCTGATCGGCAACGAAGCGGGCCGCACTGTCGGTATCCTGCTGAGCGTTGGCGTCGCCGCGGCGGGGGTTGCGCAGGTTGTCTATCTTGTGATTGCCTGCCGGCGGGCGGATATCCGGATCAGGATTTCCCGGCCCGTCCTCACCCCTGACGTCCGCCGTCTATTCCGGCTGATGCTACCGGGTGCCCTCGGCGCGGGCGTCATGCAGATCAATATCCTCGTTGGCACCATCATTGCGTCCTTCCTGGCGACGGGATCGATCTCCTATCTCTATTACGCCGACCGGGTCTATCAGTTGCCACTCGGGGTTATCGGCATCGCCGTCGGCACCGCCTTGCTGCCGCTGCTGTCGCGGCAAATCCGCGGCGGCGAGGAAACTGCGGCCCTCTACAGCCTGAACCGGGCGATCGAGCTGTCGATGCTGCTGACCCTGCCCGCCGCCGCCGCCCTGATGATCATTCCCCGGGAAATTACGTCGGTGTTGTTCCAGCATGGCGAATTCACAGAGACCGCGAGCCTGGCCACCGCGGCGGCGCTGCTGGCCTTCGCCAGCGGCCTGCCCGCCTTCGTGTTGGTCAAGATCCTCGCGCCCGGCTTTTTTGCGCGCGAGGATACGACGACGCCGGTTGTCGTCGGGGTGCTGTCGATGATCCTGAATGTGGGCCTCAGTCTCGCCCTGATCGGACCGCTCGCCCATGTCGGTATCGCGCTGGCAACCGCGCTCTCCTCCTGGTTCAATATCCTGCTGCTGCTCGGCCTGCTCATCCGCCGTGGCCATTACCGCGCCGACAGGCGACTGGTAAAGCGGCTCGCCGGTATTCTCGCTGCCGCGGCCCTGATGTCCATCGGCCTGTGGTACGCGAAGACCGCGCTCAATGCCGAGTTCGCTGCGGATCTCGGCACACGGATCGCCGCGCTGGTAGCCTTGATCGGCGGCGGCGGCGTTCTGTACGTGATCGCCGCGTTCCTCACCGGCGCCGCAAGCCTTGCCGAGATAAAATCCATGCTAAGACGGCGGCCGGATCGTTAATATATTGACGGCGCTGTGATCGGCTGCAATAACCCCAAGATCAACTACAGGGCGATGCCCGACTTCCAGCCCCGGCACCCTGATGGTCAGCTTGCAAATTCGGGGCTCGTGTCCAAAGCGTGAGGAGCGTTTATGTCTCGTATCTTTTCCGGCGTTCAGCCATCCGGCAATCTCCATCTTGGCAATTATCTCGGTGCGATCCGCAATTTCGTCGGTCTTCAGGCCGATTACGAATGCATCTATTGCGCCGTGGACATGCATGCCATCACGGTCTGGCAGGACCCGGCCGCCCTCCGCAGTAACACCCGCGAGGTTGCCGCCGCCTACCTTGCCGCGGGGGTCGATCCGGAACGCTCCATCATCTTCGCCCAGAGCACCGTTCCCGCCCATGCCGAGCTTGCCTGGATATTCAATTGTGTCGCCCGCCTCGGCTGGTTGAACCGGATGACCCAGTTCAAGGAGAAGGCAGGCAAGAACCGCGAGAATGCCTCGCTCGGCCTTTATGCCTACCCCTCACTGATGGCGGCGGATATTCTCGCCTACAAGGCGACCCATGTACCGGTCGGCGAAGACCAGAAGCAACATCTGGAACTAACCCGCGATATCGCCCAGAAGTTCAACAACGACTACGGCACGGAGACATTCCCGATCGTCGAGCCGCTGATCTTCGGCGAGGCAACCCGCGTGATGTCGCTCCGGGATGGCTCGAAGAAAATGTCGAAATCCGATCCCAGCGATTATTCCCGTATCACCTTCACCGATGATCGTGACAGCATTGCCAAAAAGCTGCGAAAGGCACGCACCGACGCCGAACCACTGCCGGAAACCGAGGCCGGTCTGAAGGACCGCCCGGAAGCCGCGAACCTGGTTGGGATCTATGCCGCGCTTGCGGACATGACCAAGAAGGAAGTTCTGGTCGAGTTTGCCGGATCGCAGTTCTCGACCTTCAAGCCTGTCCTCACCGACCTCGCGGTTGAGAAGTTTGGGCCCATTGGCGAGGAAATGAAACGGTTGATGGCAGATCCGGCCCATGTCGATGCCATTCTAAAGAAAGGCGCTGAACGGGCCCGTGAGTTGGCACAGCCGATCCTTGCCGAGGTGAAGGATGTTGTCGGGTTTTTGTCACCCTGATGATGCCGGCCCAAAGACGTCGCTTCGTCACATAACTTGTAAGTCGATGCGAAAATACTTACATTTGATAGCGGCAGTAGTCGCTGCAGGCGGGTTTTTACAAGGCGGAAAACATGAGTGAAATTGGCGGTAGCGGTTCGGAAAACAAACGTATCGGAACGCGAGGGCAGGCCATAAAGGACAGGGCAAAGAAAAGCTGGAAAGTTCTCCTGCTTCTGCTGATCCTGTTTTTGGTCCTCTATTACCCGATCGGCATGTTCATGGTCAATAATATCGAGGACGATGTCAATTTCATGCCAACCGAGGAGAATAGCGTTCCCGGCGGCAGCCATGCCGTTGACATGATGGCCGGACTGATCGACCGGGAAATCAATCAAAACCGCTGGACCGCCAATGATCCGTTTTTCATGCCCTCCGCCGCGCTTGATAACATGCCGAACTATCAACAGGGCATTATCTCGGCACTGGCGCGCTTCGGCTTCGAGTTGACGGACCAGATCGGCCGGACGAGAGGATCGAGCCAGACCGACCCCGATTTGCAGGAGGCCGCCGGGCTGCTCCAGTATTCCGGTACCAAATGGAGCTGGGATCCGACCATTTCGCTGATGCCGACGGCCACCTCGGAACAGCAGTATGAAAAAGCCCGCAAGTCCCTTATCAACTATAACCGGCGGCTCGCCGACGGCAAGGCCGTGTTTGAGAGGCGAGCGGACAATCTCATTGCGACATTGGACCGCATTTCCCTCGATCTCGGCTCCTCCACCGCAGCCATTGACCGGCATATCGAGCAGAATATCAGCAGTTTCCTCGATTTCGAGAGCGATGACCTGTTTTACGGGATCAAGGGGCAGGCCTATGGCTATTATATGCTGATGACGGCGCTGGGGCAGGACTATGAATCCCTGATCAAGGAAAAGGAATTGACCAATGCCTGGGCGCAGATGCTGTCCAGCCTTAAATCCGTGGTCGAGCTTGACCCCCTCATCGTCGTCAACGGCGGGCCGGATTCGCAAATTCTACCCAACCATCTTGCCGCGCAGGGGTTTTATGTTCTCCGCGCCCGCACCCAGCTTCAGGAAATCAGCAACATTCTCTTGAAATAATCGGAGAGATAGTGTCAGGATAAATTTCTGTAGTGAATAATCAGCGGAGAATTTATGTCGAGTGACATCAATAGTGGTGGCGTGCGCAACAAGTTTCTTGTCGTCGTCGACGAGACCCCCGAGTGTAAATCGGCAATCCGCTTTGCCAGCCGCCGTGCCTGGCATGTCGGCGGCGGAGTCATCCTGCTGTATGTGATAGAACCACCGGAGTTCCAGCACTGGATGGGGGTGGAGCAGGCGATGCGGGAGGAAGCCCGTCAGGCGGCAGAAGAACTGCTGCAGAATCTCGCCGAGGAAATCCAGAAAGAGACAACCATCGTCCCCGAGTTCGTCATTCGCGATGGCTACAAGAAGGAAGAGGTCCTCGCCCTGATCGAGGAAGACCCCGATATCCGTATTCTGGTACTAGCGGCCTCACCGGAGTCCGGCGGGCCGGGTCCGCTGGTCAAAAGCCTGGTCGGGGAAATGTCGGGAACCTTCGCCATCCCGATTACCGTCGTGCCCGGAGACCTGACCACGCGCCAGTTGGATGCCGTAACCTGAGAGCGGACAGAATAATAAAGTATCCGCTTCATGGTTGACGATTCGTCTTTTATCCCCATGTATGACTGCGTTGCAATATATTTTCTCTGCTTTTCAGGTGTAAATATCTGAAAACACAGGGAAAATCTGCGCGGGCAAAACTTCGCTTGATCTTGCTCCCTAGTTGCCACATAGTCCGGCTCCGATCCAGCGTAGATTTCGGCTCGGCACTATATATTGTATTGAGGTTAAAAATCGTTAACCATATGTTGTGGCCACTACTTGCAACGCCACAGTATCAGGCACGAAATAAAGCACAATTTATATGATGCAAATACTGAAATCCTGGGCGAAATCCAATAGATTAGTCACGCTGCTGGCTGTGTTGCTTGCCTTCGTCTATGTCTTTCCCGCCTTTATGGAACATGGCGCCAAGATCGAGAAGGTTACCGGCAGCATCGGCAAGGCGATCCTTGCCAAGGCCAATTTGGGCACCGACCGCAAGGCAGTCCGCCAGTCGTCCATCGACCAATCCGGCAGGCTCGATATCAGCAGCCTCCATCAGGCGCTGTCCGAGCTCGACTACAGCCTCCAGAATATCCGTGACGGCCAGCCCGTGCCCCGCTTTTTTGTTGAGAAGATGCCGATCGGTATTGTCGATATCACCGATGTCGGCGACCGCAAGCGGACCTTTCTGAAACTGGTCCTGCCGCTGATTCTGAACAGCAACGAAAAAATACAGGCGCGCCGCGATCATCTGGTCGCCCTCAACACAGCGCAAAAATCCGGGAAGGCGCCGTCCGCCGCTGATCAGAAATGGCTCGCCGGGGTTGCCGAATATTACCGGGAAAGCCCCACGGATCTGCCCGCCCTTTTAGCGAAAGTGGATGCCATTCCGGTTTCCATGGCGCTGGCGCAGGCGGTCGAGGAATCCGGCTGGGGCACATCGCGTTTTGCGCTTGAGGGCAACGCCCTGTTCGGGCAGCGGGTCTGGTCCAGCGGTGACGCCAACAGCGGCGAAGGGATTATCCCCGAGGAACGCGACAACGGGGAGACCCACGAAGTCAAGGCCTTCAATACCCTCGCCGACTCGGTCAAGGATTACATCCATAATCTCAATGTCCATGATGCCTATGCGGATTTTCGAAAAGAGCGCGCCGAATTGCGGGCGGAGCCGGGGGCGCGGCTTGATGGCCTGCGGCTCGCCGAAACCCTGACCCCCTATTCCGAAGGCGGGAGTAACTATATTGAGAATCTGCGCACGCTGATCGAGGCCAACAGGCTCGACGACTTTGAAAGCGCCATTCTCGCCCCCGAACAATTCGCCGATAGCCGGTTCTGACCGGCTCGCCGGTTTCATGACCGCAGTCGCCCCCACCCGTGTCCGTCGCGACCACGAATTCCCGCTCGCAATCTGCCCCAAGGTGTGAAAATATAATTGCCATACCATCATCGGATCCGGCTCATCCGGGTTCGCCAATGATAATAATTCGGGGGAAACATGGGCCGGCTCGACAATAAAATTGCGCTTATCACCGGCGCCGCCACAGGGATCGGCCGCGCCACCGCCCAGCGCTTCATCGACGAGGGGGCGACGGTCTTGCTCACGGACATAAATATCAAGGGCGGCGAGGCAGCAGCCTCCAGCCTCGGCGCGGCAGCACATTTCACAGTGCAGGATGTCCGTCATGAAGCCGACTGGCGGACGGTGATGACGGAGATCGAGTCTCGCTTCGGCCGCCTTGATATTCTTGTCAACAATGCGGGCATCCTGTCGATTGGCGACCGCCAGACAATAGAGGATACGGACCTCGGCCATTGGCGCGCGATCCAGGCGGTCAATGTCGAGGGAGTATTTCTCGGCTGTCAGGCCGCGGTCCGGATGATGAAGGGACAGGGGCATGGCGGCGCGATCGTCAATCTGTCCTCCGTGGCCGCGTTGATCGGCACCGCGTATCTCATCGCCTATGGCGCCTCGAAGGCAGCCGTGCGGCAACTGACGAAATCGGTTGCCATTCATTGCGCCAGCAAAGGCTATGGCATTCGCTGTAATTCCGTCCATCCCGATCCGGTGCGCACCGATATGGGCGACGAGCTTATGGCGATGTATGGCGGCGACGTCAAAAAGGGATGGGAGCGTGTGCCCGATCGCGTCCCCCTCAAACAGGTGAGCGAACCCGTCGATATCGCCAACAGTATCCTGTTCCTTGCCTCCGATGAGGCGCGCCATATCACCGGCGCCGAACTGGTCGTCGACGGCGGCATGACCGCCATCTGACCCCGCCCCTTTCAACATCCCTATTCCCGGAGCTCTGTCATGCTGATCAATCACACCCGATTACAGAAGTTCGTCGAAGACATGCTCATCGCCGCCGGCAGCGATGCACGCGAGGCCGCCATTGTCGCCGATCATCTGGTGCTGGCCAATCTGTCCGGCCATGACAGCCACGGCGTCGGCATGCTTCCCCATTACGCGCGCAACCTCCAGGCTGGGCTGCTGCATCCGAACCAGCATATCGAGGAGGTCCGCCGCGACGGTTCCATCATGGTGTTCGATGGCCGCGCCGGATACGGCCAGGTCATCGCCCGCGAGGCTATGGCGGAGGCCATAAATGTTTCACGTGAAACAGGCCTCGCCCTCGTCGCCCTTCGCAATGCCCATCATATCGGCCGTGTCGGCACCTATGGGGAGCAATGCGCCGACGCCGGTCTGGTGTCGCTGCATTTCGTTAATGTCACCGGCCACCTTCCCTATGTCGCACCGCACCGGGGGTCGGATGCCCGTTTCGGCACGAACCCGATTTGCATCGCGCTACCGGATACGGAACTGGAGCCGCGCATCATTCTCGATTTTGCCACCAGCAAGGTCGCCCTGGGCAAGGTCCGGGTCGCCCATAACAGCGGCAAGAAAATGGCGGAGGGTCTCCTCATCGACAAGAACGGCGACCCGACGACGGACCCGGGCGTCATGTGGGAGGAGAAGGTCGGCGCGCTGCTGACCATCGGCGAGCACAAGGGCTACGGCCTTGCCCTGATGTGCGAGCTGTTGAGCGGCGCGATCGGCGGCGGCGGCACCCTCCAGCCGGGGAACGTGCGCGATACCCGCATCATCAACAACATGCTCTCCATCGTCATTGACCCCACCCGGCTCACCGAGCAGAATTTCATCGCCAGCGAGATGAAGGCGATGTGCGACTATGTCCGCGCCTCCCCGCCACGCAAAGGCGAGGAAAATGTTATCCTTCCCGGGGACCCCGAGCGCGCGCAACGGGTGGCCCGCAAATCCAGTGGCATCGAGATCGACGACGAAACCTGGCGGCAGATTATCGAGGCCGCTGCGGCCTTTGACGTCAAGTTTGAATAACCTGTACGACCTAATATTGTTATATATAAGCGTTATAATTGTTTAAATGGCCGCCAGCGCGGATTGAGTGGGGGAACGAGCGGGCGAAAGGGATTGAGTAAGCCGATACAACAGGCCGGTGAAGCCTGCGGGCCTGCGGGACGCCTGTCGTGAGTGGATTTAATCAGCGGGAAACGAAGGCGGAGCATTTAACTCCGCCCACACTCTCTCACACTATTTCTTCACTCGGCCGAGCAGGTCATTGGCGGCGGTTAACATCAACCCCGTATCGCCCGCGCAGATAAGAAAATCGAAGCCATCGGCGAATAGCGCGTTCGTCGCCTCGGCCCCCTTGGAGATACAGCCGAGAAAGGCCGGGCTGGCCTTGATCTTGTCCCGGGCTTCGGCAAACAACGCCTTGACCTCGGGATCGTCAAATTCGCCAAGCTTGTTGATACTGCCGGAAAGATCGTTAGGCCCGATAAACAGCATATCGACACCCTCAACGGCAGCAATGCTCTCGATATTGCCGACGGCCTCTTTTGTCTCGATCTGACAGATAATCAACATCTCTTTATCAATGTTCTTTTTATAATCGGCGGCATGACGCCCATAGCCACCGGCGCGTGCCACGCCGAGGCCGGAACCGCGGATACCGCCCGGGGGATAGCGGCAGGCCTGAACCACGGCTTTCGCCTCCTCCGCCGTATTGACCGACGGAACCATCAGCCCCTCCACCCCGGTATCAAGCGCCCGCTTGATCATCACATTATCATTCCATGGCACCCGCATCAAAACGGTGATGTCACTGACCGAAGCCGCGGCCCGATGTAGTTCAATCGCACTTCGGAGGTCGCCCGCACCATGCTCGTGGTCGATCATCACAGCATCAAACCCGCTGCCCGCGATAATCTCGGCCATATCCGTGGAGTTGGAAAACAACCAGCAGCCAGTCGTTTTTTCGCCAGCTTGCAGTTTCTTTTTTAACTTGTTCTCGCAATACATCGGTTTTTCCCTCTCGTTAAACTATCCCTGAAAGTTGTTAATTGCTGCCGTCCGACGGAATATAGAAGAGCGAGCCGAACCAGCGCCAGCGCCGATCCGGGCCGAGCAGGGTGCAGTTGATGCGCCCCTGTCCCGGCTTGAAGGCGGAGGCCAGACGGACCTCCACCCGCGAGGAGCCGATTTTCTCGATCGGAACCGCACCGCCGGTCTGATTGGACGAGAAACAGGACAGGCCGTTGAGGCCGCCGTAATCCTCGGTCACCGTAAAGCCAAAATTGGGCGGATTACGCCGCAGCACATTGTCGGAAGGTGTCACCTCCGCCACCCGCAGCGGCAGGGCATTGGCGGCAAGCCGGAACCGGCCGATGCCGCCGTAATTCTCACTCATGGCAAAGCGCGGCAACTCAAACCGGTCATGCCCGGAATAGGCAACGCCGGACTGCTGACCAAAGGCGGCCTTGAAGCCCGCAGCGCGGATGACGGCCTTCACATCGTTGCCATACTCTCCGTAAGGATAGGCAAAAATAGCGGGAACAAAGCCGAGTTCTGCCTCAAACCGGCCGTTTGCCTTGGCGATATCCGCCTGAATTTGCTCGGCGTTCATCAACGGCAGATGGCCGTGGGAATAGGAATGATGGCCGATATGAACCCCGCCGTCGCGGAGTATCCTCAGCTGATCCCAGGTCATATAATCTGGAAACGCCTTGTCCACCCCCTCCGGCGCCACAAACACCGTAAACGGCAGCTTCGCCGCTCGTAGGAGAGGCCAGGCAATCTCGAACACCGACCGATAGGCATCATCAATGGTGATCGCCACGGTTTTATCCGGCAGGACCTCGCCTTTTTCCAGGCGATCGACGATTTCATTGAGCGGCAGGACCGTATACTCGCCGTTGGTAAGCTCGGCGATATGCTCCTTGAACTGCTCTATCTTGATATTGGTATGGGGATAGTTATCCTCGTCAAAGCGATGATACATGATCACACTCGCCCAGTCGGCGGCCGCCGCCAGTGGGGCCCCGAGGCTCATCGTCAATAACAGCACCGCCGCCATTACCGCCGCAGTTGCTTTCCCTGATGTCTGTCGCTTTTTCATGCTTGTTCGTTGCTCACTTATCCGGGTTTTCATTCCATCAACCGGGTGCCTGCCGCCCGGTCAGACAGGGTAGGATACCGGCGAGGTTTAAATAACTGGTAATGCCACCATTCATTCATGTAACAATCCCATCCGGCGGCAGTCATCAGCCCGAGAAGGATCGCCCGGTTCTTCTGGGCCTCGGCAGGAATATCCGTCGTGCCATGATGCGACAACGCGGTCATGGCGTCAAACTCCGTTCCCATCTCAAGCCTCTGCCCGGCGCCGTCGATCAGGGTGAGGTCGATGGCCGCGCCGCGCGAATGCGGCGAGCCGCTGGATGGCGGCGACAGGAAGTCAGGGTTTGGCGTATGGTCCCACAGGGCTTGCACCGCCTCGCTCGGACGGAAGCCGTCATACAGTCGGAACCTGAGCCCAAGCGGGGCGGCAAGGTCAATCGCCTTTTGCATCTTTTCCGCCGCCTCAAGGTTGAGAAAGCAGGCGCTGCGCCGATATACCGGCGCGCCAGTGAAATTATCGGCCGTTGCATAGCGAAGCTCCAGCTCGACATCATAGGTTGCCGGGGTAATTTCTGTTAAACTTTCCGCAAGGGCCATCTCGAACCTGTTTACTTGAATTTGCAGAGGGTAACGCGTAACACATAAATCTGCCGATCGTTGGTGACCCTACATGGCTGGAATGTGGAACGCAATAAAATGAAGATACTTGCCCTGGATACGGCGTTGAATGCCTGCTCGGTCGCGGTGACGGAGGGAGAGGCGGCGATTGCCCATATTCATGAGAAGCGCCGCCGTGGCCATGCGGAAACCCTGATGCCGATGATCCAGAGCCTGATGAAGGAGACTGGTCTGCGCTTTGCCGATCTCGACCTGATCGCGGTCACCATCGGCCCCGGCACATTCACCGGCCTCAGGATCGGCCTTGCCACTGCCCGCGGCATCGCCCTTGCGGCACATAAACCGATTGTCGGTGTCACCACGCTGGAGGCGCTCGCGGCCGCGGTGCCGGAACAGCTTGCGGCCGGCCGGCCGGTGATCGCCACCGCCGACGCCCGGCGCAACGAAATTTACCTGCAGGTGTTTTCACCAGGGCGCCCAAATGGCCTACCAGAACCTCTGAGCGCGCCGCTAGCCATCCCGCTGGAGGAGGCACATACCTGCCTGCCCGATGAGGGCGCCGTCATCATCGGGTCGGGCGGCCCGCTCCTCGCACAGCAGGATTATTTTAACGGCGCAAAATACAGTCTGCTGGATCTTGACGAGGATCCGGATGCCGTCATCGTCGCCCGCCTTGCCGCAAACCGCCCGGTTCCCGACGCCGATGCCGCACCGCCCGCCCCGCTTTACTTGCGGGCGCCCGACGCCAAACTCCCCGGCGGCAAAGACGCCAAATTCCTGTAATCGGGGGTGCATATGGCACTGAATGACATTGATATAGACTTTATGGAGGGTATCGCCTGCGCCGCACTTGCTGCCAAAATGCATGCGGAATGCTTTTCCCCTGCCTGGGACGAGGCTTCCTGCGCGTCGGCGATGACAATTCCGGGGACTGTATTCCAGCTGATGAGTCTTGGCGATGAACCCGTGGCGTTCGCGCTCTACCGCTGCCTGTCCGGGGAGGCGGAACTGCTGTCGCTCGGCGTCCTGCCGGAATACCAGCATCGTGGATATGCCGGAATACTGCTGGATCACGGCATCGAACGCCTCGTCGCCAGTGCGGTTCACCTGCTGTTTCTCGATGTCGGTGTCGAAAATCTCTGGGCACAACAGCTTTACCGGTCGCGGGGGTTTATCGAAATCGGCCGCCGGAAAGACTATTACACCCATGGCGCGGGGCTTGAGGATGCAATCACCATGAAACGAGTTCTTTAAAATTCCGCTGTTTGCCTATTCTAATAAGAATAGAATTACAACAAATTATCTATTTCTCCCTCTTTTGGTCACAGTATTTTTGTAGGGTATGTTTTTTTCAGTAGTAATATTGCGCATATATTGCCGATACATTATAAGACAGCTTGTTTCTTAATGAAGGATGGTGACCGTGTCTGAAAAAATCGATAAACTGGAACTTCTGGCGCTGACAACGGACATCGTGACGTCGCATTTGTCGCGGAATTCCGTTGGCTCGGAAGAGATTTCGGCGTTAATACGGGATGTCTACAGCACATTATCGACAGTGGGCGAGGGGGCAGCGGACCCCGACAAGCCTGAGCCGGTCGTGTCCATTCGCAAGTCGATCCATCCAGACTATATTATCTGTCTCGAAGACGGTAAAAAGCTCAAGATGCTGAAACGGCACCTGAAAACATCCTATGACATGACGCCGGATGATTATCGTCTGCGCTGGGGACTGCCCGCCGACTACCCCATGGTGGCCCCCAATTACGCGGAACAGCGGCGCAAACTGGCCAAGAAAATCGGGCTCGGAACCAGCCGCAAGAAAGCCTGAGATAAGTAATTTCTACTTTCGCTGGCCCAAAAACCATAATTTGTATAAAATCGGGGCGGCTGACACTTGTCAGCGGCCTTTTGATTAATCGAGGTTCATATGCCTACTCGTCTCGAACAAATCTGCATTGACAAGGGCTTGCGCATGACCGACCAGCGCCGCGTAATCGCCCGCGTGCTGTCGGATTCGCAAGATCACCCGGATGTCGAACTTGTATACAAGCGGGCCTCCGATATTGATGACACCATCAGTATCTCAACGGTCTACCGGACTGTCCGCATGTTCGAGGAAAACGGTATCTTGGAGCGCCATGATTTCGGCGACGGCCGCGCCCGCTATGAGGAAGTATCGGACCAGCATCACGATCACCTGATCAATGTGCAAACGGGGCAGGTCATCGAGTTTACCAGCGACCAGATCGAGGAACTGCAGACAAAAATTGCCAAGGAACTGGGATTCGAATTGATCGATCACCGGCTGGAACTTTACGGAAAACCGCTCAAGCCGGACAGTGTCGCCCAGGTGCCGCCGGAGGAATCCGTCGTCAACATCAAGCATACAAGCCATAATAAAAAGAACGACTGACCCCATCGTAATATTACCTAGTTGAGTGATGAATAATATCAGACCCATATTTACTTTGCTGGCGGTTCTCCTCTGGGCCGGCCTTCTGGTCCCGGTGCAACTGATCATTCTGGCGGCGTTTCCGCGGCATCGTTACTGGCTACCGCAGATTTTCCACGCCGGTATCTGCCGGCTGTTGCGGGTCAAGGTCGTGATGTCGGGAACCATCAACCCCGACCAGCCGACGCTTTTCATCCTCAATCATATTTCCTGGCTTGATATCCCGGTGGTCGGCAAGACCATCAAGGGAAGCTTCGTTGCCAAAAATGAAGTTGAGAAATACCCGCTGGTCGGCGCGATCTCGAAGCTGCAACAGACCATCTTTATCGAACGCACCCGCCCCTCGATCATGGGGCACAAGGGGGAGATGCAGGGTCATCTTGAAAACGGCGACAACCTGTTCCTATTCCCCGAGGGCACCTCGTCCAACGGCATTGTCCTCCGCGATTTCAAAAGCTCGTATTTCTCCCTCGCCGAGCGGGAAATAAACGGCCACCCTCTGGTCGTCCAACCGGTTACCATCGCCTATAGCCGGTTGAACAATATTTCCCTGACGCGCGGCACCATGGGGATTGTCGCCTGGGTCGGGGATGAGGAATTGATGGGTCATATCTGGGAGTATCTGAAGCGCGGCACGATCACGGCGGAACTGCGCTTTCACCCGCCGGTCACGATTGACGACTATGATTCTCGAAAAACCATGGCCAGCGACTGCCAATTGACGATTGCGAAGAGCCTGAGCCGCGCATTGACGGATCGGCCCGAGGAAATCACGGAAAAATAACGAAATTTACGCCGTTATCCCTTTTTTTCCGGCAATTCCATCAACTCCTTCTATATTTGTCATATAACTGGTAATTTAATCATGATACCTAAATCAGGTTCAGGAACAGTGACAGACCCGCTAACACCCAGTGAAATTCGCGAGGAAGATTGACTAAAAAGCTTTACATTTCGACCTATGGCTGCCAGATGAACGTGTATGATTCCGCCCGGATGGCAGACATCATGGCCCCGCTCGGCTATTCCCTCACGGAGGAGCCCGCCGATGCCGACATGGCCATTCTCAATACCTGTCATATCCGCGAGAAGGCGTCGGAGAAGACCTTCTCCGAACTTGGACGCTTGCGCAAATTCAGAAGCGCCCGCCAGTCCCGGGACGACAGCGACATGATTATTGCCGTCGCCGGATGCGTTGCCCAGGCCGAAGGCGACGAGATCATGAAACGCGCGCCCTATGTGAATATGGTTTTCGGCCCGCAATCCTATCACCTGCTGCCGCAAATGGTGGCCGAGGCTAATCGCGGCGTTGGTCGTATCCTGGAGACCGATTTCCCGGTCGAGCCCAAATTCGATCATCTGCCCGATACGGCAATCGACACCAATCTGAGCGCCTTCCTCACGGTTCAGGAGGGCTGCGATAAATTCTGCGCTTTCTGCGTCGTGCCCTATACCCGGGGTGCCGAGTTCTCCCGCCCTGCCCGCGCGATTACCGACGAGGCAAAACGTATGATCGCGGGCGGCACCCGCGAAATCACCCTGCTCGGCCAGAACGTCAATGCCTACCACGGCGCGGACGCGGATGGAGAGCCGGTATCCCTCGCCCGCCTGATCAAGGATCTCGCGGAGCTGGACGGGCTCGACCGCCTGCGCTACACCACGTCTCATCCGCTGGAGATGACCGAAGAGTTGTGCCAAGCCCATCGGGATGTCGATATCCTGATGCCCTATCTGCATCTGCCCGTTCAGGCCGGATCAGACCGGATCCTTGCTGCAATGAACCGCCGCCATACGGCGAGCGACTATCGTCACATCATCGAGAAATTACGGAAGTACCGACCGGACCTCGCCCTGTCCGGAGATTTTATCGTCGGGTTCCCCGGGGAAACAGACGCCGATTTTGAGGCAACCCTGCAACTTGTCCGCGATGTCGGATATTCTCAGGCCTACAGCTTCAAATACAGCCCGCGCCCCGGAACTCCCGCCGCCGGTCTGGCAAGCGAGATGGTACCGGAGCCGGTAAAATCAGAACGGCTGGCCCGCCTGCAGGCCCTTCTTAATGAGCAACAGATTGCCTATAATCGCGAATTTGTCGGCCGGGAGATTGATGTCCTGCTCGAACGCGAGGGGAAGCGCGACGGGCAACTCGTCGGTCGCAGCCCGTACATGCAATCGGTCTTCGTCCCGTCGCCGGCACACCGGATCGGGCGTATTGCAACTGTCATCGTGCAAGAGGGGAATGCCAACTCTCTACGTGGCGAACTGAAACCCGGTAGCGTCGCTGATGCGGCCTAGGAACAAACGTGTCTAAAAATCAAACAAACACCAAAACACCAAAAACCAGCCCAACGAACGACACAACTATTCTTGAATTTGAAAATAATCATCTGCTCGCCCAGCTGGTAGGTGAGCATGACCGGTATCTTGCCCGCATTGAAGAAGGCCTGAACGTCTCGGTCGCCTCACGCGGGAACAAAATGGCGATTTCCGGCACCAAGCAGGCGCAGGCGCAAACAAAAGGCGTGCTGCAGGACCTCTACAAACGTCTTGAAAAAGGGATGGATGTAACCGAGGGGGAAGTCGACGGCGCCATCCGCATGGCCGGGGACGCCCCGGCAAAGGACGGCAGTCGCGCCTCAGTCTCCGAGGACAGCAGCATGATCGTGACCAAACGGCGCCGCATCACGCCGCGTTCGACCAATCAGGCGGCCTATGTCAATTCGCTCCGCACCCATGAACTGGTCTTCGGTCTCGGCCCGGCCGGTACCGGCAAGACCTATCTCGCCGTCGCCAATGCCGTCGCCATGCTGATTGAAAACAAGGTCGACCGGCTCATTCTGGCCCGCCCGGCGGTGGAGGCCGGTGAAAAGCTCGGCTTCCTGCCCGGGGATATGCGCGACAAGATCGACCCCTATCTCCGGCCGCTCTATGATGCGCTCTATGACATGCTGCCCGCGGAAGAAGTCGTGAAACGTCTGGAAAATGGTGAGATTGAGGTTGCCGCCCTTGCCTTCATGCGTGGTCGGACCCTGTCCAACGCCGCGATTATTCTCGACGAGGCACAGAATACAACGCCGGTGCAGATGAAAATGCTGCTGACCCGCATGGGGGAGAATTCCCGCATGGCTGTCACCGGCGACCTCAGTCAGGTCGACCTGCCCCTTGGCATGCGGTCCGGACTGCATGAGGCGGTCGATATCCTTCAGGGCGTAAAGGGTGTCGATTTTATCAATTTCGGCGAAGGCGATGTGGTTCGCCATCCGCTTGTCACCCGCATCGTGCGTGCTTATGGCGAGCATGACCGGGAGAAACAACTCGCCCTGAAAGCCAGAAAGAACTAGGGAACAGGCTGCGCAAGCCGAACAGTGACATATGTTGGATGTAAATTTGTTGTGCTGGACGGTCAAATGACGCCCCTGCCCTTTACCCTTGATGTTGCCATCACCTTTCAGGATGACGGCTGGAAGTCCCTGATACCGTCGGTTGAAGCACGCTGCGAGGAAATTATCGCGCGCGCGCTTCGGACGCTCCCCGACCTGCCCGGCGCGGCAGAGGCCCCGGCAAAAGAACTGCCAGTTGTCGAAATCAGCCTCGTGCTCACCGATGATGCGGGCATTCAGGACCTCAATCGCGAGTATCGCGACACGGATAAACCGACGAATGTTTTATCCTTTCCTGATACAAGTCTCGACGCCGCTGAGCTTGCCGCCGCCGCCGCGATGACGGAGCCGTTAATGCTCGGCGATATCGTCATGGCGCGGGAAACCCTGCAAAGGGAGGCAGCGGCGCAGGGCAAGAGCCTTGCCGACCATATGGCCCATCTCCTCGTTCATGGTGTTTTACATCTTGTCGGCTATGACCATATCGACGACAATGAGGCCCAGATTATGGAACGGCTTGAGATCGCCGTCCTGCACGACTTGAAAATACGCAATCCCTATGAACCATCCGATAATCAACAGGAGATCCCCGACAAAAAATGACCGAAGACGCGTCAACCGGAAATTATCCCAACCCCGATGAAACCCAGAAGCCACAACGTCCTCCCAATAGCGTCTGGCATGTCCTGAAACGTGTATTGGGTGTCGGGCAACAATTAGAGGGAAGCGTGCGGTCAACGCTCGAAGAACTCATCGAAGAGCATAACGACCCCGAACAATCGATAAATGCCTCTGAGAAGATGATGCTCACCAATATCCTGAGTTTCAGCGAACTTAGCATCAGCGACGTGATGATCCCTCGCGCCGATATCGAGGCAATCGACAGCAACCTCACGCTCGATCAGGTGGTCGAACGGTTCAAGGAGACAAGCCATTCCCGCCTGCCGGTCTATGATGAGGGACTGGATAATGTAACCGGCATGTTTCATATCAAAGACCTCATCAATTTCTGGGGCCAGCCGGATGCCGAGACATGGCAGAATTTCCGCCGTGAGATCCTGTTTGTACCGCCATCGATGTCGGTTCCGGATCTGCTCCTGAAAATGCGGGCGACCCATATTCACATGGCCGCGGTGGTCGATGAATATGGCGGCATTGACGGACTGGTGACGATCGAGGATCTGGTCGAGGAAATTGTCGGGGATATTGAGGACGAGCATGACGAACAGGAAGGCCCCCTGATTATCGTTGCCGCCAATGGCATGATGGAAGCGGATGGCCGGGCCTCAATCGAGGAGTTGGAAGCGTTGGTGGAAATCGACCTGCTTCCCGAAGATGAGGATGAGGAAGTGGACAGCGTTGGCGGACTGGTCTTCCAGCTTGCCGGGAAGATTCCGGCCCGCGGCGAGATCATTTCTCATTCCAGCGGGCTCGACTTTGAAATCATTGATGCCGATCCGCGCAAGGTGAAAAAAGTCCGCATCCGGCGACGCCAGCCTTAACCTTTGGACGAAAACTGAGCATTGGACAGAGAATGAGCGCTATACACGCCTGGATCCAGGGGCTGACGTTTGCCAAAAAAGCGTTTCTGTCCTTTGTTCTCGGGATTGCCGTGGCGGGCGCGCTGGCCCCGACGTACCTGATTTTCCTGCTTCCCGTCAGTTTCACCGGCGTAATCTGGTTATTGAGCGGGGCGCAAACCCGGTGGCAAGCCTTTTTCATTGGCTGGTGGTTCGGCTGGGGCCAGTTCATTGTCGGGCTGTACTGGATCGGCGTTGCCTTTCTTGTCGATGCCCAGACCCATGCGCTGTTAATCCCCCTGCCGGTTCTTGGCCTGCCCGCGGTGCTGGCGATCTTTCCGGGACTGACCGCGCTCGCCACCCATATGCTGAAAGTGAAATCGCTTCCCCGCCTGTTTTTCTTCGCCGGCTGCTGGATGGCGCTTGAATATGTCCGCGGCACGATCTTCACCGGATTTCCCTGGAATGCTCTCGGCTACAGCTGGGCCTTTTTCCTGCCCATGCTGCAATCGGCCGCCTATATCGGCATTTTCGGCCTGACCCTTCTGACCGTGTTCGCAAGCACGGTGCCGGCCCTGTTCGTCGACGCAGAGACCTCGCGGAAGACCGCGGTTATCTCTCTGGTCTCCGTTATCGGCGTACTCATAGCCCTCACCGCCTTCGGAGCGGCAAGACTGGCCACGCAATCGAGCGGCCTGTATGACCAGGTAAATTTACGGCTCGTCCAGCCGAACATCCCGCAAGAAGATAAATGGGCGGCGCATTTGCGCCTTGAGCATTTGCGCAAGCTGATCCGCCTGAGCCAGACGAAAACCGGCACCGCGCCCACCTTTCTTGTCTGGCCGGAAACGGCGGTGCCTTACTATCTGACGACGATGGATGACCTGAAAGCGCAACTCGCCGAGTTCGTGCCCAAGGGCGGGGCGATCATTACCGGGGCGCCGCGCCATGACCGCGGCGATGACCGCTACTGGAACAGCCTGCAGGTTCTCGATGAAAAAGGGGAAATTCGCGCAGTTTACGACAAACAGCATCTGGTGCCCTATGGCGAATATATGCCGATGCGCTGGCTGATGACGGCTACTGGCCTGACCAAAGTGATCCCTGCCCTTGATGAGATGTCTGATTTCGCCGACTCCGACAAGAACGAGCCGAAAGTGATCCGCATGGATGGCCTGCCGCCGGCGCGCGCCATGATCTGCTATGAAATTGCCTTTCCCTGGGAGGTGGCGCCGGGGGAGGATTTTTCCTGGATCGTGAATATCACCAATGACGGCTGGTTCGGCAATACCAACGGCCCCTACCAGCATTTCGCCATGGCCCGAAGCCGCGCCGTCGAGCAGGGCGTTGCGGTCGTGCGCGCAGCCAATACCGGTATATCCGCAATCATTGACCCCTATGGCCGGGTGCTGGAGCGTCTCGATCTGAACGATACGGGGATCATCGATGGCGCCCTTCCAAAACCGATCGCCGGGCGGACGCCCTATGGGCATTACGGTGAATATATTCCGATGGGGGTCATCGTCCTGTTCATCGGAATAGGGGTGGCCTCAAAACGGCGAAACCGCAAATTCACGCGTGTCTCATCTTGACTAGGATTTTTTTTAAACCGATACTGCCCGAGTGGCGCGGGGAGAATGTCACTTGTTATACGTGACAGATTTAGACGTATGCCAATTGCCAGACATATATAGGGAAGTTGTGATGCCAAATCATCCGGTAGATGTGCATGTGGGGAGTCGCGTCCGTATGCGCCGGACGTTGCTGGGGTTAAGCCAGCAGAAACTGGGAGACAAGCTCGGACTGACTTTCCAGCAGGTTCAAAAATACGAACGGGGGGCCAACCGGATTGGGGCCAGCCGTCTTTTTGACATAAGTAAATTTCTCGATGTGGCGCCGTCCTTCTTTTTTGAAGGCATGCCGAGCGAGGTATCGAAATCCAGCGCCGGATTTGCCGAGCCCGGCGAGAGTTTTGAGCATCAGCATCTGGACAAGCGCGAAACCCTGGAACTGCTCCGCGCCTACTACAAGATTACCAATCTCGACGTCCGAAAGCGGGTTTTTGAGGTCATTAAATCCATTGCCGCAGAATACGAAAAATAAAACTTCCGACCCGGCCCGGTGGGCCACGGAAGACATTTCTTGACCCCCGGTTCGATTTTGGTAGAGTGCGGCCAGCTTTTTGACATTGGATACAGCACGGTCGTCACGGGTGTTCATGCCGGTACCGTCTATTAAAACAAGAGGATATTTGAGTGCCGAGCAAGAATTATCTGTTTACGAGTGAATCCGTTTCGGAAGGACATCCGGACAAGGTCTGTGACAGGATTTCCGACAGTATCGTCGATCTCTACCTCTCGCATGACCCCTACGCCCGCGTTGCCTGCGAGACATTGACGACAACCAATCGCATCGTGCTCGCCGGGGAAGTTCGCGGGCCCGCCTCGATCACCAAGGCGCTGATTGAAGAGACAGCGCGCGCCGCCGTCCGCGACATTGGCTATGAGCAGGACGGATTTCACTGGCAGAATGCGGCCGTGGATGTTTTCCTGCACGCCCAGTCCGCCGATATTGCGCAAGGCGTCGATGCGGCCGGCAACAAGGATGAAGGCGCCGGAGACCAGGGCATCATGTTCGGCTACGCCGTCAATGAAACCGACGTTCTGATGCCGGCACCGATCTATTATTCCCACGGCATCCTGAAGGAACTGGCCCGGGTGCGCCACAGCGGCGCCGAAAAAGGCCTCGGCCCGGATTCGAAAAGCCAGGTCACACTCGCCTATGAAAATGGCAAGCCGGTGCGGGCCACCTCGGTCGTCGTCTCGACCCAGCATGACGCGGACCTTGATACCGATGCCGTTCGCGAAATCGTCCGCAAATATGTGACGCAGGTTCTACCCGATGGCTGGATGTGCCCGGAGGAGGATTTTTACGTCAATCCCACGGGGAAATTTGTGATTGGCGGACCTGACGGCGATGCGGGCCTGACGGGGCGCAAGATTATTGTCGATACCTATGGCGGCGCAGCGCCCCACGGCGGCGGCGCCTTCTCCGGCAAGGATCCGACCAAGGTTGATCGGTCCGCGGCCTATGCATCGCGATATCTGGCCAAGAATGTGGTTGCGGCTGGGCTTGCCGATCGCTGCTGCATCCAGGTTTCCTATGCCATCGGCGTCTCGAAGCCGTTGTCGCTTTATGTTGACCTGTACGGCACCGGGAATGTCTCTGAAGAGAAGCTGGCAAAAACCCTTATGGAAATGATGGATTTGAGCCCGCGCGGCATTCGCGAGCATCTACAGCTTAACAAGCCGATTTATGCGCGCACCGCAGCCTATGGTCATTTTGGCCCGGCCCCGGATGCCGACGGTGGATTTTCCTGGGAAAAAACCGACCTCGCGGACAGCCTGAAAACCGCCCTGTCGTAAGCCGGTCGCGATGACGGAAGACGACATCGGCGCAAAACGGATTCTCTATGGCCGTCGGCGCGGAAAGCCACTTCGCAAGGGCCAGAAAATACTGGTTGCTGAGGAACTGCCGAAGCTCACGGTCGATCTCGATGGCGGTGAAATTGACCTGAGCGGGCTTTTCGGTCCGGGAATCACTGATTACTGGCTTGAAATCGGTTTTGGCAGCGGCGAGCATCTCGCCTGGCAGGCCGATCACCATCCAGACACTGGCATCCTCGGCTGTGAGCCATTTCTAAACGGGGTTGCCACCCTGCTGGGGAAATTGCAGGAAACCGGAAGTGCCAACGTCCGCCTTCACAATGAGGCAGCCGAACTCTTGATGGAAAAGCTGCCCTCCGCCAGCCTCGACCGCGCCTTCCTGCTGTTTCCCGATCCCTGGCCGAAAAGTGGACATAACAAGCGGCGATTCGTCTCGTTCAGCAATATCGCGGCACTCGCGAGGATCCTGAAACCCGGCGCCGAACTTCGTATCGCAACCGATCATACCGATTATGGCGCCTGGATCCTTTGGCATATGCTGCGCGCGCCGGACTTCGAATGGAAGGCGGAAACCGCCGACGACTGGCGCCTCCGAAGCACCGACTGGCCGCCCACACGTTACGAGGGGAAAGCCGTTGATAAGGGGCTTCATCCGGTCTATTACCGGTTTCGCCGATGCTAGGCACCCTGGCAGATCGAGTTTCGCGAAAAAATACTTGGCTTTATGGGTATCTCGGCTATTATAAAGAGTATACATACTGTTCGCTCACCGTCAGGATGAGCTTTTGAACGGTGGGCCTCTGGTCCGCTGTTTTTTTATGTTTTTTGTTTGGAATGCGAGTCGAACCCTGAACCCGATAGAACACATTGCCGAAATGATCACGCCGTCCCTTGCGGATATGGGGTACGAACTCGTCCGCATTACCCTGACAGGCAGTGAGAAGAAGATCCTCCAGATCATGGCGGAAAAACCCGACGGAACGATGACGATTGAAGGGTGCACGGAAGTAAGCCGGATGGTATCCGCGTTGCTGGATGTTGAAGACCCGATTGCGGGTGCCTATGACCTTGAGGTATCGTCGCCGGGGATCGACCGTCCGCTGACCCGGCAGAAGGACTTTGAACGCTGGTCGGGGTTCGAGGTAAAAGTAGAGCTGGAGCAGGCCGTTGACGGCCAGCGCCGGTATAGAGGGAAGTTGTTGGGCCTGGAAGCGGAGATGATCCAGCTTCTAAGTGACGATGGCACCCGACTGGAACTGCCTTTCTCTGATGTGAGAAAGGCGAAGTTAATTTTGACCGATGAATTAATCGCCGCAAGTACACGCGGTACTTAAGTCTTGAAAAAGATTTTTGGATGGAAATTTAATCATGGAAAACGCTGCTAGTTTAAACCGCCTGGAATTGTTGCAAGTCGCCGATGCGGTTGCCCGAGAAAAAGTGATCGACCGCGATATCGTCCTTGAGGCGATGGAAGAAGCCATCCAGAAGGCGGCGCGGGCAAAATATGGCAATGAAAATGATATCCGCGCCAATATTGATCGCGGAACGGGCGAAATCCGGCTGGCCCGCATCCGCGAGGTTGTGGAGGAAGTCGAGAATGACTCAACGCAGATAACCGCCGCCAACGCGCAGGCCGAAAAGGAAGGCGCCGTCGTTGGCGACTTGCTGGTTGACCCCTTGCCGCCGATTGATTTTGGCCGTATCGCCGCGCAGACGGCAAAGCAGGTTATTGTCCAGAAGGTCCGCGAGGCCGAGCGCGAACGGCAATTCCACGAATATAAGGACCGCGTCGGCGAAGTCGTCAACGGCATTGTCAAGCGCGTTGAGTATGGCAATGTCACCGTCGATCTTGGCAAGGCGGACGCCGTTGTCCGGCGCGACGAGATGCTGCCGCGCGAAAGTTTCCGCCAGGGTGATCGCATTCGCGCCTATATCTACGATGTCCGGCAGGAACAGCGCGGCCCGCAGATTTTCCTGTCGCGCAGCCACCCTCAGTTCATGGCCAAGCTGTTTGGTCAGGAAGTGCCTGAGATTTATGACGGCATCATCGAGGTGAAAGCCGTGGCCCGCGATCCCGGAAGCCGGGCGAAGATTGCGGTCCTGTCCAATGATTCGAGTATTGACCCTGTCGGCGCCTGCGTCGGCATGCGTGGCTCACGCGTGCAGGCCGTGGTCAACGAATTACAGGGCGAAAAAATTGATATCATTCAATGGTCTCCGGATCAGGCGAGCTTTATCGTTAATGCCCTCGCCCCGGCCGAGGTGGCCAAGGTGGTCCTCGATGAGGACGCTAACCGCATCGAGGTTGTCGTTCCCGATGACCAGTTGTCGCTGGCCATTGGCCGCCGCGGCCAGAATGTGCGGCTTGCCTCGCAGCTTTCCGGCTGGGACATTGATATCCTGACCGAGGAAGAGGAAAGCAACCGCCGTCAGGCCGAGTTTACGGAGCGCACGCAAAGCTTCATCGCGGCCCTTGACGTGGACGAGACCATTGCCCAACTATTAGCAGCGGAAGGGTTTACCTCGATCGAGGATGTCATGTATGTGGACGTCGCCGAGATCGCGGAAATCGAAGGGTTCGACGAAGAGATTGCCGAGGAACTCAGCCGCCGTGCCCAGGAATTTGTCGAGAAGACGAATGCAGAACTGGAAGAGAAACGCCAGGCTCTGGGTGTCAGCGATGACATCGTCAACCTGCAGGTCCTGACCCTTGCCATGATCGTTGCTCTTGGCGAAGCGGGGATCAAGGAACTTGATGATCTTGCCGATCTCGCAGGTGATGAACTAGTCAATGCCGAGGACGGTATCCTGCGGAGCTTCGATTTAAACCTTGAAGAGGCAAATCAGGTCATCATGGCCGCGCGGGCACATTGGTTCGAAGGCGACGAAGCCGCTGCCGCTGAGACGTCCGAAAATGACGATACGACCGATGCAACTGATGAAGAAATTCCGGCAAGCTAGGCTGGAACTGGAGAACTAGACTTGAGTGATCCGCAGCGGCGGTGTATAGCCACTGGACAGATACGGGAAAAGGAAGACCTTCTTCGCTTTGCCGTATCCCCGGAGGGCCATCTGGTACATGATATCCAGAAAAACCTGCCGGGGCGCGGCATCTGGATAAGCTGTCGCCGGGAGGCAGTTGAACTGGCGCTGAAAAAGCGACTGTTTGCAAAATCCGCGAAGCAGGCGGTCACGGTCCCGGCGGATTTGTCGGCCCTGATTGACAGATCCCTGTCGCAGCAATGCCTGGCCCTTCTGGGGCTGGGTCGTAAAGGTGGGTTATTGACGGTTGGCTTCGCCAAGGTCGAGCGGGCCTTGAAGTCAGGAAAGGCGGCCTTTCTGATCGCGGCCAGCGATGGCGCGGAGGACGGGCGGCAGAAGTTGAAACGAATTGCAGGCGACCTGCCCGTGATTGACATTTTCAGCGGTGCTGAATTAAGTCAGGCCCTGGGCAAGGAAAATCTTGTTCACGCAAGCATGGGGTCCGGGCGGCTGGCAACAAGAATTCTGAAGGCGGTTTCTCAACTATCGAAGTTTAGAAACCCGCTCAATGAACCTAAAGAAACCGAAGTGTCGGAGTAAGAATGACTGAGACAAATGACAAGGATGGGCGCAAGTCGCTTAGCCTGAACAAACCGTTGGAAGCGAAAAAATCTGCTGGCGGCAAGAGTCAGGTCCGGCAGAGCTTTACTCATGGTCGCTCCAAGACCGTGCAGGTGGAAGTGCGCAAAAAACGCAGCACTTTAGGCCCCGGCGCGGCGAAACCGGCGGCAACCCCTCCGGCTGCCTCCGATGCCCCCAAGAAAACTCTTCAGGCTGGCAAATCGCCGCTGGGCAAGAGCCCGGCACCGGCCGCGCGCAGATCTGGCGGCGGCAATCCGTCGCTTATCCTGACCACCGATGAAAAGGCCGCCCGGGCCGCCGCACTTGCCGGTGCCCGTGAACAGTCCATCAAGGATGCTGAACGCCGGACCATAGAGGAACAGGCGCGGATCGAAGAAGAAAAACTGCGGGCGGAAAGCGCTCCGGAAGATGTACCGGCGGAAGAAGCTGCGGTGGAAGCCGAAGAAGCCCCCAAGGTCACGAAGCGCCGCTCGCCCGAAGAACGCCGCCGTGCCGAGGAGGAGGAAGCCCGCCGTCTGACGGAAGAGGCGGATGCCACCAAGAATGCGCAAGTGGCCGTTCACCGCGAAAAGAACAAGTCAGCCATCAAGGAAGAGCCCCGTCAGGAAGGCCGTACAGCCGCGACGCGGACCCCCCGCAGTGGTGGCGATGAGCCCGACACCAATGACGATGCCGGTTCCGGGCGGAAGAAACTGACAAAATCGGGCCGTGGCGCGCCCAGCGACGACCGGCCCACGCCGACCCGTAAAACGGACGAGCCGCGCCGCCGTGCCGGTCGCCTGACCATCGGCGAGGCATTGGATGACCGCGGACCGAAACAACGGTCCCTCGCCTCCCTTCGCCGGGCCCGCAAAAAGCAGCAGCAATCATCAGAGCCGCCGCAGAAGATTTTCCGCGAGGTTACCATTCCGGAAGTTATTTCCGTGCAGGAACTCGCCAACCGTATGTCCGAGCGCTCTGTTGACGTCATCAAGGCGCTGATGAAACTTGGCATCATGTCAACCGCCGGACAGACCATTGACGCGGATACGGCCGAACTTGTCGTTGAAGAGCTTGGACATACGTCCCGGCGTATTGCCGAATCCGATGTCGAGATTGGCCTTGGCGGCGAAGTCGAGGACCTGCCCGAGCAGATGCTTCCGCGGGCGCCTGTGGTCGCGGTCATGGGCCATGTTGACCACGGTAAAACGTCGTTGCTGGATGCATTACGCAAAACCGATGTTGTCTCCGGCGAGGCCGGCGGCATCACCCAGCATATCGGCGCTTATCAGGTCTCACTCGCCTCGGGCGATGTGATTACCTTCCTCGATACTCCGGGCCATGAAGCCTTTACGGCAATGCGGATGCGCGGGGCGCAGGTGACGGACATCGTCATTCTTGTGGTTGCCGCCGATGATAGCGTCATGCCGCAAACCATTGAGGCGATCAAGCATGCGAAGGCGGCGAACGTCCCCATTATCGTTGCCATCAACAAGATCGACAAGCCGTCGGCAGACCCGGACAAGGTGCGTCAGGAACTCCTGCAGCATGAAATCTTTGTTGAAAATATGGGGGGCGACGTTCTCGACGTTGAGGTTTCCGCGCTTAAAGGCACCGGACTCGACAAGCTGCAGGAAGCGATCCTGTTGCAGGCGGAACTGCTTGAGCTTCGGGCTAATCCCGACCGCTCCGCCCATGGCACGGTGGTTGAGGCAAAAATCGAAACCGGACGCGGCATGGTCGCAACGGTTCTCGTGAACCGCGGAACCCTGCGTGTTGGCGATTACTTTGTGATGGGGTCCGCCATGGGTAAAGTCCGGGCACTCCTTGATTATCGCGGCCGCAATGTCGAGGAAGCGGGACCGTCGGTCCCTGTGGAAATCCTGGGTATTCAGGGCGCACCGGAAGCTGGCGATGATTTTGTCGTCACCGAGAATGAGAGCCAGGCACGGGAAATTGCAACCTATCGTCAGCGGGTCGACAAGACCAAGAAGGTCACAGCCTCTGCGCGCGGGACAATCGAACAGATGTTCACCGCCATCAAGGAAGGCTCCGCGAGCGAACTTCCCGTCGTCATCAAGGCGGACGTTCAGGGCTCGGCCGAGGCAATCTCCAATGCCCTCGAGAATATGGGCACCGACGAAGTCGCGGTAAAAATCCTGTTCTCCGGTGTGGGCGGCATTACGGAATCCGATATTTCGCTGGCTGCGGCCTCGCGGGCAATCGTCATTGCCTTCAACACACGCGCGAACAAACAGGCACGGGAAGACGCCGAACAGGAAGGCATCGACATTCAGTATTACTCGGTGATCTATAACGTCATCGACGATATGCGGGCGATGCTGTCTGGCATGCTGGCGCCGACATTGCGCGAGAATTTCCTTGGCTACGCCGAAATCCGCGAAGTTTTCAATATTACCAAGGTCGGCAAGATCGGCGGTTGCATGGTCACCGAAGGCAATGTGAAGCGGGGCGCCAAAGTCCGGTTGCTGCGTGACAATGTCGTTATCCATGAAGGCACACTCTCGACCCTCAAACGGTTCAAGGATGAAGTCAAGGAAGTGAAATCCGGCATGGAATGCGGTATGGCGTTCGAGAATTATCACGACCTGCAGGTCGGCGATGTTATCGAATGTTTTGAAGTCGAGGAAGTGGCCCGCCAACTTTAACGGCGTCTTTCAGGGCGTTGATGGAAATCGCGGAGAACTCTCATGGCAAGTGCAAAACGAGGTCACAAGACCGCCAGCAAGCGACAGCTCCGCGTCGGCGAGGAGCTTCGTCATATCATTGCAGCGGTGCTGACAAAGGACATCATTCATGACCCGGACGTGGCCGGGGCGTCGGTCACGATTACCGAAGTCAAGCCAAGCCCGGACATGCGCAATGCGACTGTCTATGTCACCCCGCTCGGCGGTGCCAATGAAGAAGCGGTGATTGCGGGCCTGAACCGGACGGCCGGTGTTATACAGGCGGAAATGGGGCGTCAGCTGACGATGAAATTCACGCCGAAGCTGATGTTTAAAAAGGACGATTCCTTCGATTACGCCCGTCATATCGACGATCTTATCCGCAAGAACAAGCATCCGGACGGAGCCGAATAACCGCCGATGGCACGCACCCGGCGGGGCAATCCCATACATGGATGGCTGAATATCGATAAACCTGTCGGCAGGACATCCGCGCAAGTCGTCGGTGCCGTCAAGCGGATCATGAACGCCCAGAAGGCCGGTCATGCCGGAACGCTGGACCCGTTCGCGACGGGCGTGTTGCCGATCGCCCTGGGGGAGGCCACAAAAACCGCTGGCTACATCGTCGATGACACCAAGGAATACCGGTTCACTGCCCGCTGGGGTGAGGCGCGCAACACCGATGATATCGAGGGCGAGATTACCGCGACATCACCGAAACGGCCAACAGATAACGATATCCTGGCGATCCTTCCTGACTTTACCGGTACCATAAGCCAGTGCCCCCCGGCATTTTCCGCCATCAAGATCAAGGGGGAACGCGCCTATAAACTGGCCCGGGCCGGGGCTGAACTTGATATGCCGGAACGAAATGTCCATATAGTAGCATTAGAGTTGGTTCATCATATTGATGAGGACCATAGCGTTTTTGACGTTACCTGCGGAAAGGGGACCTATATCCGGTCGCTCGCCCGTGATATGGCGATCAAACTCGGGACAGTGGCCCATTTAACCGCCCTCCGGCGCACGCGTGTTGGCCCTTTTTTGCAAAAGTATGCGATTTCGCTGGATAAGTTGGAGAAGCTGTGGCAGTGTCCCGCAGAATTTGAGGACCTGCTTCCGATAACGACCGCGCTGGACGACATCCCGGCACTGGCCATGACGGAACCTGAGGCAAATCGCCTTCGGCACGGCAATGACGTGGCAGCCCCAGATCAAGCAGACGGAATAGTCTGCGCAATGGCCGGGAAAACCCCTATCGGAATAGCTAAAATCAAAGACGAAAGGCTGTTTCCCGTTCGGATTTTTAATATTTAAACTTTAGGAGATACCGATGTCGATCACTGCAGAAAGAAAAGCAGATTTGATCAAGGAATATGCAACCACCGAAGGGGACACAGGGTCACCGGAAGTGCAGATTGCTATTTTAACGGAACGGATTGTCAATCTGACAGATCATTTCAAGGAACATAAAGGCGACGTTCATTCGCGCCGTGGTCTCTTGAAAATGGTTAGCCGTCGCCGCCGTTTGCTCGACTACCTTAAAAAGGTCGAAGAAGCACGTTACCAGACGACAATCAAGCGTCTTGGAATACGTAAATAATAATGAGATTTATGGATCTGTACAAGATCTCGATCCCTTCAAACGCCGGTGACTGCCTTGGGCTTGGCCCACTGCACATCGGCGTTTGCCGCATCTAGTTGGCCATTTGCCGTCGACGATGCAAAAGAAGAAGACATTACGTTATATAAGACCGGGGCATAGGGTCCCGGATATTGGCAGGACGGCATGGGGCTGTTCCTGCGTTGGAAGGAAATAAAATGTTTGAAGTACATCGCAAGGAAGTGATGTGGGGCGGACGTCCGCTCATATTGGAAACTGGAAAAATCGCCCGTCAGGCTGACGGCGCAGTCATGATCACCTACGGGGGAACACAGGTTCTCTGCACGGCGGTTGCGGCCAGATCACTGAAGCCGGGAATGGATTTCTTCCCGCTGACCGTCAATTACCAGGAAAAAGCGTTTGCCGCCGGCAAGATCCCGGGTGGCTTCTTTAAACGCGAAGGTCGCCCGTCCGAGAAGGAAACGCTGACCTCGCGCCTGATCGACCGGCCATTGCGCCCGTCCTTTGTCTCCGGGTTCAAAAATGAAACCCAGGTTGTCTGTACTGTTCTCGCCCATGATATGGAGAATGACCCCGATGTGGTCGCCCTTATCGGCGCCTCGGCAGCCTTGACGATTTCCGGCATCCCGTTCCTGGGCCCGGTAGGCGCCGCCCGCGTCGCCTATATCGACGGAAATTATGTTCTCAACCCGACAGCGTCGCAGATGCCGGAAACGGCACTTGACCTTGTCATCGCCGGGACATCGGAAGCGGTCCTGATGATTGAGTCCGAAGCACATGAGCTGAGCGAAGAACAAATGCTCGGCGCCGTGATGTTTGGTCACCGCGAAATGCAGACCGTGCTTGATGCCATCATCAGCCTGGCTGAGGAATGTGCGAAAGAACCCTGGGACTTTGCGCCCCAGGAACTCGACAAGGACCTCTCCGCGAAACTGAAAGGAAGTGCCGAAGCGGCCTTGCGGGATGCCTATAAAGAGCAGGTGAAGCAAACCCGCACGGAAAAGGTTTCCGCCGCCAAGAAGGCCGCCGTTGAAGGTCTGGCCGATGATGAGATGGAAGCCGCTGGCAACATTCTCAAGAAAATCGAGAAACAGATCGTTCGCGGCAACATCATTGAAACCGGTACCCGCATCGATGGCCGTGACACCAAGACCGTCCGCCCGATCGTCGCGGAAGTCGGGGCTCTTCCCCGCAGTCATGGCTCCGCCCTGTTTACCCGCGGTGAAACCCAGGCTCTCGTCGTTGCCACGCTCGGCACGGGTCAGGACGAGCAGATCGTTGATGCGCTCGGTGGTGAATATCGCGAGAATTTCATGCTTCATTACAACTTCCCGCCCTATTCGGTCGGTGAAGTCGGTCGCATGGGCTTCACCGGACGCCGCGAAGTCGGCCATGGCAAGCTTGCCTGGCGCGCGGTTCATCCGCTGCTCCCCTCCAAGGACCAGTTTCCCTACACATTGCGGATCGTCTCGGAGGTTACCGAATCAAACGGGTCGTCCTCCATGGCAACGGTTTGTGGTGCCTCCCTCGCCCTGATGGACGCGGGCGTCCCGCTGAAGCGGCCGGTGGCCGGTATCGCCATGGGCCTGATCTTGGAAGAAGACGGCAAATTTGCGGTCCTGTCTGACATCCTCGGGGATGAAGATCATCTCGGGGACATGGACTTCAAGGTCGCCGGAACAAGTGATGGCATCACCTCGTTGCAGATGGATATCAAGATATCCGGCATCACCGAGGAAATCATGCGCATCGCGCTGGCCCAGGCCACCGAAGGCCGCCTGCATATTCTCGATGAAATGGGCAAGGCAATCGACGGCGCGCGGGACGGTGTTCGTGATGGCGCACCGCGCATCACTCAGTTGCAGATCCAGAAAGACAAGATCCGCGACATTATCGGAACCGGCGGCAAGGTCATTCGCGAAATCTGCGAAGTCACTGGCGCCAAGATCGATATCGAGGATGACGGTACCGTCAAGGTAGCGGCAACCACCACGGAAAGCGCCGATGCTGCGATTAACTGGATCAAGTCAATCGTTGATGATCCTGAAGTCGGGGTGATCTATACCGGTAAAGTCGTGAAAGTCGTTGATTTTGGTGCCTTCGTTAATTTCTTCGGCAACCGCGACGGTCTCGTTCATATTTCCGAACTGGCCGCCCAGCGGGTCGGCAAGGTAACCGATGTCGTCAATGAAGGCGACGAGGTTAAAGTGAAAGTGCTCGAGATCGATGGCCGCGGTAAAGTACGGCTGTCCATGAAAGCTGTCGAAAAAGAAGAAGCCAAGACGGCTGAATCAAGCTAAACTGCCAATTGTCATTGGTTAAATGAGACCGGGGGCGGGGAAGATTTGAATGATCTGTCCGCCCTCGTTCGTAGTTGTCACTTGATGCTTTAGCCTGAGTACATTAAGTGTTAGGTGACGTTGGTTAATGAACAGTTGGGGTGCCCGTGAAACCGCTAAATCCGATCATGTTGTCCGGCAAGGAAGTGTTGCCCCTAGTTGAGGGCGGAAAAGGCATTGCTGTGTCGTCAGGGCAGAGCTCGGGCGCCTGGGCGGCGGCGGGAGGTGTTGCGACTTTTTCCGGCGTAAATGCCGATAGCTTCGATGCAGACGGGAATATTATTCCGCAAGTTTATTATGGCCGTACCCGCCGGGACCGCCATGAGGAACTCGTGGCCTATGGCATTCAGGGTGGGATCGCGCAGGCAAGGCTTGCCCATGAGCTTTCCGGCGGCGAAGGTCGTATACACATGAACGTGCTGTGGGAAATGGGCGGCGCTGAACGGATCCTTCACGGGGTTCTGGAAAGCACCAAGGGCCTCATCCACGGTATTACCTGTGGCGCTGGCATGCCCTACCGCATTGCCCAGATCGCCTCAGATTACAAAATCCACTACTATCCGATCATTTCTTCCGCGCGCGCGTTTCGCGCCCTGTGGAAACGGGCCTATCATAAATTTTCAGACTGGCTCGGCGGCGTGGTTTACGAAGACCCGTGGCTGGCTGGCGGGCATAATGGCCTCAGCAATGTCGAGGACCCGTTAAAGCCGGAGGACCCCTACCCCCGGGTCGCGGATTTGCGCAAATTGATGAATGAAATTGGCCTCAACAACGTCCCCATCGTCATGGCCGGCGGTGTCTGGCATGTGGATGAATGGGAACATTGGCTGGACAACCCGGAAATCGGCCCGATTTCCTTCCAGTTCGGCACCCGCCCATTGCTGACCCAGGAAAGCCCGATCTCTGACGCCTGGAAAAAACGGCTGGGGTCGTTGAAAAAGGGCGACGTTTTCCTGAACAAGTTCAGCCCGACTGGATTCTGGTCGTCGGCCGTCCGCAACGATTTTCTCGATGAACTGAAAGCCCGGTCCGAGCGCCAGGTTGCCTTTTCGCACGAGCCTATCGGCGCCCACGATACCGCCTTTGGCATCGGCGCCCGCAAGCGTGAGGTTTACCTGACGGCGGAGGACAAGGATCGTGCCGAGGGATGGATCAATGACGGTTTTACCGAGGGCCTCAAAACCCCGGATTCAACCCTGATATTCGTCAGTCCGTTGAAAATGCAGGAAATCCGCAAGGACCAGATTGATTGCATGGGCTGTCTGTCACAGTGCAAGTTCTCCAACTGGGCAGAAGGCGAAAAGGGCAATACGGGCCGCAAGGCAGACCCGCGCAGCTTCTGCATCCAGAAAACCCTGCAGGACGTGATCCATTCCGATTCCAATATTGATAATAACCTGATGTTCGCGGGCCACGGGGCCTACCGTTTTGCGAGTGATCCGTTCTACGACAACGGCTTCATCCCGACGGTAAAACAGCTCGTCGACCAGATCATGACCGGCAAATAAGACGGCAATAAATCGCGCAAGTTTATTGCGGATTTGAATTATTATAATAAATACTATATATAAAGGGTATGGCTGGCCATAATGGTGGGCCAATTAGAAGAAGTGTTGTTGAATTATGCAATTACACCCGATTGATCTGGAAAAGAAAATCAGAGATGCGAAGCTGCGGCCGACCAAACAACGTCTGGCGCTGGCACAGCTGCTCTATACCAAAGGCGACCGGCATGTGACAGCCGAACGGCTGCACGGCGAAGCCATGGAGTCTGGGGTCGCGGTCTCGCTGGCGACAATCTATAACAACCTGCATCAGTTCACAACGGCGGGGCTGTTGCGGGAGGTCGTGGTTGATTCCAGCAGGTCCTATTTCGATACGAACATGACACCGCATCATCATTTTTTCCATGAGCAGACCGGTGCACTGGAAGATATTCCGAAAAGCTCCCTTACCGTCGAAAATATACCAGCGCTGCCTGCCGGAACAGAGATTTGCAGTGTCGATGTCATCGTCCGGGTGAACACGACCCGCTAGCCCGGCCGACGGCATGGATTAGTTGTTTAGAAGAATTCTAATCTATTGACAGCCTCCCCCAACAATCATATATTCATAAAGCAAGCCTGTTTGATGACGAACAGACATTTCACTCATTCTAGGAGGACTTTATGTCTCTATCGGGAAGCAAAACCGAACAAAATCTGAAAGATGCCTTTGCCGGCGAATCCCAGGCCAACCGCCGTTACCTTTATTTCGCGCAGAAAGCCGATGTTGAAGGATTTAACGACGTTGCTTCTGTTTTCCGCTCAACCGCGGAAGGCGAAACCGGTCATGCACACGGCCATCTGGAATTCCTCGAAGAAGTTGGTGATCCGGCAACGGGCCTGCCCATCGGCGCCACCGACAATAACCTGAAGGCCGCGATTGCCGGGGAAACCCACGAATATACAGACATGTATCCTGGCATGGCAAAAACGGCGCGTGACGAAGGTCATGACGAAATTGCTGATTGGTTCGAAACCCTCGCCAAAGCTGAAAAAAGCCACGCGGGTCGTTTCCAGAAGGCATTTGACTCACTCGGCGACTAATCCGCCGGACGTTTAAGCAGTCACAATTCCGGGGTGGCGGCAGGATTTCGCCCGCCATTCCCTTTTCTACATATTTCAGATTATCAGGAACATGTAATGCACGACGGTAGTCTCGACGCTCCAACCCGGCATATTATTGACTGGACCAACCCTGATTTCTACGATGAGGAAAAACTGGACGACGAGTTGCGCCGCGTTTTCGACATATGTCACGGCTGTCGGCGCTGTTTTAACCTGTGCGATTCATTTCCAAGGCTATTTGATCTGATTGACGGCTCGGAAACCGAGGAGCTCGACAGCGTCGCGTCAGAAGATTTCAAGCCGGTTGTGGATGCCTGTACGCTCTGTGACATGTGTTTCATGACCAAATGCCCTTACGTTCCGCCCCATGAGTTTAACCTCGATTTCCCCCATTTGATGCTGCGTTATCGTGCCACCGAAAAACATAAGGGTAAGGACAAGCTGGTTCCGCGCGAACTTGCGAAAACCGATCGAAACGGCAAACTGATGGCGCCGGTCGCCCCGATTGCCAATTGGGCGTCGAAAACATCCAATGGCCTGACCCGCGGGATCATGGAGAAGACCCTCGATATTGACAGGAACGCCGCTCTGCCGAAGTACCAAGCGAAAACGCTGGTAAAACGCGCGGCCGAGGATCCGCTGGAACTCAACAAGGACGCGCCCGCCTATGGCCGCAAGGCAGTGATCTATGCCACCTGTTTCGGCAATTTTAACAACCCGGCAACCGGCGAGGCAACCCGCAGGGTTCTGGCCCGGAACGGAATCGAGACCGAGGTTGTTTATCCCGGATGCTGCGGCATGCCCCTCATGGAGCAGGGCGACCTGAAGGGCGTAGTCGAGAATGCTGCGAGCGTCTCGGCCGAGCTTGGTATCTGGGTTGACAAGGGCTATGACGTGATCGCCCTCGTCTCCTCCTGCGCACTGATGCTGAAATTCGAGTGGCCCCTGCTGGCGCCCGATAATGAGGCAGTCCACAAGCTGTCGCGGGCAACCTTCGATGTGTCGGAATATGTAATGGAATTTGCCAAGAAGGAAGGCATGGCCGAGGGGATGACCCCGCTTGGCGACAGTGTCGCCGTCCATCTTGCCTGTCATGCCCGTGCCCAGAATATGGGAGCGAAAGCCGCCGAGATGCTTCGCCTGCTGCCTGAAGCCGACATCAAGGTGGTCGAACGCTGCTCGGGCCATGGTGGCTCTTGGGGGATTATGAAGGGGAACTATGAGACAGCGCTTAAAGTTGGTAAGCCCGCTGCCAAGGCGGCGCTCAATTCCAAGGCGCGATATATCGCGTCAGAATGCCCGCTGGCGGCAGAACATTTGATGCAGGGGATCGAAAAGCAGGACCCCGATGCCGTCATCACACGGACGGCATTACACCCTATTGAACTACTGGCCAAAGCCTATGGCCTGACAGCTAAGGATTAAGACCATGACCACCACACCCAATCGCCAGATCACCGCTGATGATATTCTGTCGCTTGGCGAGTATCAGAAAATACGCAAGGAACACAAACAGAAGCTGGTTCAGATCAAGAAGAATCGCCGCATCGCCGTTGGACCGTTTGCCACGTTTTATTTTGAGAATTACGAGACCATGTGGTCGCAGATCCAGGAGATGCTCTATATCGAAAAGGGCGGCGATCTGCAGCTTAAGGATGAGCTGGATGCCTACAATCCTCTTATTCCCAATGGCTCTGAGCTTGTCGCCACCTTCATGATTGAAATTGACGACCCTGTCCGGCGGGATTTCATGCTTCGCCAGCTCGGCCATATCGAGGAAAAAATCTACATCGCCGTCGGTGAAGAGAAAATCATGGCCGTTCCCGAACAGGATGTCGAGCGGACGACGGATGACGGCAAGGCATCATCAATCCATTTCCTGCATTTTCCGTTCACGGATGAACAGAAAAAAGCGTTCAAGGATAAGAAGGTCGATGTCATGCTGGGCGTCGAACATGAGAATTACGGTCATATTGCCCTGATTCTGGGCGATGTCCGCAAGGCCCTCACCGAGGATTTAAGTGACTAGCGCTACCTGATTTTTTCGTTGGCATAGACACCATAAAACTGGTCCGCCATCAGCCAGCCGGAAAGGCCGGCGATTTCGATCTCACACCAGCGGCCGTTGCATTCCGTCAGCTTTCCAAGGACCCCCGGTTCCGCCAGCAGAACGACCGGGCTATCCGTTTCCGGTTCCTCATAAATGGCGCGGACATCACCGGTAATGATCAACGTCCGCCGGTTGCTGACCAAGGTCTTGTGGACCCACCCCGTGGCGCCGTCAATGTCCCTGATCTGGCGCCAAAGCTCATATTCCTCGATAATCTCGACCGGCCAGCCGCGGCGTTTGAAAACCCAGTTTATGGGATAGCGCGTTCCGGGTCCGGTGCGGACGTTCACCTCGTCGGACCCCAGCGAGACAAACCGCGGCAGGGGAAGCCCGGTTTCCGATCCGGTTGGCTCGGCATAACCCTGAACTGACAAAAAGACGACACTGAAAAAACAAAGCAGGACGAAACGAAATTTCACAATGAGGAAACCTTCAGGTTGTAAGCACGAACGATAGCCTTTATGCCGTGTGGCGGGCCACCGGGTCAAGTGCGCAAAAACACGCGGGCTTGGCCGAAGGTGGCAATTGTATCCGTTCCCGTGATCTGCTAGATAAAGTCTGTCGGTCGTGCCACAATAGAGACCAGAAACAAGAGAGTCGTCAAATGTCGAAGAAAAAACCAATTGTCGTTGTCACCCGTAGGCTTCCCGATGCGATCGAAACCCGCATGATGGAGCTTTTCGATACAAGACTGAATCATGACGACATCCCGATGTCCCAAGCGCAGCTTATCGAGGCGGTCAAGCTGGCGGATGTCCTTGTTCCGACGGTCACGGACAAGATCGACCTCGGCGTTCTCAGCCAGACTAACCCCAACCTGAAACTGATTGCCAGCTTCGGCACCGGTGTCGATCATATCGATCTTGCCACCGCGCGCCAGCGGGGGATCACCATCACCAACACGCCCGGCGTCCTGACCGAGGATACGGCGGATATGACCATGGCCCTGATCATGGCGGTTCCCCGCCGATTGACGGAAGGCGAGCGGGTCATGCGTGCCGGAAGCTGGACGGGCTGGTCGCCCACCAGCATGCTTGGCCACCGGATCTGGGGAAAACGCCTCGGGATTGTCGGCATGGGCCGTATCGGTCAGGCGGTTGCCCGCCGCGCCCGTGCCTTTGGTCTGTCGATCCATTACCATAACCGCAATCGCCTCCCCGCCGATATTGAAAGCGAGTTAGAGGCAACCTATTGGGAAAGTCTCGACCAGATGCTGGCGCGGATGAACATCGTCTCCATCAACTGCCCGCATACACCGGCGACGTTCCATTTGCTGAACGCCCGCAGGCTCGCCCTGTTGCAACCGACCTGCTATGTGGTGAATACGTCGCGCGGCGAAGTCGTGGATGAGAATGCCCTGACCCGCATGCTCCGTAACGGGAAAATCGCTGGCGCCGGACTTGACGTGTTCGAACACGAACCGGCGGTGAATCCGCGCCTGCTTGAGCTTGATAATGTGATCCTGCTCCCGCATATGGGATCGGCAACAATTGAGGGCCGGATCGATATGGGTGAGAAGGTCCTGATCAACATCAAGACATTCATCGACGGCCATACTCCGCCCGACCGGGTGATACAGGCAATGCTGTAACTCTTGCGCTTGCAGGCATTCTGGCCGATCATGCCGTTTTGGGGTGAGGGCCAGCTGTGTTTCCAGAATTCGTTACCTTTCTTGACCTGATAGGCGTCGCGGTTTTCGCTGCGACCGGCAGCCTCGTCGCCAGCCGCAAGCAGATGGACCTCATCGGCTTTGGCATTATCGCGACCTTAACCGGCATTGGTGGCGGGACGGCACGCGACCTGATCCTTGACCGCTCGGTTTTCTGGATTGCGGATCAGCGCTACCTGCTCGTTTGCCTGGGCATCGCCGCGGCCCTTTTCTTTTTCGCCCACCGGGTTCACAAACGCTATATCCTGCTACTGTGGTGTGACGCGATCGGCCTTTGCGCCTTTGCCGTACTCGGGGCCGAAATTGCGCGCAGCGCCGGTGCCGCGCCGCTTCCCGCCATTGTCATGGGGGTTATAACGGCAACTTTTGGTGGCCTTGCCCGTGATCTTGTCGCCAATGAAATCCCGCTGCTTCTCAAGCAGGAAATATACGCCACAGCGGCGCTGACCAGCGCCGGTCTCTATATCGGTCTTGTTGAGGTCGTCACCTCCCCGGCCATTGCCGCCGGTATCGGCATATCCGCCGGATTTGCCCTCAGGGCTGGCGCGATCCTGTTTGGCTGGTCCCTGCCCCGATACAGCCGGGCCGGGAAAACGTATAAGTAGGGGGAGCAAAAAACACTGCGGCCAAAAAAATGGCGGCCCGTTAAAGGCCGCCAATTCGTCTGTATATTTGTCTATCCGCTATGCGGCGACGGCAGCAGCCTTACGGCGTTTACGCCAGCCGACAAACCCCATCACGGCAAGGCCTGCACCATAGAGCGGCAACGCGGCCGGCAAAGGAACAGCCGAGAGATTGGCATATTCAAAGGCATTTGAAGCGGAGATAAAACGAACCTCATCAAAAAGGCCGCCTGCCATCACAGTTGCGAGAATGAACCCGGTTGTCTTCTGGGCGCTGTCAAGCTGGCTGTCACTTCCGGCAAGGAAATCAACCCAGGCCCCATTGTTGTAGAATTCGAGACGGTTATAATCGTCAACCGAACCCCACATGAAGCTGATCTTGCTGACTGCAGTATCGAAAACGTAGGAGGCGTAGGTATCTGCGGAAACCGACGTATAGGTTCCGATATTTTCCAGTGCCGTTCCTTCCCACGGCGAACGGTATAAACCGCTCTGCGACGTGGTGACATTTTCGTAAACCGCGCCGGTGGCGGATTTACTTGTATAATGGGGGACACCTGTGTCAGCAACAGGAACATCATTTGTCCATGTTACGGTCGCAGACTGCGCCGGTGCGATAAGTAAGAAGGCGGCACCCGCAACGCCAATAAATGCGCTAATAAGATTTTTCATAATGGTACTCCACTAAAATTTAAAAACGACGGTTTGAACAATTCCGAATTTGTCCGCCAGCTTCAATTAAAACAAATAAAAAGTCAGTCTGTTCAACACAAGTTATTTAAGCAAAATCTGCACTTGCGCTGCTTTATGTCAGGAATGTGGCAAAGCGAGGCCCTGATGTCAACAAAATTTCATATAGATTTAGCTAAAAATTTAACTAAAGGTTGCAGATTAGCAGGAAAGCTGGCTTTTTGACGAAATCCGAAAATACGCTTTATGTCGTTGAAATGGTTAATTTTTTTAGAAATATAGTTAATATTTCAATATTCCGAATCAAGGCGTTCCGCAAAGTCTATCCCTGGGCGGATAACAACCCGCTGGCCTGAATGCCGTCGAATATAAACTGTACCGCCAAGGCCGCCAGCAAAACGCCGACAATCCGCGAAATAACATGAAGTCCCGTCACGCCAAGCAGTTTCTGAACCTGCGTCGCCAGCAGCATCAGCAGAAACGTCGCCAGCAACATGCCCAGCAGTACGGCAATGGTAATCGTCGCGTGCACCGTATCCCCTTTAGCCCCGGCAACCAGCAACACGGCCGCGCCGATGGCACCGGGCCCCGCGATGAGCGGCGTTGCGAGGGGAAAGACCGAGACGTCCTTCTTGGCCCTGGCCTCGGTATTTTCCGCGTCGGTTGTCGAGGTGCTGCCGGACTCCCGCGCGAAGACCATATCAATGGCGATCAGCAATAGCAGGATACCACCCGACGCCTGCAGCGCCGGAAGCGTGATGCCGAAACCGATCAGGACCGCCTTCCCGAATAGGGCAAAGAACAACAATATGCCGCCGCCGATCAATGTCCCCTTGGCGGCCATCCGGCGCCGTTCCCGGGGCGTGCTGTCCCGCGTAAGCGCGGCAAAGATCGCCGCTACATCGAGCGGGCCAATGGTGGCGAAAAATGTCGTAAAGGCAATTAGCGCCGTTTCAACCATGGTATCCCCCTATCAGAACGCCTGCCCGACGGCGATTGCCGTCGCCCCCTAGTGCGCCTCGCCCCAGTTATCCCCGATCCCGGTATCAACGATCAGCGGAACCGAGATTTCGCGCGCTGGCAGCGCCGCCGATTCCATAACGGACTTGACCAGCGCCGCCGTTTTGTCAGCCTCGCTTTCGGGAACTTCAAAGATGAGTTCGTCATGAACCTGCAGCAGCATCCGCGCGCCAAGATTTGCCTTGATCAGGGCCTGCGGCAGCCGGATCATCGCCCGCTTGATAATATCCGCGGCCGAGCCCTGAATGGGCGCGTTGATGGCGGCGCGCTCGGAAAAACTCCGCCGTGCCCCGTTCTTGTCGTTGATCCCCGGCAAATGGACGCGGCGACCAAAGATCGTCTCGACATAGCCATGCTCGTGACAGAAGGTCTTGGTTGCCTCCATATACTGGCGAATGCCGGGATATTGGATGAAATACTGCTCGATATACCCTTGTGCCTCGGTGCGCGAGACGTTGAGCTGCCGCGCCAGGCCGAACGCGCTGATGCCATAGATAATGCCGAAATTGATTGCCTTGGCGGATCGCCGCATCATCGGGTCCATCCCCTCAATGGGGACGCCAAACACCTGCGAGGCGGTTTTCGCATGAATATCAAACCCTTCGGCGAATGCCTCTTTCAGCGAGGCTATATCGGCGATATGAGCAAGCAGTCTGAGCTCAATCTGGGAATAGTCGGCGCTGATCAGCTTATGTCCCGGCTCGGCGATAAAGGCCTGGCGCAGTTTGCGCCCTTCCTCCGTACGGATGGGAATATTCTGCAAATTCGGCTCGGTCGAGGCGAGCCGCCCGGTCGAGGCCGCGGCCAGCGAAAAGGACGTATGGATACGTCCGGTTTTTGGGTTCACCTGGGCCTGCAACGCATCCGTATAAGTGCTTTTGAGCTTGGACAGCTGCCGCCAGTCCAGTATTTTCTGCGCAAGCTCAACGCCTTCCGCGGCAAATCCTTCAAGCACGGTGACATCTGTCGTATAGGCACCAGCCTTACCCTTCTTGCCACCGGGCAGGCCCATTTTGACAAACAGGATCTCACCGAGCTGCTTGGGCGACCCCACATTGAACTCTTCCCCGGCGAGTTCATGGATCTCACCGACAAGCTCGGTCATCCGCTTGCCGAAATCCTCCGACAGTTCACTCAACATCGCGATGTCGACCTTGACACCTTCCTGTTCCATTTTGGCGATGATGGGAACCAGCGGCCGCTCGATCGTCTCATACAGGCTCACCGACTTCGCGCGCACAAGACCCGGCTTCAAATGCTGATGCAGGCGCAGGGTGATATCCGCGTCTTCCGCTGCATATTCCGTCGCCTTGTCAATCGGGACCTCAGCGAAGGTGATCTGCGATTTTCCGGTCCCGGCGACCTCTTTGAAGGGAATGGGCGAAATATCGAAATGCAGGCGGGAAAGCTCGTCCATGCCGTGGCCGTGAAGCCCCGCGTCCTGGCAATAGGAAAGCAGCATGGTATCGTCGATCGGGCTGACGGTGAGGCCTTCCTGGGCGAGGATGACCTGGTCATATTTGATATTTTGCCCAATTTTGAGCACACCCGGATCTTCCAGCAGGGGTTTGAGAGCGGCCAGAACATCGGCTTTCGGCAATTGAACCGGCATGTCGTCTACCCCCTCGCCCGCATCGCCGTCAAAATCGAACCCGCCCTGGGCTTTTGGGCGGATATGCCCAACCGGAATATAGCAGGCCGTTCCCGGATATATGCAAAGGGATATCCCGACAAGCCCTGCCTGCATGGCGTTCAGGCTGGTGGTTTCCGTATCGACCGCTACCTGTCCCGCCCGCTCGGCTTGGCTTATCCAGTCGCGCAAAATGTCCATATCGAGAACGGTGGTATAGACGCGGGCGATTTCAGGCGCTTTTGCCGCTCCGGTTTCCGCGGCCCCCGTCGCCATTTCCGGCAGCTCAGCGGCGTCTTTGCGAAACTCCGCGCCAAAAAACTCCTTCACGCGTCCGACAAGCTGCTTGAACTCGTTTTTCTCCAGAAAAGCCATCAGGTCGGCAGCATCCGGCAACTGCACCGTCAGGTCCATGACATCAATATCAAGCTCGACGTCGCTTTTCAACGTCACGAGGTCGCGGCTGAGGCGGGCCATGTCGGCAAATTCGATGAGTTTTTCCCGGCGGCCCTTTTGCGGAATCTCAGAGGCACGGGCAAGCAAGCTGTCAAGGTCGCCGAACTCGTTGATCAGGAGCGCGGCCGTCTTGACACCAATGCCGGGAACCCCGGGAACATTATCGACGCTATCTCCGGCGAGCGCCTGAATATCAATCACCTTTTCCGGTCCGACCCCAAACTTCTCATGGACTTCGTCCGTATTGATGATCTTGTTTTTCATCGGGTCGAGCATGGTAACGTCGCCGCCCACCAGCTGCATCAGGTCCTTATCGGACGAGACGATCACACATTCCATTCCCTGCCGGCGGGCCTGCATGGCGTAAGTCGCGATAATGTCATCCGCCTCAAACCCCTCTTTCTCGATAGAAGGGACGTTGAAGGCGCGGGTGGCATCACGCACCAACGGGAACTGCGGGATCAGGTCATCGGGCGGCGCGTCCCGGTTGGCTTTGTATTCGGGATAAATGTCGGAGCGAAATGTTTTGCGGCTGGTATCAAAAATAACGGCAAGGTGGCTGACCCGGCCATCAGCCTGAGTGTCCTGGATCAGTTTGAACAGCATATTGGAAAAGCCCAGAACCGCCCCTGTCGGCGTCCCGTCGGACCGGCTGATCGGCGCGCGTCCGCGCAGCATTGCGAAGTAGGCACGAAAAATATATCCCGATCCGTCGACAAGATAAATCCTGTGTTTCTGTCCAGGGTCTCCCGTGACATCCGCTTCGGTCATGCCTGTCGCCTCTGTCTGTTTCTCGGTCTTAATGTCCAACGTCCGCCTTCGCGCCCGTCTTCAATGTATAATGTCGGTCACAATAGGGACAGTCCACAAACCCCTTATCCCCCATATTGAGATAAACCCGCGGATGTCCCAACGCTCCCCTGGCGCCGTCACAGGCGACTTTCGGGCTGTCAACTTCAACTGTTTCAAGGGCTTCCATAGACCTGCCTCACTTATTTCAAATTCGCGCGGCCCGTCGGGCCGCGCGCCAATCACCCCCGATCCGGTCGGGGGCGGTAATGGACGGATGATATCGATTGCCGCCGCCGACGCAACCGAGAAATGAGCCTTTCGCCCGATTGGTCCGCCATAACGCCGCTTCGGCGCGCATTTCCGGATTACCGGCGTTGAAAAGACACTTGCATCGGACAGAACCCGCCTCTATGTGTTTAGGCAAGCCGACGGGCACCGCCTCTCCGCCGGTTTAGCTGCGGGCATCTTGGAGACAGCCCGCACTTCATTATATGCTAAAGAATAGAAAACCGTTATGAACGATGTACCTCTGGCACCGGCCCTGGAAGTTCGGGGTCTCACAAAAATATACAAGGTCAAAGGCCGGAGGCCCGATAAGGTAGCGCTCCAGAATATTGATCTCGAGGTCAAGCGTGGCTCGTTCTTCGGTCTGCTCGGGCCCAATGGCGCGGGCAAATCAACCCTGATCAATATTATTGCCGGTCTCGTCAATAAAACCAGCGGCCAAGTGAAAATCTGCGGCTACGATATCGAAAAGGAGATGCGGGCGGCCCGCAGTGCGGTCGGCGTTGTCCCGCAAGAGTTAAATCTCGACGCCTTTTTCACCCCGCGCGAGGTCATGGAGTTTCAGGCTGGTCTCTACGGGGTGCCCAAATCCCGGCGGCGCACGGATGAAATCCTGACCGCTATGGGGCTGGACGACAAGGCCGATGTCTACGCCCGTACTCTCTCCGGCGGGATGCGGCGACGGCTTCTGGTAGCCAAGGCCATGGTGCATAACCCACAGGTGCTGTTCCTGGACGAACCCACCGCCGGCGTCGATATCGAGTTACGACAACAGCTTTGGGCCTATGTGAAGGCGCTGAACGACGCGGGCACGACCGTCATCCTGACAACGCATTATCTTGAGGAGGCAGAACAGCTCTGTGACACCATTGCCATCATCAACCATGGTGAAGTGGTCGCCTGCGAGCCAACCGCGAGCCTGCTTGGCAAGCTCGATATGAAAAATGTCTGCCTGATACTCGACCGGGATATCACCGCTGTTCCTGAAAACCTGAAAAAATTTAACGCGACCCTGTCCCATGGCCGCCGCCTCAGTATTAATTATCGGCCGAGCGAAACCCAGATGGCAAGAATATTGAACGCCGTTGCCGAGGAAGGCTTTGATATCATCGACCTGACGACAGAAGAGCCGGATCTGGAAGATGCCTTCCTGAAAATGACATCAGGTCGCTAATAAGCATTTAAAATCCCAATTTGTTATTTGCAAACAGTCGCGATGCGGAATAACATCAGCCTCCCACAAACCTAATAATCTGATCGAGGGAAAGATGACTATTCAACTAGGCGACGTAGTCCCGGATTTCACGCAAAAATCCACGGAAGGGGACATTCATTTTCATGACTGGATCGGCGATAAATGGGCCATCCTGTTTTCCCACCCCAAGGACTTTACGCCCGTCTGCACGACCGAACTGGCTGAGGTCGCCCGTCTGAAACCCGAATTCGACAAGCGCAACGTGAAACCGATCGCCCTAAGCGTCGACGGCGTCGAAAGCCATAAGGGCTGGCTTGGCGATATCGAGGAGACGCAGGGCAGCCGCGTCAACTATCCCATTCTCGCCGACGAGGACCGCAAGGTTTCTGATCTGTATGGCATGATCCATCCGAAGGCTGATAATACCCTGACGGTGCGCTCGGTCTTCATTATTGATCCGGCCAAGAAGCTCCGTCTCACCCTCACCTATCCCGCCAGCACGGGCCGTAATTTCGACGAGATCCTCCGTGTGATCGACAGCCTGCAGCTTACCGAATATCACAAGGTGGCGACGCCGGTGAACTGGCAGGACGGCGATGACTGCGTGATCGTCCCCGCCATCACCGATCCGGAGCAGATGAAGAAGATGTTCCCGAAAGGCTGGAAGGAACTGAAACCTTATTTGCGCATGACGCCGCAACCAAATCGCTGACAGCTTTCCGCAAAGTGGAAATTCGAAAATCGGGCGGTATTTCGCCCGATTTTTTATTGGTAAAAGGGGGGAAGTTCGTGCCATATTGGTGGAAATCAAACAATAATACGGAATTCATATCATGACAGAAACACTTTACAGTGGCGGCGATGTTTTTGATGGCACTGGCACCCTTCTAAAAAATTATGCGGTTCTGGTTGTAGGCGACCAGATCAAGGACGTCGCCCCAGCCGACAAATTCAGCGATTATCAGGGGGATCGGGTTGATACCTCCGGCGGGACCCTGATGCCCGGCATCGCCGACTGTCATGTTCATCTTGTCTACAAGGGGGAGGCCAATCCGCACGCTAGCATTGAGGGCGTCAACCCCGGCGAAATCACTTTGCGGGTTCTTGAAAATGCACAACTCTCGCTGAAATCGGGCATAACGGCGGTGCGGGACTGCGGCGGCCGGGAATATCTCGAATTTCCAGTTCGCGATGCCTGCAACAGTGGCCGCTTTTTCGGCCCCAATATCATGGCATCGGGCAAGATGATCTGCATGACTGGTGGCCATGGCAACCGTAACGGTCGCATCGCCGATGGCTGCGACGAAGTTGTAAAGGCCGTCCGCGAGCAGATCCATGCCGGCAGTGACCTGATAAAGATCATGGCGACCGGCGGCGTCATGACGCCAGGGGTGAACCCCGAGGATGCCCATTACTCTGCCGACGAGATGAAGGTCGGCGTCAGCGAGGCCAAACGCTTCCATAAAACCTCGGCCAGTCATGCCCAGGGTGCCGAAGGGATCATGAACGCGGTTCTGGCTGGCATTACCTCGATCGAGCATGGTATTTTCATGGATCAGGAATGCTTGGACGCGATGATGGAACGGGGGACCTATCTGGTGCCGACACTGGCAGCAGTGCAGAATATCCTGAATAACGCCGACAACGGGATTGCCGACTATGTGGTCGAAAAATCCCGGCGTGTCTTTGAGAAGCATAAAGACAGCTTCAAGATGTTTTACAAGGCCGGCGGCAAGATCGCCATGGGCACCGACGCCGGTACCCCGTTCAATCTGCATGGCGAAAACGCCATGGAAATGTCCTATATGGTCGATTGCGGCATGACCCCGACCGATGCCCTTACCAGCGCCACCTCCGTCGCTCATAGCCTGATGGAACTGAATGATCGTGGCTGCATCAAGGCGGGGAACAAGGCGGACATGCTGATTGTGAACGGAAACCCGACGGAGAATATCCTGATGGCGGCAGCCCGGAAAAATCACCGGATGGTGGTCAAAAACGGGCGGCAGGTGACTTCATTCTAACGTCTGTTGCCTGAGACCTGCGAAGCCCATAAAAATCAGCAGGCGTCTGTACTTTTTGCCAGATTTACTATATGATATTTTTGAAATTAAGGGTGGCCAGCCTCGGGATCGGGGAATGCCACCCGTTGATGTCAGAAAGGAGCAATTCATGTCTATTCAATCTGATTTTGAACGTCTTTAGAAAGTAAATCTGCGCAAGCCCCAGCGGATAAGTGGGGAGATTGATTTGAAAAAAGCGATCCCGGCACCTAAAGCCTCTGATCTCTCGCCGACGGTCATCGCTAACCGCCGCCATGCCGAAAACCGGGCCAAAATCTAACAGTTACGGCGCGGCCCCTAAGCCGCCCCTCTTTTTGGCGCCCATTATGCCTAAAACCGTTGCAACGACTGGATGCTTGGGCTATAGCAGGTGTCCATCTCAGCACCCGTAGCTCAGCTGGATAGAGCGCTGCCCTCCGAAGGCAGAGGTCACACGTTCGAATCGTGTCGGGTGCACCAATTTTCTTAATAAAATCAATAATTTAGAAAACTTTATATTTGAGGGATTCCAATCCTTCGCGATTGGGGCACCCTGAGGGCACCCCGCGACAATGATTGGTGTTCTACTTATCAACATCGAGGCTTCTGAGGGTGATGCGAAAGTGTTCACTTCTAGTTTATATCGCTGGCTGGATTTCTGTGACACTACCTCCCACGAGATGGTTGAGGTAACTTAGAGGAAATTCCAGCACAAAACGACCCAAATATGTGTAGCGCCTCAGCATCTCACTTACCCAAACTTAACAGTGATGCAAAGAAAGGGAGTCGGGGACATCGGGACTGGGAAATATGGCCCACCCTCTTTATAGGGCCCCTTCTCACCGCAAGAGGTATTTTTACAATGGCGTAAAGTTTGGTGGCAGTTCACGTCCACTCTACGCTCGAATGAGGAAATTTCCAGAGCGTGTTAACCAATTCCGTCAAGTGCCAAGAGGAGACATTGAAGGAGATGTCTAATGTCAACTCCGAGCCCGCAGCAGCAATAAAAGGCACAGCAACGAACGTCTATCATGGGCGGAAAGAAAACCTTCGCGCTGTAGATCGCCCCCTTGGTGTCTTTGTTGCCGCTGGAGCAGAGTGCCGACGGTTGGCGAAGCATATCTGCATGCTAATCAAATAAAGAAAACGGTCGTTGGCCAATTGGTATCCGAAGCCCACCGCGAACAACTTTCAGTTGTCAAATCGTATCTTTTGCTGCATCCTAGATTGAAATAGATATCTGGTTTGTAACCCTAAGCCAATTGCCCGAAAGACCCGGACGTGCTCATCAATCGTATTTCTGAGTTGAAAAAAGCTGGAGTGTGGAAAGATTTTTCCTCTCCAGTTGATTTGGTGTTGGCACCCCGCACCCTGATTTATGGATTCAACGGATCTGGAAAGACTACATTATCAAGGGTTCTTTCCTCGATTGAACGAGGAACCCTCGAAGAGCGCTTACCAGCAGAAACGACTTTCAAAATTGAAGCTTCGGACGGCACAGCCGTTTCGCAAGACCCGATTTCTAGCCCATTCGAGAACAACCTTCTGGTTTTCAATACAGACTTTGTATCCCGGAATTTCCAGTGGGACGCCAGTAGCACTAAGGGGATTGCCTATCTGAGTGAAAAAAAGGTCGATGCTCGAAAAGAGTTTGATGAGATCGCTCCGAAACTTTCGACCGCGAAGCAAAGAACAAAGGTGAAAGATAAAGCTAAGGAAAAGGCCAATAAGGGCCTATCGGATTTCAAGACTCGAGTGGCTCGTAACATCCGAGAAGTGGCGTCATCGAGCGCCTACACGCAGTCCTACGATGCTCGGAAAATCCGGGCACATTACTCAAAGGCATCTTTCGGCACTGAGAAAAAGCTTTCCGAAGGTGATCTCAGGAGGTATCAAGAGGTGCTTGCTCAGCGAGAGCCACTGCCAGCCCTTCCATTTTCTCCGAACCTGCCAGAAGGTCTGGCTGATTGGTTCAAAGCAGGTCGATCGCTTCTTACTCAGAGTGTTTCCGGCATTGCGCAGAAAGAGTTCGAAGCTCATTCGAATGCTCTTCGATGGGTCGAGGAAGGACTTCACTATCATGACGGCCACAATTTGACGGACTGCCTGCTTTGCGGAAATCCGTTTTCGGAAGACCGCCGCACCCAACTCCGTGCTTTGTTCGATAAGTCGTGGGCCGAGGCATTGAGTACCCTTGAAGACGCGGTGAAGCGTGGCCAGGAACACCAAACAGCCCTACGGGAACTCTATCGTTGCATCCCGAAGGAGGCTGAAATCACCGCAGAGGAGCGCGATGCATTTGCCAAGGACAAAGCGTCTATGGAGACTGCCATCCAGCGACTCGGCGTGTGTGTCGGTAAGCTTCTAAATGGCTTAGAAGAAAGAGTGGCAAATCCCACCAAAAACGTGGTGGTCACGGGTGAACTGGCAGGCTTTGAACTCGAAAAATGGCTTGCGGAATATGCGATGATCGAAGTTGCATTGGCCGCGACCATGAAGAAGCACAACGACGCCTTGGCGAGCTTCGCAGCATTGCAAAAAGATGCATTCACTAAAATCGAAACTCACGTTCTGGCAACCAATCAAAGCGACTGGAACGACCTCCAGAAGGAGGTGCAAGTCAGTGAGGCTGAATGGGAAACTGCACAAAAAGGCGAGAAGGATCTTACCGACCGCCAGCTAGAGCTTCTCAACGACCTACATGACCACGGTGTTGGCGCAGACAAGATGAACGAATTCATTTGGGCCTATCTGGGGCACAGAGAGCTTCGCCTTGTTGCCGAGGATGGCGGATACAAAATTCTGCGACCAAGCGGGAAACCGGCAACAGAGTTGAGCGAAGGGGAGCGCACAGCGGTTTCATTTTGCTATTACCTGACCCAGCTGGCCGCTGAAGGCCGCAAGCTCGAAGATCTGGTGCTGGTTATTGACGACCCGATTTCGAGCCTTGATACTGCAGCGCGTACCTATGCCTATAGCTTGATGACGCGCATGACAAAAAAATGCGCACAGGTCATCGTTCTCACTCACAACACGAGCTTCATGAATATGGTGAAGCGTGAGTTTCAAAATCTCCAAAAACGGGACGAAACCAAAGTGGTTACAGCGCTCCTTTCGCTGGATTGCCGGAGTTCCGGAGACGGGGGCCGTGTTACGTCGCTTGTGCCGATGCACGAGCTTTTGGTGAAATATGACAGCGAATACCACTACCTATTCAGCTTGGTTCAGGACGCGGCACAGAATAAGACAACTGACTATGTCTTCTTGCTTCCGAACGCGACCCGTAAACTTCTTGAGATGTTCGCGACCTTCTGTTCACCAGGACAGTCCAATTTCGCAGGAGCACTTGGTGACCACCACGAAGCGGTGAAAGACAAGCTCGATGTGAGGGCACTCGAGCGTCTCGTCCAGATTGAATCTCATGGAACCATCGAAGGGCTTGGAACCCTGCCAGACCTCACCCTGGAGGAAGCTATTCGCGCAGCAGAGGCAGGCATTAAATTCATCGAAGAAGTGGGGAAGGATCACCATAGAAGAATGTGCGCGGCCTGCCGCTGAAAACGAACCCCTCAAAAAATTAAGGATGACTTTGTCATGGCAACCCTTATTGATCTAATTTGGCAAGTTGTGGACGATGCAGTGAGACATTCTCCTCCGAGCCATCCACTGCGATCTTCGATGCACCCGCTCAGAAGTAGTATGCACCCTTTGAAAAGTCCTATGCATCCCTTCGGAGCAGGTTACATTCTGCAAATACCAGTTCGAACCCGAACCAAGATGTTGTGAGAATTCAGGAGTTGAAGAAGCTTTTAGAAGAGTATTTTTTCGGACAGCTGAATACTACGTTGGAGAAAGTTGCATCACAGCGCTTGAAGACATCGGTAATGGCCGGTTTAGGCCGCAAGATATTCAGAATGAACTGCCCCACGTCAGAACTTCGCCAGCAGGTGCCGCTGTACAGAAAAGCGTGGAAAATAGGGCTCACTCCTAACGGCATTCATTAGCTCCCAATACATAGAGCGGATTAGCGGATCAGTGATTTCTGTCGGGACGTTAAATCGGTAGGCTTGATGGCCACCCGACATATAGGGCTGGTATGCACATTCAAACTCGGACCGCAGATAGTGGTAAATACCCCAGCGGATCTCATTTAAAAAAAAACGCTACTGCCGTCGAACTAGCCATGAAGACATGATCTCGGAACCATTCCTGAAATTCTGGGATCACGAGATAGCTTTGACCCTCATTGATGTCGGTGCCATTGTCAGCCAACACTTTCTGAATTTTCCTAACTATGTCACCGAGACGGGTGAAGCCGTGCTTTGACGCAGTACCACATATCTTCAAGTAATTCATCCGCTGGACTGTGATGCTTCCTTCTCGCTCAATCGATGGAAGCCAGACCTTATCCACGCTGACCGATCCATCAAGCCACTCAGCGAAAGAGGTAGCTGACGAAGTTAGAAGTGTTGTGTCCCTCCCGAAATGGGGCTTAGCGCCGACGTCAAGTATGTTTCCCAAATAGGTCTTAGCAAGGCTTCCCGAACCAGACCGGTGTGAGAGGCCAAACGTGCCACTTCTGGGTAGCGAAAGAAAGTCGGCAAGAATGATCAAGAAGAGTTTGCTACACTCGTGGGTCTTAAACATCAGCATTGTTTCTTCTAGGCGATGCCTTTTCTCAAAATGAGCGTAGTGCACCATTGACCCAATTAGGTCCCAAACGGCTGAAAGCACGATGATCTCGCGGTCAAGATCTGAATACTGGGCTGATTTCATGAAATAATAGTAGACCCGTTACGCCTGACTGCAAACCCTCATTGAAGTCGACCAACGCGCACTTCGACATTCACCAATGCCCGCTTCGGTGATGCTATATTTTAGCGTTCAATATGGCGCCGAATGTCGGCTTTGGGCCGTCAGTGTTTTGTTGGTTTTAAGAATGCTCGTTTATACCGACAGTCCACTTCGAGCTCTTTTTGCCAATTCGTTTTTGTGCCGCGAAGGGCAGCTATCACCAATTAAATCGTCCAAGCTAGAACGCAGCGCATGCGACTTTAGTCTGATCGATTGCTGCATCAAAGGTGAATTCGCAAACATTGAGATAGAAAATCATTTGTATTTCCGGCAGTAACGCCTTACTTTAGCGAAGGGTAATACCTACTACTTATTATAGTAAACTCATGCGCCTATACTATTTTACTACACAGAAATATGGATTGCTCGCGATCTAGAAGCGGCGGCTAAAGATCGCCCGTATCAGCGAGCTTAATGACCCATTTGAGTTACTTGGCTGCAACCTTCGAGACAAAAAAATTCGTGCAAAGCTGAAACAATGGAAGGATGCGCGCAACGACAATTGCGGCATTTTATGTTTCAGCCGAAAATGGTCAAACCCGTTACTCTGGAGTCACTATGCTGACAAGCACCAAGGCATGGCGGTCGCATTCGACGTTTCGGGTACCGATACCTATTTGCCGATCAAATACCAGCAGAAACGGCTATCCGTGCCAGCGGGCAGCGAAATCCAAAATGCTGATTTCGACAAATTGCTACTCACAAAGTTCACTGCATGGCGTTATGAATCGGAATACAGATGCTTCTGTCCTCTCAGCGAAAGTATCAATGAGGATGGGCTGTATTTCAAACCGTTTTCCACGCACTTGAAACTCGCCCAGGTTATAGTCGGAGCCAGGTCAAAGATAACGCGCACAAAACTCGCCGCTGCGTTGGGTGCAGAGCATTCGCACGTAGCATATTTCAAGGCACAACCAGCGTTTGGCACTTTCTTGGTCGTCCGGAACTGCAATAACTCCCTATGGCAGTAGACCCGCTTTTGATGCATAAGCCTAGCGATATCACCCACACAAAATTGGCAAGCCTGCACTCTCAGGAAGAGCAATTACGCAGCAAAGCTCGGGCTCTCGTTGCAAATGATTTGTTTCTGCAACTGCATCTTTCCGCGGTCGAGGCGGCGATGGACGTCGCCGATGTCTTTCGCCAATTTCCAACGAACGATGAGGACCTCAAAGTCGCGCAACTTCTCGGTATGCGCACCTTTAATGCGCTCGGCTCAAGCCTCAAACTAGCGCTATCTGGATATAATCAGAACAGCGCACTTATTATGCGCGACATTCTAGAAACGGTTTTTCTGCTTGATCTCTTCAAAGGCGACCGCTCGCTGATCGAGCAGTGGCGATTTGCTAACAAGAAATCTCGAATGAAGGAGTTTGGGCCGGCAAAGGTCCGAAAAACTTTAGACGCTCGAGATGGGTTAACAACGAAGAAGCGGTTCGAGATATACGAGATGTTTTCTGAACTGGCTGCACATCCGACGATGAAGTCTGCTTGGATGATGCGCCCGGAGAGGGACGGCGACGCTGTTATTGGCCCGTTCATTGAAGCGACAGCGCTTAAAGCGGTCATCTCGGAAATGGGTCGCCTTGCAATTCAGGTCGGAGAAATCCTCGTCGCCTTTTTCCCAGCCGATTGGAGGCAGGGCTTCTCCACTTGCCGTGCGTTTTCTAAGCTCAAACGCAGTTGGCAAGCGGAATTCTATCCTCCTGCGCCCAAGGCAGAAACCTAGCCATTAATTTCGATCTTATTAGATTGCGCTCGACCAGCACTCGAATATTGCCTCCGAAACATATCAAAAAGTGCGGGAGCCAGGCTGTAGGAATATACGAACTTGCGGGACTCTTCATGTAAATTGATTACATGGAGGGTTTGACGATGACTACTGATGAAAGAGAGATTAGACGTAAACTTGCAGTCCTTAAAAGAGCTGAGGAAATTGGGAGCGCCGCTAAAGCCTACCGATACTTTGGCATACCAAGGTCAACTTATTTCAGATGGCGTAAAGCGTACGTTGAACATGGTGAGCAAGGGCTCATCAATAAGAAGCCA
>NZ_JBDNHC010000126.1:0-3367 GCF_041689005.1 Sneathiella sp.
GGCTCCGAGGGCGGAGGACATGCCGCTGCCATCGCCTACACCCTGATCGAGACAGCCAAGCTCAATGACGTGGATCCACAAGCCTGGCTCACGCACGTCCTGTCCAAGATCGCTGACCACAAGATCAACCGCATCGACGAACTTCTGCCCTGGAGCTGCAAAGCCTGATCAGGTCAAGGGCGTCAACGCCGGACGCTTACGATGCAAGATATCTCATTCGATATCCTCCCCATCCCCGATCACGCTTTTTTTAAGCACGCGATTTTCCAGAGTGAGGTCGGCAACGACTTCTTTCAGATCACGCATTTCGCGCTTGAGGACCGTCACTTCGCCGGATGTAGCCTGACGCTCCGTGTCGCCCGACAGCCGCTTTTTGCCAGCTTCCATGTAGTTCTTCGACCAGGTGTAATACTGGCCCTGCGCGATGCCCTCGCGTCGGCAGAGTTCTGCAATGGAATACTCTCCGCGCAGTCCTTCGAGAACAATCCGGATCTTCTCTTCGGCTGAAAACTTCCGCCGCGTCTGTCGCTTGATCTCTTTGACGTGTCGTTCTGCCGATCCTTCGGCCTTTGATTTCTGCCTCATCGGCTTTCCTTCTAAGGAAATGATGAGCCACAAACCCTCACTTAGCAATTTAGCCGATCTGTCTCATGGGTGCTGACGGGGAATAGGGGCGCTCACCCAACCTGAAACTAGCAAGGTCAGGCGAGCTTTCCTGCGACGCCGCGCACCCAGCAAGTAAGGTTGCGGTGAATAAAACAAGCGCGCATCGGCTATACCAGTTGCGCCCGCTTCTCAAAACGACCCGCACTTACTGTAGTGGTGTGTAGGCGATGGTCTCTCCGCTGGTCTCAGCAGCGGCCATCCCGAGGCATATTCCTGTAGAATCAACTCCTACAAAGATATGTCCAATTCTGGTTCTGACATTCTGAAAAGACTGCGCCGGAATAGACGCAACGGTACCGTCATCCTCTGAATAATTGCTGGGCTGTCCATTACCGTCGATCCAGTAGATGTCCAGCATGTCGTTGGTTTGATTTTCGAACCGTACGTCGACGATCTCGCCCTCGTCAGTTGACGCCACTTGTCCGAAATATTCACAGCCGGGGCCTTCTACATTGTTTGATGCACCATTATTGCCGGATTGATCATCGTTATAGACATTGGTGTCTTCATATCCCGAATCCTCATCAGTATAGCTCCCTTGTTCAGAAGAGCCGGTCTGCGACGGCGCAGAGGCCTTTTGCGGGTTGGCACCGGGGACGACAAGGTCGGGGTCGAAATTAAATTCACCGGAGAAATTAATCCCGTTTCCAATACCCACACATTCGCCGTTGTCATCCGTCGCGATGTATAAATAATTCGGCGCGCCATATTCGGTTACGCCAGACGGCCCCGAGGCAATGGTGTGGACCGGTTCGTCTTGCGACGCATAATTGACCTCTTGTCCCTGCGTGTCGATCCAGTAAATATGGATGGTTTTGGATCCTTTATTGAATATCCTAATCTCTTCAGCGACGGCGCCGGGACTTTCGATGGATGAGACAGTTCCGCGATGACTGCAATTGCCATAGAGGAGCCTTGCACTCGCGGCCCAGCCCGCTTCCAACGCCGCATTTTCAGCGTTGACGCGGTCTTCAAACGCCTTTTGTTCTGCGGCCCGTTCTACGGCCCTCTCTGCGGCCACAGCAGCTGCTTGTGCTTCTGCTGCTACTCTCGCTTCCTGGGCAGCTTTTGCTGCCGCCTGAGCGCGGGCCGCTTGTTGCGCCGCCGTCAGGGGCTTGGGCTCTTCACCGCAACATGGCGCAGTATAAAAAACAGCCGCTGTGGCTGACTGAAAATTCCCGTCTGTATTGATGACATTGCCGCCCTTGCACGAATAAGCTTTCACGGGTTCTCTTAAGTTTAATAAAAGCAAAGATTTAAGACCAGAATTGCATTTAAAACTCATAATTTTGTTGCGATAAGGAATAGAAAAATCCTTAGGTATTGGACTGTTGTCATTCACACCGCAAAGCTGCTCATATTGGCCGCCAGCATTTGTGCCTGTATAAAATGTGACACAAGTTGGGTCGCCGGTTTCAACGAGGCTATTGCCGCCGCCGCCGGGCCAATCGCTGAACGAGCTTTGATCGGATTCCATAGAGCGCTTTGATCCGGTCATCATATCATCACCGCAATCATTGACTTTAATCACCTTGAACGGAGTCCCCCGTTCCAGGTAGATCTTGCCATCTTCGTCTTTAAGTGGTTCGGGCCCGCCGATAATGTGATATTCTGGCATATTATCGCAGCGAAACGGCCATTCATATCCGGCATATTGTCCGTATAGCTCAACGCTACCGGCATCCGACAAGAGTTTGCCAAGCTCGTCTTTGCCGAGATCCGTCAACACTTTTTTGGCGGCGGATTTGATGGCTTTCTTTGCGCCAGCTTTCAAAGCTTCTTTCGCGACCTGTTTAACAACGACTTTGCCTCCGGCCTTGGCCACGGCTGTGCCGCCGCCTGTCACTGCCGCCATGGCGACATCACCGACAAGTTCGGCAACAGGTTTAACGCAATCCCAGTTGGATACAGGGTCGATACCGTCGGGCTGGATAGCAATTTTCAGGGTAAACCAAACCGCGCCTGTATCCACCCGTCTGACGCCCTTTTCACCTTCACCTGCCGGGATTATACCGTGGTACAAACACCCCACTTGGTCGAGAGAATAGGTTAGGGGCCAAGCGGTTTTGTTAACGAAGTAAAACCCGGGGCTTTTGCCTTGTTTGGTATTGCTAACCTTGTCCCATTCGTCGGCCGAAAAAATTCGGTAAGACCCACTAAACGCATTGATTTGAAAGCTACCATATGACGTGGCGGGCGAGGCATGATAAGGGGTTATACTGGTGCTTTCACCATATTTCCCGATCGCTCCGCCCGTCGACCCGGTAATGTCGTCGATCAGGCACACACCCCGGCTTGAGGCAGTCCATGTTTTCCCCGGTGCAACGCTATAGCTGTCATCGCTACATAACCAAGACACGTATTCAACTTTGCCCGAAACGGTGTATTCTGTATTATTGGTCACGCGGGCATTGGGATAGTCGGCATGGGCGGTTTGAGCCAATCCGGCGCTCAAGGCTGTTACCGAGAGGACTGAAAGCCACTTCGCCGCGCTTTTGCGCACCTGTGACAGGCTCTCAATACATAATGGCGTTCCCATGATGTTCTCCTTGGCGCATGCTGAACCGCCCCGGTAACCCCGGAGGCAATTTGGTTGGGGTCATGCAGCGATAGCGGTTTCCTTCAGCGCTGCATAGTAGTTGGCCTCGGCTTCTGCCGGTGGGATGTGTCCGATGGGCCCCAGGAGTCTTCGGTTGTTGAA
>NZ_JBDNHC010000127.1:0-54414 GCF_041689005.1 Sneathiella sp.
CGGCGACCGGGATTCCCGCGCGCGCATTAGCCAGAAGGAGAGGGCCGAGAGTATGCCCATCATGGCGATGGCCGAGACCATGGCAATAGGGGTGCCGTCATAAAAGAAGGCGACGAAATAGCCGATAATCGCGGCAAACCCTAACATCAAGAACCCCATCAGTGCCGAGGCGGACCCGGCCTTTTCCGGAAATGGCGCCATGCTGCCTGCCTGCGACTGCGGCAGCACTATCCCCATTCCCAGCGTATAGAAAACCATCGGCGCCACAACCGCCGCAATGGCATCAACCCCAGCATAGGCGAGCGCCGCCATGGTGATCCCGGCAGCGGCCGAGATCAGCGTCCCACTCTGGACGGAGAACAGCAATCCGCGCCGGGCGGTCAGGGCCGGGCCGACCAGCGTGCCCGTCATGAACCCGATCACCACCATGCCGAAATAATAGCCGAAGCGAGCCGGGGGGACGCCGAAATACTCGATCAGGACAAGCGGCGAGCCGGAAATGAAGGAAAACAGGCCACTGAAACAAAGGCCGCCTGCCAGCGAGAACCCGAGAAACTCCCGATGCCGGAGCAACGCCCAATAGTTACGAACGATATGGGCCGGACGGAGCGCATTCATGTCACGTACGGTAAGCGATTCCCCGACGAGAAAATTCGTCGTCGCCGCGATCAGTAGCGCGACGGTTCCCATAAAGATAAAGACCGCGTGCCAGCCGAAATAGGCGGTGAGATAGCCCCCGATAATCGGGGCGATCGCCGGGGCAAGCCCCATAATGGTGCCCATCCGCGAAAGTTGCCGCGCCGCCTGCTCGCGCGGGTACAGGTCGCGAACCATGGCGCGCGGGATGACGATCGCCGCGCAAACACCGAAGGCCTGCAGGAACCGTAAAAAAATGAGTTGATTGATATCGACCGCATAAAGGCAGGCGAAGCTGGCAAAAATATAGATCAGGAGCCCGATGACAATCACCGGCTTGCGTCCGAAACGGTCGGTGATCGGCCCGTAGATCAGCTGACAGCCGCCAATGCTGAAGGTGAAAATACTCAATGTCAGCTGGACATCCGCCGCTGTCGCATGGAACACGGCGGCAAGCATCGGAAAGATCGGCAGATACATATCCGTCGATAACGGCCCCAGCGCCACGGCGGCGGACAGGTACAGCGTGAAGGCAACGGATGTCGGGACCAGATGTTTCATAAACGGCCCATTATAAACAGGCTGCCCGTCATGCTCCGCCTTCCGGCTCGATGCCATATTTATGGATATCCGCCCCGTTCTCGTGCAGCCATTTCCGGGCCGAGGTGACACCCGGATGCAACGCATCGACCACGGACCAGAACGCCGGCGAGTGGTTCATATGGCGAAGATGGGCGACCTCATGGGCGACAATATAACTCATGACCGGCTCGGGCATGAACAGCAGCCGCCAGGAGAAATGCAGCTGGCCGGTGGAAGAACAACTGCCCCAACGTGTTCTCTGATCGCGGAGCGTTATCCCCTTCAAGCTCACATCCAGCTCTCCGGCATAATCGGCGGCGCGGCCCGAGATTTCCTGTTTCGCGGTTTTTCGCATCCAGTCGCGCAGACGACGGGGCAGATGGGCGGGGGCGCCCGTCACGTAAAGCGCGCCATCCTCGGCCCAAACAAGGCCGCGCCGATCCGGGGCATGGGTAATGCGGTGCGGCACTCCCAAAAGTGGCACCGTGACGCCATCGCGAAACGGTACCGGCTGCGGCTGGCGCGCCAGTTTTCCGGCAATCCAGCCAAGTTCCTGTTCAACGAAGGCAAGCCCGCCCTTGACCGACACTTTTGGTGGCAGGACGAGGACGACGCGGGCGCGCTGGTCAATGCGCAGCTTCAGGCGGCGCGCGCGGGAACTGCGGCGGATTTCAAGGGGAATACGGGCATTATCGAGCAGCAGATAGGGGTCTTTCGCGACCACCAGTTGCGGGACGGCCTGCCGCGCCGGTGCGGACAGGGGCATCTGGCCCCTGCCATCACGACCCTTCAATGTCTTCTTCCGGCCAGTCGACAATATGATCTTCCAGATCCCCCGCCCATCGTTCCGATACCGCGCGGTTACGCACCGAAATTCCAGCCCGGTGGACCGTTTCCGGATCACCCGAGACCAGCGGATGCCACCACGGCAGCGGCTTCTTCTCTGACAGCAGGCGATAGGCGCAGGTTTTTGGCATCCAGTTCAGTTTCGGAATGATTTCCGGCGTCACACTAACACAATCGGGTACGAGACGGGATCTTTCTGCATAATGGGTACAGCGGCAAGTTCCCAAATCGAGGAGGCGGCAGGCGACGTCCGTATAGGCAAGCTCCAGCGTATCCTCGTCTTCAAGCTTGAGAAGGCAACATTTCGCACAGCCGTCACAGAGGGATTCCCACTGTTCGCTGTTCATATCCTCAAGCGCCACCGCTTCCCAGAATGGCTTGTCCGTCACGTCGATTATTTATCCCTTTTTGCGGGTCGGCACCGATTTCTTCGGGGCTGATTTTCGTCTCGCAATGGTTTTAGCCGGTGCCTTTTTCGCCGTCAAGCTCGCGCTGGTCGCGCTCTTGGGTTGAGCCGCGGGTGTTGCCGGTGACGGCGCGTCCGACTTGGGGGCTTCAACCTTCGGGGCTTCAACCTTCGGGGCTGCTACTTTTGGAGTTTCGGCCTTCGGAGCTGCTGCTTTAGGAGTTTCGGCCTTCGGGGCTTCGGCTTTTTGGGCGTCGACCTTAGGTACTTCAACCTTCGGGGCTTCGGCCTTTGGAGCCGCTGCCTTAGGAACTCCAACCTTCGGCGTTTCGGCCTTTGGTGTTTCTGCTTTGGCAGTCCCGGTTTTCGGTGCGGCCATTTTTGATTTGGCCGTCTTTGACTTGGCTGCCTTTGACGTTACTGGTTTCGGTGTCACTGCCTTTGGCGCTGGTGTCTTTGCTTTTGCCGTGGGGGCCGCTGTCTTCGGCGCGTCTGCCTTGGCGGTTTTGGTCTTCGCCGCCGGAGCCGCTGTTTCCGCCTTTTTCGCGACCGGCGTTACCGTCGTCTGTGTCGCTGCTTTTTTCGGCTCGTGCGCGCGGATGAAATCGGAGATGCGCGGCGCGATCTCGCTGTTGAAGCGGCGACCGTTGAAAACGCCGTAATGGCCGACACCTTTCTGCTCATAATGGGTTTTCATCGTCTCGGCTAGACCGGAACACAGATCCTGGGCCGCAACTGTCTGGCCGATCCCCGAAATATCGTCAAGTTCACCCTCGACGGTCATCAGCGCGGTTTTGGTGATCAGTTCGGGTTTTACCAGATGGTCGCCGCGATACATCATTTCACCCTTCGCCAGCGATTGTTTCTGGAACACGGTTTCAATGGTCTGCAGGTAAAATTCCGCCGTCAGGTCCATGACCGCGTTATATTCGGCATAGAAAGCGCGATGCTTGTCGGCAACGTCGCCATCGCCCGCGACCAGATTGTCGAACTGGTTCATATGGGCTTCCAGATGACGGTCGAGATTCATGCTCACAAACCCGCCGAGCTGCAAAAAGCCGGGATAGACACGGCGGAAGGCACCGGGATAACCGACCGGCACCGGACTGATGACCATGCGCTCGAACGTCTCGATGCTATGTTCCATCGCCAGCTTGCACGGCTCGGTCGGATGGCGGCGGGTATCGATGGGGCTTCCCATCAGGGTCACCGACAACGGAGCGTTCGGGTTCTTCTCCTCAGCCATTAGCGCGACAGCCGCCAGAACCGGTACGCCGGGCTGGCAGACGGCCATGACATGGGTGTCCGGCCCGAGGAATTCGAGATATTTCTGAATGTAATCGATATAGTCATCCAGATCGAAGCGGCCCTCAAACAACGGGACATTGGCGGCATCGCGCCAATCGGTGATATAGACATCGTGATTCTGGATCATGGTTTCGACCGTACCGCGCAGCAAGGTGGCGAAATGGCCAGACATCGGCGCGACGATCAGGAGTTTTGGGTCTTTACGCTGTGTCGCGCGCTTGAAATGCTTGAGCTGGCAAAAAGTGAGGGGCTTGAGGATCTCTTCACGCACCAATACCGTCTGACCATCAATCTCGGTGCTGGTGATGCCAAATGCCGGTTTTCCGTGGTATTGGGTGGTTTCTGAAAACAAATCAAGCCCGGCGGCCATTGTCTGCGCCTGCGGCGATTCCGAGACCGGATTGAACGGGTTTTTCAGGATCTGCGAATAGAACTGCGCCGCCATCCGCAATGGCACGAGGGCCAGTTTCTGAACTTCTACAAGCTGGTATAACACAAACGGTTCTCCTTCAATGTCGGGTTCCCGCCGGCAGGCGGTCGACGAGTGCAAGCGCGTAGTTTTCGCTGCACTGCAACATAATACATCCTAAACATGGAAATTGTTAGCAATAATTGCAACTTTATTCCGAATCCGTTAATAAATACCCTTAGTGTTGCTGAAAATCCGGCATGTACCGCAGACGTGAGGGCCATACTGATGAGATTCTGGTGCTGCCTTATAATTTTGAGCCTGTTCATCGCCCGTCCGGTGGCCGCTGGCGCGTTGTTCACGGAGGATGCGGTGTTCGGCGCCGCAGCACAGGGAGATTCCGCCGCGGTCGAGGAATATCTTCTAACCGGCAATAACCCGAATATCCGCGATAGCAAGAAAGTTCCGCTGCTGCTCTATGCGGCGATGGCGGGGAACCCCAAGACCATCCGCGCGCTGATCCAGCATCGCGCCCGCCTTGACCTGAGGGACGCCCTCGGCAATAGCGCCCTGATCCAGTCCGCCGCCTACGGATCGATCGCCGTGACCAAAATCCTTATCGACAATGGCGCCCGGGTAAATGAGGAGAACCGGCAGGGTGAGACCGCCCTGATCAAGGCCGCAAAAAACGGCCATCTGGCCGTCGTTCAGATCCTTCTCGACAACGGGGCGGACCCGGCCATCTCGGATTTTACCGGCCGGACGGCCCTGGATCATGCAACCCAGAACCGTCAGCCCGAAATCGCGCACCTCCTGATGAAGGTGTCGTCCTAGCTTTCGCTCATAAACGAATTACTTGGCTTCTGCCGCCCGCAACGCGGCGCGCAAACCGTCGGCTTGCGGGTTTACGGCCGTACGGTTGATGACAATTGCCTGTGTTGTCGTCGGCTTGCCGTAATAGGCATCGTTCCAGTCATCCTTGGGCGCGAGAATGGACCCCTCGACCGAGGCGCCGATGAACAGCCCCTTCGAATTGGCGAAGGAGAAGACATCCACATTGATGTTCGTAGACGAGGCCGCCCCGATTGTCGTTCCGACTGGTCCGACCGCCGCGCTTAAATCGCCGCCAAGCTTGACCTTGTTATCGATCATCGCCTGCAATCCCTTCTCTGTCATGATCACGAGCACCAGTTCCTTTGCTTCGGCGCCGAACTGCAGGCCGATGCTGCCCTGTCCCATGGTATAGAAGGCGGGCGACGACCAGTTTCCAGCAGCATCCTTACCGAGCAGGACCCCGCTACCGCCGGCACCGCCGACAAAGAACCCGGCTTTCAGGACCTGCGGAAAGACCACCACGCCCTTTGAGACGGCCAGCAGCTTGCGAAACTGCGCCATATCCGACTGCCCGGCCAGAGTATCGACAGTAATCTTGGCTTTTTCCACCATTTGATCCTGGGCGTCGCCCGCCGTTGCCAAACCGACAGTTGCCGTGAGCAGGGCACCGGCCGAAAGCAGGGGGAGAAGCGCTTTTCGAATCATCGTTATCATTGCACGCATATCATTATCCTTTTTGAATGATTGATGGAAACCGCATGACATCTATAAAGTATGATATCAATCATGGTTATTATATGTCAGCTTTTCAAGTTACCCGGTCCTGCGGGGACAAAATAACTGCCAAGGTAGAATGTCAAACGAACGCCATCCGGAAACCGACGCCGACGCTGTGATTTTTGCATCCGGCGGCATGCGCCTGCAAACCCTTGTCTATATCCGCTGGCTGGCGGTACTGGGGCAGGCCTTCACCGTTGTCATTGTGCAATTTGGCTTCGGCTACCATTTGCCGATGGTGCCGGTCATTGCCCTGATCGGCGCCAGCGCCCTTCTCAACCTGCTGGTCAGTCTCAGCCGCAAATCGACGGCGCGCCTGCCAGACCGCGGGGCCATCCTCTACCTGTTCTACGATATCCTGCAGCTGACCGGACTGCTCTATTTCACCGGCGGCCTGACCAACCCGTTTTCAGTGTTATTTCTGGTGCCCGTGACAATTTCAGCCACCAACCTGTCGCGTCGGGGCACCGTGTTTCTGGGCCTCATCACGTTCACCGCGATATCGGCACTGGCGGTCTTTTATGAGCCGCTGCCGCTGCCCGAGGGGTCGTTACGTTTGTCGGAAATATATATCCTGACCATCTGGGCGGCATTGGTACTCGGCAGCCTGTTCCTGTCGGGCTATGCCTGGCTGATCGCCGCCGATGCCCGCAAGATGTCCGACGCGCTGACCGTCGCCCGGTTTGAGCTGGCGCGGGAGCAGCAACTGTCCGCCGTCGGCGGGATTGCCGCCGCCGCCGCCCATGAGCTTGGCACGCCGCTGAACACCATCCTGCTGGTGTCGGAGGAACTGGCGCAGGAGTTGCCGGCGGGCAGCCCCGCCGCCGAGGATGCCGGGCTGCTGCATGATCAGGCGAAAAAATGTGCCGAAGTGCTGGCCCAGCTGTCGCGCCGTCCCGATACTCAACGGTTCCTGCAGGACAGCGCCCATCATAATTACCTTGCACTTGACAGTATTTTCGAGCTGATCGCCCAGCAATATTCAGACGCCGGGACCGAGGTTGCGATCCAGTCCCATGGCGATGCGGCAACAAAACCACGGCTGTACCTGAACCCGGAGCTGCGCTTTGCGCTTGGCAACCTGATCAGCAACGCTGTCGAGTTTGCCGCCCACCAGGTCAGCATTGACCTATACTGGAATGACAAGCTGGTGCGGGCGGAAATCCGCGATGACGGGCCCGGCTTCTCGGAGGAGATCCTCGGGCGGCTGGGCGAGCCCTATATGACGACCCGGCGCGGCAAGGGCGGCATGGGTCTCGGTGTCTTCATCGCCGATATGATGATTAAGCGCAGCGGCGGTGAGCTGACCTTCGGCAACCGCAAAACCGGCGGCGCCATTGTGGAAATCCTCTGGCCACGGCCGCGCCTTGAAAAATCTGACCCTTTCAGAAAATCGATGGTACTATAAAAAAACGATAATACATGTCCAGACGGAACGGCATTCACGGACGGGAAAAGAGCGAAAATGAACGAAAAGCGGCTGCTCATTGTCGATGATGATGAAATATTCCTGAACCGGCTGGGCCGGTCAATGACGCGTAAGGGATTTACCCCGACCCTCGCCGGCAATGTCGCCGAGGGCAAACGGCAGGCGCAAACCGCTGCCCCCGACTATGCAATCGTTGATCTGCGGCTTCAGGACGGCAACGGCCTTGAGGTGGTCGAGGCCATTCGCGCCGTCAACAAGCACGCCAGTATCGTCATGCTGACCGGCTATGGGAACATTGCCTCCGCCGTCGCCGCGGTGAAGGCAGGCGCCATTGATTACCTTGCCAAGCCCGCCAATGTCGAGGATATCGTCAACGCCCTGCTCGCCGACAAGGGAACACCGCCGCCGCCGCCGGAAAACCCGATGTCCGCCGACCGCGTCCGCTGGGAACATATCCAGCGAATTTACGAGCTGTGCGACCATAATATCTCGGAAACCGCGCGCCGGCTCAATATGCACCGGCGGACCCTGCAGCGGATCATGGCCAAGCGGTCCCCGCAATAGGATGGCCGTGGAAACCATATCCAAACCCGAGATAACGCTCACCTGTGGCGATGCCACTGCGGAAATGGCGCGTCTCCCTGCGGGCAGCATCGACCTGATCGTTGCCGATCCGCCCTATAACCTCGGCAAGGATTACGGTAATAATATCGACATAAAAACCCGCGCCGCCTATCAGGACTTCACCGAGGCATGGCTGCGTGAGGCGGTGCGCCTGCTTCGGCCCGGCGGCTCACTCTATTGCTTCATGGGCGTGAAATTCATTGCCCGCCTTTATGTGATGCTGGAGGAAACGCTTGGCCTGACCCCGCAGGGCTGGATTACCTGGCATTATACCCAAGGCATGGGCCGCAAGCGCGGTTTCTCCCCCCGCCATGAGGATATTCTCTGGTTTTCCAAGGGTGAGACGGCGGCGTTTAACCTCGACGACGTGCGGGTGCCGCAGAAATATTACCGCAAGCGCAACAATATGGCAGGGGCCAACCCGGGCGATGTCTGGCAGTTCAGCCATGTGCATTACTGCGCCGCCGAGCGCCTGCCACATCCGACGCAAAAGCCCGAGGCGCTGCTGGAACGCATCATCCGGGCCTCATCGGCGCCCGGCGATCTGGTGCTCGACCCGTTTCTCGGCAGCGGCACCACGGCCCGGGTCGCCCAGGTTTTGGGCCGCCGCGCCACCGGCATCGACGTCAACCCCGACTATATCGAGATGGCCACCGCCCGCCTGAAAGAGCCGTTTTCCGGCTTCGACAGCGCCGATCCCCGCCGCAGCCGCACGTCGCGCGACCTGCCCCGCGAAACCGTGGAGGGCTAGGCGCATGGGGGGCGCGGATAAACTCCGTATTTGCAGGGGGGCGCAGTTTATACTATTACCGCTTATACGATCACCGCAGAGCGTTTTCTTTAACAAATGAGGCCAACTTGACTCCGCTGGAATATTTTGACGCTGAACTGGAAGATCATGCTGCCGTACTGGCAGAAACGCGGCGTGTCATGGCCGGACCGTTCCAGGAAATGCTTGGCCTCTGGGTCGAGGCGGTGCGCGGGGGTCATAAAATCCTGTTTTTCGGTAACGGCGGCAGTGCCGCCGACGCCCAGCATCTTGCCGCCGAGCTGGTCATCCGCTTTATCGAGGACAGAAAGCCCATCGCCGCCATTGCGCTGAACACGGATACCTCGGCGCTGACAGCAGGCGCAAATGACCTTGGCTTCGAGCAGATTTTTGCCCGCCAGCTCGACGCGCTTGGCCAGCCCGGCGATGTTGCTGTTGGCCTGTCAACCTCTGGCACCAGCCCGAATATCGTCGCCGCCCTTGAAATGGCCCGCCAAAAAGGTCTCATCCCGACCGCTTTCACCGGGCGCGACGGCGGATTGATGCCGAAACTCACCGATTGTGCGCTGATTGTCCCGGCGCAGTCCACCCGGCGCATACAGGAAATGCATATCACCCTCGGTCATATGCTCTGCGGCGCACTTGAACAGTCGCTGAAACTGGTATGAGCGGAACAATGCAGATATCTCCCGCGCTCCTCGCCCTGCTCGATAAAACCGGCGAGATCGAGGTGCTGGTTCTGGGCGATGTTATGCTCGACCGTTTCGTTTACGGCAGCGCCACACGGATTTCGCCCGAGGCCCCGATCCCGATCCTCACCATCTCGCATCAGGCGCAAATGCTGGGTGGCGCGGGGAATGTGGTACGCAATATCACCTCGCTCGGCGGTCGCGCGCGCCTCGTGTCCGTGATCGGCGAGGACGCGGAGGGGCGCGAGATTACAGCAATCCTGACCGCACCCGAATTGGCGTCAGGGGCCGGTACGGCGCCCAACCTTATTACCTCGGTCGGTCGACCGACCACTGTCAAGACCCGCTTTATCGCTGATGGCCAGCAACTGCTCAGAAGCGACGCCGAGGCAAGCCATATGCTACAGCCACAAACGGCGGAGAAGCTGCTGGATGCCTATAAACAGGCGCTTGAGACCGCCGATATCGTCATTCTGTCAGATTATGCCAAGGGCGTGCTTTCCGATCCGGTTCTCCGCGCGGCGATCACACTCGCAGCCGCCAAGAACATTCCCGTCATTGCCGACCCGAAATCGCTGGATTTCAGCCGCTATGCGGGCGTCACCCTGCTGACCCCCAACGCCCGGGAGATGGCCGCGGCGAGCGGGATGCCCTGCGCCACCAATGCGGAGGTTGAGACGGCGGCGCGGCACACCCTGAAAGCCGCCGGGCTCGATGCCCTGCTCGTCACCCGGTCGGAGGCCGGAATGAGCCTGATCACGCCGACAGAGGCCTATCATATCACCGCCAAGGCGCAGGAGGTGTTCGATGTCTCCGGGGCCGGGGATAGTGTCATCGCCGCGCTCGCGCTCAGTTTCGCCGCCGGCGCGACCCTGCCCGAGGCCGCGCAACTTGCCAATCTTGCGGGCAGCATCGCGGTTGCCAAATCCGGCACCGCCGCCGTCACCCGCGAGGAGCTGGGCGCCGCACTTCACAGCGCCGAGATCAGCGGGATTGAGAATAAAATCATCAGCTTTGAAGCGGCAGAGGAGCGGGTTTCCAACTGGCGCGCCCGCGGCCTGAAGGTTGGCTTCACCAATGGCTGTTTCGACCTCGTTCATCCCGGGCATATCTCGTTGCTATCGCAGGCGCGGGGGGAATGCGACCGGCTGATTGTCGGACTTAATACCGATGACAGCATCCGCCGCCTGAAAGGCGAGACCCGCCCCGTCACCAACGAAAACTCCCGCGCCATCGTGCTCGCCAGCCTTGGCGATGTCGATCTCGTCGTGCCGTTTGCCGAAGATACGCCGATCCACCTGATTGAGGGGCTCCGGCCCGACGTGCTGGTGAAAGGCGCCGATTACACCGTCGAGACCGTCGTTGGCGCCGATATTGTCCAGGCGTATGGCGGACGCGTCCATCTTGCGACCCTGAAGGAGGGGTTCAGTACCACCGGCACCATTCAGCGCCTGCTCGGCACCCGGGAGACCCGGGAAAAGGCAGCCTCAAACAAGACGGCGGAAAAACCATGAAAGACTTCGTTCTCGTCACCGGTGGGGCCGGGTTTATCGGCTCCAACATCGTCGCCGCTCTCGCAGAACAGGGCAAATCCGTCGTTGTCTGCGATTGGCTGGAGACCGGCGATAAATGGAAAAATCTCGCAAGCTCAGTGATTTCCGATTTTGTCGACCCCGATAACCTTGAAAACTGGCTTGCCCAGTGCCGGACGCATATTACCGCCATCATTCATATGGGTGCGATCTCGGCCACCACAGAAACCGACGGCGATATGATTCTGGACCGCAACTTCCGGCCCAGCCGGATGCTCTGGACCTGGGCCAGCGATAATAACGTTCCCTTCATCTATGCCTCCTCCGCCGCGACATATGGCGACGGGGCGGCGGGTTTTGACGATGACGCAAGCGAGGCCGCGCTCGCCCGCCTCAAGCCGCTTAACCTTTATGGCTGGAGCAAGCAGGCGTTTGACCGTTTCGTCGCCCGCGAGATTGCCCGTGGCGCCACGACGCCACCGCAATGGGCCGGGCTCAAATTCTTCAACGTTTACGGACCGAATGAATACCATAAGGGCGGCATGAAAAGCGTGATTGCGCAATGCTACCCGAGCGTTGCAAACGGCGAGGCCGTCACCCTGTTCAAGTCGCACCACCCCGATTATGAGGATGGTGGCCAGCTTCGTGATTTCGTTTATGTGAAGGACTGCGTCGATGTTGTCCTCTGGCTGCTCGACAATCCGAAAGTCTCCGGCCTGTTCAATCTCGGCACCGGCAAGGCCCGCAGCTTCAAGGACCTCGCCACCGCCGTTTTCAAAGCCGCGGGCAAGGAACCGCAAATCACCTACCGCGACACCCCGATCGAGATCCGCGATAAATACCAGTATTTTACCGAAGCCAACATGCAAAAACTCCGCGCCAAGGGCTTCGGCGGCAATCTCCGGAGTCTAGAAGACGGTATTAGCGATTATGTCACCAACTATCTCGCGAAAGATGACCCGTATCGGTGATGCTATCTACAAGAAATAGTTAGCTTTGGAACTACTATTTAGTGTAAATTGCCCTTGATTGTATTTAGGGTCACAGAGAGCGTGATGATGTCGGATACTATAATATCCCAAAATGAAGCAGATGCGCTTTTCCAAATGGAAAAAATATCTACTGCCGCGAATGAACTGAAATTTCCAAGTTTAGGAGGAAACCTTGAATTAAGCTTCACCTCTGAAAACAATAAAGAAGAGTTCTTTATAAACTATAGGCAAAGTTCTATTAACCTCGTGAAAAGAAATCACCATATGCGAGGAAGGAATATTCTCGGGTTAGCAAGACTTGATTTATTCGGGCCGCCTCATCGCAATCCTAATGGAGAAGAAATTGGACCCTGTCATTTGCATTTATATAAAGAAGGCTATGATTTAAAATGGGCTCAAGAGGTCCCGGAAAATTTATTTGGAAACCTGAAAGATTCATACGAAACGCTTCGACTATTTATGGTATTTTGTAATGTCAAAAAACTTCCTCATTTGACAAAGGATCTCTTTCATGAGTGACGTAGAAAATTTAATTGATAACTATTACTCATGGCTAAAGGATAAAACTGTCTGGAAGAAAATTGATAAGTGGGCCGAAATTACTACTCCCTATATTGATCACAACAATGATTATATACAAATATATCTCAAACAAACGCCTGATGGCTATTTTCTTACAGATGATGGAGACACAATTTCGAATTTGAGAGAAGAAGGGTGCAAACTCGAAACTCCGAAAAGAAAGGCAATCCTAAAATCTACTTTGAATGGCTATGGTGTAAATGAAGAAAACGATAAACTTCAGGTCAAAGCTAATGAACGGAATTTTGCGTTAAAGAAACACTCTTTAATTCAAGCAATCCTCGCTGTTAATGATATGTTTTTTTTAGCAGAATCACACATTACTAGTTTGTTTTTTGAAGATGTTAGAAAATGGTTAGATATTTCGGAAATTCGATATTCTGAACAAGTTTCATTTATCGGGCATTCGGGTTATGCGAGAAAGTTTGATTTTCTAATTTCAAAGTCAACATCTGCTTATGAACGAATGATAAAAACCATCAACAATCCTAATCGACATAGTGCCGATTCAATTATAGTTGATTGGGTAGATACACGAGACATTCGCCCAGAAAAATCGAAAGCTTATGCTTTAATAAATGATCAATCAAGAAACGTCTCAAGTAGTATTATCGAAGCTCTCGATAGTTATGATATTAAGCCAGTTTTGTGGAGCGAGCGCGAAAATGTTCAAGTCGAACTTGCTGCATAAGATAATTAACGCTCGTTCAAAACCCCTTAGGTTCTGCCGTTAAAAACTCGATCTCGACGAAGGCGCAGTCAAAATCGTTGCCGCTGCGGACGTTATGCTCAATGCCGAGTTCGCGAAAGTAGGGGATGCCGGTTTTAAGTTCGGCGCGGAATGTCTCTCCGCCGGGCAGGTCGATATCGAGGAAGCCGTCGAACATCGGCACCACTACATAATCGTAGGCATGGGTATGCCATCCGGTGGCATCGCCTTTTTTCTTGAACCGCCATTCGGTGACGCGGGTCCGGGGGTTGTCGATAAAGACGGTCGGGAGGGCGGTTCCCTTGGCATCAGCGCACATAATTTGTCTCCTTCATTGAGGCTTCCGCGAGGCGGAGGCGGTTGGCGGCGGTGCGGGCAAAGCGGAGCGTGATATTGCGGCGGCGGCTGCCGTTGAGCTTAAAGTCCATCGCCGGGCGGACGACCGCGCCGGTAAACCCGTCAGCAATGATCAGGCCCTGGATCTCGGGCAGCAAATCGATGGGAAAACTCTCATCGACGGCAAAATAGAAGGCATCGCAGAACTCAAGGTAATCGCTCCATTTTTCATCGACGCGGAAATCGGCGGCGCTGCTCTTTATCTCGACGATGACAATCCGGCCTTTCTCATTAATCCCCATCACATCGACCCGGCGGCGGGAGCGGAGCTTGACCTCGCACAGGCTGTCATAGCCCATATCATGGAGCAGGCTTTGCACACCCCGGGCCAGACGGGCCGCCGTATCGGCGCGCGCCTCACTCATTTTAACGCCGCGGATTTCTTCAGGTAGCTCAGCATTTCCTTCAATCGCGGCTCGGACAGGGTGCGCACCTCGCGCGCCAGCAGGTTGGCATATTCCGTCGCCGTCGGGCTTAAGCCGCTGGTATCGAGGGTGACTTTCGGGTGCGACAGCGCGGCGAGGCGCTGTAATTCCTCGGCCTCTTCCCAGATGATATTGAAATAACTGCACATCTGCTCGACCAGTGAAAAAGAGGGGCGGCCACGATGGCCATGCTCCAATGCCGACAGATAGGCGGCGCTTATCTGTAAATCTCCGGCCATTTTCTTAAGCGTTATACGTTGGTGATGCCGCAATTCCCTCACACGTAATCCAAAGGGCGTCATGACATTATCCTTATACTAATACTGTTCAGCCGCGCCGCCTTCGAAGCAAAACATAAAGGGCACCGCTGCCGCCATGTTTCGGCTGCGCGGCGCGAATGTCAATAACAAGGTGCCGTAATTCCGGCCCTTGAAGCCATTTTGGCACTGCTTCGCGTAAAATGCCGGGTTTTTGTGGCACCATAAAGGGGGCATCGTCGGTTTTTTTCGTCGAGGAGCCCTTGCCGGTGATCACCAGTACGCAGCGCTTGCCCTGCCCTTGCGCCGTGGTGATGAAACTGCGAAGCTGCCGCTCCGCCGCGGCGCGGGTCAGGCCGTGCAAATCGAGCCGGCCGTCGATCTCCATCTGGCCTTTCCTGAGGCGTTCCGAGCTTCGCCGGTCGAGACCCGGCACATTCTGGCGGCGGGATGGCGTGGCCTCCGCCCCCTCATGCATCCCGCTGAATTCCGTGCCGTGGCCGCCGAGCAGAGCCTCCCGTATTTCGGCGGCGGTGAGGGCGCGCCGTTCCCGCGGGACAACCGGGGCCTTTTTCGGCACCACTATGGTGGATTTCGGGGTCGCGGGGTTACCCACCTTTATGGGGTCGTCCGGCGCGCCGCCAATAAAGCGGTCGCTGTCCAGCGGATCGATGCTGCGGGCAACATGATCCCAGAGGGTGCGGTCGGCGCGGGACAGGCCGAGCGGGCGGTCAGACTTCCGGGCCATCATCCACAATCACGATATGAAGGCGGCGGGGCCCGTGGGCGCCCATGATCAGGGTCTGCTCGATATCGCCGGTGCGCGACGGGCCGGAGATGAAATTGACAGTGCGCGGCAGGTTGCCCTCGCCATAGGTTTTGCGAAGACGGTCCCAGCTATCCTCCAGCGTGCCGGTGATCTGGCTCGCCTTCAGGATAACGATATGGTTTTCGGGCAGGAAATTCAGCGTTGACGGCGTCTCCGGCCCCGAGGCGAGACACAGCGTGCCGGTCTCGGCGATGCCGGTGAAGGCGGGGGTGAGGCTAACCTCGTCGCTGATATGGGCGGGGCCGCGCGTAATCTCCATCATCGGGAGGGTATCGAACGGAATGCCATCAAGCGCGGGCGGGGGCGACATCTTGATCCGGGACGGCAGGTTATGGCCGGTCAGGTAGTCCTGCACCGCCTCCGGCACCTCGGTGAGGGAGGCGACGCGGCTGACCGTCGCCGCCAGCGCCTCGGCCCTAGCCTGAAACATGTCGACCTGGGCGGCATGGGGAATTTGCGCGCGGGCGGGGATAATCTGGCGGACATGACCGGTAATCCGCGACCGGAGCGCCTCGGCGGCGTTCCCCTCCCGCGGGCCACGACCGAGATTTTCACGGATACGGCCGAATATTTTTTCGCGCGGCGTCATTATTTCTGCCCCCGCTGCTGCCGTTTCCACTGGTCCATGAAGGTCGCACCCTCCGGCGCGGGGAAATCCCGGACCGAGGTCCAACCGGACATAAGTGGCAGCTTTTTAAGGCGGCCCCGCTTTCCGGCGGCAAGGCGAAGGCTGCGGGCGCCAAGGCGCGTTACGATCCGGTAGAGGGCGGGGCGCTTGGCGAAAAACGCCCAAAGGCCAATGCCCCAGCGTTCCGGTTTCGGCGTAATCTGCTTCTCGAACGCTTCCTCACGCCAGTGCCGCATGATTTTAGGCAGCGGAATGCGGACCGGGCAGACTTCCTCGCAACGGCCACAGAAGGTCGAGGCATTGGGCAGGTGCCGCGCCTCCTCCAAACCGACCATCTGCGGATTGAGCGCCGCGCCGATCGGGCCCGGATAGACCCAGCCGTATGTATGGCCGCCGACCGCCTGATACACCGGGCAATGGTTCATGCAGGCGCCACATTTGAGGCAGCGGAGCAGGTCCTGCTTGTCGCTCCCGAGTAGATCACTGCGCCCGGCATCGACCAGAACGACGTGAAAACTGCTCGGCCCGTCAAGATCCGCGCGCCGTTTTGGGCCGGTGGAGAAGGTCGTGTAGACGGACATCTCCTGACCGGTCGCCGACCGCGCCAGCAGGCGGAGCAGCAGGCTTGCGTCCTCCAGCGTCGGCACGACTTTTTCGATGCTGGAGACGGCAATATGGGTTTTCGGCAGCGACTGGGTGAGGTCGCCGTTACCCTCATTGGTGACGATCACCGTCGATCCGGTCTCGGCAATCAGGAAATTGGCGCCGGTAATGCCGACATCGGCGGCGACATATTTATCGCGCAGTACGCTCCGGGCCTCATTGACCAGCGCCTGCGGATCGGTCAGGCGCTCGGTCAGGCCGTATTTCCCATGGTGATCATGGAACAGCTCTGTCACCTGATCCTTGGTCTTGTGCAGGGCGGGGGCGATGATGTGGCTTGGATATTCATGTGCAAGCTGGATGATATATTCACCGAGATCGGTCTCGATCGGCTCGATCCCGTTGCTTTCGAGGAAATCATTGAGCGCCATTTCCTCGGTGATCATGGATTTGCCCTTGGTCACGGTGCGGGCGTTGACGTCCTTGCAGATTTTCAGCACCACGTCGCGCGCCTCGGCGTAGGAGCTGCACCAATGGACCATGCCGCCCTGAAGGATCACCTGATCCTCGAAATACTCAAGGTAATAGTCGAGATTTTCGAGGCAATGGTTCTTGAGATCGACGGCGGCATCGCGTAAAGAATCAAATTCGGGCAGGTCGGCGACGGATTTGGCGCGGGCGACGGGAAAGCCGCCCTTCACCTTGGAAAAGGCGCTCTGGATGTTCTTGTCGTTGAGCGCGTCATGGGCGCCCTGTTTGAAGCGGCGGCTGGTAACCTGCATCAGGTCTCCCCCTCACCGAGGCCGGGACCATCGGCCATGCCCGCCAGGATTTCGGCGACATGGACGACCTTCATGTCCGCGCCGCGCCGCTGCAGCCGCCCGGCGATATTCATCAGGCAGCCGAGATCGCCCGCCGCCAGCATGTCCGCCCCGGTCGCCAGCAGGTTATCGATCTTGGTATCGACCATGGAGGCGGAGATTTCCGAATATTTGAGGCAGAATGTCCCGCCGAACCCGCAACAGGCCTCGCTGTCCGCGGCCTCACGTACATCAAGCCCGGCGACCGCGCCCAGCATCGCCCGTGGCTGCTCCCGCACCTTCATTTCACGGAGGGAACTGCAACTGTCATGATAGGTCAGGGATTTTTCAAGGCGGACATTCTCCGGCGTAAAGCCCAGCACGTCCTGCAGGAAGGACGTCAGCTCATAGGTGCGCGCCGACAGCTCGGTCACCTCCACCATCATGGTGTCATCGTCCTTGAACAGCTCCGGATAGTGGTGGCGGATCATGCCGGCGCAGGAACCAGACGGGGCAACCACATAGTCATAGCCCTTGAACGCCCGGATAACCTGGGTTGCGATCTCTTTTGCGCTTTTTTTATCACCGGAATTATAGGCGGGCTGACCGCAGCAGGTCTGGGCTTCCGGCACCATAATGGTGCATCCCGCCTGTTCCAGCAACTTGATCGCGGCAAAGGCGACGGAGGGGCGGTTGAGGTCGACAAGGCAGGTGACAAACAGGGCCACGTTTTTCTTAACTGGGGGAACGGACATTTATAACTCCCTATTTCACCCCAAACTATACCGTCTGCTGCCCGCTTGCACCAGAAAAGTTAGGACGTCGGCCGTTGCAGCAACTTCGCCGCCAAAGATTTGGGCAGCAGGATCCAGATCTCGCCGTCGCTTTTCATGCCGCCGGACATTTCATAAGCATGATCGCCATGGCCCCAGAAGACATCGCCGCGCACCGGTCCACGAATGGCGCCGCCGGTATCCTGCGCCATCATCAAATGCCGGAACGGCGCCGATTTCATCTCGCCGCTGGCGGGCGCGACCTCGGTTGACAGCCACATCGGCACGCCGAGCGGCAACCATTTGCGATCGACCGCAAGGCTGCGCTCCGCTGTCAGCTCCACACCCTGCGCCCCGACCGGGCCGTCGCCGCTTAATTCACGAAAAAACACATAAGACGCGTTTTTCTGCATTAATTCCGCCGCTTTGTCGGGGTTTTGCTCCAACCAGTCGCGGATGGCCTGCATCGACATGTCTTCCTTCGCCACATAGCCCTTGTCGATCAACTCGCGGCCGATGGCGAAATAGGGATGGCCATTCTGGGCGGCATACCCGACGCGAAGCGTTGTGCCGTCATCCATCTCGACCACGCCGGAGCCTTGTATATGCAGGAAAAAGGCGTCGATGGCGCTATCGACCCAGACCAGCTCAAGCGCGCGGTCCGCAAGCGCCCCACCCTCGATCCCGGTGCGGTCGGGATAGGGGACAAGGTTTCCGCCAACCACGCTCCCGGCGATACGCTGACCCTTCAATTCGTCGCGAAACTGGCCGAGATCGACCATCACCAGCTCCGGCGGGCGCAGGTACAGCGGCGTCAGATAGGGCGCCTGGCGGGTCCGGCTGCCGTTCAGGCTGGCCTCATAATAGCCGGTGAAAAGCCCGGTCTCCTCCGTGTTGTTGAGGATCTGGAAGGGGGTGGTATGGCTCTCGAAAAAGGACTGCAACAACTCGGGTCCCGGCGGCAGGGCGAGTGCCGCCTCACAAAGCGGCTGCCAGTCACCCGCGGTGCCGGCAATGCCGACCCCGCCCATCTCGCGTGTCGCTGGCAGGGTTGCTATCTTTTGGCAGGATTTAACGAAGGCGGCGCGAAAGCCGGTGTAGTCCGCCTCCGGCCAGCCGGGAAGATCGGAAAAGCTCACGGCGCGAATGTTCAGATTGTCTTCCGTTACTTGCCCGCGTTCATATAACCAGACCAGCGTCCCAACAACGACCAGAACGAGGCCCGCCACCATGGTGGTTATCCAAGTCTTGCGCGAAAGCGGCCGGGAAAACGGGAACCGGAAGGATGCCATCGCCATCGTGCGGCCTCCGTCGTCAGTTGGCACTGCGGGTGGTGATCAGAAGCCAGTTCGGGTTCCGCGATTTGAGGTCGCGGGCAAAGGTCCAGATCTCATGCACCGTCTGCGGCTGCGCTGAGCCGGAAACGACAATGCCATCCTCGTCCTTGGTCATCGAAATCATTTCCGCCTCGAACTTGATGGTGATCTCGGCTTCCTTGTTGACGAGATTTGCCTCGATGATATCCGCCGAATGAATGGCAACGATATCCGTCGACATCACCTGTTTCTCCGCCTCGCGCTCGTCAATCGAGCGGGCGAAATTATCATAGACATCGTCGGCGAGCAGGGCCTGCAAAGTATCCCGGTCGCTCTGGGCGAAGGCAACAACAATGCTTTCATAGGCGGCCTGTGCCCCGGCGGTAAAGCTGGTCTGGTCAAAACTCCGGTCTATCTGGCGGATCTGGCTTAACGTTCGGGCAAGCTCGCTGCCACCAAATGGGCTGGTGGAGGGCCGTTTGGACTTGTCACCCAAGAGAACAATATTGTCTTCCGTCTGGCTGTCGTCGAGATCGGCTGCTTTGTGGCCTTCCGGCTGACGCTGTGCCTTTTCTTCGGGCGGTGCCTGTTCGTGGCCCATCCGCCGTCCAAGGACACTTCGCAGGCGCAGGAAAATAAACCCCGCAACGGCGGCGAGCAAAATAATGTCCAGGAACTGAAATCCATCGTCCATAATAATATCTTCAAATTGAGTTTGGTAAAGTTTCCAATAGCCCTTATGTAAAGGGCAGTTCAAGATGGAGGTTAACGAGTTACGTCGCTAAGGTCCAGTATCTTATAAGAGATGCCCAATTAACAATCTCTTACTGGTTACATAGAAACTCTGGCAAGGATAAACAAGCTTGGCATTATTAATTCTGGCAGCCGTGATCGGAATTCCGCTGGTGGAGATTATGGTCTTCATCAAGGTCGGAAGCGAGATTGGCGCCCTAAATACCATTCTCATCACCGTGGTCACCGCTGTGATCGGGGCGGCCTTGCTCCGGATACAGGGGGTTGGCGTGCTGATGCGGGCCCGTGCGGCGCTGGAGCGGCGCGAAACCCCGGTCCATGAAATTTTCGAGGGAATCTTTCTCGCTATCGCCGGATTGTTCCTGTTAATTCCGGGCTTTGTCACCGATGCCATCGGCTTTCTGCTGTTCCTGCCGCCACTGCGCCGGGCGCTGGCGGGCTATGTCGCCTCACGCACGCGCTTTGTCGCGGTCAATCGCGGCGCGGGTGGTAGAGGCCCGCGTGGCGGCGCGAGCAGCGCGGGCGGCGGACCGATTATCGACGGCGACTATGAGGTCATTGAGCCGGATGCGAAATCGCTCGATGACCGCAACCGGAGCAGTGGCGGCGATGGCCCCCACGGTCCCGGCAATGCCGACAGCCCCTGGGCGAAGAATAAATAAGCCAAAAAAACGACGGGCAGGCGGGACGGAAGCGGACTTCCCCTTGTCGCCGCCGCGCATCCATGTTAACCACTTTGTCAATATTTTTCCGGCCCCACGCGCGGCTATACTAAAATCAGGAGAGACCCATTAATGTCAGAAAACGGACAGGATAAACAGGCCGCAAACGGCGCCCAGGCGGCCGAGCCGCAGAAGTCACCGACATTGGCGATTATTCGCCAGTATGTGAAGGACCTGTCCTTCGAGAATCCCAATGCGCCGGACAGCCTGTCGCCCGAAAAAGGCGCGCCCGCCGTGACCATGGCGGTGAATATACAGGCGAAGGCGGTCGGCGAGAACCTGTATGAAGTTGAACTTCGCATCGAGGCCAAGGGCCAGCATGATGAGGCGCCCGCCTTTGTCGTCGAGCTGGTTTACGGCGGCCTGTTCCAGTTGATGAACTTCCCGGCGGACACCATGGAGTTGGTCTGCATGATCGAATGCCCGAGACTGCTGTTCCCGTTCGCCCGCCGCGTCATTGCCGATGCCACCCGCGACGGCGGCTTTTCACCGTTGCTGCTCGACCCGATTGATTTTGCTAATCTATTCCGGGATCACAAAGCCCAGCAAACCGCCCAGCAGGCCCCCGCCGGCACCGCCTGAGCCTTCCCGAGCCCTGACTGAATACCGCTATTTCGCCAGCCAGAGCGGATCGGTGATGGTTTTGAGAAATTCCGCATGGGCGGCGCGTTCGGCGGCGCTGGCCTCATGCGGGCGCGGGGTGCGGGTCTCAACGTTGACGGCGCGAAGGCCGCCCGTCTCCTCACTTGCGAGCGAGAAGCCGCGCTGACGGCCGCCGATCAGTTCCAGATAGACTTCCGCCAGTAATTCCGCATCGAGCAAAGCGCCATGCTTGGTGCGGGCCGAATTGTCGATGGCGAAACGGCGGCAGAGGGCGTCAAGGCTGGCCTGCGCCCCCGGAAACTTGCGCCGTGCCATGCTGACCGTGTCGATCGTGCGCGCCATCCGCAAGGGTGGACGCTTGAGCCGAACCAGTTCGGCATTAAGAAATTTCATGTCGAACTGGGCATTATGGATCACCAGCTGGGCCTCCCCGATAAACGCGAGAAACCCCTCGATCTCCTCGGCGATGACTTTGTGACCAAGCAGGAATTCCGTACTCAGGCCATGCACCTTGAAGGCGCTGTCGGGCATGTCCCGCTCCGGGTTGACATAACAGTGAAACACCTCGCCCGTCGGGATATGGTTCATCAGCTCGACGCAGCCGATCTCGACGATGCGGTCGCCGGTGGCAGGGTCGAAGCCGGTGGTTTCCGTGTCGAGGGCAATTTCACGCATTTTTCAACTCTTCCACAATCGCCTTCACCTGCGCAAATGTCTCTTCCATCGGGATGTCCGTATCGATGATATAATCGGCCCGTTCGCGTTTTTCTGCATCCGGCATCTGGCGGGCCAGGATCGCCTCAAATTTCTCATCGGACATGCCGGGCCGTTCCAGAACGCGGGCTTTCTGAACATGGTGCGGGGCGGAGACCACAACGATTTTATGCACCCGGTCCTCACCGCGGGTCTCGAATATCAGCGGAATATCGAAAACAACAATGTCATGGCCCGCAGCCTCCGCCGCCTTGAAAAAGGCGGCGCGCCCGTCGGCGAGCAGGGGATGGATAATCTGTTCAAGCCGCTTGATCTCGGCCTCATTGCCGACCACCAGCTCGCCCAGCAGTTTGCGGTCAACCGCGTCATCAACCACCGCCGCCGGAAAGGTGTTGCGCAAATGCTCGACCCCGGCGCCACCTTTGGCATAGAGCTTGTGAACCTCGGCATCCGCGTCATAGACCGGAATCCCGAGCGATTCAAACATACTGGCAACCGTGGATTTTCCCATACCGATGGAGCCGGTCAGGCCGATATGAATCATCGTCATTTCTGTGTCAATCCTTGCAAAACATGGTGGCGGAGCGCCGCATCAACTCCCGGTGTGACGCCGAACCAGGCCGCGAACCCCGCCTTTGCCTGATGCAGCAGCATCCCGAGACCATCAACCGCGACATTGCCCTGTAATCTTGCCATTTTCAGCAGGTCCGTTTCAAGGGGGACATAGACAATATCGCTGACCACCGCCGATTTTTTCAGGCGATCAAGGGAAATATCGAGCGGCGGCTGGCCGCTCATGCCGAGACTGGTGCAATTGACAAGGATATCAACCGCGTCGAGGACATCAGCGCGGGCCTCCCAGGCGAGGCTTTGCGCGCCGTCGCCAATATCCGCAGCGAGGCTTTGCGCGCGGGCTTCGGAGCGGTTACAGATCAGGATCTTGCCAAGCCCGAGATCGACAAGCGCGGTGGCGACGGCACGCGCCGCGCCGCCCGCCCCCAGCACCAGCGCCGTCCCCCCGGCAAGGCCAGTCGTCTCCATATGTTCGCCAAGGCTGTCGGTAAAGCCGATGGCATCGGTATTGCGGCCAATCAAACGACCGTCCTTGCCCACCACCACTGTATTTACCGCGCCAATCCGCCGCGCCGAGGCATCAAGCTCATCGACAATCGAGAGCGCCTGTTCCTTCAAGGGAATGGTGAGGTTGGTGCCGCGAAATACAGCCCCCTCCGCCTCGCATTCACTGGCAAGCTGGCGGAGGCGGGCGTCCAAATCCTCCGCTTTCACCGGCCAGGCGCGATAGTCCGCGTTTAGGCCGTATTTCTCGATCCAGTAGCCATGCAAGCGCGGCGATAGCGAATGGCTGATCGGCCAACCCATCACCCCGGCGACTTTTTTCGCGCCCGGCGTCATGCCGCCAGTCCGATATGATGGCCGCGCAGGAAATCCAGCAGGGGGAGCATCGGCAGGCCGAGGATCGAGAAGAAATCGCCCTCCACTTTGCTGAAAAGCTGCACCCCGATTCCTTCGAACTGATAGGCCCCGACCGAGGTAAGGATAGCCTCCCCGGCGGCGGCCAGATAGGCATCGAGAACCGCATCATTGAAATTATGCAGGGTCAGGCGCGCGATGGTGACATGGCGCCAGAGGACCGATCCACCCTTGGCGACACAGACCGCGTTGGCAAGAATATGGGTTTTACCCCTGAGGGCCGTCAGATGGGCGCTGGCATGATCGAGATCGACGGGCTTGTCGAACCAGATGCCGTTGCATTCCAGGATCTGGTCGGCACCGATCACCAGCGCCAGCGGATCACCACGCGATATTTTCGCAGCCTTCATCTCGGCAAGGGCGACGGCAGCATCGGTTGCCGGGGCCTTTTCGCCGAACATCGCATGCTTGACCTCTTCCTCATCAATGAGGGCAGGGCGGATATCGAATTTGAGTCCCGCCTGTTGCAGCAGTTGCGCCCGCGACGGGCTTTGCGAGGCCAATATGAGAGCCGGGATGTCCGTCATCATGCGGGCTTCTGCTGACGGCGGTTAAAGAGGGTGATGATCTGGGCGGCGGTCTCCTCGACCGAGCGCCGGGAGACATCGATGATCGGCCAGTTCTCGCGGGTGCACATTTTGCGCGCGAAAATCACTTCCTCCTTGATCCGCTCGCGGTCGACATAGTCGGTATCGACGGTCTGATGCAGGCTGAGCAGCCGGTTCTTGCGGATCTCCGACAGCCGTTCAGGGCTGGTGGTCAGGCCAACGACCAATGGGTCGCTGAGCCGGAACAATGCCGGGGGCATCGGGATATTCGGCACAATCGGCACATTTGCGGTTTTATAGCCACGATGGGCAAGATAGAACGAGGTCGGCGTCTTTGAGGTGCGTGACACCCCGACAAGGACGATTTGCGCCTCGTTCAGGCCGTCGGGCATCTGGCCATCATCATGAGCCATGGTAAAATTAAGCGCCTCAATCCGGCCGAAGTAATCCTTGTCCAGCATATGCTGACGGCCGGGCAGGCGACGGATTTTCTGGCCAAGATAGCTTGAGAAAGCGCCGAGCACCGGATCGAGTACAGAAACACAAGGCACGGCGAGCCGTTGACACCCCATTTCCAGCACATCGCGCATTTCCTTGTTAACCAGCGTATAAAGCACCAAACCCGGTTTTTTTGCAATGGAATCAAGAATATCATCAAGCTGTCGCACCGTGCGGGTTAGGCTCCAGACATGCTCGATCGGGGTGATCCCCTCAAACTGGACGAGCGCCGCCTTGGTCATCGACTGCAGGGTTTCGCCGGTTGAATCGGAAACCAGATGAAGTTGAAATTCAGTCATACCGGATATTTATGTACCTGTGGATAACGGGAATAACAGGGATAACATGGCTTCTGGCAAAAGCCCAAAAAATTCCTCCCCGATATGGTGTTTTTTAAACCTGAACAATCCGCCTGTGAATTATGCTAAACGGGAGGCAGTGAGAACGGGGATGAAATAAAAATTCTACCTGTTTATTCAAGTTATCCCCGTTATCCACGGTTTTATACACGACAAGATGTGGTTTTTCCGGCTAATTATGCACAAATAGTTGAAAAGCTGGATTTTATCCCCAGAATTCCGTAAAAGGACGTTGATAAAATTTAATCCCCGTAAACCACAGCAAACAACAACAACTACCACCTTTTATTTAAAATATATATTTGAAAGGGATAAGTTTTGAGAAGGTGTGCGTCGTGACAAATCCCCAAGAGAAACGCTTACTTCGAACCCTGTCAGGGGAGATCACAGACAGGCCGCCTTTTTGGCTGATGCGTCAGGCTGGCCGTTACCTGCCAGAATATCGCAAGGTACGGGAGACGGCGGGTAATTTTCTCGACCTTTGCTATAATCCGGCGCTTGCCGAAGAGGTGACGTTACAGCCCTTGAGGCGCTACGGCATGGATGCGGCGATTTTATTTGCTGATATCCTGCTCATTCCCCATGCGCTCGGTCAGCCGCTTGCCTATCGTGAGGGCGAGGGGCCGGTGCTGGAGCCGATCCGCTCAGCCGCGGCCCTGACCGCCCTTAATCCCGACAGGATCCATGAAACTTTGGCGCCGGTCTATGAAACGGTCGAGCGTTTGAGCAGCTCCATTCCGAAAGACTGCACCCTGATCGGGTTCGCCGGGGCGCCATGGACGGTGGCAAGTTATATGGTGGAGGGGAAGGGATCGAAGGATTACGCCCATATCAAGCAGTGGGCCTATAGTGATCCGGAGGGTTTTGGCCAGTTGATGGATATTCTGGTCGAGGCGACCATTGCCTATCTCGTGCGTCAGGTCCAGGCCGGCGCGGAGGTCATCCAGATTTTCGATACCTGGGCCGGGGTTCTCGCCGATGATAGTTTTCGTAAATGGGTCATAGAGCCGACAAAACGCATCGTCGAGGGTCTGCGTACCCAATATCCGGAATTGCCCGTCATTGGCTTCCCCAAGGGCGTGGGGGCTAACATTATCCCCTTTGTCGAGGAGACAGGTGTCACTGCAATCAGCCTCGATACGGGAACCGCGCTCGACTGGGCAGCGAAAGTCCTGCAGCCGCAGCTTCCCGTTCAGGGAAATCTTGACCCGATGCTGCTGGTAACCGGCGGTGCGGCGATGGAGCGGCGGATCGAGAATATTCTCCGAATTCTGGGGAACGGACCGTTTATATTCAATCTTGGTCACGGCATCGTGCCACAGACGCCGCCCGAACATGTGGCGCGCCTGAGTGAGTTAATCCGCAACAGTAGCAAGTGAGACAAAAGGAATGGCCCGAAAAGCAGTGATCCTGTTCAATCTAGGCGGCCCGGATAGTCTGGATGCAGTCGAGCCGTTCCTGTTCAACCTGTTCAATGATCCCGCGATCATCCGGTTGCCATTCCCCGTCCGCTGGCTGATCGCAAAGCTGATCTCGCGGCGGCGGGCACCGATCGCGCAAAAGATTTATGCCCATATGGGCGGATCATCGCCGCTGGTTCCGCAAACCGAGGCGCAAAAAGACGCGCTTCAATCCTGGCTTGATCTTCATGCAGACGAGGATACCTTCGCGACATTCATCGTCATGCGCTACTGGCATCCGCAAAGCGACGCGGTGGCGAAAAAAGTAAGGGAGTTTAATCCTGACGAAATTCTTCTGTTGCCGCTTTATCCGCAGTTTTCCTCAACAACGACGGCGTCCTCCTTCAAGGATTGGCGACGGGCGGCGAAATCTGCTGGCGTCATGACGCCAACGGCGAGCCTCTGTTGTTATCCGTCGGAGCGGGGATTGATTTCCGCCTATGCACGTCTGATTGCGCCAAAATTGCTTGAACTCGACGGGAAACCGACCCGGATTTTATTTTCCGCCCATGGCTTGCCGCAGAAAATTGTCGATGCGGGCGATCCCTACCAATGGCAGATCGAGCAGACAGCGGTGCAGATCGTCGATCGGCTCGCCCGCCCGGGTCTCGACTGGAAAATCTGCTACCAGAGCCGGGTTGGGCCAATGAAATGGCTGCAACCGTCAACTGACGATGAAATTCGCAGGGCGGCAGCGGAAAACCTCAATCTGGTCATCGTCCCCATTGCCTTTGTGTCGGAGCATTCGGAAACTTTGGTGGAACTTGACATCGAGTATGCTGAAATTGCAAAAGACGCCGGGATAGCAAGCTATCACCGGGTGGAGACGGTTGGAATCTCCGCAGAATTTATTGCCGGGCTCGGTGAGATGGTGTTAAACCTTGAAGCCAATAATATATCCAGTAATGATGGTGGGCGCATCTGTCCGGCGAAATTTGGCAATTGCGCGATCGAATTGCCGGAACCCCCAAAGTAAGTGATATATCAACGCGTTGAGGTTTAGTAACGATGGAAGATTTTCTGATTGAAAGCTACCCGTGGGTTAAATCCCTGCATATCATTTCGGTGATTGCCTGGATGTCGGGAATGCTTTATTTGCCGCGGATTTACGTTTATCACGCTGATGCGGAACCGGGATCGGACAAGTCGGAGACTTTCAAGATCATGGAGCGGCGGCTCCTGCGCGGAATCATCAACCCCGCCATGATCATGACCATTATTCTCGGCGTGATCCTGATCGGAATACCGGGAGTTGTGAATTTTGCCGATTACTGGATTTGGGTGAAACTGGCTCTGGTCACCGCGATGGGGGCATTTCACGGCAACCTGTCCAAATGGCGCAAGGATTTCGAGCGGGATGTTAATACGCGATCCGCTAAATTCTACCGGATGGTCAATGAGATCCCGACGGTCCTGCTGATCCTGATCGTCTTTCTGGTGGTCGTCAAACCGTTCTGAGCGGCAATATCGCGCCATATTTCAGTTGACTAATGCCGCCAAAACTGGCATGAGGGGTTAACTTCTTAGACTGTATCAATCTCCACGGTCACATTGCCTCACGACTGAAAGAGCAATCTTATCTCGGCCCAGCGCTGAATATCCTGAAAAGTAATCTCTCCGTTTACGCCCTCAATCTCCCTTTTTAATTGTAGAAATATCAATGAATCTTCAAGAACTTAAGAAAAAATCCCCGGCAGAAATCCTGGACCTTGCCGAAGCGCGCGAAATCGAGAATGCCTCGACGCTGCGCAAGCAGGAACAACTCTTCGCCATCCTCAAGCATGAAGCCGAGAACGGCGCCGAAATTACCGGCGGCGGGGTGCTGGAAATATTACAGGACGGTTTTGGCTTCCTGCGCTCCCCGGATGCGAACTATCTCGCCGGTCCCGATGATATATACATCAGCCCGAGCCAGATCCGGCGGTTTTCGCTCCGCACCGGCGACACGGTGGAGGGGCAAATCCGCAGTCCCAAGGACGGGGAGCGGTATTTCGCGCTCCTGAAAGTTCAGTTTATCAATTTTGAGGATCCGGAAAAGGCCCGCCACAAGATCAATTTTGACAACCTAACACCGCTCTACCCGGACGAGCGCATTAAGCTTGAAACCAACGATCCGACCGACAAGAATATCAATTCCGCCCGCGTGATCGACCTGGTCTCACCGCAGGGTAAGGGCCAGCGGGCCCTGATTGTGGCACCGCCGCGCACGGGTAAAACCGTTCTCTTACAGAATATCGCCAATTCCATCACCACCAACAACCCGGAAATCTATTTGATTGTCCTGCTGATCGATGAGCGGCCCGAGGAAGTGACTGACATGAAGCGCTCGGTCAATGGCGAAGTGGTTAGTTCCACCTTTGATGAACCTGCGGCCCGCCATGTTCAGGTTGCCGAGATGGTGATCGAGAAAGCCAAGCGACTGGTCGAGCATAAACGTGATGTTGTCATCCTGCTCGATAGTATCACCCGTCTCGCCCGTGCCTATAACACCGTGGTGCCGTCCAGCGGCAAGGTGCTGACCGGTGGTGTTGACGCCAACGCCCTGCAACGGCCGAAACGCTTTTTCGGTGCCGCCCGGAATATTGAGGAGGGGGGCTCGCTGACCATCGTCGCCACCGCCCTGATCGATACCGGATCGCGCATGGATGAAGTGATTTTTGAGGAATTCAAGGGCACTGGTAATTCGGAAATCATTCTCGACCGCAAGCTGTCCGACAAGCGCGTCTTCCCGTCCATCGACATCACCAAGTCCGGCACCCGGAAAGAGGAACTTCTCGTCGACAAGGCGACTTTGCAGAAAATGTGGGTCCTCCGCCGTATCCTCAACCCCATGGGCACCACCGACGCCATGGAATTCCTGCTCGACAAACTCAAACAGAGCAAATCCAACGACGATTTCTTCGATTCCATGAATACGTAAGGCAGAATATTTTTATATTTTGTACATTCTAAGTATCTATATGAAAAGAATCTGTTTTTCCCATTTTATAGGTATTCTTACACCTGATTATGTATGGAGAGGTTGTTTAATTTACTTGACGCTATTATTTAAACGCTTAAATAGCAAGTTGTGGTAAGGGAAATTTACAAGGCGATCTTTAACTTATCGTTAAACTTCTGAGCTAATAGTTTATAGAATTTTGATGACGGTTTGAGGCAGGAGACGTAGATGGTTAGAATTCCAAATATGGTAGGTACTTGGGGTTATAATCCGAGAAAAGCTGCTCATGCTGCGGCATATTTCGCAATACAATCCGGCGGCCAGATTAAAGTTCTAAAGCTCGTTAAACTTTTGTATTTAGCAGAGCGAGAATATATGGATCGGTTTGATGATCCTATGTTTTATGATAAATTTGTGTCAATGGACCATGGGCCTGTACCATCAATAACGCTTAATCTTATTAATGGTCTGATAAATAGCGATGAATGGTCAGAATTCATCGCCAATCGCGGAAGTAATTACGATATCGGATTATCAAGCGATGAAATACATTTGGAATCTCTTGATGAATTGAGTGAAGCTGATGAGGCAATTTTAGGCGATCTGTGGAAGCAATTTGGGCACATGGATCGCTTTGAGTTAGTTGACCACATGCATAAAAACTGCCCAGAATGGGAAGATCCTGACGGTTCTTCAACTCCAATTTCGCATGAGCTTGTGTACAAATTCTTAAAGAAGGAAAATGCACACGAATTGTCAAATGATGTCGCTACCCATCGTGCATTGGCAAGTGCCATAGCGAAAGCTTGATGCAATATACTGCTTATAAGCGCGCTACTCTACTAATTCCATCTGGTCCAGGAATGCATCTTTATGTAGTAATGAATGATGTGGATTCAAACGGGCAACATATACTTTTCTCCATTACTACAGCTAGAGAGAATAAGTACTATGATAAAGCATGTATATTGGAACCGGATGATCATGATTTTTTAGAAAATAAAAGCTATGTCTACTATAAAGAGCCATTGCTGAGACATTCTACACACATTACAAAATGTGTTGGTAAAAGGGTATTTTTTCCAAGGACTGATATAGAACTAGATGTATTCAATTGTATTTACGACGGAATAATTAGATCAATACATTCATCGAGGTGGGCGAAAAAGTATAGTCTAGATTTTTTGTAGCAAAATTTGATCTTGCAAAATAAAAGGCGCCCCTTGTGAGGCGCCTTTTCTCTTGGGATTTTAGCTGAAATTACACTGTAAACACCGTTGAGCCGGTGGTTTTGCGGCCTTCAAGGTCCTCATGGGCTTTGCGGGCCTCGGAGAGGGGGTAGGTTTGGCCGATATTGACCTTGATTGCGCCACTAGAGACCAGTTTGATCAGGTCGCCGGCGGATTTTTCGAGGTCTTCGCGCTTGGCCGTATAGGTCATCAGCGACGGGCGGGTGATATAGAGTGAGCCCTTGGCGCCGAGAAGGGCGAGATCAAAGCCCTTTACCGGCCCTGATGAATTGCCGAACGAGACCATCAGGCCGCGCGGGGACAGGCAATCGAGGGATTTCTCGAATGTATCCTTGCCGATGGCGTCATAGACCACGGGAACGCCCTTGCCCTCGGTGATTTCCTTTACCCGCTCGCTGAAATCCTCGGTGCGATAGTTGATGGTATGGGTGCAGCCATGGGCCTTCGCCAGTTCCGCCTTCTCGTCCGAGCCGACGGTGCCGATGACCGTCGCGCCGATATGCCGTGCCCATTGGCAGGCAAACAGGCCAACCCCACCCGCCGCCGCGTGAAAGAGGATGGTATCGCCACGTTTGACATGATAGGTCCGCTGCAGGAGATATTCCGTCGTCATGCCCTGGAGCATCATCGCCGCGGCGGTTCTGTCATCGATATTTTCAGGGATTTTGATGAGGATATCGGCGGGCATCACCCGCGCCTCGGAATAGGCGCCGATGGGACGGCCCGCATAGGCGATCCGGTCGCCGACCTTGAAGCCGGTAACGCCGGAGCCAAGCTCCTCGATCACCCCGGCCGCTTCCATTCCGGTGGTCAGCGGCAGGTCCGCCGGGTAAAGCCCGGTGCGGAAATAGACATCGATGAAATTAAGCCCGACGGCGGTGTGACGAACCCGCACTTCGCCAGCGCCGGGCTTGCCCACCTCGACATCCTGCCATTTCATCACCTCGGGTCCGCCGGTTTCCTGTTGCACAATCGCTTTTGTCATTTTTTTCCCTTTATTTTACGCGCCCGCAAAAAAGTATTATAAATCAAGCTGTTGCTGCTCTCTCGGAAGGGCTTTTTCAAGCCGGAGCAACGCCGTCTTGGTCTCCAGCCCGCCGAGGCCGGAGTAGCCGCCCATCGCCCCGCCCGCCGCCAGAACCCGGTGACAGGGAATGAGGATCGGGATCGGGTTCGCCCCGCAGGCGGAGCCCACGGGTTGCGCCGCGGAGCCCAGTATTTTTGCAATCTCGCCGTAGCTTTTGGTGCGCCCCGCCGGGATTTTCAGCATTTCCGCCCAGACCTTTTTCTGGAATTCGGTGCCCGGCGGTGCCATCGGCAGGTCAAAATCGCCGATCTCGCCGTCAAAATACTGGTTCAGCTGATCGCTCGCCGTTCGCAGCAGCGGTGTCTCGCTTTGCCATTCAGATGGCACCCAGCCCCAGTCGAGCGAGATAATCTGCCCGTCTTCCTCGGTCACCGTGAGATCGCCGATGGGGCTATGCAGGCTAAGCTGGGCCATGGGCTGTTGCCTCCTGGAGCAGGGCCACGAAATCCGGCACCGTGTTTGCGGGCGCCGAACAGACCGGGCCGGTACAGAGATAGGCGGTCGGCTTGCCGCCCACCATGCCCTTGCCCTGCGCGGGGTGGTCAAACGGCAGGGTGGCGGTATCCTCAAGGATGTTGAGAACCCGCGTGGGTAAACTGTAATCCTTTAATGTATTAATTAAATCAATGGTTTGCGGATCACTCCGGGGGCCAACAATAATCACCTGACGGGCGTTTACGAGGGTTTCGAAGTTATTGAGAAGAGTGGCGAGCGGAAAGAAATTACGCCCAAGATCCGCCGAGAAATGCCGGACCATCGTGGTTGCCTTCTCAAACGGGTCACGGGCGCCGGTCAGCAGATGCAGCTTCGCCAGTACCTCCAGTATCACGCCATTGCCCGACGGCACCGCGTTGTCATGGGCGTTCTTGCTGCGCAGGATCAGCGCTTCGGCATCGTCGGCGGTATAGAAATAGCCGCCGCCGTTCTTGTCCCAGAAATGCGCGTTCAGCACCTCGACCCATTGCTCCGCCCGCTCCAGATAAAAGGCTTTGCCGGTCACCTCATAGAGGGTGAGGGCGGCGCGGGACATATTGGCATAATCATCGAGAAGCCCGGAATGCTGCGCCCGGCCGAGCCGATAACTGTGATAAAGCCGTCCGTCGCTTTCCATGGAATGCGTGGTGATGGCGACGAACGCCGCCTCTGCCGCGGCTATCCAATGCGCCTCCCCGAAATACTGGCCGGCGCGGGCGAGGGCGGCAATCATCAGCCCGTTCCAGTCGGTGAGGACCTTGTCATCGAGGCTGGGTGCGATACGGCTCTGGCGATGCTCGAACAGTTTCTGGCGCAGCGGCGCGAGCGCAGCCTCGCTTTCCGTATCCAGCGGATCGGGATAGGCGAGACGGTTGAGGATGTTCGTGCCCTCCCAGTTGCCCTCGGGCAGGACGCCGTAGACTTCCATGAAATGGGGGGCATGATCGCCGAGGATTTCCTCCAGCTCGTCCCGCGACCAGACATAGAACTTGCCCTCAACGCCCTCGGAATCCGCGTCGATCGTTGCCGCGAAGCCGCCGTCCGCCGTGACCATCTCGCGCAAAACCCACTCAATCGTCTCATAAATCCGGGCTTCGAACAGTTCCGACTTGGTTTCGTGATGGACAGTGAGGCACAGGTCAAGAATTTGCGCATTATCATAGAGCATTTTCTCGAAATGCGGGGCGAGCCAGCGGGCATCGGTGGAATAGCGGGCAAATCCGCCGCCCAAATGATCATAAATGCCGCCTTGCGCCATGGCGCCAAGCGCCTTTATGACGACATCGCTGAGCGCCGTCACGCCGGAGCGTAAATAACTCCGCCATATATTCTCAAGCACGTAGGTTTGCGGGAATTTCGGCGCGGAACCGATCCCGCCATAGACCGGGTCCGCCTCGCCCGCGTAGCGCTCGGCAATCCGGTTGAGAACGTCGAGCGTCAGCTTTGGCCGCTCGCCGCCCGGGCCAAGATTGAGGTTCTGCAGCGCCGATTTCAGCGCATCGCGGTTTTTTGTGACTTTTTCCGGCTCATTCTTGAAAATCTCCGAGATCGTCTCCAGGACATTGGTAAATCCGGGACGGCCATAGGCATTCTCCGGCGGAAAATAGGTGCCTCCCCAGAATGGCTCGCCATTTGAATTGAGGAACATGGTCAGCGGCCAACCGCCCTGCTCGCCGAGAAGGGCAAGCGCGCTCTGGTAAATCTGGTCGATATCGGGCCGCTCCTCGCGGTCAACCTTGATATTAATGAACTTTTCGTTCATCAGCGCTGCGGTTTCTTCCTTTTCGAAACTCTCGTGGGCCATGACATGACACCAGTGACAGGCGGCATAGCCGACACTGAGCAGGATTGGTTTGCCCTCGCGTTTCGCAAGCGCCAGGGTTTCGGCACTCCAGGGTTGCCAATGGACCGGATTGTCCTGATGTTGAAGAAGATAGGGGCTTGTTTCCTTGCCCAGTAAGTTTTTCATCTGTAAACCCTGTTATTGTGGCCCTGTTCCGGTATATAGGGTCTTGTGGTGGTCACTTGTACCCCGGCAGACGTCATCGGATCAATGAGGAGTAGGCTAATCATGAAAATTAATCTCGATATTGACTGTACCCCGCAGGAAGCCAGGACTCTCATGGGTCTGCCGGATGTTGAAAAAATGCAGGAAGTCCTGATGAAGGAACTGCAGAAGAAGATGCTGGAGAATATCGGCAATATGGATGCGGAAAATATGATGAAAACATGGCTTCCGGCCGGAATGCAGGGATTTGAGCAGATGCAGAAGATGTTCTGGTCGCAATTTTCCAAGGGCGAAGACGACAAGAAATAAGCGGCAGGGAACAGCGGTGACATCAGGGGATACTATTTATGCGCTGGCCAGCGGACGCGGCCGGGCCGGGGTGGCGGTTGTCCGTCTTTCGGGCGGCGGGGCGGCGTCGGCGCTCGCCCATCTCACGCGGAAACCACTGCCAGAGGTACGGCGTGCGACGCGGAGAAATATATACCGTTATGGCAAGAAAACACTTATAGATCAATCACTTGTGATTTATTTTAAGGGCCCTGACAGCTTCACCGGCGAGGATGTGGTGGAACTCCACCTGCATGGCGGACCGGTTTTGCTGGCGTCTTTATTCGCCGAGCTCGCGACCCTCGACGGCCTCCGGACCGCCGAGCCCGGGGAGTTCACCCGCCGCGCGTTCGAGCATGGCAAGATGGACCTGACCGAAGCGGAAGGACTTGGCGATCTCGTCAATGCCGAGACCGAGGCGCAGGCGCGGCAGGCGCTGCGTCAGATGCAGGGCGAGCTGGGCCGGATTTATGATGGCTGGCGCGCTGAACTGGTCACCGCGCTCGCCCATCTTGAGGCCGATATCGATTTTCCGGACGAGGATTTGCCGGGCGGAGTGGCGGCGGCGATAGCCCCCCGCATGACGGCGCTGCGCGGTGCGATTGAGGCCCATCTCGCCGATGGCCATCGCGGCGAGAAAATCCGCGAGGGGCTGGATGTGGTTATTCTCGGCGCTCCCAATGTCGGAAAGTCCAGTCTTCTCAATGCGCTCGCCCGCCGGGATGCGGCGATCGTCTCTGAACAGGCGGGCACCACCCGCGATATTGTCGAGGTGCCGATGGATCTTGCGGGCTATCCTGTCGTGATCGCCGATACCGCGGGACTACGTGACTCCGGCGATATGATCGAGCGCGAAGGCGTGCGGCGGGCGCGGGCACGGGCGGAAACCGCCGATATCCGCGTTTTCATGACGGTGGCGGCGGCCCCGGATCTCCCAATTGAGTTTGCCGACCTTGTAAAGTCGGGCGATTATCACCTGATCAACAAGATAGATCGGGTGGACGATAAGGCCCTCCGCCTCGAATTCCCTGTGGGGGCCCAGGAACTCTCCGTGAAAACCGGGGCCGGGCTGGAGGGGTTTTTGAAAAGGCTCGAAACCGATGTTATCGCCCGCCTCGATCTCTCCGGTGCGCCGGCACTGACCCGCGTCCGTCATCGCCGGGCACTTGAAGACTGCATCGCGGCGCTTGCCCGGTTTGAGACGGCGACAGATGCGGAACTCGCTGCGGAGGATATTCGCCTCGCTGTCCGTGCTCTCGGCCGGATCACCGGGCGCGTTGATGTCGAGGATATCCTCGATATTGTCTTCGGTGACTTTTGTATCGGAAAATAACCGGGGAAGACATTGGTGGGGGGATCAGAAATGTTTCACGTGAAACATTTTGGTGAATCGGCGCGAATTTAATCCCGGCTTATGTGATTCCGGCTGGACAATGTTTCACGTGAAACATTTCTGGTTTTTAGGCACTCAGGAATGACCGAAATCACGCGGGCAGGGCCAAAATGTTTCACGTGAAACATTTTCGGGATGGAAAAATCGGCGGTTTTCGGTGCTTTTACGTTTTTTCAAATTGTTTCACGTGAAACAATTTGCGATTCCCATCTCGGGATGCTTGTCAAAAATACTGGCGGACTATATGAAGAAGCGGACATGAACGGGTGAGAAAATGACGACACCATATGATGTGATTGTAATCGGCGGAGGCCATGCGGGTTGCGAGGCGGCGGCGGCGTCTGCACGACTCGGCGCGGCGACATTGCTGATCACCCATAAACTCGAGACCATCGGTGAAATGTCCTGTAATCCAGCCATTGGCGGATTGGGGAAGGGACATTTGGTCCGTGAGATCGATGCGCTTGACGGCGTGATGGGCCGGGTTGCCGATGCGGCCGGCATCCAGTTCCGGCTTCTCAATCGGCGTAAGGGCCCGGCGGTGCGCGGGCCCCGTGCCCAATCCGATCGCAAGCTCTATCGACAGGCGATGCAGGCCACGCTTTCCAATCAGCCCAATCTTGAGATCCGCGCCGCCGCCGTAGAGGACCTGATTGTGACGGATGAGGCGGTCCAGGGCGTAATCACGGCAGATGGCACGGAGATTCGAAGCGCTAAGGTCATTTTCACGACAGGAACCTTTCTGCGCGGCCTTATTCATATGGGCGAAACAAAAATTCCCGCCGGGCGGATCGGCGATGACCCATCGATCGGATTATCCGGCACGTTGTCGCGGGCGGGATTTGAGCTTGGTCGGCTCAAAACCGGGACACCGGCGCGGCTTGACGGGAAAACCATCAATTGGTCGATGCTGGAAGAACAACTCGGCGACGACGTCCCGGTGCCGTTCTCTTTTCTTACCGACAAGATCACCACGCCGCAGATTTCCTGTCATATCACGGCGACAACGGCGGAAACCCACCAGATTATCCGCGACAATCTTCACCGCGCGCCGATGTATTCGGGGCAGATCGAGGGGACGGGGCCGCGCTATTGTCCGTCGATCGAAGATAAAGTGGTTCGCTTTGCCGATAAATCGAGCCACCAGATCTTTTTGGAACCGGAAGGGCTCGATGATGACACGATATATCCTAACGGCATTTCCACTTCACTGCCGGAAGACGTACAGCGGGCGTTTCTCCGCTCCATCCCCGGCCTTGAAAAAGTGGAGTATTACCGACCCGGTTATGCCATCGAGTATGATTTCGTCGATCCACGGGAGTTAAAGCCGACGCTTGAAACCCGGCGCCTCAAGAACCTGTTCCTTGCCGGCCAGATTAACGGCACGACGGGATATGAAGAGGCGGCGGCGCAAGGGCTGATGGCGGGATTGAATGCGGCGCGCCATGCGGGCGGGGCCGGGGACATTGTTCTCGATCGCGCTGAGGCTTATATAGGGGTGATGATTGACGACCTGGTGACGCGTGGCACGAAGGAGCCGTATCGCATGTTCACGTCCCGCGCTGAATACCGGCTTATCCTGCGGGCGGACAACGCGGATCAGCGGCTGACCGGGCTTGGCCTCGACATTGGTTGCGTGGGGAGCGAGCGTGCGGCGCGGTATCAGGACAAGATCGGCGCGCTAACGGCGGCCCGTGCGCTGTTTGAAACTCTCAACATGACCCCAAACGAAGCGGGGCGCCATGGCCTCCATGTTAATCAGGACGGGGTGCGGCGCACGGCGACCGACTTGCTCGCCTATCCGGACATTGATCTCGACGATATCACCCGGATCTGGCCGGAAACAGCCGCCTACACGCCGGAAATATTGGAGCAACTGGCAATTGATGCGCAATATCGCGGGTATCTGGATCGCCAGCAATCGGATATTCAGGATTTCCGGAAAGATGAAGCCCTGCTCCTGCCTGACACGCTTATATACGACGAGATTGGCGGTCTGTCGATGGAAGTCCGGCAGAAGCTGACGGCGGTTCGCCCAAGCACCCTCGGGCAGGCGGCGCGGATTTCCGGTGTGACACCGGCGGCGCTCACCGCGCTGTTGTCCTATGTAAAGCGCGGCGAGCATCGCAAACGTGCCTGACCGCCTCCCGAACCTCACCGCCGACGGGTTTCAGGCGGCCGCAAATGTTTCACGTGAAACAATTGAGCGGCTGGAGCAGTACGCGGCGCTGCTGATAAAATGGCAGAAGGCAATCAATCTCGTCGGTAAATCGACGCTCCCCGATCTTTGGCGCCGCCACATGCTTGATAGCTATCAACTGCTTCGCCATACAGAGAAAACCGCCGGACGCTGGCTTGATCTCGGGAGCGGGGCGGGCTTTCCGGCGTTGGTGGTGGCGATTTGCAGTGATTTCGCCGTGGAGGCGGTTGAGAGCGACCAGCGGAAGTGCCTTTTCATGCAAAATGTTTCACGTGAAACATTTTCGGCACTCACGGTTCACAGGGGTCGGATCGAGGAAATCGCGCCCGTTGCAGCGGATATTATCTCGGCCCGGGCGCTTGCGCCGCTCGATAAACTGCTCGACCTGGCGGCCCCCTTCGCTCACCCTGAGACAGAATTCTTGCTTTTAAAGGGTCAAGATGTAGATGAGGAATTGACCAATGCCGCTAAATGTTGGAATATGAAGACCGAGAAGCTCCCGAGTTTAACAAATAAAGACGGCTGCATCCTGAAAGTTTCACAGCTCAGCCGCCGATCATAGCCCAGAAAGGCTGGACGTCATGAACAGTAGTGTATCAAGTCTTCATAATAGAGTCTCGGCGCGAATTCTGGCGATTGCCAACCAGAAGGGCGGGGTTGGCAAGACGACGACGACCATCAACCTGGCAACCGCGCTCGCAGCGGTCGGCCAGCGGGTCCTGATTATCGATATCGATCCGCAGGGCAACGCCAGCACCGGCCTTGGAGTGGGGCGCGACGATCGAGCGCGCAATGTCTATGGCGTGCTGATGGGGGAAACACCCATAAAAACAGCTATTTACCCGACAAAAATCCCAAAGCTCGACCTTGTCCCCTCGACCGCGGATTTGTCGGGTGCGGAGCTGGAACTGATCGAGCTCGACCGCCGCAGCCACCGGCTTTATGACGCGGTGTCAGAGATTCGCGCTGATTATGACTATATTCTCATCGATTGCCCGCCTTCGCTTAATCTTTTGACCCTGAACGCCATGGTCGCCGTCCATGCGGTGATCGTGCCGCTGCAATGCGAGTTTTTTGCGCTTGAGGGGCTCAGCATGCTGATCAAGACCATTGAACGGGTTCGCCTGACGCTCAATCCCGGCCTCGAAATTCAGGGTGTGGTGCTGACCATGTTTGACAAACGCAACAATTTATCCCTTCAGGTGGCGCAGGATGTCCGTGATTTTCTCGGCGATAAGGTCTATCGTACGGTGATCCCGCGCAACGTCCGGATTTCGGAGGCACCCAGCCATGGCAAGCCGGTTCTGATCTATGATCACCGCTGCGCCGGAAGCCAGGCCTATATCCGCCTTGCCAGCGAAGTGATTCGCCGCGAACGCCACCTCAACGCGGCCTGACCCGCCGGAACGAGAAATTGATGATGACAGAAGATACTTCAAAGAAGAAACTGGGGCGCGGCCTTTCCGCGCTGCTCGGCGACGACATGGCCGGCGATTACTCGGACCTCGACAAGGTCCGGGCGGCTAAGGATGTGCCGGTTGAGCAAATGCGCGCCAACAAATATCAGCCCCGGCTGGACTGGGATCAGGAGGCGCTGGAAAGCCTTGCCGCCTCGATAGCTGAAAAGGGTGTTTTGCAACCTATTCTGGTACGCCGTAACCCAACCTCGGACAGTGAGTACGAGATTATCGCGGGGGAGCGGCGCTGGCGGGCGGCACAGATCGCCCAGCTGCACCAGATCCCGGTCATCATCAAGGACCTGACCGACGCCGAAACCATGGAAATCGCGCTGATCGAGAATATTCAGCGCGAGGACCTGTCGCCGATCGAGGAGGCGGAGGCTTATAAACGCCTTATGGGCGAGTTTGACCATACGCAGGAAACCCTGTCGCAGCATGTTGGCAAAAGCCGGACCCATGTCGCCAATCTGATGCGGCTGCTGACCTTGCCCGCCTCGGTGCAGCTTCTGGTGCGCGAGGGCAAGCTCTCCGTCGGGGCGGCAAGAACGCTGGTCAACATTGAGAATGCTGAAGAACTGGCGAAAAAGATCGTCGCCGAGGGCCTCAGCGTCCGCGCCGCCGAGCAGCTGACCCAGAAAAAGCCGCCGCGCAACCGGGAGGACGGCGAGGGGCCGCCCGGCAAGATGACGCGGAAATACAACAAGAGCCCGGATGTCCGCGCGCTCGAGGATGATCTGACGGCCGCTATCGGCGTCGAGGTCTCTATTGACCATTTTGAGACGGGCGAAGGCACGCTCGTCATCAGTTACCAGGACCTCGACCAGCTTGATGAGGTTTGCCGCCGCCTGACCCGCGAACCGCTCGATTATTTCCGTTCAAAAGCAGAAGAAGACCCCCTCGATGAGGACGATGACCTTGAGGACGAGGAGTATGATTACGATGATGAAATCAAGGATGCCTTTAACGACGCCCTTGATGATTAATTCGATCAGGGCAGGTGAAATTTTTTGCTAGTATAATGGTAATTTTCGTTGGAGAGGAACGTAGGCAGCTAATATGGCATTTCTTTAAAAAATTGCCGTCGTGCTTACTAGACCTTATTACATATAAGAATAAAACGCCATTTCATGAAATCACAGAATTTGAAGAGATCGAGCAAGAGATCATCATATTGCGGTCAGTTTTGGATATGATCAATGAAATGGTCAATTATTCAGTATTTGAGAAACCTTGTGAATTAATTGATACAAATCTAATGTTTAAAACGGACTACACACAGAGAATATTCAATATTCTTTTGGTGGATTTCCTTTCCAATCCGGGCAAAGAAATTTTTGGAAAACGTCCTGTCTCATATTTAGGCTATCTTCGTCGCATCTGTAAAAATCCAAAACTAAGCACTCAATGCAATAGTATAGAAATGCCGATAGAGCAGTTTAGAAAATGGCTGGAGAAAGAAGTTGAAATCAAAGACGTGTGGTTTTCTTCAATATCAATCAGTGTAAATATTCGCATTAAGCGTGTAGATTTTCTTAAAATCTGTGGAAATATTTCAAAGCATAATTTTACCCGGCTGGATCAAGATGTAAAAAAAGTAGAAAGCATCTTTAAAAATAGCAAATGTCCAATCAATAGGCAGCAGGGATACATGGTACTCCCGGAATTTTATGAATGGTTTCATGATAATATTTTTAATTATCATGCTAGTAAGATTGCGGAATTTCTAAATAATATCCGATGGGGTATATTTAAATATCTCCAAGTCGCGCAATCGCAGTCTGATGGGTCAGAACGAATTGGCAGAATTCCGACATTATCATCAGTCCCGGGTTTTTTTGATTACCCAGAAAGCTGTCGCAATCCTTTAGCGCAGCACATGTATGTGACTTTGATGGAGGAAGTTAAAGATGAACCATACTTCCCGAAATTCACGACAAACCCCATATTTGATAAGCGCTACTAAAACGTGCCTGTGAACGGGCAACTTCAAAATCGCCTAATGCGGGAGCGGACGGAGATGTTCCACTAGATAATCAATGAAGACTCGCACCTTGGGCGATAAATTCCGCTTGTCGGAATAGACGGCAAAGATATCGGTGGCCTTTTCCTCATACTCGGGTAGCAGGGCGACGAGGCGGCCGCTGGCGATATCCGGATCAACCAGATATGAGGACAACTGCGCGATGCCGAGGCCGGCAAGGGTTGCGTGGTAGACCGCATCGGCACTGTTGGCGTCGAAATTGCCCGCGGCCTCGAACTGCCAGGTCTGCTCGCCTTTTCGAAACTGCCATTCATTCCAATGCGCGACGGTCGAGATTCGAAGACAATTGTGGCCGATCAGGTCTTCCGGGGTTTCCGGCGCAGCATGGGCGGCAAGATAGGTGGGCGACGCGCACAACAGGCGCCGGCTGCTCGCCAGTTTGCAGGCAACAACAGAGGTTTCGGTGATCTGGTCGGCAAAACGGATGGCAAGGTCGTAATCGGTCGCCGCGAGATCAATATGCCGGTCGGTCAGTTCCAGTGCGACCTTTAACTCGGGATAACTGGCAATAAAGGCAGTCATCAGCGGCAATAGTTGCGCCTTGCCGAAGGCAACGGTGGTCGCGACCCGCAAATTTCCCGTCGGTCGGCCGCTTAATGACTCGGCCAGGGCCTCGGCCTGAATGACACCAGCAGAAATCCCGGCGCAATGCTCATAGAAGGACCGCCCCTCCAATGTCGGAGAAATCTGGCGGGTGGACCGGTTGAGCAGGCGCAGCCCAAGCCGGTTTTCCAGCTGGCTGATTTGCTTGCTGACCGCAGAGGGCGTTAACCCGAGCGACCGTGCCGTTGCCGAAAAACTGCCATGATCCACCACATTCGCGAAGAGAATCATCTGGCTGGCGATATCCATGGACCTTTGACTCCATCTGTTCCGGCAGGGCACAGCTGTTTTGACCAATCTCCTGATTATCAAATGCTGCGCTGCGACATATGTTTGTTGCAATGCAGCATAAATATGGCTGCTTCATACTCATTTCGCAAGTGTAAAAAGGAAACTTCGATGAATGACATGTTCCGTGACACTGACGTTAAGGTTGCCAGCCCCCTGGAAATGCAGCGAATCCTGAACGAGGCGCGCCGTTATCGCAGCGAGGAAATCGGCCGTATAATGGGCCTCGGCTTAGTCGCAACTCGCAAGGGCTCAGCCCGCTTGCTCCGCGGATTTGCCCATGTAACGCTCGTCATTTCAAAGGCCGCCGCGCGGCGCTCAACCTCCCTGGCGCCCCGGCTCCTGCAGGATAGAGGGCGTTGTGACTGACATGCTGACGGTGCCGGGGGCGGGTATGCAAGCACATATCCTGCTGCCGGACTATCGCGAGCTGCCGGAGGAAGATCGGTTGCAACTTTGCGCCCATCTCCTCAGGCTGGCCCCCGCGAGCCGCTATCTGCGTTTTGGTATTCCGACGAACGATGAGACGATTGTTCGCTATTCACAAAGCGACCATGGATCCGATCCGGTGATATGCTGCGCCCATATCGCCGGAGAGGTGCGGGCCGTGGCGGAGGTCTATATGACATCCGAAGGCTGGCCCTTCAGCGCTGAGCTTGCGCTCAGTGTGGAGGACGACTGGCAGGATGCCGGGCTCGGCACCGAGCTGATGGCCCGGGCATTGCGCACGGCCCGCAGCCGCCATGTCTCGCGGCTGGACATGAATTACCTGCCTGAAAATCACCGTATGCGCCGGATTGCCGCCAAGTTCGGCGCCCATAGTACACCCCGCGAGAGCGGCGCGGGCATGATCACAGTGTATTTTGAACCCCTCGGACCGGGTTATTCGCCGTCATTCGGGTCAGAATTACGGCAGTAACCCTTTCGGTCTTCCCGTCCGCTGTCTCAACCTGTCACCTCTTGCAAAAGGGGAGATTGCTGGCGGACGGGGAGTTCCAAGGTCGAAAAAGCCCACCAATATCAAACGACCGATTTAGTTCGGGGATATAAGTGTTTCCGCCTGGTTTCCCAGCGGCCTGATCGTTAGCGTCTGCGGCTGGCCATGGCGATGCGCATCAGGGCGCGGCGGCAAATGGCTTCGGCCGGATAGCCGGTGGTTTTGCAATCAATCTCCGCAGTCAGGGTGATATCAAGACAGGTCGCCATATGGCCGCGCGATTTACCGTTGATCTGGATGGCGGCTTTCTTATGGTTGAAGAAGGGAATGCCCGCCTTCCGGATCGCCTCCTCGCCACTGAGCCCCCCATCGCGGAGCGCCGCCGCCTTGTGCAACTGCTTGATCTGCCCCTGGATCATCCGGAGGAAGGCAATCGGGCTTTCACCGGCGGAAAAGGCGCGGTTCAAATGCCGCTCAAGCTTCGATAAATCACCGAGCAGGGTGGCATCGAGAATATCAAACACGCTTTGGGTGGACGAATCGCCGATGACCGCCTGCACATCGGGGAGCGTCAGCGCCTCGGTCCGCTTGCCCCAGTAAAGTGCAAGCTTGTCCAGTTCCTGCCGGGAAATCGTCCGGTCACTGCCGAGATTCTGGCGAAGATAGTCGTTGATCTCGCGGCTCGGCGTAATTCCGGCGGCCCCGAGCGTCTCCCGGATAAGGCTGTCCATATCCGCGGCACTGTCATGGGCACAATGCGTCACGGCGCCCTGCTTTGCGCCCTTGATAAGCTTGACGAGGGCGCTGTCTTTGCGGATATCGCCGGCCTCGATCACCAGGACGCTGCTGGCAAGGTCGCGCGCAACCAGCGGCTCGATATAGCCTTTGCTGTTATTATTCGCGCTGCGCAGGCGCACCACCCGCTCGCCGCCCATCATCGAGAGGGACGTAACCTCATCCATGAGGCGCGCCGGGTCGCCGCTGAGATCGCCTGCGTCAATCTCGCTGTAGGAAAAGGGATCGTCGAGAGTCTCGACGACGGTGAGACAGAGGGCGCGGGCGCGCTCCCGCACCAGTCCCTCATCCGGGCCAAATAGCAGGAATATCCGGATCTTTTTGTCGGGGGACTTCAGGAAAGCCGGGAATCTGCCGCCTGCAATCTCCATTGGATCACTTCGCGGAGAAGAAAACGGATAATTGCTGGTTTATCTGCTCGGCGGCAACAATGGCCGCGCGCTTTTCCGCGTTATTTTCGGCGGCGAGGTTGGCAAATTCAGACTGAACGACGTTATAAGCGGAGACGGTCTGGGTTGAGCCGGCGTAGACAACCGCTTTTTCGGTGGGATCGGTCAGGCGGAACCTGGTGTTCATGGTCAGGTTAAAACGGGTCTTAGTGTCATTTTCCTGAATGGCAAGACCGATCTTCTGGACCTCGAAGGTAATCAGCAACCGGTATTTCGGGGCCTCGGGAAAGCCTTTCGGGGTGATGACGTCGAGCAGTTGGTTGCGCAGGATCTGCCCGGTGCGGCCCTTGATCGGCGGAATATATATATCGGCCAGCTCCTGCTTGACCTCGGCATTCTGCGTCGCGCTGCCATAAAGCGGCTGAAACCCACAGGCCGTGGGCAGGCCGAGCAGGAGAACTACAGCGGTGATCCTAAATAACGACATTGACGATCCGGTTGGGCACAACGATGATTTTACGAATGGCGTTTTCGCCGATCGCATTCTGGACTGATTTCTGGGCGAGCGCAATTTCTTCAATTTTTTTGGCGTTTTCATCCGGTGCCACCTCTATGGTGGCGCGCAACTTGCCCTTGACCTGAACCGCGATGGTCACCCTGTCTTCCACGGTCAGTTCGGCAATCGCCTGGGGCCAGCGTGTCTCCACCAATATGGTGTCATGACCGAGCATCTGCCAGAGTTCCTCAGCCAGATGCGGCATCATCGGCGCGATCAGGTTGACGATGATTTCCATGGATTCCCGGCGGGCCCAGCGCGCGCCCTCGCTCACATCGGCGGTATTGAACTCGTTCAGCGCCTTCATGAACTCATAAATGCGGGCGATGGCGTTATTGAAATGCAGGTCCTCTATATTCTGGGTGACCTGCTGGATGGTTTTATGGGCGACTTTGCGAAGTTTTTTCGCGGACTCGGTAAATTCCGAAGGCGCTGCGGCGGCAACCGGGCTGGCGAGGTCGAGGTTTTCAAGAATAAAACGATGCAGCCGTTGTACGAACCGCCAGGCCCCGGTGGCGCCCGCGTCGGTCCATTCCATGTCGCGGTCGGGCGGGCTGTCGGAGAGGACGTACCAGCGCGCCGCATCGGCGCCGAACTTATCGATGATGGCGCCGGGATCGACGACATTCTTTTTCGATTTCGACATTTTCTCAATGCCACCGACGGTGACCGGGTTGCCGTTTTTAAGCTCGATCAGGTCACCGGCGTCATTCTGCACCACTTCTTCGGGCAGCAGCCAGTCACCGCCCGTGCTGCGATAGGTCTCGTGGGTCACCATGCCTTGCGTGAACAGGCCGTCGAATGGCTCGTCGATGGCGGACCAGCCGGTTTCCTTCATGGCGCGGCTGAAAAACCGCGAATAGAGGAGATGCAGGATAGCATGTTCGATGCCGCCGATATACTGATCGACGGGCAGCCAGTAATCGACTTTGTCCCGCTCCACCGGGACATCGGCGCGGGGTGAGCAAAAACGGGCGAAATACCACGACGAATCAACAAAAGTATCCATGGTATCGGTTTCCCGAACCGCTCCACCGCCGCAAGTCGGACAGGCAACATGTTTCCAGGTCGGGTGATGGTCGAGTGGATTGCCGGGTTTGTCAAACGTGACATCCTCGGGCAGGATAAGAGGCAGGTTTTCGGGCTTTTCAGGGACAGTGCCGCATTTGTCGCAATGGATTACCGGGATCGGGCAGCCCCAATAGCGCTGCCGCGACAGGCCCCAGTCGCGGAGGCGGTAATTGATTTTGGCCGTGCCGCGGCCCATGGCCTCAAGCCGGCGGATGATCTCGTCTTTGGCGGCCTCAACCGCAAGACCGTCAAGAAAGTCCGAGTTGATGATGCGGCCGGGACCGGTATAGGCGGTCTCGCCAATCTCGGGGGTTGCCGCCCCGTCCGGCGCGACCACGGGGATCACATCAAGGCCATATTTGCGGGCGAAATCAAGGTCGCGCTGGTCATGGGCGGGACAGCCGAACAGGGCGCCGGTGCCGTAGTCCATCAGCACGAAATTAGCAACATAGACGGGCAGCGTCTTGCCGTCGATAAACGGATGCCGGACGGTAAGCCCGGTATCGACGCCGCGCTTTTCGGCTTTCTCGATTGCTTCCTCGCTGGTGCCCATCTTGTGGCACTCGGCGACAAAGGCGGCAACCTCCGGTTTGTCCTTGGCGAGGGCCTGGGTCAGCGGATGATCGGCGGAGATAGCCATGAAGCTGGCGCCGAACAGGGTGTCAGGGCGGGTCGTGTAAATTTCGAGCGGGGTCTCCTCACCGACAACATCGAAGGTGACGCGGGCGCCAGTGCTGCGGCCAATCCAGTTCTGCTGCATCAGGCGGACGCGATCGGGCCAGCGGTCCAGTTTCTCAAGACTGTCGAGCAGTTCCTCGCTGTAATCGGAGATGCGGAACATCCATTGATTTAATTTCCGTTTCTCGACCACGGCGCCAGAGCGCCAGCCCTTGCCGTCGATCACCTGCTCGTTGGCGAGCACAGTCATGTCCACCGGGTCCCAGTTGACCCAGCTTTCCTTGCGATAGACCAGTTCTTTTTCCAGAAAATCGAGGAACAGCTTCTGTTGCTGGCCGTAATAGCCGGGATGGCAGGTGGCGATCTCCTTGCTCCAGTCGAGGGAGAGGCCCATAGCTTGTAGTTCGCCGCGCATATGGTCAATATTGGCAAAGGTCCAGTCCGCCGGATGCACACCCTTGTCGCGGGCGGCGTTCTCGGCGGGCAGGCCAAAGGCGTCCCAGCCCATGGGATGCAGCACGTTATACCCTTGCGCCTTCTTGTAGCGGGCGACGACATCGCCCATGGTGTAATTGCGGACATGGCCGATATGAATGCGTCCCGACGGATAGGGAAACATCTCCAGCACGTAATATTTCGGGCGGGTGGGGTCGGCCTCAACCTCGAAGCTGCGGTTTTCGGCCCAGACGGCCTGCCATTTGGCCTCGACTTCTTTTGCGTTATAGCGGGACATGGAAGGTATCGTTCGATCCTGTATGTGATGGTCTTAAAAACGGACGCTGCGCCGGGAGTGCCCGTTCCCGTGTTCGGGAAGCGGTGCATCCAGCGCGGCGGAGTATAGGGTTATTGGCCTTCGCGCGCCACCCTGAGATCGCGGGCCTTGGCGAGAATGGCATTTTCGAGATCGCCCGTCACTTTCGGGGACAGCGGCACGGCAATCCACTGGTTCGCCGCATCAAGGTTCTGCTTGAAGGCGGTGACGCGGATACCATCGGCGCGGAGGCGGCGATCGAGGATATAGACGGTGACCTTGAAGCGTTCATTGGGCGAATCCGCGGACGAGTACCAGTCGGTGATGATGACACCGCCGAACGGATCGGCCGATGACAGCGGCATGAAGGAGATCGTATCCAGCGAGGCCCGCCACAGATAGGCATTGACCCCGAGACCGCCACCAGAGCCACCCCCCTCCTGCAAGGACTTGTCTTCGCCGCCGAGAATACCGCCACTGCCAAAAATGGTATCGTTTTTCGGTTTACCGGCCGGATAGACGACCCCGCGGCTTGAGGTGGGAAAAGTGGAATCCGTCCCTAAATCTGAATCACAACCGGCCAGCAGGAGCGCGAAACACCCCCCGGCCAACGCGTAAATATATCGGCGTCTCATTTAATAAAAACCCTCTGAATGTCTTGTTCTTGTCACTTAGCCTCGGAAATAGGGCGAAATCAAGAAATCGCACTTTACGCCAGCTTTGTTTTCGCCACAACCGCGGAAAAGCTCCTTTTGTAACTAAATGCAAGGGAATTGCCGAAGCCACGGGACGGGCGCCCATGGTCAAATTGTGGCTTTTTGAGCACAGTTGCGTATTTTTGCGGAAATCCGAACCGTGTAGCGCTTGACCGGGGGGGCATTAACCCTCTTTACTCCGTCTTGACTAACAGGGCCGTTAGGTCTTGCGTCTGTATATTAATCTATTTCTTTAGCTTTTTATAAGCAGAGGGGAGACAAAATGAAAAAAGCAATCTTGGGTACAACGGCGCTTGTCGCGGTTGGCGTACTAGCCATAGGGACGGCTTCTGCGTCTGACAAAATCAAACTTGGTGTTGGCGGTTACATGCAGAGCACCTACTACTATGCGAACTATGATCAGGACACAAACTCGGCTGGTACTAATGAGCGTATTAGTGACCGGGTAACGTACGAAGGCGAAGTTCACTTCACCGGCGAAACCACTCTTGATAACGGTATCAAATTCGGTGCCAATATCCAGCTCGAAGCCTATGCGACATCAGACCAGATCGACGAAACCTACGTCTATGCAGATGGTGCTTTCGGTCGCGTTCTGTTCGGTTCTGAAGATGGCGCAGCTTACCTGATGCATTATGCGGCTCCGTCACCGGTTCCGATGTATGGTGCAGACTCACCGAACATCTATCCGATCGGCGTCACGGCAACAACTTTTGCCACAATGTATGCCGATAAGGACAAGATCTCCTATTTCACACCTCGTTTCGCAGGCTTCCAGCTCGGTGTATCTTATATTCCGGACGGGTCTTCAGAAACCGGTCAGCATTCAGCTTACGCCCCGACACAATTTGAAAGCGGCATTGACCGTGGTTACTCAGTCGGTCTTAACTATGTGAATAAGCTGGGCGCAGTTGATCTTGCTGTTTCTGCTGGTTATAACCGCGCAGACGTAAGAATTACGGCACCCGCACCGGCAGTTGATGGCGAAGATATGAGCGAATATAACTTCGGCGCACAGGTTGGTATCGCTGGCTTCACCATTGGTGGTGGCTATTCCAAAACGAGTGACATTGGCGGTGTAGCTGGTGTTGACAGTAAAGCTTGGTCAGCTGGCGCAACTTATGGCATGGGCCCTTGGAAAGTCGGCGTACAGTACTCCGATCGTGATGATGATGCTGGCGGAGACCTGAAGAACTGGGTCATCGGCGGTCAGTACGCACTTGGACCCGGTATCACAGCATTCGGTGGTGTTGAACTTTATGACAACAGCCTTGCTGCCGGTGGTATCCAGGGTGATTCCCAGATCTACTTCGTAGGTACAGCTCTCTCCTTCTAATCTGAGGGAATTGCGAATAGAAGAGGGCAGGTTTTCCTGCCCTCTTTTTTATTGCCCGAAATTTCTATGTTGGTTAGTTTGGGGAAAATAATTGAGCGGTAGAAAATATGGGCGGCATTATCTGGTTGGCATCCTACCCGAAATCGGGGAATACTTGGACGCGGACCTTTATTCATAATTTGTTTCTCAACCCAGACAAGCCGGTCGATATCAATGCAATCTCGCAGTTCACGCTGGGTGACGGCGAAAAAGATTGGTACGAGAAAGAGGGCGGAAAGCCATTTGAGGAGATGGCGGCACGGGAAGTGGCCGCCTTAACGCCGAAAGTACACAAAGCCTTTACGGAAGCCTATCCGGATTCAGTCTTTGTTAAAACCCATACGGCCATCGGCACAGTATTTGGCACTCCGTTGATTACGATGGATTACACGGCGGGCGCCGTCTACATCATCCGCAATCCGCTGGATACGGTGATATCTCTCGCCGATCATTACGGCCTCGATCTGGACGGCGGCATTAAGATGCTGAATAATCTGAAGGGGCACTCTCCTGCCCAAAAGGGGAAGCCCGGCGGAAATATTGAAGTGATTTTCGGCTCCTGGTCGGGCCATGTCCAATCCTGGATGCCGTTCAGCCGACAACATCTCTATATCATGCGATATGAGGATATGCTGGAGGCGCCTGAAAAGACATTTGGCGGTCTGGCGAAATTTCTCGGATTAAACCCGTCAAAAGAGCGTCTCGCCAAAGCGATCAAGTTTTCCTCCTTTGACGTTTTACGTAAGCAGGAGGAAGAAAAAGGGTTTAATGAGCAGTCGTACAATAACGAAAAATTCTTCCGGGTGGGAAAAGCCGGGCAATGGAAAGATGTTTTGTCAAAGAGGCAGGTCGACAAAATAGTCAAATGTCATTATCAGACAATGAAACAGTTCGGGTATCTCCCGGAATAACATTTCACGTGATGATGGAATTGTAACCATGGGCGGAATTATATGGCTGGCATCCTACCCCAAGTCCGGCAACACCTGGCTTCGAACCTTCCTGCATAACCTGCTCCTGAACACGGACCAGCCGGCTAATCTCAATGAGCTTACCAAACTCACCATCGGGGACGGCAACAAGTTCTGGTATGAAAAATTTTCTGGTAAACCGTTTGACAGTTTGTCGGAAGAAGAAGTCGCGGCCCTTATTCCACGGATTCACAAGGCCTATAGCCAAACCCGATCTGATTCAGTCTTCGTCAAGACCCATAGCGGGCTTGGCAGCTACTTCGACGTGCCGTTGATAACGCCGGAATATACGGCCGGGGCGATCTATATCGTTCGTAACCCCCTCGATGTGGTGATTTCACTTTCCGATCATTACGGGATGTCCATCGATATGGGCATTGAAATGCTGGCCAATCCGCAGGGCCATAGTGCGGCCACGGATCGGAAGGTCGTCGATCATCTCGGCTCCTGGTCCGCGCATGTTGACTCATGGATGGTGATGAAAAAGCCCTTTCTTCATGTTATGCGCTATGAGGATATGCTGTATAAACCGGAGAAAACCTTCGGCGCGGTCGCTAAATTCCTCGGGATAAAACCCCCGAAGGAGCGATTGAGGAAAGCGATAAAATTCTCCTCCTTTGCTGCCTCGCGCAAGCAGGAGGAAGAAAAAGGGTTTATTGAGCAATCCGACAAGGCGGAACGGTTCTTCCGGGTCGGCAAGGCGGGTCAATGGAAAACCGCGCTGACACCGTCGCAGGTGGAGCAGATCGTCGAGGTTCATTACGACGTGATGGAAAAGTTTAAATATATTCCGCCCAACCTTAAAAAATGAACGCGGGAGACTAGGATGGGAGATATCGTTTGGCTGGCCTCTTACCCGAAGTCCGGCAATACCTGGGCCCGCACCTTTCTGCATAACCTGTTTGTGAACCGCGACCAGCCTGCCGATCTCGCGGAGCTGAAAAAATTTCCGTTAGGGGATGGCAGCAAGATCTGGTTCGAGCGCGCGTCGGGCAAGAAAATCGCCGAGCTGTCGGAGGCGGACATCACGGCGCTGATCCCGAAGGTGCATCGGCTCTATACGCGCACCCGGCCCGATACGGTGTTTGTTAAAACCCATAGCGCGGTGCGCCTTATCGACGGGGTCCCGCTAATCACCCCCAATGTGACCGCCGGGGCGCTCTATTTCATCCGTAACCCGCTCGATATATCGTTGTCCTTTGCCGATCATTTCGGCCTCTCGATCGACGAAACTATTGAGCGGATGAATGATCCGGATACGGCGACTGCGGAATCAGAGGATAAAGTTCGTGAATATATCGGCTCCTGGTCCAACCATGCCAAGTCCTGGTTGAGTGACAGCAACAAATCACGCGTTCATGTGATGCGCTACGAGGATATGCTGTACAAACCGGAAAAAACATTCGGCGCGATGGCGAAATACCTCGGCGTCAGGCCGACGCGGGAGCGGCTGAAAAAAGCGATCCGCTTTTCCTCCTTCAAGGTGTCGCGGAAACTGGAGGAGGAAAAAGGCTTTTCCGAGAAATCGGGGGACTCACAGCGGTTTTTCCGGGTCGGAAAGGCGGGCCAATGGAAAACCCAGCTGTCCCCGGCCCAGGTGGAGCGGATAATTGAGGCGAATTACGACATGATGAAACAGTTTAAATATCTGCCGCCAAAGCGTTAAACAGACAATTTTGCAATAAAATGTCCGTTATTTGCGTAAAATGGCATTATTTTGGCGGCTATTTTGAAAAACAGCACGCACTATCCCCGCGCCCGGTTGCCACGGCCCGTTGTTGATATATTTGAGCTTGGCCGCCGTCAATGCTAGGCTGGCGCACCGCCTTTATTAACGACAGATGATCCGCATGACCGAGACCTCAAAGACCCCCGCCGCCGACATTGCTGCCAATTTCGCCGATATCCGCGCCCGCATCGCCGCCGCCGCCGAGAAATGGGAGAGATCCGCGACCGATGTCGAGCTAATCGCGGTTAGCAAGCGCCAATCGGAGGATCATTTGAAAGCGGCGCTGGGCGCCGGTCAGACCGTCTTTGGCGAGAACCGGGTGCAAGAGGCGCAGGGCAAATGGCCCGCCTTAAAGGCCGCACATAGGGACATCGTCCTCCATCTCATCGGCCCGCTGCAAAGCAACAAGGCAAAAGACGCCGTGGCGCTCTTCGATGTGATTGAGACGGTCGACCGACTGAAGATCGCCAAGGCGCTGGCGACGGAAATGCTGGCGGCAAACCGGCAATTGCCCGTCTATATCCAGATCAATACCGGCAAGGAAGACCAGAAAGCCGGGATATTTCCCGAAGACGCCGACAAATTCATCCAGGATTGCCGCGATCTCGGCCTCAATGTCATTGGCCTGATGTGCATCCCGCCGGTAGAGGAGCAACCGGCCCCGCATTTCGCGCTTCTGAACAAAATCGCCGCGCGTAATAACCTCGAACGCCTCAGCATGGGCATGAGCGCCGATTTTGAAACCGCCGTGCAGTTCGGGGCAACCTCGGTCCGGGTCGGGACCGCCCTGTTCGGGACCCGCGATAAAACTTGAAATTCATCCGGGCAGGCGGATATCGATCTGGCTGTCTGCGTCAAGGGCGCTGAGCAAGGTGACCAGGTCCGCCCGTTTCAGCGCGACGCAGCCTTCCGTTGGCGCGTAATCTTCCCGCGCCACATGCAGGAAGATACAGCTGCCGCCACTTGCGACCACTGGTGCGTCGTTATGGCCGAGCACCACCAGCAGGTCATAGAGATCGTCGTCCCGCCACAGCGTTTCGTGGCTCGCCGTGAACGGCAGGCGGACATATCGGTTATATTTATCATCGGAATCTGCATCACACCAGCCATCCAGCGGGTCAATCTGCTGTGTCGGCAGGGGGCAGGCGGGCGCGTCGCCCTTATCGGCGCGATAAAATAGCGCGCGTAACGGAAACCGGCCGGCCGGGGTGGCATGGTCGCCCTCGCGCTTGTCACCGGTAATCCCGCTTTTGCCGAGCGCACACTCAAAGGCGAGCGCCCCAAAGCGGACCAACCCTTGGCTCCCGGTTGTTGCTTCCACCACGATATCCATAGGGTCAGTTTATCTTATTGCCGGGCGCTTGTCATCCGTGACTGCGCATAATGCGCGGCTTAGCGGGCGGGGAAAAGGTCAGGTGCGCGCCGGGCGGGCATGGGGGCCTGAACGGTGGCGGCCTTGCGATAGGCGGCGGTGGCCGCGGCGGCGGGAGTTTCCGTCAGGGTTGGCGGGGCCAGCCGGAAGCTCTTGAACACGGCCTCCATCTGGCTTTCGGTGAGGTCCGGCGTCTGCAGGGCCTCCAGTTGCTTGATATTCTTGAGCAGGTTCGGCTTTGGCCCCTTCCATTCCAGTCCGATCGGCGCCATTGCCACGGGTTCCGTCGTGGAAATAGCCGGACTTATGCTGGGGTTTGGGGTCGCCTTCATTGCGGGTTCCGGCGCGGGTCCTGCTGCGGGGCGCGGTGTTGTCATCTCCGGCGCGGCGGCGACCGTCGGCACAACAGCAGGGCTTGCGACGGGCGGGGGCACCAGCGCGACTGCGGTTTCCGCTATCATGGCGGCGGGTGCGGCATAATCCTCTTGCGATCCTGCGGTGAGGGCGGCAATCATCGTTTGCGAGGCTGGTTGCGGTTCTGGCGTCACGGCGTCATCATTGCTGAACATTGCGATAACATTTGCGCCGATATCCAGGCCCGTGGTTTCTTCGACGGCGGAATTGATGACTGACATGGCGAGGCCAATGCCGCCGCCGAAAATCGGGTCGCCAATCATGCGGGCGCCGGGATTGATCGTATCGC
>NZ_JBDNHC010000128.1:0-5347 GCF_041689005.1 Sneathiella sp.
AGCGAAACGCCAATCCAAAGCCTTACATCTGGCGCAAAAAGGGCGCCGAAATCCTTGCCAAAATCAACCGAGCCCGCAAAGCACTCGACAAAGCTCAAACCGCATGAGTTATGAGGCCCTATTTGAGTGTCAGGACACTAGGGGCTGAATTCGATATGGTTTCAGCCTAGAGAAGTCTCAATAAACCCGCAACTGCCACACCCCCTCTCGGTGCCCCCTACCCAGAAAATGCCCGTCTCAAATGCATTTGACAGTGCTTTGGTCGGTGATGCGCAAAAAATCCGGCCCATGCATTCCCGCAGTCAGGATACCGCACCGGAAATCGCTAAAGCCGCGAATACAACTGATACCCCTCGCGATAGAAGAGCTTCATCGTCGTGACGAACTCACCGGCAAGGGACGTGGTTCGGTCGATTACGAAAAGCGCATCCCCCTCATTGCACTCCAGCGCGCTCGCGACATCCTCACCCGCCGCGACGGCACTGAACGAAACATCGCCACTGGAAAATGGAACCGTCTGAACCAGCCACTCATTTGCGCTGACTGCGTCTAATGGCGCGTTCCGTATCTGAGGTACGACCTTCAGATTGATCCAACGTGCCTCATACGCGAAGGGTCGGCCATCGGCCAGATGCACCGTGTCCAGTTGTAAGGCCTTGGCTCCCTTCTCCAGAGCAAGACGTGTGCGAATTGACAGGGGCGGCACTTTTTCGACCTTTCGGAGGACTTGGTGCCGGTAGTGTCCACCAAATGCTTCGACCTGCTCACGCACGATCGGTATGTCGAACTTGGCTTGTCGGACAGGCATATTGCAGACACGTGTACCGCCTTTTCGTTTGCGAACGACAAGCCCTTCATCTGCCAATCCCTGCAGCGCACGATTAATCGTTGTGCGTGAGCAACCATATTCTTCAGCCAGTGCGACCTCGCCCGGGCTAAGTTCCCCGAGAGCCCACCCCCCCTTCTGAATCCGTTCGAGTATGGATTGGCGAATGGTTTGGTGCGTCACCTTATTCATATTGTTCCCCTGAGTCGCATATTCAGCTCGGAATATGCCGCACTTATTTCGTGACGATTCTTATGCCGACCGCCTCTGACCATGTGCCGCCCCGCCGACCAGACATCGGTTATAATGTCATCCTTGCCTGCAAATATCCATGCATCAAGTACCGCGTCCTCTCGCAAGGCGCCCACTACTGGTGAATTGCTTTCGAGCGCGATCAGGTCTGCCAGGGCACCGATTTCGATACGGCTCGAATTGCGCCCGAGGGCACGTGCCGAACCGCGCGCCGCGCGCTCATACAGATACCGGCCATTCGACAATGTCTGGTCATCTGTGAGGATCGAACGCCTGCGATCCCGTAGCCTCTGAGAGACCTCGAGCATCCGTAGCTCCTCCGTGAGACCGATCCTGACATTCGAGTCCGACCCTATACCGATCATTCCGCCAGCAGCAAGAAAGCGCTGCCCATCAAAGATCCCATCTCCGAGATTGGCCTCGGTAATGGGACATATCCCCGCCACCGCCCCAGATCGGGCCAAGCTTACTGTCTCGTCCGGCTCCATCTGTGTAGCATGGATCAGGCACCAGCGCTTGTCGACGGGCATATGGTCGAGAAGCCAGCGCACCGGCCGGGAGCCCAAAGATTCGATGACTTCCTTGACTTCGCCGACCTGTTCTGCGGCATGAATATGGATCGGCCCCTCCGGGCAGAGACTCAGCGCCAACTCAATGCCTTCTGTTGACACGGCCCGCAGCGAATGTGGCGCAACGCCGAGATTAAAGTCAGACGGCATGCCACCAAGCCTAGACGCGATGCGCTCATATAGCATCGTAAATTGCTGGAGATCGCAGCCAAAGCGGGCTTGCCCGCCCTGTAGGGCCCGCCCATCCAGCCCGCCCTGCATATATAGAACAGGGAGATGGGTGTAGCCGATGCCCGTAAGCTGCGCGGCCTTGAAATGCCTCAGCGACGTCTCATCGAGCTGGTCATAGGGTTTGCCGCCAGGCGCATGATGGAGATAATGAAATTCCGCCTGCGCAGCATATCCGGCCTCCATCATTTCCATCTGGACCTGGGCCGCAATGACTTCGATATCATCTGGAGAAAGTAGCTCCAGAAACCGGTACATGACCTGACGCCAGGTCCAGAAATCATCAATCGATGTTGGTCCCCGGCGCTCAGCCAGGCCGGCCATCGCCCTCTGGAAACTGTGACTGTGAACATTGGCCATGGCGGGCAGAAGCACACCCACGGAATGGTCGCAATGGCCATCGCTTTCCGCAATGCCAACTACGAATCCTTCTGTGTCAATGGTGATCTTTGTATCATGCAACCACCCGCTTGCGGATAGCACTTGTCGAGCACTAATTTCAATCGTCATCTTGTCTTGCATGCCCCTTTTATGTGTGTACATATTAATTTGCTGCTGCCATAAGACAAAAGCGATGACACAACAAACCCTCTTTACAGATTGCACTGTTGCAACCCTGAAATCTGGTCAGCCGAATTACGGGCTGATTGAAGATGCCGCGATTCTTCAGCGCGATGGTCTGATCGAATGGATCGGCCCGTCTGGTGTCGTGCCTCTAAAACGGAGCGAGATGGATGAGCAGTCTCTGCAGGGCCGACTCGTCACGCCCGCCCTCATCGATTGTCACACACATCTGGTATTTGGCGGTAATCGTTCGAAGGAATTTGAACAGCGCCTCAAGGGTGTGAGCTACGAAGAGATAGCCAGTAGCGGTGGCGGCATCAATTCCACCGTCGAGGCGACCCGTGCCGCCTCTTTCGACGCGCTTGTTTCCGCATCACTGCGTCGCCTCGATGACCTGATCAGTGATGGGGTTGCGGTCGTGGAAGTGAAGTCCGGATACGGGCTCACCATAGACGACGAGATTCGCATGCTCCAGGTCGCTAGGAAACTAGAAGAATTGCGGCCCGTGAAGATCGTCACGACCTGGCTGGCGGCGCATGCCGTGCCACCCGCCTTTAAAGGCCGGGCTGATACCTATATTGACCACATTGTCATTCCGGGACTGGTGCGTGCAGCAAACGAAGGGTTGGTAGATGCGGTCGATGGTTTCTGCGAGACGATCGCGTTTACATCGGGGCAGATCGAGCGCGTGTTCCAGGCGGCGGGCTCACTTGGCCTTCCGGTCAAGCTGCATGCCGAACAGCTCTCCGACCAGAAGGGCGCCCTCCTCGCCGCCCGCTATTCGGCGCTTTCGGCCGATCATCTGGCGTACCTCTCAGCCACAGACGTCGAGGCTTTTGCCTCAGCAGGCACAGTTGCCGTGCTTCTTCCAGGCGCGTTCTACACGCTGAAGGAAACCAAACTGCCGCCAGTCGCCGCCTTGCGTCACCATAATGTCGATATCGCCATTGCGACTGACTGCAATCCCGGCAGTTCGCCAATCTCATCGATCCTGACCGCCATGAACATGGCCTGCACCGAGTTTGCGCTGACGCCTGAAGAGGCCTTGGCAGGCACGACACGTTGCGCAGCAAAGGCATTGGGGCTGTCAGGCCAGTACGGCGAGATCACAATCGGCGCCCGTGCGGAGCTCGCTGTTTGGGATGTCGAACACCCCTCCGAACTTTCATACTGGTTGGGCGGCTCTCCCCTTCACAAACGCATCTCGCACGGGATTGCAGCATGACGACTTCACTCAATCCCGGCTACGTATCTCTCGGCGATCTCGAAGTGATCTATCGTTGCGGCAGCGCGTTCCAGCTCGACGAGACAGCTTACGTTCGCGTTGCGGAATCAGCGACGATTCTCGCACATCGGGTCAAGGGCGGCGATGCCATCTACGGCGTGAACACAGGTTTCGGGAAACTCGCTTCGATCCGCATCAGCAATGACAAGCTCAAGGCCCTTCAGAAAAACCTGGTCCGGTCGCATTGCGCGGGCGTCGGAGAGCCGCTCGCCCCCAATGTTGTCCGCCTCATTATGGCACTCAAATGCATTTCTCTTGGTCGGGGTGCCTCAGGCGTTCGTCCCGAACTCATCCAGCATATCCAGAACATGGCACGTGCCGGCATACTGCCCGTCATTCCGGCCAAGGGCTCGGTCGGTGCATCCGGCGACCTTGCCCCGCTCGCGCACATGGCGGCCAGCCTGATCGGCGAAGGCGAAGCGTTCTATCGCGGTGTGCGGATGCCGTCGGGACAGGCCTTGCAAAACGCAGGACTTGACCCTGTTGAGCTCCAGGCCAAGGAGGGGTTGGCGCTCCTGAACGGCACCCAGGTATCGACCGGCCTCGCGCTCGCAGGACTATTTGGCGCGTGGCGACTGTCTGTGTCCTCGCTCACGACTGCAGCCCTGTCGGTTGACGCGGCCATGGGGTCCAGCGCACCTTTCAGCGATGAAATCCATCAACTGCGCGGGCATCAGGGGCAAATCGACAGCGCCCGCCGCCTGCGCGAACTCCTTCAGGGATCGGAAATTCGGGAGAGCCACATGAGCGGCGATGAACGGGTCCAGGATCCCTATTGCCTGAGATGTGCGCCACAGGTTATCGGCGCCTGCCTCGACCAGCTGCGGCAGGTTGGTGCGACCCTCAAGATCGAATCAAACGCAGCGACTGACAACCCGCTTGTCCTGTCGAATGGCGAAATCGTCTCGGGAGGGAACTTCCATGCTGAGCCGGTCGCCCTCGCCGCCGACCAGGCCGCCATAGCTATCTCCGAAATCGGCAGCATTGCCCAGCGGCGAATCGCCATGCTTGTCGATCCTGCCCTCAGCTTTGGCCTGCCAGCCTTCCTTGCACCGGATCCGGGCCTCAAGTCGGGCTTGATGATCGCGGAGGTTACGTCTGCAGCGCTGATGAGCGAAAACAAGTCGCTCTCGAATCCGCGCTCGGTTGACTCAACTCCGACCTCGGCCAATCAGGAAGACCATGTTTCCATGGCCTGCCATGCCGCGCGCCGGTTGCTGGAGATGAACACCAATCTGGCTGGCATTCTCGGCATCGAAGCCATGTGCGGCGCGCAGGGCATCGAGTTGCGTGGGCCCCTCAGAACCAGCGCCCGCCTCGCAGGCGTGATCGACACCATCCGGAAGCACTGCCCGCCACTCGATGATGACCGCATGGTCAGCACTGACATCGAAGCCTTAGCCCACCTTGTGCACGAGACCGCAGCCCTCTGTGATCTGAACGGCGGAACCACTCCGATTGGCCTAACGCCATGACGCCCGTCACCATCATCCCTGGCTCCGGTCCCGTCATTCTGGGCCAGCCCCATTCAGGCACGTATGTCCCGGAAGAGATTTTCGCCCGCCTGAACAGCCTCGGCCAGGAATTGCGCGACACGGACTGGCACGTGCCCCAACTCTATGA
>NZ_JBDNHC010000129.1:0-24605 GCF_041689005.1 Sneathiella sp.
CGAGATCACCCTGCCGACCGGCATCGACCATCTCGGCAATGAGCGGACAGCGGTCTGCTGCCTGTCCTCGCTCAATCTGGAGAAATATGAGGACTGGAAGGGACAGGATGGCTTCATCGAGGATGTGATGCTGTTCCTCGACAACGTGCTGCAGGACTTTATCGACCGCGCGCCGGACGAAATGGCGCGGGCAAAATATGCTGCCGCGCGGGAGCGGAGCGTCGGCCTCGGCGTCATGGGCTTTCATTCCTTGCTACAGGCGAAGCGCGTACCGCTGGAATCCGTCATGGCCAAGGTCTGGAACAACAAGATTTTCGCCCATATCCAAGAGGGAGTGAACGCCGCCTCGAAATCGCTGGCGAGCCTTCGCGGTGCCTGTCCCGATGCCGCGGACTACGGCTTTAACGAGCGGTTCTCCAACAAGACGGCGATCGCGCCGACGGCCTCCATCTCAATCATCTGCGGCGGCGCGAGCCCGGGGATCGAGCCCGCTGCCGCCAACAGCTATACCCACAAGACGCTCTCGGGCTCCTTTAACGTGCGTAACCCGCACCTGAAGGCACTGCTCGCCGAGAAAGGGCATGACAACGAGGATATCTGGAGCTCGATCACCGTGCATGAAGGCTCCGTGCAGCATCTCGATTTCCTTGATGACCACGAAAAGGATGTGTTCAAGACCGCGTTCGAGCTGGATCAGCGCTGGATCATCGAGCTGGCCGCCGACCGCACGCCGTTTATCGACCAGTCGCAGTCAGTGAACATCTTCCTGCCCGCCAATGTGCATAAGCGCGACCTGCACCAGATCCACTTTATGGCTTGGAAGCAGGGAGTAAAGAGCCTCTATTACTGCCGCTCCAAATCCATGCAGCGGGCCGAGGTGGTGTCGACGAAGGAGGAACTGCCGAAAGAACTTCGCGAGCTTGCGGCCAGTCTCGCGCCGAAGGTCAGCGCCGCGCTGGAGTCCGCCGGTGAAGCCGTCGATTATGAAGAATGCCTCGCCTGCCAGTAGGGCGGGGCACCCCCAAACCGATTACGTTTAGAATAGAAGAAAATCCATGTCGCTGCTCGATGCCAAGCCGGTCTACAAACCCTTTTCCTACCCCTGGTGCTATGATGCCTGGCTGATGCAGCAGCAGATCCACTGGCTGCCCGAGGAAGTGCCGCTTGCCGATGACGTGAAGGACTGGCATAATACATTGACGGAGTCGGAGCGGCATTTGCTCACCCAGATTTTCCGCTTCTTCACCCAGTCGGATATCGAGGTCAACAACTGCTACATGCGTCATTACACCCGCGTGTTCAAGCCGACCGAGGTGCAGATGATGCTCGCCGCCTTCTCGAATATGGAGACGGTGCATATCGCCGCCTATTCGCATCTGCTCGACACCATCGGCATGCCCGAGACTGAATATTCCGCCTTCCTCCATTATAAGGAGATGAAGGACAAATACGACTATATGCAGCAGTTCAACGTCGAGAATAACCGGGAGATTGCAAAAACCCTCGCGGTGTTCGGCGCCTTCACGGAGGGGTTACAACTATTCGCGAGCTTCGCCATCCTGCTCAACTTCCCGCGCACCGGCAAGATGAAGGGCATGGGGCAGATTATCACCTGGTCCGTTCGCGACGAGAGCCTGCATTGCGCCTCGATCATCAAGCTGTTCAAGACCTTCATCGACGAGAACCCGGAAATCTGGACCGCGGAATTTTGTGAGGAGCTTTATACAACCTGCCGCGAGATCGTCACCCATGAGGATGCCTTCATCGACCTCGCCTTCAGCGCCGGCGATATCGAGGGGCTGACAGCGGAGGAAGTGAAGGCCTATATCCGCTATATCGCTGACCGCCGCCTGATCCAGCTCGGCCTCGATGAAATCTACCATATCGAGAAAAACCCGCTCCCCTGGCTCGACGCCATCCTCAACGCCGTCGAACACACCAACTTCTTCGAGAACCGTTCCACGGAATATTCCAAAGCAGCAACGAAAGGGACTTGGGAAGAGGCATTTGCTTGAGAGAGTGGGAATAATCAAATGAATTATTTATTACGGCTCTTTGTTCGCGACATGTTTTTTACCTTTTTCTGTAAGTTGCCAAGCAGATTTCGGCCCCGATTTTCCGGGGACACGTTCGATGTTACCTTCGTCCCGGAGTTTGTAAAACTCTACTTTTACAAGATTTTCAGATCGAATTCCTGTGATATCCCTTGCCTGACTGTTAGTAATTTCTAAATGAGTGGCTAAAAAATCCATGATTGCAACTGTTGGTGCTGCTAGTGGTGAATGAGGAAGAGTAACTCTTAGAGTATTTTCAATTTCTTCGATAATTGGGTCCTTGAGCCCAAACTCTTTCATCTTTTGAAAAGTTGTATTTAGGCCTTCTCCAAGGTCTTTGTTAGGCGGATTATTATAGCGATTCAGAGTCCTAACTAACTTCGGGTTTCGCGAAAAACGGGCATCTAGAATGTTTTGTATATTTACGTAGCCCGGCAGTCGTCCCGGGCTGCGGATTTCTATTCTATTGTCAAATATTAGTATTTGAATATCGTCCGAAATTGAATAATCTCGGTGAATAACTGCATTCACAACTGTTTCCCAAATTGCTTCTGGCGGGTACTCAAGGCTTTTACGGCCGCTAGCAGTCCAAACCTCCACTCCAGACATTATCTTTGTAACTTTTTTAACGGCATTATGGATTAAATCATAGCTCGGTCCTTCGATAGTAGTTTGCTCGGCTAAGTGATCTCTTTCCGGATCATCTTCTTTTGTCACATATCGTGTTATCTTGATTGCACATTTTCTTGGAATGACTGCGCTGGGCGAGAGATGAAATAATAGTGCTGCCACAACACGAGGGTGCCATAATTTAAAATCAAGGAGATTCTGATTTATTGCGAAATCGAGCGGATCTGTTTTAGGCGAATAGTCGGCTAGAAAAGAACGAAGGCTATCTGAATCTACTATCGCTTCAGGTGGCAAATCATTTAAAAGCGAGTCTTCAAAAGAAGCAGCACCTTTAGCGAAATTCAATTGCTGTATGCGATCAGGATCCTTGACAGGTAGCGATTGAGCTCCTTGGCGTTGATAAATATTGCCATCCGTTGTCGAACATACTTGAGATCCCTTTTCTATAAGTATTCTTAAGGCATAGCCTTTGGCATTGGTTCTTTTAAGAAATTCATATTTGATATCAAGAGGCGGGTTAATGTTAAATAGGTTTTGTAAATGATGGTTCATTTCCTCGATATTAACAATGCCCTCCCACCGATCAGCGCTATTTGCACCAGTTTTTTTATCTTTTATTCCAATAACTAACTCCCCCCCGTCTGCATTGGAAAATGCCACTGCGGCCTTTTGAAGAGATTTGCCACTCACTTGAGATTGTTTAATGTCATAGAAATGAGATTCATCCCGAGTAATTATCTGCTCATATTCATCATTTTCGAGAATTACTGTGTTTAAAGTGGTACTCAAAATACCCTCCTGAATTCAAAGGAAATAAATTCAATTAAGCTATCATAGTATATCCAAAAATTAAAAATTATCGGAGTTAAGTAAATGGTAGAATTTCAACTTCATAGTGCGAACTATCTCCATTCTTCGCTTACCAAAACCATGTAAGAACCAAAGAGGGTTGTATTATGCTCGAAGGTTTGGTGGGGGATTGGTTCTTATTGATCGCCTTCAAAATGTCTCATTTGTTGTCTGGGGTTTCATCTTTAACGGAGTGACATATTGTCCAGCATAGTTCGACTTTTCGTCCAGCTTACAAGCGTTCTCCCGCCGTCTAGCAGCTATAAAATTTAGCATAGCCGGCGGCGATGGCGAAGAAGATGCCGATCACGAAGCTGAGGACCATCAGGATCGCCGGGAAGCGGATGCTGACGCTGTTGGCATCGGCTGTTCCTCCGGCGAGCGTTGCCGTATTGACGACGCCGGTGATGGCCATCAGGGTCCAGACGCCCAGAAAAACGGTCGCCCCGAAGGCGAGCCATGAAACGGGAAGCTGCCAGGGGACGGTGATAGCGCCGTCACCGACCTTGAATTTCTCGGCGAAGGTGACGGAGAGGGCGATCATGCCGGTGGCGAGGGTTACGATCTGCTTGGTTGTCTCGCTCGCGGCTTCCGTTCCCGTATGTGCCATGGACTGTGCCCCCGTTTCCTAGCAAATGGGCCAGCAGGGGCAGAGAACGCCGAGGGTAGCCCAATAGAGCCGCGCATCAATGGTGCCGCCCAGATCATCCGCCCCCGCATAGCCAGCCTCTAGGTTAGCCCGCTGGACCACCCGCTCGACCACAAGGCCAAGCACGACCTCTCCCTGGCGGATATAGAGTTCCTCCTTGTCCGGCTGTTCCTCCTCTTCCGCTTTTTTGGTAATTCGGATTGCCGCCTGGTGGCTGTTGTCGCGGATCATTTCTTCCGCTTCTTCATCGAAATGAAAGCCGAACCGGTCTGCATGGTGTGTGGCGTAGGAATAGAGCCGCTGCTCTATCCGATCAAGGGCCGCCGGGGCGTAAGGTGCTCTGGGTGCGCTCATCATATTGCTCTGTTAAAACAACTGATAGTTATATTAGTATAGTATGGAGGAATAATCAAGATAATTTTGGACGTCCGTCGCCCGGTTTTCGGCGGGCAGGGGGTATCGCGTCTTTCTCTCTTCCGACATTACATTTTGAAGCGGAGTTTTGTCGGGTCGCTCATCATCTGGAATTTAGCATTGGCCGTCCGGCCGTCTGCATCCTCCGAATATTGCTCTTGAAGACGGTCGAGAAAATACATGGCGACGGGGGCCTTGTTCTTGACCTCGATCGAGCCGCGCTCGGTGAACTCGAAAAAGGGAGACGTTTGGTGAAAGACGCGGGCTGATACATTTATCCTGCCCGCCTCGCTGTGGGATTCCAGCCGCGCCGCGACATTGACGGCATCACCCCAGATGTCATAGGTGAAGCGCTTCCGCCCGACCAGGCCGGCGATCACCGGGCCGCTGTGGATGCCGATGCGGAATTCGAAAAAGGGCAGGCGCAGTTTCTGTCTGTCCACTTTCTGCTTGTCCGCCGCCTTTTGCATGGCAAGCGCCGCCAGACAGGCATTCTGTGTATATAACCGGTCAGGTTTGGGGACCCCGGAAACGGCCATATAGGCATCTCCGATGGTTTTTATCTTCTCCAGACCGAATTCCTCCATGATATCATCGAATGCGGCGAAATAGATATTAAGCATGCCGATCAACATGGCGGCGTCGGCTTTCTCGGCAAATTTGGTGAAGCCCTGAACATCGGCGAACAGGACTGTTGCATCGTTGAAAAAACGCGGCGCGACCTTATCGTTTTCGAGCAGTTCCCGGGCGATACTATCGGGCAGCATCGTCATCAGTAAATTATCGGCACGAGCCTTTTCCTTGGCGAGCAGGGCATGGGCGGTATCCAGCTCCCTCATCGTCTGGTCCAGCTCGATTATCCGGCGGCGGTACTCCAGCTGGGCCATTGTCTGGTGGGCGAGGCGGCGAACGGCTTCCTGTTGTTCGAAGTCGAGTTCACGGGGCTTGAAATCCATGACACAGATGGTGCCAATCGCGAACCCGTCCGGCGTTACCAGCGGCATGGCACAATAAAATCCGAGGAATGGATCGCCGACCACAAAGGGAAATTCCTTGTAATACTCGTCCGCCTTCAAATCCGGGACAAGCACGAGGTCGGAGCCGCATACGGTCACCGAGCAAAAGGCAATTTCACGCGGGCAGCCCTCGAAATCGGCGGGCAGGCCATATTTCGACTTAAACCAGAACCGGTCTTCCTCAATGAAGCTGACATAGGCAACGGGGCAATCACAAATCTGCGCTGCCAATCGGCATATATCTTCGAAGGCCGCTTCCACCGGCGTATCCATGACGCGGTAGGACCGCAAGACCTCATTGCGCTCCACTTCATTCTCGGGTATCGGGTAGGACAAAATCTTTGCTCCTGCTAATGCGATATCTGCCAGAGGCATGAGTTCCTGACTGCGCCTACTGCATGGTGACGTCGCCCTTCATACTGTATAGAATGAAGAGTACTTCTTCCTTCTCCCGCTGGCCAATATTGTTTTTCTCCAGAGCATCCATCGCATCGTCGAGGACGGCCATAAACTCGGAGCGGCTGATATTCATGCCTTTGTGGACCGCGACCATGTCGCCGCCGGTATAGTTGTTTGGCCCACCCGTTCCCATGATAAAGAAGTCCGCCGCCGCTCTTTTCGATTTTGCCACATCTATCTCGGCAAACCGCTTGGCGATTTCAGGGTTCTTCAGGTGATTATTGACCAGGACCTCGACGATCCTTTCAATAGCCTCGGTCCCGCCTAGCCGCTCGTATAAGGATGCACTCATTGATCAGTTTCCTGTTTTGTATTTGCGAATAGAGGAAGGCTAATGCATGATCCGGATACGGTCTAGTTCAGAAACTGAACCAGTCGCCAGATCGCGGGTTATAGCCGCTTACGGCGCTGGTTCGAGGACGTCTTCGACGTAGTTTTCGCCGTCGCCAGATTTAAAGTCCTGACGGCCCGCCTCGCCGGAAACTAGGGGACGGCGCGCAGCGGCAAATTCTGGCGGCCCGGTAAACGCTTATTTCTTTTTCTTGGCCTTGGATTTCTTTGAAGGCTTCGCGTCTTTTTTTGCTTTTTTATCCTTCTTGGATTTGTCCTTCTTTTTAGATGTTTTTTTGCTGTTGGCCTTTTTTGTTTTTTCAGCTTTCTCCTTGGTCTTGGCTTTTGCCTTGGCAGATTTTTTCTCTCTCGGCGTTTTTGGGGAAGCTGCGGGTTTTACCTCCTTGGGTTTCACCATAGGGGCCGGAGACGGGCTAGTGGCGGCGGGCGCAAGCGCGGCGTTGGCGGCAGCAATGAGCATGTCGGCCCGCTGCTTTCCGATGCCGGGAATGCCGACAAGATCCGCGGGCTGTGCCTTCGCCAGCTGTTCGGCCGTGGTAATACCGCGCTCGGCGAGGTCCGTGCCGGTTGTCGGGCCGACGCCCTGGACATCAAATATCGTCAGCATATTATTATTCCTTCTGCTGCTGTTAGCAGGCTGGCGCGAGGCCAGCCTGATACTGTTCACAACTTTGGTCAGGCCGCCTTTTTCAAGGCCTTTTTTGCGACTTTGAGCTTCTGTTCCTGCTTGGCGACTTTCGCCTTGCGGGTTTTGACCTCTTTTTTCAAATCCTTGATTTTCACTTTCTTAGTCATGGTATGTCCTATCCTTTTGGTTAGATCGATTGTGCCGGGAGGCTAGGCCGGTGTGGCATGTTCTTTGAGAAAATCACGAATGAATCGCCGGACTTCGCGGGCCGCACTGGTATCCAGTTCGTCACAGAGTTCAACGAATTGATCCCGTTCCCTACCCTTGATGCGAATGATCAACTGACTGTCCTTACGCTCTTTTTTCTTCAGCTTTTTATCTGCTGCCATTGTCCTAAATGCTCCATGGCACACGATTTTTATATATCGAATGCATATCTGATGTATATACAATTTATATTACAGTTTTATGACAAGATCCACAAGAGGCCTCGGTCGAAAAGTGAAAACGGAGAAAGGGATTATTCGTAAATAAGCGTGCCGTCCTCGAGGTCGGCGGCGGGGATTTCGTCTTTTTCAGCATAGTAATCCTGGCTGAAAATCCAGGGTTGTCGATCGCCCTGCTTGGGCATGATATCAAGCGAGCGGGCCAGGTATCCGGCGTTGAAGTTTTCAGGGTCAACAAAGGGGAGTTCGGGCATGTCCTTATCGGAATGGCGTAACTGCGGGGTGACAATCTTCGCGGCCCTTTCATCCATGTGGTTGAGCAGGCGCGTGACGAACCCGGCGATGAGGTCGGACCGCATGGTCCAGCTTGTGCGCAAATAGCCGAAGACCCAGGCCATGTTCGGGATGCCGGAGAACAGAATTCCGCGGTGGGCCCAGCATTTGCTGAAATCAACCGGTTTTCCATCGACGGTGAAGGCGACATCGCCCATTACGCACATATTGAAGCCGGTGGCGGTAATGATGATATCGGCGGCAATCTCTTTTCCGGATTTAAGAAGGATGCCGTTTTTTGTGAAGGTCTCGATCTGGTCGGTGACAACCGAGGCTTGTCCCTTCCTGATTGCACGAAACAGATCCCCGTCCGGCACGAAGGCGAGCCGCTGTCGCCACGGACGGTAGGTCGGCGAGAAATGCGGATCGACTGGGAAATCTTTACCAAGATAGGCTTGTGCACCGTCGATCAGTTCCTTTCGGAGGGCGTCCGCATCGTCGAACGAGCGGCGGGTGATGACCTTCTGGTCATGCAGCACCTTGCGCCGGGCAATTTCATGGATCCATTCTTCGGGGATGTCCAACTCGCGCAGGGTCTCGGCCAGCTCGTCGCGGTTGGCGCGGGCCGAGAAATAAGTCGGCGAGCGCTGTAGCATGGTGATATGGCCGCAGTCCTTCGCCATCGCTGGAATGATTGTCGCAGCGGTCGCACCGGACCCGATGACAACAATATTCTTGCCTTTGTAGTCGAGGTCCTCGGGCCAGGTCTGCGGATGAATAATCTCGCCGGTGAAATCCTCCATACCAGGGAAATCCGGCATATAGCCCTCGGAATGGCGATAATATCCCTGACACATCCAGAGGAAATTGCAGGTGAAAGCCAGCCGCTCGCCAGTGTCTTTGTGGACCACGTCGAGCGTCCAGAGCGCCTCCTCACTTGACCAACTCGCCGCCTTGATCTCATGGGAAAACCGAATGTGCTGGCGGATATCCTGCTCATCAAGACATTCACCGAGATATTTGAGGATTTCCGCCGCCGTCGCAATGGGCACACCCGTCCAGGGTTTCCATTTATAGCCAAATGTATTGAGATCGCTGTCGGAGCGGATGCCGGGATATTTGTGCGTGCTCCATGTACCGCCGAAGGTCTCTTGCGTGTCCAGCAGGGCGAATGTCTTGCCTCCGCAGTTCTTTTGCAAATGATAGGCGGCGTCGATGCCGGAAATTCCGGCGCCGACAATCAGCACGTCGAAATGCCGGGCCATGCTTGCATTTTCCTGACGGGTATCGACCGCTACATCCATGGTCTCATCTCCTGCTCGCCTTGGGCATTATCGTTATATGCCCAAATCATAATGATCTGGCGGCGGCGCGCAATAGCCGAGTAGGAATGCGCGGGGAAAAACGAGCCGCTGGCCGTCAGATGGGGGAGGGATTGCCGCCAACAATCATGAAGGCCTGCAGTTCTCCCTTGCCTTTGACAGTAATCATGCCAAGGTCCTGATAACGATAGGCATCGCCAAGAAGATCGCGTGTCGTCTGGGTGAGCTGGATTTCATCGGGCCGTCCCAGTTCCTCCATGCGGGCGGCGACATTCACTGTGTCCCCCCAGAGGTCATAGGCGAATTTCTTGTGACCGATCACGCCGGCGATGACCGGTCCGGAATTTATTCCAATCCGGATTTTGAGCGGGATATCGCTGTCCTCATTTATTTCGGCGGCGGCATCGATCATATCCAGGGCGAGCAATATCATGACGTTTGCATGATCGTCGCGGGCGGCGGGCAATCCGGCAACGACCATATAGGCGTCGCCGATAGTTTTGATCTTTTCGACATTGTATTTGGCGACCAGATCGTCAAACCGCGAGAAAATCCGGTTCAGGTTCGTAACGAGCTCCGCCGCCGTCAGCCGTGACGATGTCTGGGTGAAATCGACAATATCCGCGAACAGGACGGTGACCTGATTATGTTCTTCGGCGATGAGCTCCGAACTGTCTTTCAGTTTTGCCGCGATGGCATCCGGCAGAATGTTGCGCAATAGCCCTTCGGCGCGATCGAATTCTATGGTGAGCTCCGCTTCTGCGGCTGTCGCGATCCATTCATAGAGCCCGACAACAATGGCGACGACCGCTGCCGCACCAACGGTATTGAAGATAAAGAAAAAAGTCTGCCAGTTTTCCGGCAATTCATGCAGCGGGTCCGCGGCATAGACGAACAGTCCGAGCAGCACGATCAGGGCCATGTAACACAGGCTCACCATAATCCTTGTTTGGCGCTCAAAAAAAGTCGCTAGATATGTAATGGCGATTGAAATGAGGAGATAGGAATAGAACGCCGGCCCCAGCCCGAAATACACCGTCGCCAGCAAGGCATGGGCCGGGATCTCAATCAGGACCAACGGGATAAAGGTAGCCCGAACGACGTTGCGGGCATACAGGAACCATATGCCCACAGCCCACAGGACGACACTCGCCATGTTGAAATACATCATTACGGATACGTTGAGATGCCAAAATATCACGAGAAATATGAAGTGATCCACCAATGCTATGGGAAAACCGATTTTTGCCACCGCCAAAATATGGGCCGTATCCTTGCTGACGCCTTCCGGTGGCTTCACTATTCGCTGCAACAGGATTTTAACTGACGGGTGTATCATCATATAAGGCAGTCCCTTCTGGGCGATATGCCATACTTCGGTAGGAGAATAGGGGGGAGGCAGAATTTTACCAACTGATTCTTGTCGGGGGATTTTGGGCCTGTTGAAAGGCAAAAGTGAAAGGCCGTGCATCGAAGTCTGTACCGCCTTTTATTTCTCCTGCCGAATGTCGGCCGCCGCACGCACGGCCCGTCTTTCGCATTGCCTTTGGTGTTTTGCAATCGTGAAATAGAATTACGATCCTACCTCCTTCACAATAGTCAATTGCGCGGCGACATCCTTCCGTGAGAGTATTAGCGACGTATATGCCGTTTGAGGGAGGGAATTGATGTATAATTTTAGTCTCGAAAACCCGGTATTCGTTGCTTACGCCATCGCCGCCTCGCTGATGATCCTGAAGATCATGGGGCAAGGTTGGATGACGGTCTACCGCATGATGAAGATCAGTGCTGGCTATGTGAGCCCGGAAGACCTGCGAGCCGGCCCGATCAACAAAGACCCGCGGCCGGATCAGCTGGAGATAAACGACTATGTCGACCGCTCGCGGCGGATGCATCGCAACGACCTTGAGAACATCCCCGCCTTTCTCGTCGCGGGGCTTCTTCTCGTGGCCGTGGGTCCCAGCTTGTTGTTGGCTGAGATCCTGTTTTACGGCTTTGTGATTGTCCGGCTCCTGCATGCGATCGCGTATGCGACCAAGCAGTCACATGAGGTTCGGGCGACTTTCTACACCATTGGCAGTGCGATTGTTGTCTATATGGCAATTCATGTAATTTTTGTTGCACTCAGCCGTAGTTTCGATTGAGGTGACGGTTTCCGATCTTTCGAAAGCGCAGGGCAGAATGGTTAAACGGACACAGCTCGCCAGTGAAAGCCAACTTCACGGGATATACAAGCCGGGGGATTTCCTCGATTGCTACTCGGTTGCCATTTCGCCAACTGATCGCCCCCTTATCGAAATTCTGCAATATATGCTGATCGCGATGCCGGCATGGGTGCGGACACTGATGCGTATCCGGGATAATGTTGTGCGTGTCTTTGGCATCAAGACAACTCAGGACCTTCCGCAGGATAACAGCTTTCGTAAATCTCTCGCCGTTGGGGATCACGTCAGTTTCATGCGGGTCCGGAGCATTTCCGATAGCGAGATCATTCTTGGCGAAGATGATTCCCATCTTGATTTCAGAGCGGCGCTCCGGCGTGAACCGGGGACAAATGGGGTTGTCTCCTTCGCAACCCTCGTTCATCGGCATAACGTGACCGGTCACCTGTATCTTGGCCTGATCAAGCCTTTTCATATTCTGATTGTGAAATCCAGGTTGGCTGCCGCGGCGCGTCATTTCAGGGCATACGGCTAAAGTTGAAGCACTAACGGTTGCAAAATAAATCGAATGTGAACAATATACAGGACCTGAATTTAAACAGTACTTTTTATTGGGAGCGCAGACAATGGCTGGCAAGTTTGAACTTTACAAAGACAAGGCGGGTGAGTTTAGGTTCCGTCTGAAGGCGGGCAACGGCGAGAATGTCGGGGCGTCTGAAGGCTATAAACAGAAGGGAAGTGCTGAAAACGGGATCGAGTCGGTCAAAAAGAACGCGTCCGATGAAAACCGTTTTGAGGTGTTTGAAGGCAATGGCGGCAAATGGCGTTTTAACCTGAAGGCATCGAACGGTCAGGTTATTCTCTCCAGTCAGGGGTACGCGAGTGAAAGCGGCGCCAAGGCGGGCACCGAGGCCGTCGGCCGGGCGGCGGACGGCGCGAAAACCGACGACCAGACATAAGTGTTGTTTCGCTTTGGCGGGGATTTAGGGACGGCGTCGGTTCTCTGGTCCCCGTCGGTGTTTTATGGCAGGGGTTCATGCCAAAGTCAGGTCTTCCCGACAAATCCACCCTCGTCCTCGCAGAGATCAAGCTGAATTAAAGCTGACCGGGAGCGCCTTTATTTTCCAGTGGGTTTCAGGCGGATGCGCAAGCCGCCGCCTTTTTTCGGCGTTTCGACCTCGAAGGCATTGGTCTTGCGGACAAGGTCGCTCAGTTTGCCGATGCCGTAGTTCCGGGAATCAAAATCGGAATTAAGATTGCTGAGTTGCTTGCCGACACCACTCAGCGTGACCCACCCGTCTTCACTGTCAAGTTCGTCTATGGCCTTCTTGATCTGCTGTGTTGCTTTGGACAGCGGCTCCAATGGTTTTTTCGTGGTTTCGGCGGCCTGCGGGCTTCCCTCGGATACCGCCCGTAAATTCTCTGTATAAATAAATCGGCGGCAGGCCTGACGGAAGCTCTCCGGCGTCTTCCGCTCACCGAAACCGTAAACATCGATACCCTGTTCGCGGATACGGGCGGCGAGGGCCGTGAAATCGCTGTCGGAGGAGACAAGGCAGAAGCCGTCAAAGCGGCCGCTATGCAGCAGGTCCATGGCGTCAATGACAAGGGCGATATCGGAGGCATTCTTACCGGTCGTATAGGCAAATTGCTGATGCGGCATGATCGCATGCTTGGAGAGGATATCCGCCCAGCTCCTGGAGCGGGCATGCGAGAAATCGCCATAAATCCGGCGCACACTGGCCTCTCCAATCTTGGCAATTTCCTCGAACAACCCATCGGCAATTTTCGATGAGGCGTTGTCGGCATCAATAAGAACGGCGAGACGGGGAGAGCGGGGTTCGGACATTGTCGGGCCTCTGTTTTGCGGCGAAAGTTAAGCCCGACAATAGTCGCAGTTGGCGTGATTATACAACCGTAATCGCACTCGAGTCGGCCATCGGATTACGCCGGTGGCCGTACAATCTTGCTACGCGGCGATGGCTTCGCGGGTTTTCGCAGCATATTGGGCAATGCGCGCGCCATAGAGGCGGGCGGTTTCAAGGTCGCCCTTGCGCGGAGCTTCCTCAGGCGAGGCGTCCGACGGGGAGATGGCGAGGGCGCCAGCCGACCCTGCTGTCCAGTTGGCGTCCTCTGGTCCGTGGGCCTTGGTGTTGGCGGGCATCTGGCCGGTGCCAACCCAGATTTGGCCGTGCTGCTGCGACAGGGTGAAGAAATAATTGATGGTCGAGGCCTTGTCGCCATTGACCGACGCGGAATTGGTAAAGCCACCGGCGATCTTGTTCTTCCAAACAGAAGTGAACCATTGCTTGGAACTCTCATCGGCGAATTTCTTGAACTGCCAAGCCGGTCCGCCCATATAGGTCGGGCTCCCAAAGATAATGGCATCCGCCTCGGCGAGAGTTTCCCAGACGCTGTCCTCAACCGTTCCATCCTCGGGGATGCGGATGCTGGTGACAGTGGCACTGTTCACGGAAGAGGCGCCTTCCTCAACGGCCGCTGCCTGTTTGGCCGTATGGCCGTAGCCGCTGAAATATAATATTGCGATTTTCGTCATGATCTTCTCCTGTGGCTCCTTAAGGAAGCAAAAAATTCTCTGCGCAAAGCACAGGTATGGCCTTTACTTTCTTTTTGCAAGTAGTTACCTTATGGTAAGTAATGAGATTGTTTGGAGAAAAATCCATGACCGAGAAAAATAATCACAATCAGTGCCCGATGGAGAGCATTCTGGGCCAGATCATGGGACCTTGGACGCCCTATATCCTCTGGTTGCTCTCGAATGAGGACAAGTTGCGATTCGGTGAGATTTCCGCGCGCATGCCGGATATCTCCGCCAAGGTGCTCACCGACCGCCTCCGCAAGCTGGAAAGCTCGGGACTGATTAACCGCGATTACCAGCCGACGGTACCGCCGACGGTAAATTATTCCCTGACCGCTCGGGGGACGGAACTGCATGGCGTCCTGGAAGGGCTCAATAAAGTGGCGATCCGCTGGGATGAAGAAGACAGGCAGCAATTGAGTGCCGGGAAGCCGGTAATTGCCGCGGAATAAGGGGCGTGATAGCCTGCACTGGCCATAATGATAATAAGGAGCCCGCGCCATGCAGGAGATCAATATCCAGTTCACGCTTTTTTCCGCTTTTTATTCACCGCTTATCTCGACCATGTCCGGGGGGTTCCTAGAAGCCGAGGGGCTAAAGCCGAACTGGTCAATCTCGCCGCCCGGTGTCTCCGCCATGGCGGCGCTTGACGACGGCTCGGCGGATGTCGTTCAATCTGCATTGAGTCAGGGTCTGAATGCGCTTGGAAAGGGCGAAGTTCTGGACACCACCCATTTCGCCCAGATCAACGAAATGGACGGCTTTTTCCTAACCGGTCGATATGCTGATCCGGTCTTCGACTGGCATAAACTGGAAGGGGCCGAGGTTGTTCTTTTCGGCGGCGGTCAACCGCTAATCATGTTCAAATACGCCTGCCACAAGGCAGGAATCGATTTTGATAAAATACAGGTGATCAATGTCGGCGGCGCGGTGGCAATGGATCAGGCCTTCCGCGAGGGCAAGGGCGACTATATCCAGCAACAGGGCCCGTTTCCGCAGCAACTCGAAGAAGACGGGTTCGGACATATCGTCGCCCAAGTCGGAAAACAGATCGGCCTTTGTGGCTTTTCGAGCCTGGCCGCCAAGCGAGACTGGCTAGGAACGGATAGCGCGGCGGCATTCATGCGCGCCTACCGTAAAACCCGGATTTATATGAACGAAACACCAGCAGCAGAGATTGCGCGCGCCGAAAAGCCCTATTTCCCGGAGATTAACGAGGTGGCATTACGAGACTGCATTGCCACTTACCAGCAACTCGGATGCTGGACGCCGCATGTGGAGATAACCTTTGAGGCCTATGAGGCGACACTTGATATTTATGCCTATAACGGGACATTGGCAAAACGGTACGACTATGACCTAGTCTGCAGCGCCCCTCCCGCCGGTTAAGTCGTAATGGGAAATACTATCCTTTTTCAGCCTGTTTGAACAACGCGCGGGCTATGCGTTCATTCTGGATCTCGGTGGTGCCGTCGACATAATTGGCAATGCGGGCGCAGGCAATCTGGCGCCCGAGCGGATATTCGCGCCGGAGCCCCGCAGCGCCCATCACCTGCATGATGCGGGGAAGATGCGCATCGGCCATGCGGGCCGCGAATTTCTTGGCATGGGCGGCATCGAGTTCTGCATTTTCTCTGCTCTCAACCGAGAGGGTGGCACGATAGGCGAGCAGGCGAGCCGCCTCGACATCGGTCTGAGCGTCAGCCAGTTGCCAGCGGAGTCCCTGAAAATCGGCAATGTTTCCACCAAAAGCTGTTCGGTTCGCAGCATAGCGGGCGGCTAGGGTGATCGCCGCCTCGGTCATGCCGCAGCACATGGCGGCAACATAGGTCCGCGCGGCATTGACCCCTGCCATGGCCGCCTTGAAACCATCTCCCGGCAGGCTCATCAACCGGACATCGGGAACGAAATGATCTTCAAGCACAAAACCACCCGCGCCAATGGCATGCCCGCCCATAATCTTGAACGGGGGCAGGCGGGTAACCCCGTCCTCGCGCCCATCGACAAGGAACCCGGCCACACCGCGCCATCCGGCATCCGGATCAGTCTGGGCATAAAGGAACATTAAATCAGCATGGGCAGCATTGGTGATCCAGGCTTTTTTACCATTGAGAAGCCAGCCGCCCTTTACCTTTTTTGCGCTTGTGGTAATTGCTGAAAAGTCGCTTCCGGCGCCGGGCTCGGTCAGTGCCGTGCAGCCGATGGCGTCGCCCGACAGCATTTCCGGTAGGTATTTCCGTGCAAGCTCTTCCGGTGCATCGCGGGCGATCTTGCCAGCAAGTCCCATATGATTGATCAGGCTGAAGGCAAAGGCGAAGCAATGACGTGATAGCTCTTCCGCCACCCGGACTTTAAGCCGAAAGCGCCCGCCAAACCCGCCGAGGGTCTCCGGCACCTCGAGGCCTGCGAACCCGGCTTTTGAGGCCGCGCGCAACGCGTCAACCGGCATCCTCCGCTCATCCTCCCAGATTTGCGCTTTGGGCCCCACATGCTCATCCGCGAATTTCGTCACCCGGGCAAGGAATTCACGCTCTGCATCGCTTAAATCCAAAGACATTACTCTTCCTTTATTATTGCTGTTACCGTCAACTATAGAGGAGCTCCCATCGTTTTGCAGTTTCTTTTGATTGACTATAATATAATGCAGCGCCAATTCTAATGCAGCCATAAAAAATTCGGTGATTGCCCGTTTTCTCGGACGGTCGGAAAGGGAGAATGTCATGCGGGTACTTGTCGTGGGGGCGGGACCGGCAGGATTGACTGCCGCGGTTGAACTTGCCCGTCTTGGCGCGGAGGTGAAGATAATCGACAAACGAAAAACAGGCTCCGGCCTGTCCCGGGCCGTCGGTATCACACCGGAGAGTCTCATGATCCTGACGCCGTCGGGGGTGGCGGACAAGTTGATAGCGGAGGGCGTCAAGTTTCGTGGAGCCCGTATATATCGAGGTGCTAGTCTTGCGCTCGATCTGCTAATTGACATCCCGCGGCCAAAATACGGTTTTGATTCCATTCTCGGACTGCCACAGGATCGCACCGAGACCTTGCTCCGGGAGGCGCTTGAGCGGTTCGGTGTAACGATTAATTATTCTACGGAATTGAGCGGCCTCCGCATGGAGGGCAACAAGGTCGTCGCGGAGACCGCAGATGAGGTGATTGATACTGTTGACTATGTGATCGGCGCCGACGGCGTCCATAGCACGACACGGGGCCTGCTTGGCCTGGAATTCCCGGGCTATGAGCTGCCGGAAACCTGGTCAATCGCCGATGTGGATGCAAAGGACTGGCCTAACAAGGTCAGCTTTACTCTCTGCCAGTTGGCAGACGGAAAGGTCGTTGTCGCAGTACCGCTTGAGGAAGGCCGATACCGGATCATTTCAAATACGGAAAATGCGCTGGCAAGCCTGCCGCTCACAATGAATGTGACCAATATCCGCCGCGAAGGTCAGTTTGACATATCAGTCCGGCAAGTGAAGAAATACAGCCGCGGTCGTGTTTTTCTCGTTGGTGATGCAGCCCATTGTCATTCCCCCGTCGGCGGCCGTGGCATGAATTTGGGTATCGGGGATAGTGCAGATCTGGCCAGGCGTTTGATAAATGGGGATAGCGAAGGTTATGGCGCCGCCCGCAGTGTCGTGGGGCGACAGACAATAGAGGGAAGCGAGCGAATACGTAAACTGGTGACCTCCCCGAATCCCCTGCTTCGACTGTCTTTTCGCATAGGGCTAAAGCTCATTTCCTCGGTGCCAGCATTGCAGCGGCGCATTGCAAACCTGATATTATACGGATGAGGGATTTGCATCGGCGCGCCGCAACCATTTTGTTGCGCCGCATATATAAACTCTTCCCAAGATTCTGTTGCAAAAGCAAAAAATTAGTGAACAATAGCGCAAGAGACGCTTCAGGTGTCCGCACTACTTCGAAAAGCGCCAACGATTTTCGATGCAATTATTCTGGGAGGAATATAAAAATGCGCAATGCTATTATCGCCGGTGTCGCGGCGGCCATTTTGATGGCTTCTGGCACGACGGCTTTTGCTCAATGTGATGCCGGTGAAATTGTCATCAAATTCAGCCATGTGACGAATACGGACAAGCATCCCAAGGGGATTGCGGCCAGCCTGCTTCAGCAGCGGGTGAATGACGAAATGCAGGGAAAGGCCTGTATGGAAGTCTATCCGAACTCAACCCTGTATAATGACGATAAGGTGCTCGAAGCCCTCCTGAACGGAGACGTTCAGATGGCAGCCCCGTCGCTGTCGAAGTTCGAGCAGTTCACTAAGAAGTACCGGATTTTCGATTTGCCGTTTATGTTCAAAAACATCAACGCGGTTGACGAGTTCCAGAATTCCGACACCGGCCAGCAGATGAAAAATTCCATGACCAAGCGCGGCCTGCTTGGCCTTGCCTTCTGGCATAACGGCATGAAGCAGTTTTCGGCCAATAAGCCGCTTTTGGTGCCCAGCGACGCCAAGGATCTTAAGTTCCGGGTACAGTCCTCTGATGTGCTGGTCGCGCAAATGAAGGCTCTCGGTGCAAGTCCGCAGAAAATGGCCTTCTCCGAAGTCTATGGCGCCTTGCAACAAGGGGTTGTCGATGGTCAGGAGAATACATGGTCGAATATCTACGGCCAGAAATTCTTTGAAGTGCAGGACGGTACGACCGAAACCAACCACGGTGTTATCGACTATCTCGTCGTGACCTCGACAAAGTTCTGGGATGGTCTTCCCGCCGATGTTCGCGATCAGCTGGCAACGATTATGAAAGAAGTGACGGAAGCCAGAAACGCGGAATCGAGCAAGGTTAATCAGGAGGCGAAACAAGCGATCCTGGACGCCGGGGGTGTTGTCCGCGAGCTTACCGCTGAACAACGGCAAGAATGGGTTGATGTCATGAAACCCGTCTGGGCAGAATTTGAAGGCGATGTCGGTGCCGACAATATCGCCGCCGCCCAGAAATTCAATATGTCGAACTAGGCTTCCTTCAGGTGGGCGCGATCAGATAACGGCTCGCGCCCACCTATTCCATAATAATGGGTCAAGGGGAGGGGACCATGCCGGTAGCCGGTCATCACGCGACGCGATCCTTTACGGACAAGCTCGAAGAAACCCTGATTGCTATTATTCTTGGCCTGATGACGCTGGTCACCTTTGCCAATGTTGTCGCCCGCTACGTTTTCAACGGTAATATTCTCTGGGCGCTTGAAGTTACCTCCATCCTGTTTGCCTGGCTGGTCCTGCTCGGGGTCAGCTATTGTGTCAAGATAACCGCGCATCTTGGCGTCGATGCGGTGGTCAATCTTGTCTCGCCGCGCTTGCGCAAGGTGTTGACGCTTTTTGCGCTTTTCTGCTGCCTCGTCTATTCGTTTCTGCTGCTCAAGGGCGGCTGGGATTTCTGGGCAAACTTCGCCAACCTGCCGGCGACAACCGGCCGCTGGTTCCCAACCGGATTTGAAGACAACTTTCTTGCCAAGGGATGGTATGAGACCAATGATGTCTTTATGCCGCCGATGTTCCAGTTCCTCGCGGACTGGTTCAATGATGGGGAGAAATACTCGAAGATCCCGCGGTTAATTCCTTATATCATGCTGCCAATCGGAATGGCCCTGCTGTTATTCCGCTTCCTGCAGGCCGGGTGGGCCGTTTATACAGGTAAGCAGACATTGATTATTGTTAGCCATGAGGCAGAAGAGGCGATTGAAGCCGCCACCAAGATCAGGGCTGAGGAATAAGCGATGGAAGTTGCCCTTCTCTTTGGCATTATTATCGCCCTGCTGTTACTCGGTGTTCCCATTGCGGTTGCCCTTGGCCTGAGTTCGATCATATTTTTGCTGGCACTATCTGACAGTTCTCTTGCCTCTGTCGGCCAGACCTTCTATGAGGCCATGGCGGGTCATTATACCCTGCTGGCAATTCCGTTCTTCATTCTGGCATCAAGTTTTATGTCGACCGGCGGGGTGGCCAAGCGCATCATTCGCTTCTCCATCGCCATTGTCGGACATTTCAGCGGCGGTCTCGCCATCGCCGGGGTTTTTGCCTGCATGTTGTTCGCGGCGCTGTCAGGCTCGTCGCCGGCCACAGTCGTCGCCATCGGCAGCATCGTCATCGCCGGAATGACGCAGGTCGGCTATACCAAGGATTTCGCCGCTGGTATTATTTGTAACGCGGGAACACTCGGCATCCTCATTCCGCCGTCGATCGTGATGGTGGTTTATGCTGCGGCAACAGATGTATCCGTCGGGCGCATGTTCCTCGCGGGTGTCATTCCCGGCTTGCTTGCGGGCTTCATGTTAATGGTCGGTATCTATATTACTGCGAAATGGCGCGGTTTGCCAAAGGGTGACTGGCTCGGCTGGTCGGAAATATACCGATCAGCGCGTGACGCAGGCTGGGGCCTGTTCCTGATTGTCATCATCCTTGGCGGTATTTATGGCGGCGTGTTCACCCCGACGGAGGCTGCAGCGGTTGCCTCGGTCTATGCGTTCTTCATTGCCAACTTCATCTACCGGGATATGGGACCGTTGAAAGCCGGGGAAGATGGCAACGCCATTTCTATTTTCCGCAAGCCACAGGCGATCATCACCGTCTTCTTTCACAAGGATACCCGCGATACCCTGTTTGAGGCCGGTAAGCTTACCGTGACGCTGATGTTCATCATCGCTAACGCCCTGATCCTCAAGCATGTGCTCACCGATGAACAAATCCCGCAACAGATTGCCGGCGCCATGCTAGACGTCGGGTTCAGTTGGTGGACGTTCCTGATTGTGGTGAATGTTATCCTGCTAATCGGCGGTCAGTTCATGGAGCCATCGGGCCTGATCGTTATTGTCGCCCCGCTGGTATTTCCAATCGCGATGGAGCTTGGGATCAATCCCATCCATCTGGGCATCATTATGGTGGTGAATATGGAAATCGGCATGATTACGCCGCCCGTTGGGCTCAACCTGTTCGTGACATCCGGGATTGCCGGTATGCCAATCATGCGCGTTGTCAAGGCAGCGCTCCCATGGCTTGGCATCCTGTTCATTTTCCTTATTCTTGTGACCTATATTCCGCTCCTGTCAACCTGGCTGCCAACTGAATTTATGGGGCCTGAGCTCATCACAAAATAACGCTGATATTCGTTATCGGTATACATCAATTTCACTTGGATCAGCATGAAATAACTGTTTTTCTCATGGGCGAAACACACTTTTTAGGTGTAAAAAGTAATTATATTCTTGCCAAAAGAGCTAAAATACACTATTTTTGGGTAAAATGACGCAAAATTGACTTATTTTCTATTATTGCTCTTAAAAGCATTTGCGAAGGGTAATCATATGATTCACTATGACGAAGTTGAAGTTCATAGATTAATGAGGCGGTTGCCATGACAACGCCCGGTGAAGATAAGATGCCAGCCATACTGGCAGTTAAAGCTAATTCTTTAGATTTAACCCTGCCGAAATGGAAGGTGCTTCTGGTTTCCGTTGACGGCGATCTTGCGGATCAGCAACCTATTCCCCTCGATACTTTTGGTTTCGATGACCAGCCTGTTCTTTTCCTACAGGCGGAAACCGCAGATGCCGCCATGGACATTTTTCTGTTGCATCCCGACATTGCCGTTTTGATGATCGACCTTTCCGGGGACAAGAAAAATGACGGTCTGCAACTGGTCCGAACGATCCGCCGGAATTTGAACAAGACAACCCTTCGGGTTCTGTTGCTGGAGGATCATTCTGGATATCTGAAGGAATGGGATATTCTGCGCGAGTATGACATCAGCGATTACCGCGATATCTCGACCCTGACGGTGCCCGGACTATTTACGAGCTTGACCATCGCGCTTCAAACTTTTGAACGGTTGACATCCGAAGAAGACAGTAAACAGGCATTGCAGACCATTCTTGATATCACCAAGGAGCTTTATGGCGTTCGCTCCGTTGAGGAATTCTGCCTGACAATCCTCTCCCAACTACAGATTATCAAAAATACGGATGACTGCTTTTTTTCCCTGCCGGATGAGAATTCAGGTGATTTGGTAATTGCGGCAGGTAAGGGGATTTACCAGGACGCGACGAAACGGCGGATCGTGGAAGTTGTGGATGCCACCGGTTTTAGCGCAATCCAGAAGGCAACCCAGAACTTTGAAAATACATTCGAAGAGGGCATGAGCATTCTTTGCATTTCGCGTGACAATACGTTTAAAGGGGTTGTCTTTTTAAGTCATGAAACCGGTCCCACCTTGCTGGAAAAGCGGCAGATGGAATTGATTTGTGCCAATATCATGCTTGGGCTTGAAAATGCCGATATGTTTGAGGAAATCAAGCGGCTGGCCTTTAATGACGAACTAACCGGCCTCGACAGCCGCGCGAAGTTTCGCAACGACGTGCAGGATTATATTACCGGCTTCGCAAGACCCAAAAAATCCCGGTTTGTCGTCGTGCAATTTATACTTGATCATCTGCCGGAACTTAATATTGCGTTGGGCCATGAAGTCGGGGACGACCTACTACAATTCGTATCCGAACAATTAACTCTTGTCTTTCCCGATGCAATTTCAATAGCCCGCACGGCTGGCAATGGGTTTGGTATCTGTGTTCCCTATACCCGGCGTCAGGAACTCCGGCGAATTCCGGGGATGATCCGACAGCTTTTTGAACATAGCCCTCCGGATAGGGAAAACCTGCCCCATATAACGCCGCGAATTGGGCTTGCCATCTATCCAGAGGATGCGGACAGTGCGACAGCCCTTTGGCGCGATACAAACATTGCCCTGGCAACGGTATCAGCCAGTGGAAGTACATATTTTTGCTTCTATAACAATACGATTGCCGATAATATTAATGCCCGGGTGGAGATGAATAATGCGCTCCGGCAGGAAATTGGACGGGATAATCTATCGCTTAAATACCAGCCGCAGATTGATCTTGAAAACGGTGACGTTGTCGGGGTGGAGGCATTAATCAGGTGGCGTCGGGATGACGGTAGCTTTGTCGCCCCGGATGAATTTATTCCGGTCGCGGAAGCCTCCGGCCTGATCATGCAGATCAATCAATGGGTTTTGAGGGAAGCTTGCCGACAACGCAAGGAATGGCTCCACCAGGGGGCTGCGGGCTTTAAAGTCGCGGTCAATCTATCACTCTCGACATTTCAGAATGACGATCTGGTCGGCCTGATTAAAAAGATATTGAAGGAAACCCAGTGCCCGGCGGAATTGCTCGAACTCGAAGTGACCGAAAGTGTGATTATGGAGAATCCCGAGCAGACGCTCCAGAATTTTCTTGAACTTGGCAAGCTCGGTGTTGGCTTCTCAATTGATGATTTCGGCACGGGCTATTCGTCTTTGAGCTATCTTCGCCAATTGCCGGTGTCTGTGCTCAAGATCGACAAGACCTTTGTGGACGGCATGACGACTAATGAAGACGATGCGGCGATTACCCGCACGATCATCACACTTGGCCGCAACCTTGGTCTCAAGGTACTGGCTGAAGGCGTTGAAACAGAAGAGCAGGCGCAGTTTCTGAGGGTTGCCAAGTGTCATCAGGCGCAAGGATATATCTTCTCACGACCGATTGATGCGGCCGACGTCATTCCTTTTATGCAGGGCTGTTTTCCTCGCGTGCTTGAAGAATGACGTTAGGACTGGTTATCCTGGCGTTTTAACAGCTTGTCCGGGTTCATGATGCCCTCGGGGTCAATCACTCGCTTGATCCGTCGCATCAGGTCGATCTCAATCGCGGATTTATAATGGACGAGATCGTCGGCCTTGAGCCTGCCAATGCCATGTTCGGCACTGATGCTGCCCCGCATGTTAACGGCAATATCATGAACAGCACGGCTGACCTCTTCCCAGTGAGCGAGATATACCTCCCGATCCATATCCGTTGGTTGCAACGGATTGTAATGGACATTGCCATCGCCAATATGCCCGAACGCGACCGAGCGAAAATTGGGGATGATCCGGGCAACGGCGATGTCAGCTTCGCGAATGAAATCGGCGAAGCGTGACACGGGAACGGAAATATCATGCTTGATACTACCGCCCTCCGGCTTTTGTGCGCCCGAGATTTCCTCGCGCAATTGCCATAAGGTCTTCTGCTGGCTGTCGCTGGCGGGAACGATGGCGTCAAGAATGATGTCTTGCTCATATCCGGCGGCGAGAATGGCTTCCATCAGGTCTTTCAGAGTTTCCGTACTGCTTGACGACAACTCGACCAGCACATGCCAGTCATAACGGGCGGGCATCGGATCGGTAAAGTTTGGGACATGGCGGACGACCATGTCAATGCAGATCCGCGGGATCAGTTCAATGGCAGTCACCTGATCCCCACTCATTTGCCGGGCGAGGCTGAGAAACTCGATCGCCGCCTCTACCGACGGGACAGCGGCGAGCGCGACCTGCTGGTATTTCGGGCGCGGGTACATCTTGATCACGGCACCTGTGACGATGCCGAGGGTCCCTTCAGCACCAATAAAGAGCTGCTTGAGGTCATAACCGGTATTGTCTTTGCGAAGGCCGGTGAGCCCGTCCCAGATTTGGCCGTCGGGCAGCACGACCTCTAATCCCAATACCTGTTCGCGAGTGTTTCCGTAATGCAGGACCTGAACACCGCCCGCATTGGTCGAAATATTTCCACCAATCTGGCAACTGCCTTCAGAGCCGATCCGAAGGGGAAAGATAAAGCCGGCCTCATCCGCCACCCTCTGCAAATCGGCGAGGACACAGCCGGCGTCGACAGTCAGGGTTCCGTTCAACCGGTCGATGGCGCGGATTGA
>NZ_JBDNHC010000130.1:0-22859 GCF_041689005.1 Sneathiella sp.
CGACGTCCTGGTGGAGAACTTCAAAACCGGCAGCCTCGAGAAATGGGGCCTGGGTTATGAGGATTTTTTAGCCAGCGAATTCCCGCGGCTGATCCATTGCCGGGTGACGGGCTTCGGTGCCGATGGTCCCTTCGGCGGATTTCCGGGATATGATGCGGTCATTCAGGCCTGGGCCGGCTTGATTAGTGTCAACGGCTCGCCGAACTCCGGCCAATTGCGGATCGGCATCCCGCTGGTCGATCTCGGGACCGGCATGAATGCGGTTATCGGTGTCCTAATGGCGGTCAACGAGCGTCATAGCTCCGGCAAGGGGCAGTCTGTGGAGGCCTCCCTTTACGACACCGGGATACAGCTTCAGCATCCCCATGCAGCAAATTTCCTGATGTCCGGAACCCCCCCAAAACTGACCGGCAATTCCCATCCGAACATCGCCCCTTATGACCTGTATGAGACGAAAACCGTGCCGGTGTTTCTGGGCGTCGGCAATCATGGCCAGTTTACCAAGCTCTGCACAACTCTGGGCCAGCCGGAACTTGCTCAGGATCCGCGATTTGCCGACAATACACAGCGTGTCAACAACCGGGCGGACCTCAATATCGCGATGAATAACCTGTTCAGGGACAAGGACGGGATTGAGGTTGCGACGCAGTTGCTCGCGGCCGGGGTACCGGCCGGCGCAGCGATGACGGTGCCGGACGCGCTCACCCACCCCCACACACGTCATCGGAACATGGTGGTCGAAATGGATGGATATACGGGCACCGGTGTGGCGGTAAAAATGAGCCGCACGCCGGGATCGGTGAAATCGGTCCCGCCCGGGTTTGGCGCCCATGGCCGGGAGATCCTAAAACGGCTCGGATATGGCGATGGCGACGTTGCCTCCCTCATTTCGGACGGAGTGCTTTGGGAACAACCAAAATAACCCGGTCAAAATCGGCCCTTGCAGTAACCGGTACAGCGTTAGATATTAAGTGATATATTCATGCGGTCTGGCGCACCGCCTAAAAGAAAAGTGGACGAGAGAATGGTCAAATTCGGTATTAATCAGTCTGTTGAACGTAAAGAAGACTACCGCCTTATAACCGGCACCGGTGAATATACGGATGATATCTCGCTGGACGGCGAGCTTCATGCCTATATGCTGCGCTCCCCCGTGGCCCATGCCGATATCCTGTCGATCGATATTGAGGAGGCCCGGCAGGCCCCCGGTGTCGTCGATATTATTCTGGGCGGGGACATGGCCGCAGATAACGCCAACCAGCTTCCCTGCATGATCCCGCTTAAAAATCGTGATGGTAGCAACCGGGCGGATCCCGGGCATCCGGTTCTGGCGACCGACAAGGTCTGTTATGCGGGCGACAATATTGCACTTATCGTTGCTGAATCGCTCAATCAGGCGAAGGATGCGGCAGAGCTCATCATGGTTGATTATGACGAGCGCGATGTCGTCACGAATACCAAGACGGCGCATGAAGAAGGCCGCGCGCAGGTTCACGACGGCGTGCCCAATAATATCGCTTTCGACTGGGCGCAGGGTGACGAAGCTAAAATCGACGCAGCCTTTGACAAGGCCGCGCATGTCATCTCCCTCGATCTCGTCAATAACCGGGTGGTCGTTAATTCGATGGAGCCACGAGGGGTTATTGCCGACTGGGACGAAGATGAAAAGAAAATGACGATCCGCATGGGGACACAGGGCGGCTGGGTTCTCCGCTCACTGCTCGCGAATTCGATTTTGCATGTCGCCGAGGAGGATATCCGCGTCCTCACACCGGACGTCGGCGGGGCCTTCGGCATGAAGCTGTTCTTTTATTCCGAATGTGCCGCTACTGTCTGGGCATCGCGCAGGCTGAAACGCCCGATTAAATGGATCGGCGAGCGCAGTGATGCCTTTCTTTCGGATACGCAAGGGCGGGATCATACCACCCATGCCCAACTCGCCTTTGACGCTGATCACAAAATCCTCGGTCTTAAGGTGGAATCCAATGCCAACCTCGGCGCCTATCTGTCGACCTTCGGGCCGATGATCCCGACAATGGCGGCGGTCAAGGTTATGCCCGGTGTGTATGACATCCCCGCCTTTTATTACCATTGTACCGGCGTCTTTACCAATACGGTGCCGGTGGATGCCTATCGCGGGGCCGGACGGCCGGAAGCCATCTACATGATTGAACGGTTGATGGACACCGCCGCGCGGGAACTGGGCATCGCCCCCCACGAACTCCGGCGCAGGAATTTCATTCCTGTCTCCGCCATGCCCTACAAGACCGCAACCGGCTGTGTCTACGACAGCGGCGAGTTTGAACGGATCATGGATCGGGCGCTCGAAAGCTCCAATCACGCCGGATTTGACAAACGTAAAGCGCAATCGGCAGAAAATGGCAAACGGCGCGGCCTTGGCATGTCCTACTTTATTGAGGCAACCGCCGGCAACCCAACGGAAACCGCAACCATCCGTTTCGAGGACGACGATATCGTCACGGTTGCCGTCGGCACTCAGTCCTCCGGTCAGGGGCATTCAACCGCCTATGCGCAAATTGTTGCCGAGCGGCTTGGCGTACCATTTGATAATATTCGCATTATTCAGGGCGATACTGACAAGATCAAGACTGGCGGCGGAACCGGCGGCTCGCGGTCGCTGACCACTCAGGGCCCCGCCATTCATGCCGCCAGCGACGAAGTCGTGACAAAGGGCAAGGAACTCGCCGGTCATTTCCTCGAAGCCGCCGCCGTGGATATCGAGTTTTCCGCCGAAGACGGTGAATTCGCGATCGCCGGAACCGACCGTAAAATCGGTATCCTGGAGCTTGCCCAGCGAGCCCGTGGCCTCGGGCAGCTTCCGGAAAATCTTGCCGAAGGGCTCGATTCCGAAGCCAGTTTCACCGTTGAGGCCTTTACCTACCCGAACGGCTGTCATATCGCCGAAGTCGAGATTGACGAGCAGACCGGCGCGGCCGAGGTTGTCCGCTATATCATCGTCGATGACTTCGGCACGCTGGTCAATCCTGCGCTGGTCCGCAACCAGGTGATTGGCGGGGTCGGCCAGGGGATCGGCCAGGCACTCACCGAGCATACGGTGTATAGCGAAGACGGCCAGTTGCTCACCGGGTCCTATATGGATTACGGCATGCCACGGGCGGATAATATCCCGCTTGATCTGCAATATGAGACAATCGAGGTTCCCTGCACCATGAACCCGATGGGCGTCAAAGGCTGTGGGGAGGCGGGCTGTATTGCCGCCCCGCCTGCGGTCATCAATGGCATCATCGATGGCCTTGCCGATCTCGGCATCCGACATATCGACATGCCGGCAACACCGCAGAATGTGTGGAATGTGATGCAGGCCGCGCGGTAAACATTTTGCGGTCACGTCAGAGTAAAAGCAAACTAGGTGGTTTAGGGTGACAAGGATATTTATTGATGCCGACGCCTGCCCGGTGAAGGATGAGATCTACCGGGTGGCCGGGCGCCACAAGCTGCTGACCTATGTTGTCAGCAACAGCTGGCTACGCATTCCGCAAAGTCTCCTGATCGAGCAGATTGTCGTAAGCGATGGATTTGACGCCGCCGATGACTGGATTGCCGAAAACGCCAGGCCAAAGGATATCGTCATTACCTCTGATATCCCACTTGCCGACCGGTCACTGACAAAGGGGGCGACCGTCCTTGGGCCGAACGGCAAGGGCCTGAGCGGACAATCCATCGGCATGGCGCTGGCGATGCGGGATCTAAATGCCCATCTGCGCCAGACCGGAGAAATTTCCGGTTATAATGCCGCTTTCACCAAAAAGGACCGATCGCAATTTCTCAACATTCTCGAAAATACAATCCGTAAGCTGCAACAGCAGGCTTAATGCCTTGCGCTTGCGGCGGTTGTGGTATGGCGATGGCGCCGGGACATAAAATGCATGGCCCCAAAGATCAGTGCCAGTGTCCCGAGATAAGCAACGCCCTGCAGGGCGCGTGGCCGGTCCACATAGCCGATAAGCGTATGGAGAATCTGTCCGGGAATATTGTTTTGACTGAGCAAGGATGAGCTGTCCCACAGCTGCGGTCCGAGTTTGACAAGATCCGCCGCCGACAGAAATACCATAGCCTGCGCTGCCATGCCGGCCGCAAGAAACGCAATCAGCCAGGCGGTTACTTGAAACAGGTAGCGCGACGGAATACGCAACAGACCAAAATAAAGTGCCGCGCCGACGACAATCCCTATTGCAAGTCCAGCAGCGCCGCCGGTAACCGCGTTTGTAAGCCCGCCATCAGCCGCCGCAAGCCCATAGAGAAACAACACAATTTCCGAGCCTTCGCGCATCACCGCGAGCCCGACAACAATTGCCAGCGCATAGAGCGGACGGCCCCCCGCTCTCACTTCATCACCAACGTTCCGCATTTCCGCCGCCATCTGTTTGCCATGGGTCGACATCCAGACATTGTGCCAGGCAAGCATCAACACGGCCAACAACAGCACAGATGCGTTGAAAATTTCCTGACCGAAACCCGATACGGAATCAGATATTGCCCCGGCGAACTGGGCGACGATAACCGCCCCCGTCACCCCGCCGAGAATCCCGACCGCCACCCAGTACCGGGCCTTCGGGATGCCACGCGTCGCCGCGAGCACGACACCGATAATGAGGGCGGCTTCAAGAACTTCGCGAAAGGTGATAATCAGGGCGGCAATCATGGCTATATCCGTTTTTTCAGTTATTTCGCGACGATTACGCCCTGGGCGCTGTCTTCATTGAATTCCCCGAAAAACTTGTATTCCCCGGGCTCAAGCGCCCCGATCCGTATTTTGGCGGAAGAATGGCCATTGATTATTTTTTCCCGGTTCAAGTCATGACTCTCGAACTCTTCGGGGGTGGCATCGTCGTTTTTGACCATCAGGGTGAAGGCTTTTCCGGCCTCTACCTCAATCCGGTCGGGCTGGAACTTATGATCCTTGATGATCACGTCAATGACCGTAATATCAGCTGCAAACACCGGCGCGGTAATCATCATGCCCAGCGCAACTATACCGGCAAGAAGGGTGGCTGTTTTAAACATTCTCGACTTTCCCTTAATCTAAAAAATTGGCTAACGGCGAACGGCCTTTCGGATGTCCCAGTCGCTAGCGATATTGATTATCATTCGCAATTTTTTACATGTGATGGCGCCCTTAGTAAAGGAAAATCGACATTTTTTTAAAAAGTGGGATGGCTTAAACCCGATGCGATGCCCCCCCCGGCGACAAGCGCCGTAATTAGCGCATGGGTGACCTAGTGAGGCGCGATCCGTTAACGACCGCGGCCTTTCGCCGTCATCCAGGTGCCTACGACAAGAATAACCGCGAACCCGGAAAATAAAAGCGGGCCGCTCCAGACAGGGTCAGCAATGACCTCCGGCATCACAAAGGCCCCGAGCACGATCCAGACGAGAATCGCTAATGTGAACCAGACATCGTCCACGAAAAGTGCAAATAACTCCCGAAGCGCTGCCAGAATCCAGGTCATGAAACCTCCGCCATGCTTGTTGTACGATGCGCGAGTTTGACCGCCAGCAGGGCCACAACGAGGAAGCCTGCGATCAGGGCCAGGACTGCGAATTCCGCACCTGGCCATGCGAACCCGGCCCCTTCACCGATCCAGAAGACACCAAACGCGGACAGGAGGATACCGACGACAAACTTCAGTTTATTCTCAGGCACGTTGGCCAAGGGCTTGTGAACGATAAATCCAATTCCGAAAACAAGGACCATGGCGGCGAACGCGCCGATCGATGCCGGAATCAGCATTCCACCAGCGGAACCGGTGGCGATAACGATAAAAATCACCTCCAGCCCTTCAAGGACAACCGCCTTGAAGCTGGTGATAACCGCAATCGGATCGAGTGTGGTCCGGGACCGCCCATCCTTCTGCAAAGCCCGGGATTCCCGATCAAAAATCGCCGCCTCGTCATGTAGGGAAATGATGCCGGCAGAGCGCAGCACCGCCTTTCGCAGCCACCGCATGCCAAACAGCAACAACAGGATGCCAACGCCCAGTTGCAGCCACTGGATGGGGACCCGGGACAGCAGCGGCCCGAATATCGCGACCAGAATGACAAGGAGCGCAATGCCTGCGCCCGCCCCGATGAGTGCGGGCCGCCAGCCACGCACGACACCCACCGCAAGAATAATTGTCAGGGCCTCGACGATTTCAACGAGGGAGGCAAGGAAAGCAGCAATCACCACGATTACCGTTGGTCCGGTCAAGCCCCAAGATGCCATATCCATCGCAGTTCCAACTCGCTTCGTTGCGGATCATACCCATTTTGTCGTTTTTACTACATATTTTATTATGAGTAGTATATACTACAAGCAGAGTCAACAAGGAATGCCCGCATGACGAAATCCCGTTTTACCGATCAGGTAGCGCAGCGCCTCGACGGGCTTCGCCCCGCCGAGCAACGCGTCGCCCGGTTTCTCGCCGACAATCGGGAGGAGGCGCTTATCGGCTCGGCGTCCTATCTCGCAGAAAAGGCTGGAACGAGCGATGCGACGGTCATTCGAGCCGTCAAGGCATTGGGCTTTTCCGGAATGGAGGAATTACGTCGCACCCTTGCCGGGGAAATGCGCGATAATCCCTCCCCATCCAACCGGCTGGCCAGAACATTAAACGAAATTGGTGACGATGTGGGTGCTGCCCTTGATGTCACCATAGACATACACCAGCAATCCCTTGAACAGTTGCGCCGTGACCTTCCCGCCGAAACATTCACCGAGGTCATCCGGCATATCGTCGGAGCGCAACATGTGTTCATCTTCGGCATTGGCCCCTCCAGCGCCATGGCACAATATTTTTCAATCCAGCTCAAACGGTTCGGGATTGAAGCGCGCAGCCTTGATCACAGCGGTATCCTGCTCGCCGACCAGATGCTGCCGATTAAAAAAGGGGACCTTTTATTGGTTTTTGCCTATGGCCGGATATACCCGGAGTTGACGGCATTGCTCGATTACGCGAAAACGTCGGAAAGCTCATCGATCCTGTTTTCGGACACCCTTGGCGGAAAGTTGCGGGATAAAGTCGATATCGCTGTGGCGGTGCCCCGTGGTCGATCCGACCTGCTCAGCATGCATACAACGACGCTGGGCCTTATTGAAGCCCTGCTGGTGGGCGTTGCCATAAAAGCGCCGGAGCGGGCCATGCACAGTCTCAAAACGCTGAATGACCTTCGGGCAAGTCTTGCCGGCAAGCGAATGGATCTGCCTGCGGCGTGATCCGCCATCACGGTTTCTATTATTGGAAAAAAAACGACCGCCCGTCGCAAAGAAAACGGGCGGTCGCTCTATTCCTGCAATGACTAATTACGATGCAGGAAGGAGAACCCGGTCAATAACGTGAATTACGCCATTGGACTGTTTTACATCGGCGATGGTGACATGGGCGATATTACCCTGGCCATCTTTGATCATGATGTTGTCGCCCTTGTACATGATCGTAAAGACACAGCCACCGACGGTCTTCACGGGATGGGCGCCATTGTCATCATCAACCATTTTCATGATCGGCCCAGACAAGGCTTTTGCGGCAACCACATGACAGGTCAGGATCTTCGTCAGTTTGGCCTTGTTTTCAGGCTTCAACAGAGCCTCAACCGTTCCCGCCGGAAGCGCGTCAAAGGCTTCGTTGGTTGGCGCGAAAACTGTGAACGGGCCTGGGCCCTGCAATGTTTCGACAAGACCAGCAGCCTTGACAGCGGCCACTAGGGTCGTGTGATCCTTGGAGTTTACAGCATTCTCGATGATGTTCTTGGTCGGGTACATCTCGGCACCACCAACCATTGGATTGCCGGTGCTGTTAGCCATGCCGTCAGCCATCGGCTTTTCCGCAGAAGCGGAGCAGCCAGCAATGGCCACCGGAAGTGCAATTGTTGCGACGAGGAATATCTTACGGATGCTCATGATTTGTTTCTCCTTGTTAAAATATCCGGCCCTTCAAGGAACCGATGCAAGGAGTAACGAGAGCTTTTTAAATTAAGTTTCAGCTTTTTTTATTTTTTTAGATCGCCGCCAGTTTTCCCGCGGCAAGCACAGCGCCTGTGGCCTGACCGGTGGGGGAGCCCCCTTCCGGCTCGTCACTGATGGCAAGCACAGCATCAGCAAATTTATCGCGCAGATTTTCAGGAACCGTGACCGTCCCGCGTACGGTGGTCGGCACGAGGCCTAGCGAGACTGGATTATTTCCGCCCTCAATGAGCCACAATTCAAATGATCGACCGGCGGCCGGCGCGCCTTTAACCCTGTTCATCTTAAGGACGCCCGAGGAGGCATCATAAACCGTCACCAGTTGAACATCACTATCACCGGAAAGTTCTGCCACATAAAGCGGTACCGCCTCAGTATCCGTTCCTCGCGGTCCTGTCAGGGCGCCGCTATAAAGCGCCGCCAGGACCACAAGCGTCGCAAGCGAAAGCATGCTGAGACCGCGCCAAAAGCCAAGGCTCAGCCACCAGCTTGGCGCATTCGCCGGACTTATTCTGTCGGACGCCGCGAAAATCTCACCTTCGATCCGCGAGAGTACCTGAGCGGAGGGGGTCACCGGCTCCACGCTGTCGGTCATGGAAACCAGCTGTTCCTCCCAAAATTGAACCTTGATCCGGAGGTCCGCCTCACTGGCGAGACGGGCAGAGAAGGACAGCCGCTCGGCATGCGGCAGCACACCGAGTACATACTCGGCGGCCAGTGCATCATCCAGATGCTCTATGTCTTTCTCGGTTGTCATCGTTCGAGACACTCTTTCAGTTTCATCAGACTACGGCGCAACCAGGTTCGCATGGTGTTAAGCGGTATATCCTGCTGAAGGGCCAGTTCCTGGTAGCTGTATCCTTCTATATATGCTCCGCGTATCGCCTCCGCCTTTGTCTTTTCCAATTCATTCAGGCAGCCGTCAATCTGACGACGATCCGACGATAAAATTGCTTCTTTTTCCGGATTGAGGGCGTCATCTGACAGATCGATCACATCATCAATATCCACGGCTTCGGGTTTACGCGCCCGGATCTTGTCAATGGTATGATTACGCGCGATTGCAATAAGCCATGACATCGGACTGTAGCCTGCGGGTGCATATTTTGACGAATCACGCCAGATCTTGACGTATATCTCCTGCAAAGCATCCTCGGCCTCCGACCGATTATTTAAGATACGAAGGCAGACGCCAAAAAGTTTCGGGCTGGTCGCAGAATAAAGAGAATTGAAGGCCTCCCGGTTCCCCAGTGCCGTCCGGCTAATCAAGCTTTCAATATCATCAGCGGTCAAAGGCACACTCGGTCAAACAGGGTGAAGGGATACAGCTTTAATCAGACAGACAGTAAAGGGCTAATCCGGATTTGTCATCCCCTTATCAGGCCGTTGTATGAACCGCTCACGCATGCATCCTCTTTCACAGTGCAAACCCCATAACCATTGAAGACAACGGCGGCTCCGTCCACTATAATTATCGGGATTGAAGCGGGCGAACAGCCATAACTTAAAAAGAACACGAAAGAGAGCCGCATATGTCCAAAGCCAATACACAAGACAACAAGCATCCCTTCGGTGCCGGCAGAGACCTCGGAGGAAAAATCGCCTGGATTACCGGGGCCGGAACCGGGATCGGCCAAGCCGCCGCCGTTGCCCTCGCAGGCGCAGGGATGGAGATAATTCTCTCCGGCCGGCGAAAGGCTAATCTTGATGAAACTGCCACCCTTGTCCGCGCCGCAGGGTGCGAGCCAGTCATAGAGACGCTGGATATCTCCGATCCCACGGAAGTTAATAAAGTTGTTGCGCGCATAGAAGAGCGCTTCGGCGGGATCGACGTTGCGGTCCTGAGTGCCGGTATCAATATCAAGAACCGGACGTGGGAAAAACTTGATGTCGAGGGCTGGGACGCTGTCGTCAAGATCGACCTGAACGGCGCCTTTTACTGCTGCCACGCTCTTTTGCCAACGATGCGGAAGAAGAAATCGGGCTTGATCATCAATGTCGCCTCCTGGGCGGGGGTGCATGTCTCACGAATGGGTGGCCCCGCCTATAACGCGGCAAAACACGGGATGGTCGCGATGAGCGAGAGCATTAATATGGAAGAGGCTGTCAACGGCATCCGTTCCTGCGCGCTATGCCCCGGAGAGGTGGCGACGCCCCTCCTTGAGAAACGGCCGGTGCCGGTGAGCGATGAACAGAAGGCAGCAATGCTTCAGCCAGAAGACCTGGGGGAGACTGTCCTGTTTCTCGCACGTCTGGATGAACGGGTCTGCGTGAACCAGCTTGTCATCAGTCCAACCGCCAACCGGATATATGTCGGTACGAAAACGTAATAAAGCGATCAAGGCGAGCCCGGACAGGATTAGCCTGTCCGGGCGCCGGAATTACAGGCCCGTGATCTGCTCATACAGGGCCATGACGTTTCGCGCCTGTTTCAGATGCGGCATGTCGAGCATCTTGCCGTCCATCCCGATCGTCCCCATGCCGGGATTTTCCGCAAATATATTAATCACGCGCTTGGCAAAATCGATCTCGGCCTCCGTCGGGGTGAAGGCCCGATTGATGACCTCCGACTGAGCCGGATGAATGGCAATCTTGCCGATGAAGCCCGAGCGCCGATCGCGAAGGCATTCGTTCTCCAACCCCTCATGATCGCGGTAATCGACATAGACGACGCCCACCGGCTGCACATCTATGGCGCGGGACGTCGCCAGGCAGTACGTTCTTGCCAGCAGGAATGGGTCATCATAATCACCCGTGACCGGATGACGGTTGTCCGAGGCCCCGAGGGCCGCCGCCAGATCTTCCCCGCCCCAAGTCAATGCCACCAGCCGGTCAGACACGTTATCAAGATAGGTATGGAAGGTCAGCAGCGAGGCTGCCGTTTCGGTGGCGACCGAAAGAATTCTGGTCGATCCGGCCGGCAAGCCTTCGCGAACCTCAAGAATATCGAGATAATGCGCCAGCGTATTGACCTCGGCCGCGGAATAAACCTTCGGCAGCACAATCCCGTCCGGCCCTCCCGACATCACCGCCGCGAGATCGGGCAGTGACAACGGGTTATCCAGCGGGTTAATGCGCACCCAAAGCTCCTGCCGCGAGCGATCAGGATTATTCTTCAGGAAGGTGGCAACCGTCTCCCTCGCAATATCCTGCCGGTCATCGGAAACCGAATCTTCAAGATCCAGAATAAGGGCGTCGGCCGCATTGCCCCGCCCCTTTGCCTGTTTGTGCTCATCATCGCCCGGTACGAACAGCCAGGACCGGATTATCTTCATGGCTTTTTCCTCATCAGGCCGGTACGAACACAATAGGCTATTTCCTCATCACGCTGGTTATAGCCAATATGCTCAAACACCACCAAACCGGCAGTTGGCCGTGATTTACTCTCGCGCATTTCCTTGATGCGTGTCACCGACCGGATTGTGTCGCCGTGAAAAACCGGGTTGACGAAACGGATATCGGTCATGCCGAGATTGCCAAGCGTCGTACCGAGAGTTGTCTCTGCAACCGTAACACCGATGACCAGCCCCAGGGTGAAAATACTGTTGACGATCCGCTGTCCATATTCAGTATTTTTTGAAAATTCCTCATCCAGATGGAGAGGTTGCGGATTGTGGGTCAAGGCGCAAAACATAACGTTGTCCATTTCCGTTATTGTCCGCGTCAGCGCATGCTTGAATTCCATGCCGACTTCAAATTCTTCGTAATATAGGCCTGACATAATAGGGTAACCTTTCTTTGCGTTTTTATTTAGGGGTTAGATGTACATCCGGTCTTGTTCGGGGGTGATTGTGTCACCCCGTTTTTGATCATTATAGCGATATGTTCCTCGCTGTAACCAATTTCGTGCAAAATCTCAAGACTATGTTCGCCCAGTTGGGGCGCGTGGCGGGTCCGCGCTGGCTGGGTTTCCGACCAGGACCCCGGCACCGCCATATCCCGCAATCGCCCCTCGCTCGGATGCTCCATGGAGGTGAAGAAGTTTATGGCCTTCAGATGAGGATCTTCCAGCAGGCTGTCCAATGTATGCAGTGGCATGGCCGGAACATCCGCGTCATCGAAGAGTTTAAGCCAGTCCTTCGTTGTGCGGGTGAGAAGCAGCGTCGCAAGTTCACCGTAGATAGCTGAAATATTCTCCGTTCGTGTTGAGAGGTTCCTGAAGCGGGGATCGTTATCCAGATCCGCCTCCCGTCCTAGCGCCCGATAGAAAGATCGCCAGTGCTGATCCGTATAAACCATCACACAGACATATCCATCGAGAGTGCGGTAGGGGCGCCGGTCCGGGTTTAACATCCGCGTATATCCCGCCGGCCCCAGCGGTGGATCAAACGTTTGACCGGCGAGATGGTCGGCAAGGACAAAGCTTGCCATCATCTCGAACATCGGTATGTCAATACGCTGTCCCCGGCCGCTGCGTGCCTGCTGAAAGAGGGCCGCGTTTATCTGACCAACGGCCCAAAGGCCGACACCGCGGTCAACGATGGCAGTTGGTGCATAGGTTGGCTCTCCTCCGTATGCCGTCTGGGACATCGTTGGAATGGCGATCGCGCCTTGAATCAAGTCATCAAAGGCTGGTTTGTGCGCGTAGGGGCCGTTTTGGCTGTAGCCGAAAAGGCCCGCATAGATAATACGCGGGTTGATCTTCGAAACAGTTTCATAGGACAACCCCAGCCGCGCCATAACTTGTGGTCGGCGGTTGTAAACAAGAACATCCGCGTCCTTCAGGAGATCAAGCAACGCCTGATGTCCCTCCTTCTGCTTGAGGTCAAGCAGGATACTACGTTTACTGCGATTGCAATTGAGATATATGGGTCCCATGCCAGGGTTACGGCTGGGACCGATTCCCCTTACCGCGTCCCCGCCGGGGGCTTCGACTTTGATGACATTCGCGCCCATATCCCCCAGTATCTGGGTCGCATAGGGTGCCATCAGCATATTTGACAGATCGATGATTTTAACACCGTCAAGTGGTCCGGTCATAAGCTCTCCCCTGCCGTTAATAGGATTTCGGTAGATTAAGGGCGCGTTCCGCCAGATAACTGAGCATGAGTTGCGGACTGATCGGGGCCAGCCGGTGGATCAGGCATTCGCGCATATAGCGCTCGACATGGTATTCCTTGGCATATCCCATCCCGCCATGCGTCATAACCGCATTCGTACAGGCTTTGAACGCTGCCTCGGCTGCCAGGTATTTCGCGCCGTTCGCCTCAAGGCCACACTCGCGACCGGAATCATACAGATTGGCGGCACGGAAGGCCATCAAATTAGCCGCCTCAAGCTCCGCCCAGGATTCGGCGAGCGGATGCTGTATGGATTGGTTCATTCCGATGGGCCGACCAAAGACGACACGTTCGCGCGCATAATCCGCCGCCCGTTTCAGGGCGCAGCGCCCAAGACCGACCATCGACGCCGAAATCAGGATGCGTTCCGCATTCAGACCATGCAGAAGATAGCGAAACCCCTTGCCCTCCTCACCGATCAGGTCTTCTTTCGGGACCGGCAGGCCATCAATAAAAAGCTGATTGGAATCGACGCATTTCCGGCCCATCTTGTCGATCGGCCGGATCTCGACATAGTCGCGATTTAGATCGGTGTAGAAGAGTGACAGGCCATCAATGGGGCGTTTCGTCTCTGACTCAGGTTTGGTGCGGGCAATCAGCAGCATCTTGTTCGATTGCAATGCCGTGGAAGTCCAGATTTTCTCGCCCTTGATGATGTAATTTTCACCGTCACGGATCGCCCGTGTTTTCAAACGAGTGGTATCAAGTCCGGTGTTAGGTTCTGTGACGGCAAAGCAGGCCACATCCTCGCGCTTGATAATCGGTGGCAGCCAACGCTCTTTCTGGGCATCGGTGCCAAAGACGACCACCGGATTGAGCCCGAATATCCCGATTGCGATTGCCGCAAAGCCGGCATTCGCCGCCCCCGATTCCGTAATCGCCTGCACCATGATCGCCGCCTCCGAAATACCAAGGCCGCTGCCGCCATATTGCTCGGGCATGGCAATGCCCATCCAACCCTCATCGGCGATTGCGCGGCAGAAATCTTCCGGGAAGACACCATCGGTATCCCGTTCCAGCCAGTATTTATCGTCAAATCGCTTGCACAGCCGACTTATGCTCTCCTTGATCTGAAGTTGTTCATCGGTAAATTCCACGCTCATAATCCTGATCCTCCCGGCGCTTGATGCGCCTTATTTGTTATACCGGCCCCCGTTGCCGGGGCCCGTTTCAAACGGCGATGTCGCCTCTTGCCCCGTCGCCAAGGTACCACCGATACGCTTCGTACAGTTTGCCGCTGCGGCCTTGATCAGCCGTACGTTCTCTGCCCGGTTTTGTCGCATCCGCTCCGTTGGTCCGGCAATCGATAGCGACGCAACAACGCTACCATCCGCGGCATAAATCGCCGCGCCGACGCCACTCGCCCCGCTCACTCCCTCGTCAACGGAATAGGCAACCCCCTCCCGTCGGATCTGCGACACTTCGCGCTGCAATTCCGCGGCGCCGATGATCGTGGTCGCTGTAAATTTCTCGCGGACGTAGGATTTAAGGTAATTCTCCCGTCGCTCGGATGTAAAAAAGGCCAGCAATATCTTGCCTGCGGCGGAACAATACAGCTCCTGCCGCTTGCCAACACTGACGGCATATCGGATGGGATTTTCGCTTTCGACCTTATCGAGATAGATTGCCACCTCCGCATCCGGCGCCAAGACGCCGAGGACGGCAGTCTCGCCGCTCGCCTCGACTAGATCCACCAGAACCGGGCGCGCCGTCGCAATGAGTTCGCGCCCCGGAGTTGCCCGCATCGCCAGCGCGACAAATCGCGGGCCGAGATAATACCGCCCTTCTTCATTTCGGACGAGGCACCCTTCCAGGGTCAACCCGCTGAGCAACCCGACAAGACTTGTCTTGGGCGCCGTCGTTTTCACGGCTAGTTCGGACAGCGTGGCGCCGTCGCGCGCCTCCGCCAATAGATCCAGTATGGCAAAAATACGCCCGACCGACTGCGGTCCGCCGCGGCCGGCTAGTGAAGAGGTATCCAAAACCTGCAAATCTGTTCCCATAACCGTATAGTGTACGTATATGAGTAATTTGTGCAAGAAATTTCTATGGCAAGAACCAGATGATCAGCCGTGCCCTCAACTGCCGCGCAGTCTCGCCGGGTACGGGTAAAAATATGTGGGAAGTTTGGGCCAATCGGCATTTAGTCACCAAAAAATGGTGCGGGATTGTCATAATCGGAAAATGGTGCGGCTAACGAGAGAGAACTCGAACACTCTCTTTGAAGCGCTAGAGCAATGGGAGCGCCACCTCACGCAACTAGACCTTGATGGTCGGGAGCGTGAAGATGAAATATCCAAAAAATGATTTCAATATTTTAGCCAACCAGAGGGCAAATAAAGGCCCAGCGCCGTTTTCGCTACGGCTCAGCTTTGATGAGCGTGGCATCCTTGAACATGATGCTGCGGGGAAGGCTCTCGGCGCTTATATCCGTGATCGTTTGTTTGGCGGCAATGTGACACCGCGCACGACGCGCGGTAAGTTTCCTGTGAAAGACCAAGCCGCCCTCGGGCGCGTGCTCGGCGCGCTCGGTTCGTCGCGCCTCTCCGCCAATCTCAACCAGCTCGCAAAAGCGGTAAACACGGGCTCTCTGCCTGTTACGCCGGAAACCGAAGAGGAACTGCGCAAAGCCTGTGCGGCGGTGCTTGCCATGAGGCAAGACATTCTCAGCGCGCTCGGGCGTAATCGTGGCCCTAAGCTATGATTCTGAAGGCAAAAGAGAGAGGTAGTGCCGCGCAACTTGCCCGCTACTTGCTCACCATGCGGGATAACGATCATGTCGAGTTGCATGAAGTGCGCGGCTTTGTAAGCGATAATCTGCTGGATGCGTTCTTTGAGGCGGACGCCATTGCCGCAGGCACGCGCTGCAAAAACCATCTGTTCTCGATCAGCCTCAATCCGCCCGAATCAGCGATGGTAACAACGGAAGATTTTGAAAAAGCTGCCGATGAGGTCGAACGCAAGCTCGGCCTTGAGAACCAGCCGCGCGCCATTGTCTTTCATGAAAAAGACGGGCGACGGCATGCCCATGTGGTCTGGTCGCGCATTGACGCGGAACGGATGCGCGCAATCAATCTCTCTCACTACAAAATGCGGCTTCGGGATGTGTCGCGCGAGTTGTTTCGCACGCATGGCTGGGACATGCCAAAGGGTCTTCGTGACTGGCGAGAGCGCGATCCTCTCAGCTTTACACGTGAGGAATGGCAACAAGCGCGGCGCGTTGGGCTCGATCCGAAACACCTTAAAGCACTGTTTCAGAAATGCTGGAACCGTTCGGATTCGGGCGCGTCTTTTGCCCAGGCATTGAAAGAGCGCGGATTCACGCTAGCGCGCGGTGATCGGCGCGGTGTCGTCGCCGTCGATTATCGCGGTGAGGTTTATGCCGTGGCACGGCAAGCAGGCGTGCGGACAAAAGACATTTTGGCGCGCGTCGGTGATTCCAATGATCTGCCGTCGGTCGATCAGGCCAAAGTCGCGTTGGCTTCGCGTATGACAGAGCGAATCAAAGGCTTTGTCCGGCAGTCTGAACTTGAAGCCAGTCAGGGTAGCAAGGCGTTAGAATTCCGTCGCAGCGAATTAGCGGGACGGCATCGGCAAGAACGCGCGGCGCATAAGGAAGCGCAAGAAAAGTGCTGGATCGCCGAAACCAATATGCGAGCGGCACGGCTGCCACGCGGGTTCTCGGGTATCTGGCAGCGGATAACAGGCAAGTATAGCAAGATTAGAGAACAGAACGAACGCGAAGCCTGGAAAGCTCTGCTACGGGATCGGACGGAGCGCGACGACATGGTTGCTGGTCAACTCGATGAGCGGAGCGTCCTGCAAGATGACATCCGTGAACAGCGCGCGCGGCAACAGGCCGGTCTTCTTTTGCTGCGCGAGGATGTCACCCGTTATCAGGACATGGCCCTGCCGGAACGCACGCGCGAGCCACGCGAGGCGGATCGGGATGGGCGCAAACGGAAGCGCGGGCGCAACAAAGGCCGCGATTTTGGGTTTGAACGATAAAAGAAAGGAGACTCACTATGAGCCAACTGGATTGGATCACCTACGTCCCCCGCCGCGTGCATGACGCGGCCATGCGACTGGAAGCTGCATGCGAGCGCTGCGGTTATCCTTCACCAATTGGTGTTGCCGAATATCGCATGGCGTTCCGGTCAACTCTATCCGCTTGCGTCCACTGGCATCAGGTCTGGCGCTACATGATGGAAAGCCACAACGCAGCGGTGGATTTCAACATTCGCTTTGTCGTGGTCGATGATCCGGCGTTTGATTGCCTGCATTCGGTTGCGCCGGAGCGCCTGAACTGAAACGCCGTCCCTAACAGGGCGGCGCTCATCTCGCGCAAGTACCTACACGCTGAACAAAATATCGATTATCGGGCAATCTGGCACGTCACCTTTACCGCACTCCGCAGCCATTGATTGAAGCGCTTTCTCTAAGCGCCTCAAATCGGCAACCTTCTTTTTAACGGTTGCTAGATGGTCAACCGTCATGGTGTGAACCTCCCCACAGGTAAATTCCTGACTGTCCGTCATGCGCAACAATGATCGGATTTCCTCGATACTGAAATCCAGCTCACGACATCGTTTAATGAAAAACAGCCGTTTTAGCTGGTCATGGTTGTATTGCCGATTGCCACCCTCTGTTCGGTCAGGCTTTGGCATGATGCCTATCCGTTCATAATAACGGATAGTCTCGATATTCACGCCCGTTTCACGCGACATTACTCCTATCGCATAGCCTCTCCTATTTGTGACTTCGTCCATGAAAAATCCCCTTGCATCTGTAGTTACTACAGATCGTATAGTAGTTATATGAGCGAAATTTTGCGAGAAAAATTATGAGCAGAGTTACCAACACAGATTTGATTGAATCAGCGCCAGACGACGATTCAAGGAAAGCCAAACTGATAGCAGCGGGTGGAATCCTTGGCGCTATCGCAGCGTCCACCTGTTGCATAATCCCTCTAGTGCTTTTCAGTCTTGGCATAAGCGGTGCTTGGATCGGTCAGTTGACAGCACTGTCTGCCTATCAACCAATATTCATAGTAATTACGCTTGGTTTTCTCGGGTACGGATATTGGCTGGTCTACCGTAAACCAAAAATCGCGTGTGCCGAAGGCGAAGCCTGCGCAAGGCCACTCCCCAATATCATTGTCAAAACAGCACTCTGGTTTGCAACCGCGCTGATCTTGCTGGCGTTCGCATGGCCATATCTCTTGCCCCTCATTCTCGGATCATGAAAGGAACCATTATGAAACGACTAATCCCGTCCCTTGTGTTCGCAATGCTCGCGTCGGCCTCATCGATGGCTGTCGCTGCTGAACAAACAATCAAACTATCCGTGCCAGGCATGACCTGTGTCAGTTGTCCCTACATGGTCAAACAAGCCATTTCGGCGGTCGATGGCATCAAAGCCGTGGAAGCTACTATGGAAGATCGCTCGGCAACCGTAATATTCGAAGATACAGTGACAAGCATCGAGGCAATTCAACAAGCAACTGCCAATATAGGATATCCTTCTTCGCTTCTAGATGAAAAAAGCGGATCATGACTGACAAAGGCGTCCTCACAGCAGGTATCATCGGCGCGGTCATTGCCGCCCTGTGCTGCTTCACACCAGTTCTGGTTATCTTACTCGGCGTCGTGGGTCTGTCCGCTTTGATCGGATATCTCGACTATGTGCTGCTTCCAGCTCTTGCGTTCTTCGTCCTGCTGACGATCTACGCCCTTTGGCGCAGGCAGCAACGAAACCAAACCTCCTAATTAGAACCCGAAGGTGTTTCATGTTCGATTGTAGCGACAATAAAAATAATGGTTCTTACGATGTTGCCGTGATCGGCGCAGGATCGGCAGGTTTTTCCGCCGCTATCACTGCTGCTGACGAAGGTGCACAGGTAGTTTTGATCGGATACGGCACGATTGGCGGGACGTGTGTCAATGTCGGCTGTGTCCCCTCAAAAGCCCTGATAAGGGCGGCTGAAACGCTCCATGTGGCACACACTGCAAATCGCTTTGATGGAATAGAGGCCTCTGCAAGGGTCACTGATTGGGGAGCGGCGGTTAAGCAGAAACAGAATCTGGTCGATGATTTGCGCAAAACAAAATACCGCGATTTACTGCCAGCATATAACTCTGTGACTTATATCGAGGGCGAGGCCAAATTTTCTGACGACGGAACGCTGACAGTCAGCGGCAACGCCATCAATGCTAAGAAGATCATTATTGTTACAGGAGCACGGCCAGCCTTGCCTTCAATCCAAGGCATCGAGAATGTACCCTATCTGACCAGTACAACCGCTTTGGAATTAGAAACGCTGCCTGAATCTTTGCTGGTCATCGGGGCGGGGTATATCGGTGCTGAAATCGCCCAAGTGTTTGCTCGCGCAGGGGTGACGGTGACTATCATTTCAAGGCGCGGCCTCTTGCCCGAAGCAGAACCTGAAATTGGTGAAGCGCTCACTCGCTACTTTGAAGACGAAGGCGTCAATCTGGTGGACGGTATCACCTATGACCGCATCGAGGCTACGGACAATTCCATCGTTCTCACCGTTCAAGACAAGAACGGAACCCGAGAAATCACTGCCGAAAAAGTACTTATCGCAACAGGTCGGACACCGAACACCGATCATCTCAACTTGGCGGCAGCGGGTATTGAACTTGCGGACAACAATGGCGTGAAAGTAGACGCTCAAATGCGCTCCACCCGCAAAAACGTCTATGCGGCTGGTGATGTGACTGGACGTGACCAATTCGTTTATATGGCAGCCTATGGCGCTAAAATTGCAGCTAAAAATGCCATGAATGGTAACTGTTTATCCTATGATAATTCAGCAATGCCCGCTGTGGTGTTCACCGATCCGCAAGTGGCCAGTGTAGGGCTGACAGAAGCACAGGCAAAAGAGCGCGGCTTCGAAGTGCGAACCTCTGTCCTAACGCTTGATAATGTCCCTAGAGCCTTGGCTGCTCGTGATACACGCGGCCTGATAAAACTCATTGCTGACGGAAAGACAAAAAAACTAATCGGGGCGCATATCCTTGCCCCCGAGGGGTCGGATTCTATCCAAACGGCTGTTTTGGCAATCAAGGCAGGCATGACATACGAAGACCTTGGTGCAACGATTTTTCCGTACCTCACAACCGTTGAAGGTCTGAAACTTGCGGCACAAACCTTTGATATGGACGTGAAGAAATTGTCCTGCTGCGCGGGGTAGAGAACGAGACAACTCCCAGAGAAATTTTTGATCCATCGCGGTTCAGCACGAAAGCTGCGCTCGCGCGTTCATGTGTTCCCTTCGGTTTTCCCGTGGCGCTGTCTTTCAGGTCATTCGAAATCAGTTCTGGCATAGAAGTCTTTGTAATTGCACAAGGCGGCAAGGCTGCCTGCTTCACGCTGTTGCGCCCGAAGGTGTCCATCAAGCCTTCGAAGCATCTCCCGCTCCCGAAACGACCTGGAAGGGCCAGGCCGAAAACGGAAAAGGAGGTTCACATGAACACGATCATCACAATGTACGAGCTGAACGGGCTCACGGATCAAGAACTCGGAGAATTGCACCAATTGCTCACCCTGCTGCTGGCAGAGTCCGATCCCGCATCGCAGGAACGCCGCAATATCCTGGCATCGCTGGAGAATATCAAGCGTGTGCTGGGCCATCGGTGCCAATTGAAGCCACTTTCAGTCTAGCCTCACTGGCTAGGCCATGGCTGATTGTAACTGTTTTTCACGAAACAAAAGAGTTTTGAAGCGAATTTCATTGAAAGTAATCGTTTTTCATGAAACAATGGATTTGTATAGTATAATTCGAAAACAATAAGCGAATGTTAGAAAAAAGCACGGAAAATAATCGTTTTTCAGGACCAGTAAGCATTTTTCAGGAAAGCAGGCTCCCAGAGCGCGCATTACCTGTTGGGTATGCTGCCCTAATTGACGCCTACAATCTCAAGGTCCCACTACCGCTCGTTCTAAGCGCTATCGGTGAACGTCACAAGATATACGAGCAAGGCGGCTGGCGCATCTATACGCCGCGCCATGAGCCACAAGCTTCGCTTGAAGGCCATCTCGTCTTTGCGCTGAAATATGAAGGCCTCGATCTTGCTATCCTGAAACGTCTGTTCCTCGCAATGGATGCTGCGGAGCTGATAACTATCGTTACCGCCAAGCCTACCAGTGCTTATATGCGTCGCCTTTGGTTTCTCTATGAATGGCTGCTGGATCGTCCGCTTGACCTTCCAGACGCCAAAACAGGAACCTATGCCGACATCGTTGACCCCAAACTTCAATGGGCGGTTAAAGGGGAAACATCAACACGCCACCGCGTACGTAACAACCTGCCAGGAACGCCGAACTTCTGTCCACTGGTCCGGCGCACTAAAAAACTAGATCAATTCGTTACCGCCAAACTTGATGAGCAAGCCCGCACCGTCATAGGCAAGATTTCAGCGGGGATTCTGGCGCGTACTGCCGCTTTTCTGCTTTTGAAAGATTCCAAATCAAGCTACGCCATCGAAGGAGAAGCGCCGCCGCACAACCGTATCCAGCGTTGGGGTAAGGCTATCGGCGAAGCAGGTAAGCAATCGCTCGACCAAGATGAATTCTTGCGCTTGCAGCGGATCGTAATTGGTGAAGAGCGGTTCATCCGGCTTGGTTTTCGCGATGAGGGCGGCTTTATCGGTGAACATGAGCAAGACACGCGCATGCCGCTCCCCGTTCATATCAGTGCACGCCATGAGGCGTTGCCAAGCCTTGTTCAAGGCATGGTCGATTTTGATCGTAGCTATGCTGGCGAGATTGATCCTGTCATTGCGGCTTCTGCGCTTGCCTTTGGCTTTGTCTATATCCACCCGTTTGAGGACGGCAACGGGCGGATTCATCGCTATCTGATCCACCATGTTCTGACCGCGCGCGGCTTCAATCCCACCGGTATCATCTTTCCGGTTTCATCGGCCATTCTGGAACGCATAGAGGATTATCGCAGCGTCCTCGAAAGCTACTCGCGGCGGCTCTTACCGGTCATCAAATGGGAGCCGACAGAGAAGATGAATGTGCGCGTCACCAATGATACCGATGATTTCTACAAATATTTTGACGCCACGCCACACGCTGAGTTTTTGTTCGAATGTGTGCAGAAAACCATCGAAAATGACCTTCCGGAAGAAGCTGCATTCTTGCAGCGTTACGACCAATTCAAGAGCCGCGCTGAGGCTTTGGTTGAAATGCCTGCCTCAACTGTCGATCTGCTGTTCAACTTCCTGAAACAAAACAATGGCCGCTTGTCCAAGCGCGCGCGGGAAAAAGAATTTGCGCCGCTTTCAGATGAAGAGGTCATGCAGTTCGAAGCTGTATATCAGGAGCTATTCGCAGAGTGAGTTTACAATTTCCAACATAAGCTCAATGAAATTGAGCAAAATAGACGATTTCCAAACCGTACCCGCGCCCGCCAGAGCGGGCGCGAATTTTCTTCTCTGTGTAAAGTTTGCCTATCTATTGATGTGCAAACCTTCGTCACTTGCCTATCGATAGATAGGCAAAGACACCGTTTTAGCCCATCAACGTATGGGCGGCTGGCTAAAAGGCCAGCCGCGAAATTTTGGCGCTAGAACAGCGAAAGCTGCGCGCCCTTCCAGTCGATGCGTGCGGCTTCAAAGTCGAGCCAAGCTGTCACAAAGGCAACTGCGCCGCCATGCGCCACGACATGATCGAGCGGCAGAAAGTTTGAGCGATAGCCGGTTTCCGTGACGGGCAACGGCGTTTTGTCCACTCCCCGCAATTCGATGTGATCGGTCATGCCGAATTCTTTTGGAGTGTAGGTGATC
>NZ_JBDNHC010000131.1:0-2454 GCF_041689005.1 Sneathiella sp.
CTTGAGAGTTTAACACTCGATCAAGGAGACCGACGAGATGATCAAGCATACAGAAGAGTTCAAGCAGGAAGCGGTGCGCATTGCGCTGACCAGCGGGCTATCGCGGCGGCGCGTGGCCTCGGATTTGGGCGTGGGCCTGTCGACTCTGGGCAAGTGGGTGTCGCAGTACCGGCCCTCTGATCTGGTAGCCGCGCCGCAGGCAGATTTGGCCCGCGAGAACGAACGTCTTCGCCAGGAGAACCGGATCCTCAAGGAGGAGAGGGAGATTCTAAAAAAGGCTACCCAGTTCTTCGCGAGCCCCATTTATCGCATTGGGGCCCATGAGGTTCGCATTCGTGGAGAGCTGGCGTCATGTATGGCCGGTGGAGACGATCTGCCGGGTGATGCTGTTTACGTTTAGTGATGGTCTGGCCTTTCGCGCACGCGGGCGAGAAACTGTATTAGCGATGAAGAAAAGATATGCACCGGTCTAGATATTGCGTGGGTGTGGAAATGTCCTATGCCCCCGCCGCCTATCCATTGGGCCGGCTGGTGCGCTTGGCATTGCATTAAGCGGGGCTGAGATCGGAAAGTTGAGCATGTCGCATGTCACGTCATGACGGGTTTTCACCCTTTCACCTTCATGTGTGTGCGCGTGAGGATAAAGGGAAAATAAGCGACATGATCCGACATGCGTCATGGATTTCTTCATCGGAAACCTCCCTCATTTTGATTTTTTCTAAGGTCGATCCCGCGATATATTCTGCCGAGCTGATAAACCCGGTCACGCTCGAAACCTCGCTTCTGAATTGCCTCAGCAAAAGCTTTGGCAGACCCTTTTTCTTCACCATTCTCGACGGCGAAATCGCACCAGCTTTGATATAGTTCGCTGGCCTGGCCCATCGCGCCTTCACGCTCGATGCAGCGTTCGGTTACGCGAAGGCCGTATCCCTTCACGCTGTCGTCCCAGTGCATTTGATAGCCCTCGGAGGGCGCTGTGACTTTGTCCACAAACGTTTTTGTAATTTTCACCATGCTGCCCGACTCTTGTTAGTTTCTAGCGTATTTCTAGCAATGAAGTGCAAGATACGATAAGCAACCACAATCACGCAAGGAGATAAGTCGTATATATTACAATGTTATGTATCTTAGAATCATCTGTCGCATTCTAGCAGTACGGTGTATTTGCAAAACTCTTAATCAGCGGGTCCTTGGTTCGAACCCAAGTGCGTCCACCATAATTCTTATATTTCAACTTCGATATCAATAGTTTCGCTGCGGTGTTTGAGATTCCTCTGGCTCGTTGCTTGAAGCAATGCGGGTTAATTGTGCGGATACTGAAAAAGACATGGATGGGTTTTTGTCATTGCTTAACGTTATTTAGCTATTGTTCAGGTGAATGGGGCGCTGATTGAGTTACTAGGGTTCGAAATGAACAATCGCGAGCAGATGAACAACCGTCAGCAAGACGTGCTGGACGAGACTCGCCGTACCGAGCGGTTCGATATCTCTGTGCAGGGACGCTATAGAACCGGCAGAGGTGTCGCGCGACATATACCGATTGTCGAAATCTCCGAAACCGGCTGTAGGTTTTATGACCGATTTGGCCGTCTGACAGAAGGGGCTGAAATCAGCATCAAGATCGAAACGATTGGCCCGATCATTGCACACGTGCGCTGGTGCAAGAATTACATCGTTGGGGTTCAGTTTGAACGCCCGATCTATGGCCCGGTGTTCGAATTTATCCGCAACAAGCTGGCCTATAGCGAAGAAGATCCAGTCGCGCGCTGAACGAGCCGCAACCATTCAATTCCCCTGCGCCGCTCTATTGGCCTTCACTATTGCTTCATTGCGAGCTATCGCGCCGCAACCCAATAGGAGCATTTAATGGCGCGTTTTCTGATCGTCGAAGCCCGGTTTTACGACCATCTCAATGATATGTTGATAGACGGGGCGCGATCGGCATTGGCCGCTGCCGGACATGATTCAGGTGTACTGACCGTCCCCGGCGCGCTGGAAATCCCCGGCGCAATCTCGATCGTCGCGGAAAGTAGCCAATATGACGGCTTCGTTGCAATCGGCGTGGTTATCCGCGGCGAAACATATCACTTCGAAATCGTAGCTGGCGAAAGCGCCCGCGGCCTGATGGCTCTGACTATGGATGGGCTGCCCATCGGCAACGGAATTATTACCGTTGAAAGTGAAGATCAGGCCCTCGCCCGTGCGGATAAAACCCGCAAGGACAAGGGCGGCGAAGCTGCGAAAGCGGCTATGGCTATGCTGGACCTTCAAACGAAATACGCCTGAATATCTAATCGAGGGTGGGAGTTATCCAGCCAAACGCCCGAAGCAGCCCTTCCCGGCGTATACGGCGCTGGCACCCAATTCTTCCTCGATGCGGATGAGCTGGTTGTATTTGGCCAATCTGTCCGACCGCGCAAGGCTGCCGATTTTGATCTGACCGCAATTGGTCGC
>NZ_JBDNHC010000132.1:0-7442 GCF_041689005.1 Sneathiella sp.
AGAAAACAGAGGCCAAAATCGGCGTCAACATTCTCAACAAAATGACCGAGCTTGGCCGCGCTAAGTTCGAGGCCGTCGCTTGACCTGAAGTACGGGTAAGGGCAAACTCAACCCAACCGATGACCCGTGCAACAAGGCCCCACCGGCGTCCGCCGGTAGTCGTTCACTTTTCCATCCTCTCCGATAAATGGTCCACAGACCACCATCTTGATACATTGCGATGCCGCCAAGGGGAGGGCGGCAACCACCCCATCCTTAGTACCTCGAAAAGCATATCGCCAATCCTACCGACGCCAGTCGGTAATGGTTTAGCCTGCGCTATTCCCGTGAAATCGTGCCAGGAATGATTTAAGTCGCTTATTCTCAGGAGCAATCAAAATATCCTTAGGAGAACCCTGCTGCTCGATCAAACCGGCATCCATGAAGATAACTTTGTTCGCGACATCGCGCGCAAATGCCATTTCATGTGTCACAAGAACCATTGTCGCCCCTTCTTTCGCGAGTTTTTGCATTACTTCAAGAACCTCGCCAACCAATTCGGGATCGAGTGCGGACGTTACCTCATCAAACAATAGTACTTCTGGTAACAGTGCTAGGGCGCGTGCAATTGCAACCCGTTGCTGTTGGCCGCCTGATAAATCCTGCGCATGTCGGTCGTCCATGCCGGATAGGCCGACAAGATCCAAATAGTCTCTGGCAACTTTTCTGGCCATATCTACTGGCTTTTTCTGTACAACAACTTGCCCCACCATAACGTTTTCTAACACAGTCTTGTTCTGAAAAAGATCAAACTGCTGAAAAACCATCCCAAATCGTGAACGAAAGAGCGCAAGTTCTCGGCCATGGGGGATTGTTCTGGGGTTGTCGTAGTTGATTTCCTGATTGCCCAGCCGCACTTTTCCGGCCGTGGGCGTTTCGAGATGATTAATGCAGCGCAGTAACGTTGATTTTCCACATCCTGATGGGCCGATGATTGCGACGACCTCACCGCTGTTTACTTCCATACTTACACCACAGACAGCCGCTATCTCGCCGTAATTTTTGCGAACATTGGTCAATTCAAGTTTAGCTTGACCATTTGATGCATCAGTTTCCACGGCGTGCCTCCAGTTTTTTTCCCCACTGGGTCAGCGGATAAAGTAGTATGAAATATGCAATCGCAACGCCAGTATAGACTTCAAGCGGACGGTATGTATCAGACACAACCAGATAGCCTGTATACATCATGTCAGGGACTGCAACCACATACAGTAAAGCTGTGTTTTTAAATTGAATTACTGACTGGTTGACTAGCGGTGGAGTCATGCGCCTAATCGCCTGTGGAAGGATAATATGCCACATCATCTGTGGATATGTCATTCCGACTGCCCGTGAAGCCTGCCATTGGCCCTTATCGATCGACTGGATGCCACCACGAAAGATTTCAGTTGCAAAACAACCCATGTAAAGAGTCAACCCGACACCCGCCGCCAGCCAAGCAGGCATGTCTATTCCAGTCAGGATCGGCAATGCAAAATAGAACCAGACAATTTGGACAAGGACAGGAGTACAGCGAAACACCTCGACATAAATATGGATGGGTAAAGTTAGCCACCAGCGTTTCGCCAGTAAGCCCATACCACAAATAACACCTATAATCAAACCTCCAACAACGGTTCCTGTTGCGTAAGCCAGAGTGGTCAATACCCCCTTCAACCACCACGCCTCATATCCGGTAAATATGGCCGAAAAATCCCAATTATACATTCAAGTGCCTCTCCATTTGCAACCGTCAGAATCGATCTGGCCGAAAAGGTTCCAAACTTACACTTGGAGCTTTGTTCGCAACCAATTCAGAAATAAGTTTGCCTGTGATACTACCCATCGTGAGGCCCAAATGATCGTGGCCAAACGCAAAGTACGCATTCTTGTGTTTTGGGGATTGTCCGATAGCGGGTTTAGAATCGGGGTGCGACGGTCGCGCGCCCATCCATTTGGTCACTTCTTTTCCCGACAAACCGGGGAACAGGGCTTCACCCTGCCGCCGGACCATATCAGCATTTTGCCAATTGGCCGGGGCGTCGGGCGGAGCAAATTCGGCTACACCGCCGACCCGTACGCCGTAATCCATCGGGGTTACAGAAATGTGGCGATCCACTGAAATGATCGAACTGTTCACCTTTGTATCCGACCCATGGAACATGGTGTGATAACCTCTCTCAGCTTCCAGGGGAACGTGCGAGCCAAGATCTCGGGCCAGCTTTCGTGACCAGACACCCGCCGCTATGACGACCGCATCGACTGGCATGTCGCCTTGATCTGTTATCATACCTCTAACCCCCTCGGGCCCAAATTTGAAACCCCGGACGTCGCGGCGAAATAAAGTGCCGCCTCGCGCTTCAAACAGCCGTGCCAGGGCTTTCACCAGTTCGCCGGGATTATAGGTATGCACCAGATCAGGAATACGGATCGCGCGGACCACATTTTTGGTCAGGGATGGTTCAAACTGTCTGGCTTCATTGCCGTCAAGATAATCCATTTTCACGCCATTTCGACACCGGATATCAAATGCATATTCAGACTCACGAAATGCTTCTTCGCTTTCGAATGTGAATAGCAAACCGGACCGATTCATCAGCTTTTCCGCGCCGGCTTCGTTGACCAGCGGGTCTAATGTTTCGTGAACCTTTTCCAAAAGACTTTGCCGCGCTTTAGCGATTTCTTCAACACGCTCTTTCTTCGTATTGGAAATATATTTTATGAACCAAGGCAAGGCGCGTGGTGCGTGGCTCCAGCGTAGTTTAAGCGGAGAGTCCTTATCTAGTAGCATTCCGGGAACTTTTCTCAGTATACCAGGCATTCCCGGCGGCACGCAGGACGCAATCCCAAAGCAAGCCAGATTCCCGAACGACGCGGCGTTACCAGGCAGATCTCTGTCAACCAGCGTAACCTTTAAACCTTCATTCTGAAGGTGAAGTGCGCAGCAGGTGCCCACCATACCCGCACCTATTACCGTGATGCTTTCATGCTTTATCATTATGCGTAGTTCTCATTTGAACTATTGGTGGAGTGAGTTACCCGAACCCGTTGCCAGGTTCAGGCGGATTGTAAGATGATGCCATTAGGCGATTAAGTTATTCTTTAAAACTAACTGAATCCGGAATCTCTGTGATTCCGCTATAGTCCAGCATACCCTGCTTCATCCGGTTTTCGTTGTGGCCCAGCTTGTTGTTCCACTCGGCCCACCAGTTCAGAAAGTTCTTGAACCTTGGGTCTGATTCAGACGGAATACCAAAGTATCCAGGCAAAGAAGCGCGCGGCTGGGGATTTTCAAAAGAGCCCAGACCTGGGTTCTTTTCTTTGGCAATCATACTCGACAGAACCGTCGTTGTAAATGCATCTGCCCGACCTGAAGACACAGCCAAAATGATCTGTGACAGCTCTTTGAACTGGACTTGTTGTGCCAATGGAGCGTTCTGGCTTAGCAAAAGCTGGTCAGACGAACCGGTCATAACAGCAATTTTTACGTCAGGATTATTATAATCTGCCCAATCACGTGCTTCAAACCCAGGACGGTTCACCGTCACCCAGCCGATGTGGTAAATTGGTCCCGCAAAGTCGATCGCGGTCGCACGAACAGGCGTCGCCTGCATCCCAGCCGCGAGATCAACCTTACCAGTTGTAATCGCAAGGACAAGTTCTCCGAAACCGCCAACTTCGACAAATTTTAGGTCAACTTTCATTTCCTTTGCGACATCACGCGCCATTTCAACAAGGGCACCACCCCATTCATTTGTCGCCGGATTCTTTACAAAATATGGGGCGTAGCTGAATACGGCAAAACGCAATTCGTTTGTGCGCTGGATTCGTTCCCAAGTGCTTTCTTGCTGAGCCGCTGCTGAGCCGGCCAATCCAATCGTTAGCATGACGGCTGTCAACATGCCCACGAGACTTGTCATTATCTTAGTCATCTTTTTCTCCTTGGTTGATATATTATGAATCTACTTTTCATTTTCTTGGGGAATTGCTGCAAGAAGAGATGCCAGTCGGTCAACAGATTCGGCATCGAAGATTTTTCTCGCATGCGCTTCCAGCTTTTCTCGCCGTTCGAGACTTGCAACTTCGCCGACAACAGTATTGAATTTCTTGTCCAAATCGACTTGGGATAGAGGGTTTTCCGGGTATCCGCGTGCTGTATCGCCCCTGCGTTTCACGGTTCGGCCGTCGGCCAGGTTCAATGTAATTTCACCGATATAAAACTCTGGGAATTTGTCGTTGAATTCTCCAAAATCACGGGTCACCGTAGTGTTTTTGGCCAACCTTGCGACTTCTTCATTTTCAAGTCTGCGATCAGTGAAGAGGTCGAGATATGACAGTCGCCCCATGGCGACGCGAACTGGTAAAATGTATTGGGCGCTATGGCCTTTCAACGGATTGTCATCGACACAATGCGCGCCAGCATCCGGGAACCGAAGATCAATGCTTAGCACATCATCCGACGTCAGAGAATAATCTGTCAACAGGGATTCGAGCGCATCAAGTGCAGGATGAAGGAAGGAGACGCAGGGAAAGGGTTTGATCGCAAGCTTCAAAACCCCGTCCCAGACCAATCCCAGATTGGCAGTCAGCGGGTCGGGGTTTCCGACACGGCTATATGCCTTCAAAAAATTGTGACCTCCATCAAAGATCCGATCTGGGGCACCAAAACCACTTTGCGCCAGCAGTGCGGCGGTCACGCCATTACGTGCGGCCATACCCATTTGGAATGGCCGCGCGTCTTCGCGTGGATCATCCTGCCATGCCAACATTCCTGACGCCTGCAATCCGGCCAATCCGAGTGTAGCAACACACTGCTCTTCGTTTAGATCAAGCAAGTACGCTGCGGCCGAGGCGGCTCCAAAACATCCAGCTACAGCTGATGGGTGAAAGCCAAGATCGTACAATTCTCGTGGACCCAAGGCCATTGAAACACGATATGTTATTTCGCATCCCAAAATAACCGCTGTCAGAAATTCACGGCCGGATTTTTGATTGGACTCACACAAGGCTAAGGCGGTCGGAATCATCACAGCAATTGGATGCAAGATTGCTTCAGGATGATGAGGTTCAAAGTCGGAGGCATATCCAAGCGTGCCATTCGCAAACACAGCATTAACCACGTCGACCTTGACTCCCTGACCAATAAGGGTGGCGACGCCAGCCCCGCCATGAGTCTTTGCAAAACTCCCCATGCCGGATGAGGCTGTAACGCTATAATGAGTTGCTGACGCCAGCACTCCAATGCCATCGAAGGCGAGCAATTTGGCGTAGTCAATCAGATCAGCGGGCAACAGGTCAGTGTTCAATTCAGATATAAATTTCGCAATTCTCCGCGTGATCGGCGCGACACTTGTCATGGACTAGCATACCTTTCGCTCACTTCGATGTCGGATTTAGTCTGCCTATTTATGCACTTGAAGGGATATACCAAATTGTATATACATCTGAATACAGATGGTCAACTTGAAACTTCGACCCATGTGGGCCGCCCGCTTTGTAAGGAAGTTATGTGTCGATAGGCCCAATTGGTAACTCTATGGACTGGACCGAAGACATGTCCGAGTGAACATAGTTTCGCGCTTTGCGGGAATGCCACAATGCCGTTTCGTGACGCGCTTTATCGGTTGGATCGGGAAAACGACGATACCTAGTCTCGCGATCATCTAGGGGAGGCGCGACGTATATCTTGCCGAGGCTTGCGGAGACTAATGAACCCTCAAACCCGATGTTGGCCATCACTTCTGATGAGGGTGCCCACTCGGCGGGCATTCCGTAAGCTCATTGAAAATCCGGGCGCCTTGGACGCCGCATTAAGAAAAGCTGTGAACCGTGGTGTGCCCGCACTTGTCGATATCATCAGCCAACCCCTTGTAGGATGCGAACGCATCAGTCAGTGAATGGATAGCTTAATATGAACGACCACAAAATTAAGGACATCCTTGTCCACGTTATCCACATCCCCGCTAAGGCCGTGCATTCCCATGGCAGCGGCGATGTTTCTGGAATAAACTCGGTTATACTCGAAATTGTATCGGATACCGGACTAACCGGATGGGGCGAGGCATCGCCTTGGCCAGTTTTTACCGGAACGACCCAAGGCAGTGCCGCCGCTCTGCATGTGCATCTGCGTCCGCACTTGATCGGACAGGACCCGGTGCAGGTTGAAAAACATATGAACATGGCCGGCAAAGTCATTGTTGGTCATAACGAAGCAAAAGCTGCGCTTGAAATGGCCTTACTTGACCTTACAGGTCAGATTTGCGGCCTGTCCGTGGCTGAACTCGTGGGGGGGCGTCAGCGCGACGACATGGCCATGAGCTTTTCTGTCGCCAACCCTGATTTTGGCAAAGATTTAGAAGACATCGCGGAAATGTGGAAAGATGGAGTTAGGCTTTTCAAGTTAAAAACCGGCTTTTCAGAGCACTCATTCGATTTAATGCGCCTTGAAAAGTTGCGAAAAATATACGGCGATGCTGTCAGCATTCGTGTTGACTACAATCAAGGCTTGCCCGCCTATGACGCGCTGCGCCGGATCCGTGATTTAGAAGCTTTCGCGCCGGCATTCATCGAACAGCCGGTTAAAATGCATGAACGCGAGGCACTCGCTGAAATCACTCGTGCAGTGGATACGCCGATTATGGCGGATGAATCCGTTTTTGACTCGAAGGATGCGTTCTATGGCGCAAAAATCCGTATCGCCGATATTTTTGCGCTGAAGATCATGAAGGCAGGCGGAATCCGCAAGGCACTCGAAGTTGCGGCTATTGCGCGTGTCGCGGGTATAGAGGTGTATGGCGGATGCATGTTTGAAACCGGTCTGGCCCATGCCGCAGGCGCACATTTGATGGCCGCCGTGCCTGATCTTTTGCTTGGCTGTGAGTTCTATATGGCCAATTATTATGCCAAAGAAGATATCCTGACGGCCCCCTTCCCGGTCAAAAATGGTCGCGTTCATGTGCCCAAAGGTCCGGGGCTTGGCGTAAGCGTCGATCCCGAGATGCTCGCGAAATACCGATTGGAGCTTTTTGAATGACCAGCAAGACGCGGTTTGCCATCTGCGGGTTCGGGAGTGTTGGAGAGCAGATCGCCCGAAAAGTGCTGGCTGATAGCAGCGGAAAGTTGTAAATTTCGGCGATTGCGGCCCGCGACTACATCAGGGCCCGCGCAAAATTTCTGTCTCTTGGCCTAGATGTGCCGATCATCTCCGCAGCCCGGGCATCGATGTCATCGCCATTTCAATGTTGCGGTATCCATTACCGACCCGAAAGCCCAAACAATCAAAGCTTCCGATATCTTTGTCAAAGCGCTTGAAGCTGAGGGACGGTATTCACCGGCGTTGTTGCACGGATCCTATCGGATTTGTTAGAAGTCGGCTTTCCTGATCGATTGGATACCGCTGATGCCGCATAAGTTCAACGCATCGC
>NZ_JBDNHC010000133.1:0-5016 GCF_041689005.1 Sneathiella sp.
CTCAGACGGATCGGCGCGAGGACAATCGAAGACCTCCACAACGCAATCGCCTCGGTCATCGACCTCTACTCAGCCGACGAATGCCAGAACTACTTCAAAGCTGCTGGATATGGAGTCAAATGATGCGGAAGTGCTTTAGGCCCCCGACATTCCCTCGAACAGTTTCCGGTTCGCCTCCAGGATATCGGATGTATCTTCCCTACTCGGATCCAGAGACCAGTTCCCTTTCTGAAGTGTCCCGCCCAGCACAACCCCGTCGCGCCGCCCGAACAAATAGGCATGGCCGCTCGTAATGATATTGTAGTCTACTTCTGCATGCGGCTGCAGGATTACCAGTTGCTCCCGCGCAGGCATGATTGTGCTGTCCCCGAACAGTTTGCCCGCGCCAAGCCCTGGCGGCGTTGGAGCTCGCGATTCTGGCTGGCTCCCCTATTGGTGGGACTATGCGCGGGAGCAGACGCATTACCAAGCGGCCTATAGTGAACACTTTGGCGTCCCGAAAGGCGCCGGGCCGGTCAGCAAAGGACTGGCAAAAAAGCAAAATCAAAATTATGTGATTATCAAGCAACGTCGGCGTATGGTCCGGAAGGAGCACGTAACCGTCGCCCGTAAGCTCATGTAATTTCCGGATTCCTATAGCGTCGAGCCCTGGCTCACCAGCATTGCGAAATCGGAATTCTTCTATCGAACCGGTGGAACACTGGCCGAGACGCGCCTCAGTGACGATAAGGGCCTGTTGAAGAGAACCCTTGCCTATGATGCCAATCAGGGCAGCGAAACAGCGACCATTACGTTCAAGCAGTAAGATTCCGAAGGCAATCTGAATGCCGCAACGCTAGAGGGCAGTTCCACCTTGTTCGTGGGAAGCGCCAAACGGACAGAGATTGCCCAGCATCGGATCATCTGGTCTGAAAAGGGACTGGTCACACGGAGACTGTCCCAGACCGCTCTTGGCTGCGAGGCAATCCAAGACAAGGGCGTGTCTGGACGTAGTTATGCGTGCAACCAGAAAGGGTTGATTCAGCGGATTGGGTTCCTCGACCTGAACCCAAAAGCATTGACCCGTAAAAAATGGGCTACATGCGTTTGTCTTTGCGCGGGATCACACCGGATCAATCGTTCAAATCACTTTCGCCGCCGCCGAAGACCACCCCACGCCCAGCAAGAATGGCTATGCTCGGCAGATCTGGGACTATGACGCGCGGGAGAATGTGGTCGAGGAGGCCTATTTCGACGTCGAAGACCATCCCAAATTTAGCAAGGACGGCTTTGCGCGGGTTAACAGCGGCTACGATGCGTGAGAGATTTTCATCGAGGCGGTGTTTCTCGGTATCTACGGAAAACCTCTACTCAGCAATTATGGGTTTGCCCGCAGGAAAATCTCGCATAATTCGAATCGCAGCGTGATTGAATTTAGCAATTTCGATGCTGCTAACAGGCTCAACACCAGCTCAACAGAATAGCTTGAGATAGCCTTCTATTCAATTCGCACACGAATTTGTCTTACCAGGTCAGGCCGGAGTTTCCACATCCACGGTCAGCCCAGACTGGAATTCGGCCAAGTCAAAAAATCGGCATCACTTGGGAAAATGCTTCCTGTTGTTGCGCGATTCCTCGCACATGCTGCTCAACGTTACGGACTGGCAGGCACCCGATCGAAACTACGCGCAACGACGCCAGGGTAGGTACGCACGTCACCTGCGAAAAAACCGGCACCGGCCAGCGAGGCTGACGCGAGCTGGGTAAACTGGGCATCGCAGAACATGTCTGCCCTCAATGCAGCAATGTGGTCATAGGTTTTGGCCAGGGTTCCCCAGTCAACATCTTCAGCATCATCAGGACGGTGATTGGCGTCGAGTGCAGCGAGGAAATTATTTTCGCGCTCCGCCACTGGAAGAGTCGAGATACGCAGCCACGTGTCATCGTCGACGCGTGTCAGCATCCCGCTCGGGCGAATCACAAAGATGTCCGCTCGCGAACTGTAAAAGCCGACAGTTGGATAGGTGAAGGCTGAACAAAGAACGAGTGCTGTGCGCTCTTCCACTAGGACAGAATCTTGCACCGCATCCCGCCAATCCTGAATCGTGTGCGCACCAAGGTTTGTCTCATTCTTGTCTCGCAAAAGGTAGGCTGCAGACGAGGTGGCATTGGCCGCAACGATCACTCCGGCGAAAATGTACGCGACAGATCGCGGCTTTACATATGCTACCGCCGCACCTGAAAGAAGAGCGCTCCCAAGGAGCGCCGGCAGGATCACCCGCTCCATGAAGATCGGTTTGTAGATGAAGCCAAACCCCCAGATGAAGGCGGGAAGAAGCGCGATGTAACACGAGGCAATAATCAATGTCCGTCGATCGCGTACCAGACAGGCCAATGCGCCAATACCAATGACGGCAAGCGCGATCCAAGGACCAAGGGGCGTCGAGCGATTAGGCAGGATGACAGCCAGCGTTGTGAGCAAGGCGTCAGCTGGGTCCGGTTGATGCAGCCAGCTGAAGTCCTCGGATGTGGAAACGATAACCAGCATCCACGGGACCCACGCGAGGACAACAGGTGCGTTCAGCAGGCAAATCTTCAGGCAGAAGGAAAAAATGCGCTTTGGATGACTGATCAACGCATACCCGGCCACGGCGATATTCGCTAGGAGTATGTAAAACACGGCTGAATTGTGCGTGTAGAGAGCGGCGATCGAAGAGGCGCCATAGAGCCCTCCCCAGAACAGAAGCGACTGACGCGTCCCTTCACTTTCCCCAAGGAACCGGCGGGAAACCTGATAGAGCGCAGCAAGCAGCGTGCAGCAAAGGAGCAGAAGCAGCGAATAATTGCGCGCATTGTTCGCATATACGAGATAGGTGAAAGAAAGGCTGCTGACGGCGAGCGTCATAAGAGCCCCGACATTGCCAATAAGCCAGCGCGCGAGGAAATATATCGGGATCAGCGTCAGGGTTGAGGTGAACACTGACAGCAACCGCACGGCTGCGGCGGAGTGGCCAAGCATCAAAAATGGTTTGACCAATGTATAGTAGAGCGGCGGATGGACATCAAAAGGCACAGTCCACATTTGCCATAGAGGTGCCTGAGAAATCGCTAGCGTGTATCCTTCGTCCACCCAAAGCGAATCCTTGTCCACAGTCGCGATCCGTACGACAAGACCCAGCGCGATCAAAATGATCACCAACACTACCTCGGTTCGCTGAGGCAGTTGTCGCGGGGCGGCGCTCAAAAACTTATCGACAATTTTCATAACGGGTGCCTTTTGCCACGAAACGCCCATAGCTTGCTGGCTAGGAAGAGAAATCCCGCCACTCCGAGAATTGTGAAGGCCAGCACGGCACGATGAGGATAGCCAAGATGTTCCGTGAACCAGACAATGATTGTCTGGTTAAGTACAAACCCCGCGATGGCCAGCACGACGAAGCGGCCAGCAGATTGGCGCGTCACATCACTTTCGCGCCCATAGTGCCGAGCAGAAAACGTCAAGAACGCGTGACCGAAATAGCTCACGGGAACCGCCGAGATAAACGCGACGATATTGGCGCAACTGATGGGTATCTTCGCGAGTTCGATGAGTGCGACCGCCACTGCAAAATGCGTCAGCGATGCTGTCAGGCCCACAGCCCCGAATATGACGACTTCCATTACCTGCTGGTTTATTCGCATCGATGTCACTCGCCCGCGGGTGGCCGCGAAGGTTGGTAGAACGCACTGTTTCGGTACGAGATGGGGGACGAAGCGTTTCGGATGGATTTGAACGAAGCCTGATCCACCTGAAACGCATCAGGTGTATCATCTTCGAATCCTTCAATCTCATTGATCAAGTAGACGGGGCGCTGTTTCACTTCGATGAATATGCGCGCGATATACTCGCCCAATGCCCCCAGGCTGATCATCATGATTCCGTTGAAAAACAGGATGACAGAGATTGTCGACGCATAGCCGGGCACGTCGATACCGGTCACGATGGTTCTCACGACCAGGTACGCCATGTAAAACACCGACAGCATACTGACTATTACGCCGAAATAGGACCAGACCTTCAGCGGCATGGAGCTGAACGACAACATACCGTCCAGGGCAAAGTTCCAGAGCTTCATGTAATTGAAATTCGTAACCCCCGCCTCTCTGGGTGGCCGCACATAATCCAATGTGACCTGTCTATAGCCGACCCAGGCAAATAGGCCTTTCATGAACCTTGACCGCTCCGGCAATCGTCTCAATGCCTCGACGACGACCCGATCCATCAGCCGGAAATCGCCGACATTTTCCGGGATTCCCGGTTTGCTCATCTTGGAAAAGATAGCATAAAACCCTTTTGATGTGAGCCGCTTAAGGAACGTGTCCGATGATCGATCGATACGACGTGCCAGCACAACCTGCGCGCCTTCTTTCCAGGCTTTATGCATGTCAACGATCAGTTCCGGCGGATCCTGCAGGTCGGCGTCAATCGGTATAACGGCCAATCCCCGCGCCATATCGATGCCGGCGGTCAGGGCGGCCTCCTTTCCAAAATTTCTCGACAGGTTGATCAGTTTGATACGCTTGTTGGCGTCTCGCTGCTTTAGAAGCTGCTCAAACGTGCTATCGCGACTACCGTCATTGACGCAGACAATTTCATAGTTCTGCGTAATGCGTTCCAGCACCGGTATAACTGTTTCGAAAAAGAGCGCACAGCTCTCTTCTTCATCGTACATGGGCACAATAAGTGACAACTCCGGCAATGATACCATGTCATCTTTGGTTGAAACCCGTTCCAATGTTAATAACCCTCCGTTATCGATCCGCCAGCAGCGGATGCAAATCCCATGCCGTCCGCTCAATTATTGGTCGCAGCGCACCAATTGCTTCAGAACGGGTCATTTTGCAACAACCTTAGCTTGCGGAGTTATTGTCAAATCTGGTGTTTGAGGTTTGTGGGTCATGCAGCGATCTGGTCGTTTTGTGTGGTTTCAATTCCGTCTTTAAATTTGACGCCTGTGATGACTTTGGCCAGATAGTCAAAGCCGCGTAGCTTTCTCC
>NZ_JBDNHC010000134.1:0-15354 GCF_041689005.1 Sneathiella sp.
TGTGATCCTGTCACAACGTTACAATGTTGGCGTCCGGAATTTCAGGGGTTTTGCAAATCGTGGTATAGGGCCGCGAGATATCGCCTCCGGGGATGCGTTGGGCGGAAACGCATATGCCATCGCCTCGGCCGAGCTGCGGTTCCCGGTCGGTTTGCCGCAGGAGTATGGCGTACTGGGCAGGACATTCATCGACGTTGGCACCCTTACGGGAATAGATGACAATGATCCGGGAATTTCGGATAATGCCGCTCCAAGAGCATCCGTTGGTGTTGGACTTAACTGGGTCTCTCCGTTCGGTCCAATCCAAATCAATGTTGCCTATCCGATATTGAAGGATGAATATGATAAGGATGAAGTATTCCAGCTCGATTTCGGGACGCGTTTCTAGGAAGTTGATGATGTTAATTAGATACCTGCCGATTGTTTTATTTCTCACAATACTAACGGTATTTTCCGCACCCCAATCTTATGCGCAATCGGGTGCCAAAACATATATCGGCGTTCTGGACATGCAGAAAATCATGAGTGAACTGGCAGTTGTCAAGGATATCAATGATCAGCTTAAGGGCATTGAGAACAAATATAAAACGGAGATTGAGGCACAAGAGCAGAAACTGCGGGATGAAAAAGTCCAGATTGAACGGCAGAAATCGGTGATAGCACCAAATGCCTATACGCAAAAGCAGGCGGAATTTAATAAAAAGGCAGAGGCGCATCGTCTTGAAATACAAAGTAAAAACAGGCAGATACAAAAAAGCCGAATGATGGCACTCGATCAGGTCAGATCCCAGCTTTTGCCAGTTATGCAACAAATGATGACGGAATATGGGGCAACGGTCATTCTTGATATCAATGAAATTCTTTTTGTCGAAAAGCCGCTGGACCTGACCGACAAGGTTTTTGCAGCGCTCGACAAACAACTCAAGAAGGTTGACGTCAAGGTTATTCCGTCAAAGCAAAACTGATGCCGGATCAACTGTTTTATCGCGCCGTGGGTCCGTTTTCTCTTCGGGTGCTGGCGGAATTCCCGGATATCCGGCTGGCGGATGGCATTGATCCGGAGATAATGATTTCCGATGTAAAGCCGCTCGATCAGGCCGGCCATGGGGATCTCACTTTTCTCAGCAATCCAAAATATGAGGGTGAGTTTCTCAAAACCCGCGCTACCGCTTGCATTGCAATTGAAAAAGTCCTTGATAAAATCCCGGAAGGGGTCGCTATCCTGATTGCGAAGGATCCGTATAAGGCCTATGCGCGGATTGCCAATAAATTCTATCCGCCGGTTCTCGGTAACGGAAACATACATCCCACGGCGATTGTCGCCTCCAGCGCAAATTTAGGCGAGAATGTCTCAATTGGCCCTTATGTTGTTATTGAGGACGACGTCGTTATCGGGGAAAATACGATCATCGGTGCTCATTCCGTCTTCCGTCGGGGGGTACGGGTGGGAACGGATTGTCGCATAGGTGCCGGAGTGCTCCTAAGCTATTGCTTCATTGGCGATAATGTCTCGATTTATAACGGCGCAAAAATCGGCCAGGACGGTTTTGGGTTTGCGCCGGACCCGGTGAAGCATGTCAAGATACCGCAACTTGGTCGCGTCATTATCGGGTCCAACGTTGAAATTGGCGCCAATACGACAATTGACAAGGGATCCGGGCCGGACACTGTTATTGGCGATAACAGCTGGATCGATAACATGGTGCAGATCGCTCATAACGTCACGATCGGCAAAGGCTGTATTATTGCCGCCCAGACCGGAATTTCCGGTAGTACGGTGGTGGAGGATTTTGTCATGGTCGGCGGGCAGGCTGGCCTCGCAGGTCATATACGGATTGGAACCGGGGCGCAGATTTCGGCAAAATCGGGGGTTATTTCAGATGTTCCTGCGGGTATGACCTACGCGGGCTATCCCGCACAGCCCCGCAGGCAGTATTTTCGCCAAATCGCAATATTGAGTAAATTAGCGCAAAACAAGGGGTCTGTGAAATGACTGAAAATATTTCCTCTGATACTGTCGAAAGCATCGATATATTAGGAATTCTTGAGATGATACCGCACCGGTATCCCCTATTGCTCGTTGATCGGCTTATTAATATCGTCCCTGGCAAGTCTGCCACTGGCATAAAGAATGTCACTATGAACGAGCCGCAGTTTCAGGGGCATTTCCCCGGTCGACCGATCATGCCGGGAGTGATGATCGTGGAATCCATGGCACAAACGGCAGGCGTGCTGGTCATCAAGACTTTGGGCGCGGACTCCCAGGGCCGTCATGTGTTGTTTATGTCGATCGATAATGCGCGGTTTCGCCGGCCTGTAACGCCGGGCGACACGATGCATGTTGAGGTGACGGTCAAGCAGCGGCGCGGGGATGTCTGGCGGTTTTCGGGCGTTGTCAAAGTTGATGGAAAGAAAGTTTCCGAAGCCGATTTCTCGGCGATGATTGTTGACTAGAGGACGGGTAACCGGCTGTAACACAGCTTGATTTGAGCTTGCGGCGGTTCGCGGATAGCAATAGCGTCTGATCGCCGGGATATTAGTGAAAGAAGTACAGGGTACCGCATGGGCCAAATTCATCATACCGCCATTATCGAGGAGGGCGCGTCCGTCCACCCGGACGTGAGGATCGGGCCATTTTGCGTTGTCGGCGGGAATGTGACGCTTGGTGCCAATGTCACGTTGAAATCGCATGTTGCCGTCGACGGCAAAACAACGATCGGCGGCGGCACGACTATTTTCCCGTTTGCGTCGGTTGGGCATGCGCCGCAGGACCTGAAATATAGCGGTGAACAGTCGGAATTGATCATCGGCGAGAACTGCCAGATCCGGGAGCATGTGACCATCAATCCCGGAACGGCCGGCGGGGGAATGCTGACGCGGATCGGCGATAATTGCCTGCTCATGATCGGCGCCCATGTTGCCCACGACTGCCAGATCGGTAATCATGTCATCCTGGTTAATAATGCGACGCTGGGCGGTCATGTGACGCTGGGCGATTTCGTCATAATCGGTGGCCTGTCGGCGGTTCACCAGTTTGTCCGCATTGGCGAACATGCCATGATCGGCGGGGCTTCTGGGGTGGAGACGGATGTCATCCCGTTTGGATCGGCAACCGGCAACAGGGCGCTTCTCAATGGCCTTAACCTGACCGGGATGAAGCGTCGGAATTTTTCGCGAGATGATATTCACGCGCTTCGCAATGCCTATAAATTCCTGTTTTCAGAAGAGGGAACATTTGCCGACCGGGCCAAAAACCTGCCGGCCGAATATGCGGATTTCCCGTCCGTGAAAACCGTCCTCGATTTCATCAATGACGAGACGAAACGTGGCTTCTGCCAGCCTCGATAACGAAAATCAGGGCCGTGTGGGGATTGTTGCGGGCAGCGGCAGCCTCCCGCTTGCCCTCGCCATGACGTTGCGTGCTCGCGGGGAGATGCCCTATCTTCTGTTGATCAAGGATGAGGCGGACCCGCAGCATTACGCCGCTTTTCCCCATGAGACGATCCGGATTACGAAAGTCGGCAAATTTCTGAAGGCTCTCGCGCGCGAGAACTGCCGCCGGATTACCCTTGTCGGTCCAGTGCGGCGGCCTGATCTTAAAAATCTTGTTCCTGATTTTGAGGGCATTAAGCTGCTGGCCCGGATTACCGGTGCCTCCCGTAAAGGCGATGACGGTCTGATGACGGCGATTGCCGCCTACCTGAAGGATAAGGGTTTCATTGTGGTCGGCGTTCATGAACTGGCGAGTGACCTTCTGGCACCCGCTGGCCAGCTCGGAAAGATTGCCGCCAAAGGCCAGGATCATGAAGATATCACGACCGGCGTTCGGATCGTTAAGGCAATTGGCAGTCTCGATATCGGGCAGGCTGCGATCATTCGTGATGGTTATGTGCTCGCCGTCGAGGCCGCAGAGGGGACTGATGGACTGCTGGCGCGCTCGGCGGCTTTTGCCTGGGAAAAGCCTGCTGGTGTCCTCGTCAAGCTGTCCAAGCCCGGTCAGGATCTGCGTGCCGATATGCCGACCATCGGCCCGGACACCATCTCCGGTGTCATTGCCGCAAATTTGCGGGGTATTGCTGTTGAGGCAGGACTGACGCTGGTCATTGATATAGCCGAAATTGTTCGCCGGGCCGATGCCGCAGGTATATTCGTGATTGGCCTCGACGCCAAATCGCCTGAGTGATGACGCCCGGAGACTGCAAGGTTTTTATCGTCGCAGGAGAGCCCTCCGGGGATGCGCTTGGCGCAAAACTGATGGGGGCATTACGGCAGCAATCGGAAAGATCGATAAATTTTGAGGGTGTCGGCGGCCCCCTCATGGCGGCGGAAGGACTGGATAGCCTGTTCCCCATGGATGATCTCACCGTCATGGGCCTGTTTGAGGTGGTACCGAAGCTTCGCCTGTTATTTCGCCGAATGGCCGAGACGGCAACGGCGGCGAAAGAGTTTGCTCCGGATGTTTTCATTACCATCGATGCGCCAGATTTCAGTTTTCGCGTCGCCAAAAAACTCCAGGGAACCGCATTTCCGAAAGTCCATTATGTGGCACCGTCAGTCTGGGCCTGGCGTCCGGGCCGGGCACAGAAAATTGCACCGCTCTATGATCACCTGCTGACCCTGTTACCGTTTGAACCACCCTATTTCGAGAAGGTTGGCCTGTCCGCAACTTTTGTCGGTCATTCCGTGGTTGAAAGCGGCGCCGGCGAGGGCGATGGCATAAGGTTTCGGCAGGAACAGGGAATAGGGCCGGAGGAGCGGGTTCTGATGATGCTGGCCGGCAGCCGACGGAGCGAGGTTGAGCGCTTGCTGCCGATTTTTAAAACAGCAGCGGAAAACCTGCGCGCCCGAATCGGGGAGTTCAGGCTGGTGGCGCCTGTCGTTGGCCGCTCGGGTGAGATAGTTCGTGACGCCGTCAAAAGCTGGAAAATCCCGGTCCTTGTCTTAGAGGGGGAGGCGGCAAAATACGATGCTATGGCAGCGGCGGATGTCGCGTTGGCAGCCTCGGGTACTGTCGGGCTTGAACTCGCCTTGGCGCGGCTGCCGACGGTGATTGCCTATAAATTAAATGCCATTACCGCGCGGATCGCTCGCCGCTTCGTCAAGCTGGATTTCGTCAATCTGGTCAATATCCTTTTGGCGCGGGAAATAGTACCGGAATATATTCTGGAAAACTGTACGGCAGCCAACCTCACTCCCGCACTTGCGGAGTTGTTCCATTGTGAGGAAAAGCGGGCGCGACAGATTGCGGGGTTTGATCAGGCCATGCTATTATTGGGCAAGGGCGACATATCGCCCGGAGAAAGGGCAGCGAAAGTCGTCCTCCACCTCATTGCGCAAAAGGAAAATATATGAGCAGCGATAAAAACAGTAATTTCAGGATGTTGCATACGATGATTCGTGTCCGTAATCTTGAAAAATCGATTAAATTCTACGTTGATCATCTTGAAATGAATCTGCTGCGTAAAACCGATTTTCCCGGTGGGAAATTTACTCTGGCCTTCGTAGGTTATGGCGACGAGAAGGAAAATACTGTAATTGAGTTGACCCATAACTGGGATCAGACGGAACCCTATGACCTGGGGGACGGCTTTGGCCATCTGGCGCTCGGGGTGAAGGATATATACGGAATTTGTGAGCGGCTTGAAGCGGAGGGCGTTAAAATTCCGCGTGCCCCGGGACCGATGAAACATGGCACATCGGTCATTGCCTTCATTGAGGATCCTGACGGCTACAAGATCGAACTGGTTGAGCGCTGATTAATGCGGTCAGCTGCCGCCAAAATACCAGACGGCGGCAAAGAAAGACACGATGACCAGCGGCAGAAGGATTTTTGACAGTTTCTTCAACCAATGCGCCATCGGCGCGTAATTGTCGTTGGCTGCCCTCAAATATAGCTTTCGGGGCACTCTGGCTCCCTCGGGTTGCACCGAGGGAGTGACAGGGCTGTTGATGCGGGAAGTGATGCCCACCGGATTATCGCTTGCTTAATTCAACGTAAGGCCGCTCTGCCGCACCAGTGTACAACTGCCGGGGACGGCCAATTTTCTGCGACGGATCTTCCATCATCTCGTTCCACTGGGCAACCCAGCCGACGGTGCGGGCGACGGCGAACAGCACGGTAAACATGCTGGTTGGAAAGCCAAGCGCCTGCAGGATAATGCCAGAATAAAAATCGACATTCGGGAACAGTTTTTTCTCGATGAAATAGGGATCTTCGAGCGCAATTTTTTCTAGTTCCATCGCCAGCTTCAGCATCGGTTCATCCTTGATGCCAAGCTCATCGAGGACTTCATAGCAGGTTTGCTGCATGACCTTGGCGCGCGGATCGTAGTTTTTATAGACGCGGTGACCAAAGCCCATCAGGCGGAACGGATCATCCTTGTCTTTCGCCTTTGCAATGAATTCCTGAACCCGGTTGACGGACCCAATCTGATGCAGCATCGCAAGGACCGCTTCGTTGGCACCGCCATGCGCCGGACCCCAGAGACAGGCAATACCGGCGGCGATGCAGGCAAACGGATTTGCCCCGGACGAACCGGCGAGACGCACCGTCGAGGTTGACGCGTTCTGCTCGTGATCTGCATGGAGGATGAAAATCCGGTCCATGGCGCGGGCAATGGTGGGCGACAGTTTATACCGCTCGGCCGGAACGCTGAAGGTCATATGCAGGAAGTTTTCGGCATAGGAGAGTTCATTGCTAGGATAGATGAAGGGCTGGCCCACAGAATATTTATACGCCATGGCAGCAATTGTCGGCATCTTGGCAATCAACCGGTAGCTGGCAATCATCCGCTGCGTCGGATCGGTGATATCGGTGCTGTCATGGTAGAAGGCCGAGAGCGCCCCGACGACGCCGACCATCACGGCCATCGGATGGGCATCGCGCCGAAATCCGCGGTAAAACTGTGTGAGCTGCTCATGAAGCATGGTGTGATAGGTGATATCGTGAGTGAATTTGCTCTTATCGGCCTGCGAAGGAAGCTCCCCCTTCAGCAGCAGGTAGCAGACTTCCATGAAATCGCTATGCTCGGCCAGTTCCTCGATCTTGTAACCGCGATGCATCAATATGCCCGCATCGCCATCAATATAGGTAATGGCGGAATCGCACGACGCCGTGGACGTAAATCCAGGATCATAGGTGAAATGACCGGTCTGAGAATAAAGCTTACGCACATCTATGACTGATGGCCCCACACTTCCGGATATGAGCGGAAGCTCAATATTTTTATTCGTATTCTTTTCAGTGAGATTGACGTTACCGGTGACACTGGAGCTGCTCATTTATCTGGTTTCCTTTGTATTGCAGGCATGGACATGCCGATAAGGACTGGCGGAATTCCAGATGGAACTCCATTTTACATTTTATATGAAGACGTTTCCATTTATGGCTGGTTTGCAGCCTGCTAGAAGCGGCTTATCCATTAGCCGCCGCCGCATCTCGGATCCGTCCAATCGACTGCTCCCGACCGAGTACGTCGAGAACGTCAAAAATCCCGGGCGAAACTGTGGAACCGGTCAGCGCCGCCCGTAATGGCTGCGCAATTTTCCCCAGTTTGACTGCTTCGGAATCTGCAGCGGCCCGAACGGCCGCCTCCGCTACTTCTTTGTTCCATTCATCCAGCTGTTCCAGCCGATCTGCCAGCCGCCCCAGAATATTGCAGGCGTCTGTCGTCAACAACTTTTGGGCATTCGCCTCCAGAACCAGGGGCCGGGCCGCAAACAGGAACAGTGAACTGTCTGCGAGGGATATTACTGATTTTGCGCGTTCTTTCAAGCCGTTCATGGCTTTTTCTAGTATTTTCAGTTCATTAGCATTAAGTGGGCGGCCAGCCTTTTCACTTAAAATGGGCGCGATCAGAGACGTTAGATACGCATCATCGGCCTCACGAATATAGACACCATTAAGGTTTTCCAGCTTGGCAAAATCAAAGCGGGCGGCTGATTTTCCAACATTTTCAAGGTTGAACCAGTCAATTGCCTGCTCCGTGGAGATGATCTCGTCATCCCCATGTGACCACCCCAGCCGCAGCAAGTAATTGCGCAGGGCCTCGGGCAGGTAGCCCATGTCCCGATAGGCATCAACACCGAGGGCTCCGTGACGTTTTGATAGCTTTGCACCATCGGAACCGTGAATCAGTGGAATATGGGCAAGGCGCGGAAGCGGCCATCCGAGCGCGGTTATCAACTGCTGTTGTCGGGCCGCGTTGGTCAGGTGGTCATCGCCACGAATGATGTCGGTCACGCCCATATCATGATCATCGACGACGACGGACAACATATAGGTGGGGGTGCCGTCGGCGCGCAGTAGAATCATGTCATCGAGTTGCCGATTGGCGAAGGTGACCTCGCCCTGCACCAAATCATTGATAACCGTTGCGCCCTCGTTGGGGGATTTGAACCGGATTACAGGGTCAAAGCCCGTCGGGGCATCTGCCGGATCGCGATCCCGCCAGCGCCCGTCATAGATCGGGGGGCGGCCCTCGGCGCGGGCTTTTTCGCGCATCTCTTCAAGTTCCTCGCGCGATGCGTAGCAATGATAGGCCTTGCCGTCGGCAATGAGGGCGCGGGCGATCTCGGCATGGCGTTCACGGCGGGAATACTGAAATATGGGTTCATCATCCCAATCGAGCCCGAGCCATTTCATACCGTCAAAAATCGCCTCTATAGCGGCATCGGTGGACCGCTTGCGGTCCGTATCTTCAATCCGGAGCAGAAATTTTCCACCATTATGACGGGCATAAAGCCAATTAAAAAGCGCCGTACGCGCGCCGCCAATATGCAGGAAACCGGTCGGGGAGGGGGCAAATCGCGTTACAATGGTCATGAGAATTTACTTTGCGTTGTATTCAAGTATAAATTTAGACTGGCCAGTCGTCATCGAATTCAGGCTTTTGTACCCTTTGTCCTTCCGAAGGGCAAGTAGGCCGTTGGAGTCCGTTTTTAATGAAGCGAACGTACCGGATAAGTTTTTCAGCCCTGGTGAGCCAGCTTCGTGAGGATCGGTCCCGATGGTTTCTATGGTATCCGGTCCTGGTCGGATTGGGCATTGCCCTGTTTTTTTCCCTGAAATGGCAGCCCGGCCCCGTCTGGCTTGCGGTCCTGGTACCTTTTCTGGCGGGTCTCATTGCCCTCTGGAGACGCGACGGATCGGGGGCAAAGATCCTGCTAACGGCTGGATTGCTGGTCAGTATCGGTTTTTCAGCGTCGATTGTAAGAACAATAGTCGTTGCCGCCCCGGTTTTGCAGGCGAAGGAGGTTACGACCGTTACGGCGACGGTCCTGGAAAAATCAACCGGTTACAAACGCGCGCGGGTCCTGCTTGGGAACCTGGAATTTTCTGACGGTGATGCGGTGCCGCCGCTTGAATATATTCGCCTTACCTCGCGCAGCAATATGGATGCGGTGAAACCCGGGCAGCAGATCCGGGTGAAGGCGGTATTACTGCCGCCGCCCGCCCCGGCCTATCCCGGTGGCTATGATTTCCAGCGCCATTCCTATTACCAGTCGATCGGCGCTGTCGGCTACAGCATCGGCAAATTTAAAATACTCGGGGAAAATGCGGGAATTCAAGATTGGTTTCTTCGCCGTTCTCCAGAGGTGCGGAACAATATAGCGGAATTTGTCCTGCACCATATGCCGCCGGAAAACGCCGGCTTTATCGTGGCGATCATGACGGGTGACAAGGACGCCATCCCGCAAAATCAGCTTGATGACATGCGGCAATCGGGGCTTGCGCATTTACTCGCTATTTCCGGGCTGCATATGGGCATGATCGGCGGCCTGATATTTTTTGCCAGCCGTCTTCTTCTCGTTCTCTCGCCCTATGTTGCGCTGTATTATCCGGTCAAGAAGATCGCTGCCGTGATTGCCCTTTTCGGGCTTGCGGGCTATTTATTCGTGAGCGGCATGAGTGTCTCCGCGGTGCGCGCCTATATTATGATCTCCGCCGTGTTTACCGCAATCTGCTTTGACCGCACCGCGCTGTCGTTCCGCATGGTTGCCCTCGCGGCACTGGTGATATTGCTGTTATTCCCGGAAAGTCTGATCACCCCGAGTTTTCAGATGTCCTTCGCCGCCGTCTTCGCCCTGATCGCGCTCTATGAGACGATTGGACCAAGGCTCAGCGCCTTTGCCAGAAGCGGCGGGCTCTTGCGCCGCATCGTCGCCTATATTTTTGGCATTATCCTGACCTCTCTGGTCGCGGGGCTGGCGACGGCGCCGTTCGCGCTCTATCATTTTGGGCAGATTGCCGCCTATAGCCTGATCGCGAACCTTCTCGCGGTCCCGATAATGGGGCTGTGGGTCATGCCATGGGTGATTGTCAGCTTTCTTGCCTATCCGTTTGGGGTTGTCGCTCCGTTGGTCATGACGGGCGCGGGCATTGACCTGATTCTCGCCATCGCGCGGGAGACTGCGTCCTGGCCCGGAGCCGCTCAGTATCTCGGCACGTTTGGTACTCTTCAGCTTGTCGCCATAACCCTCACATGCCTGTGGCTGATAATCTGGCGGCGCGGCGCGAGATGGCTGGCCCTTCCGGCAGCATTTCTCACGTTCCTCACGTTTTTCCAGGATCGGACACCAGACATTCTGATGGCCGAGAGCGGCAATCTCTATGCACTTCATACCGAACATGGGGAACTATATCTTTCGTCCCGGCGCGCCGAGAAGTTTGAGGCCGAGCGTTGGCAGTTAATTCTCGGGCAGCACTTAGTTGGGCGCAAACATCTTCCGCTCGCCTGCGATCCTTATGGATGCGTCTATCGGGACGAAGGAATGATCATCGCTTTTCCTGAAACGGTCGGCGCAATTGAAATGGATTGCCTGCGCGCCGACATTATTGTGAGCCGCTTCCCGGTTCGTGGGATTTGCCCGCATCCGCGCCTGGTCGTTGACCGGTTCGATTTGTGGCGGCGAGGCGCCCACAGCCTTTATCTGGGCGGCTCAGGCGGTATTATGGTTGAGAGTGTTAATGAACTCCGCGGCGACCGACCCTGGGTTCCGCACCGCTACCGGGAAAGCCCATACCGCGAGGGCGAAGGGTGAGAAATGTGGGCGGCTCTCAGTATTTTCGGAACAGCCCGACAAGATGCCCTTGCACCTTCACCTGATCAGGACCGAATATCCGGGTCTCATAGGCGGGATTGGCCGCTTCAAGCGCGATGGACCCACCTTTGCGTCGCAGCCTTTTCAACGTCGCCTCCGCATCATCAATCAGGGCGACGACGATTTTGCCGTTCTCTGCTGTCTCGGTTTCGCGAATGATGACCGTATCCCCGTCATGAATACCGGCATCAATCATCGAATCCCCGGCAACCTCAAGGCAATAATGCTTGCCATTCCCGAGCATTGCCGCCGGTACGTTGATATAGCGGGTGGGGTCTCGCAGGGCTTCAATCGCCGTACCAGCGGCGATCCGGCCAAACAGCGGCAGCGAGATCGATGTTTCCGACTGCTCATCGGTCTCAGATAGCAATTTTGCGTGTTTATCAGGCGTTTTAAAATTGACCTTGACGAGGTTCGCGGACGCCGCTGCGTTTACATCCTGTCCCGATTGTGCCGCGACGCCGGTGAATAGGTTATCAGGAAGCTTCAGCACCTCCAGCGCCCGGGCGCGATGGGGCAGGCGGCGGATGAAGCCGCGCTCGGTCAGTCCTGTTATCAACCGATGGATGCCCGATTTTGACTTTAAATCAAGTGCTTCCTTCATTTCCTCAAAGGAGGGAGAGACCCCTCGGGTTTCAAGGCATTTGTGGATATACATCAGGAGCTGATGCTGTTTTTTGGTAAGCATGGGTATCCGCCATCAGGAACAAAACAAAAACATTACGAATGTTCTACAAAAGTTCTCATCGCCCGTCAACAAAAAAGATAGGACGGAGATGCCGCGTTTTACACGTTAGGGTAGGGATGGCGGAGTAGAATAATTTCGATTTCACTCCCGGCAGAAAGCGCCGCTGCAAATGGTGCCCGAACGACAAGGCAGTCGGCACGGCTTAACGACGACAGCATTGAACTGTCCTGCTTGGGGAACAGGCTAACCCGAGGCAGGCCTTCTTTCGTCCCGATAATGCGGGCACGCATGTAATCCTCCCGCTGGTCATTCGCGGTAATATCCTGATCGAGAATTGCCTTTTGTCTTGGGGGCTGCCGGGGCGTCAGGCCGCAGAGGGCATCAATGGCGGGAAGCAGAAACAGGAAGCTGCAGATCATGCTGGAGACAGGATTTCCGGGCATCCCGAGCATCGGAATACCGGCGAAATCACCAAACATCAGCGGTTTTCCGGGCCGCATGGCAATACGCCAGAAATCAACCGCAAGTCCTTCCTCGGCCAGAACCGACTGCACAAGGTCATGATCGCCGACAGAGGCCCCGCCGAGGGTGATCAGCATATCGGCAGAGCTTGCCCCTGCCGCCTTTTCCCGGAGCGAGGCAGCGTTATCTTCGGCGATCCCGAGATCGATGGGGTCCCCGCCGGCTTCGCGGATCATGGCCGCGACGAGCAGGCTGTTGGAGGATATAATCTGATTGCGCGCGACCGGCTCTCCCGGGCGGACGAGCTCATCGCCGGTGGACAGCAGGGCGATCCGGGGCCGGCGCCGCACAGTCACCCAAGGGATATTCATGGCCGCGAGCAGGCCGATGTCGCGGGGGCTGAGCACCCGGTCTGCTGTCAGTCCGATGTCACCTCCCCGAAAATCGAGACCCGCCGGGCGGACATAGCGGCCCACCTTGGCTGTTTCAAGAACAGTAACGGCATCGTTGGTAAATTCTGTATCTTCCTGAATGACAATGGTGTCAGCGCCGTCGGGCAAGGGGGCACCAGTAAAAATGCGGACCGCCTCACCGGTCTGCAGGACGGTATCATGGGAACCGCCGGCAGCGGCGGTCCCGACTATTCGGAGCTGTGCTGGCACCATGGCGATATCCGCCGCCTTTACCGCAAAGCCATCCATGGCCGACATATCGGCGGGCGGCTGGGTTCGTCGGGCGACGGCATCCTCGGCCAGCACCCGGCCATTTGCTTCGGCGAGCGCGATAACTTCCGTGCTAACAGGCTTGATGTCCTTCAGGATTTTCGCACGGGCTTCATCCACAGAGATCATGATGATTTATAAGTTCCTGATTTGCCGCCGCTTTTTTCCATCAGATGAGTATTCGTGATCGTCATTCCGCGATCGACCGCCTTACACATATCATAGATGGTCAGGGCGGCGATGGAGGCGGCGGTGAGGGCTTCCATTTCAACGCCGGTCCGCCCTTTGAGCTTGCAGGTCGCGTGAATATCGATCCTGTTCTCAGCCTCAATCGGAAGGAAGTCAAGTGTGACACTGGTGAGCGCGAGTGGATGGCAGAGCGGAATGAGGTCAGCGGTTTTCTTGGCCGCCATGATCCCGGCGAGCCGGGCGACACCCAGAACATCCCCCTTGCTTGCCTTGCCCTCCCTGATGAGGGCAAAGGTCTCGGGCAGCATGGTGATGCTGGTCGTGGCGGTTGCTGATCGCTCCGTGATATCCTTATCGCCGACATTGACCATATGCGCGGCGCCGCTTTTGTCGAAATGTGTTAATCCAGTCATGTCTCGGGTGTCCTACTCCTTGTGCAGAAGTGTGCGGACGGCGGCGGCGACATCCTGCTGGCGCATCAGCGATTCCCCGACGAGGAAACAGCCGCATCCCGCCGCTTCCATCCGTACAAGATCGGCGGGGGTATAAAGACCGCTTTCACTGACCGCCACACAGTCTGAAGGAAGGTTTTTCGCCAGCGCTTCAGTGGTGGCAATATCGACGGTCAGGGTTTTCAGATTGCGGTTATTGATCCCGATCAGAGGGCTTTTCAGGCGGACAGCGCGATCAAGCTCGGTGCGGTCATGAACCTCGATCAGGACATCCATTCCCCATTCATCGGCGGCGGCTTCCAGTTCCTCCGCCTGCGCATCCGAGAGGGCAGCCATGATCAGCAGGATACAGTCCGCACCCAGGGCCCGGGCCTCGGTTACCTGATAGGGGTCAATCATGAAATCCTTGCGGAGGACCGGAAGCGATACCGCCGCCCGCGCCTCGACCAGGTAATCGTCAGAGCCTTGAAAATAGGGAATATCGGTGAGAACGGAAAGGCAGGTCGCGCCGCCCTCCTCATAGGCCCGGGCAAGGGACGGGGGATCGAAATCGGCGCGGATAAGGCCCTTTGACGGCGATGCCTTTTTGATCTCGGCAATCAGGCCATACTGCCCTGCCTGCCGCCGGGCGCGGAGCGCGGTAATAAATCCGCGTGGGGCCTCAGCTTCTTTTGCAAGGATCTCCAGTTCGGAAATGAGAACGAGATCCTTCGTGCTCCGGACATGCTCGCGTTTATCATCACAGATTTTAGCAAGGATACTCATATGGAGCCGTTGGCGTTGGAAATACGCTTGAGCATGGCAAAGGCCGCGAGCGCCCGACCGGTATCGATGGAATTGGTGGCGAGGGCAATTCCCTCCTCAACGGTTTTGCATTTACCGCCGATCATGATCGCCGCACCCGCATTGAGCAGGGTGATATCCCGGTAGGGGCCCGTCACCCCTTTCAGGAGATCCATCAAGGCCTCAGCATTTTCTTCCGGTGTTCCGCCCTTCAAGTCGTCAAGTGTCGCTTTTTTCAGGTTGAACTGCTCCGGCGTGATCTCGAATTCCGTTATCTCACCGTTCTTCATTTCAACGACCTGCGAGGGACCGGTCGTGGTCAGTTCGTCAAGCCCGTCGGACCCGTGCATAACCCAGATATGGGTTGAGCCAAGCTCACGCAGGGTCTCCGCCATCGGCCGCATCCAGGCTGGATCATAGACGCCAATCAGCTGTCTCTTGACCGCCGCCGGATTGGACATCACCCCGAGAAGGTTGAAGATCGTGCGAATACCAAGCTCGCCGCGGGTCGGGCCAACATGTCGCATGGCGCCGTGATGGCGATAGGCTACCATAAACCCGATCCCGGCTTCATGAACGGCGCGCTCAGTCAGGTCGAAATCGCATTCGGTATTGATGCCGAGAACCGCCTGAACGTCTGCCGTGCCAGAGCGAGAGGAGGCGGCCTTGTTGCCATGCTTGGCGACGGGCACACCGGCGCCGGCTGTGACGAAGGCTGCGGCGGTTGAGATATTCAGCGTGCCATGACCGTCGCCGCCGGTGCCGACGACATCCACCGCATCCGCGGGCGCAGTGATATAGGTTGCTCGCTCCCGTAGGACAGTGACTCCGCCGATTAATTCATCCACCGTTTCCCCGCGTAAATGCAGGCCCATCAGAAAGGCGCCCATTTGCGACGGCGTTGCATCGCCGGACAGGATAATGTTGAACGCCGATTTCGACTCGTCGACGTTAA
>NZ_JBDNHC010000135.1:0-22066 GCF_041689005.1 Sneathiella sp.
GAGAAGAATATCCAGGCTGTCTCGTTCGAGGATTGGAAGAAGATCGACGCCGCCGAGGTTGCCCGCGCCCCGGCCTCCTCGCCGCGGCGGAAATTTTTCCGTACTCAGGACATGCTGTCCGTTGCCAAAGGAAAAGGCTGACCCGATGCTGATAGCCCAGTTGAGCGATTGCCATGTCTCGGTTCCGGGAGAAGAATTTTCCAACCTCTATCATACGGCGGACCGACTGACCGCGGCCGTCCGGCATGTCAATGAAAGCGTCAATGTGCCCGACCTTGTGTTCCTGACCGGGGATCTGGTGAATTCAGGTCTGGTCGCGGAATATGAACTGCTGCGGGAGATCATCGCCGAGTTCAAATTCCCAACCTACCTGCTTGCCGGTAATCACGACGACCGCGACAACCTGCGCCAGGTGTTTCCCGACCATGACTACCTGCCCAGACACGGCCATCTTCGGTACGTAGTGGATGGCTGGCCGCTCAAGCTGATCTGCCTCGACACCAACCTGCCCGGCAAGCCGCAAGGGCTGCTCGGCCCGGAGCAGCTCAAGTGGCTGGACGCGGAACTTGCCGCGGAAACCCGCCGCAGGGTGATTGTCTTCCTCCATCACCCGCCGTTTGCCACCGGCCTTGTCAGCATGGACGGCATGGGGCTGGTCGATGCCAAAGCCTTCGCCGAGGTGATCGGTCGCCATGCGCATATCGAGCGGGTCCTCTGCGGGCATCTGCACCGGTCGATCCAGCGGCTGATGGCCGGCACCCTCGTGCAGACATGCCCCTCAACCTCGCATCAGGTCCAGCTTCTGCTTGGGGAGAAAAACGAGCTTGCGACCGTCAAGGAACCGCCGGAATATCTGCTGCATTACTGGCATGATACCGACGGCCTCGTCACGCATAGCGATTATATCCGGGATTATACGGTCGCCTGGAACGTGAAGGATGGCGTTCAGGATTAGGGTTGGCGATCTTCAGGCCCGGCCGCATCAAGTCCCATTTGCCAGAAACCTGATTCCAGCGTCGTCGCCCGCGCGAAAATCCGTGATAGCTCCGGGAAGCGGGCTTCCGTCATTCGCGCATCAGCAAGGGCATCGAGCTGCGCCCGCGCGCTCCTCGCCACCTCCTGATACTCCTCGCCCGAATACATGTCGACCCAGGACAGGTAGGGATTGCCGGATTTGAGCGTCTCGTCGCTGTGCTGGAGCGCTGCGCCGATGTCGCCATAGCCGATCACGCACGGGCTGAGCGCCACCATCAAATCGAGCACATCCCCCGCCATTCCCTGATCCAGCACATAGCGCGTATAGGCGATGGTCTCCGGCGCCTCGTCGAGGGTTTCGAGAGTGGCGGCATCGATCCCCCAGTCCGCGCAATAACGGACATGCATCTGCATCTCGACATCGATAAGGCCCTGCAACACCCCGGCGGCGGCGCGCATGTCACCCAGCGACGGTGATTTATAAATGAGAAGCGCATAGGCGCGGGCGAACTGGATCAGGAACAGGTAGTCCTGCTTGAGATACTGGCGAAAGGCTGCCTCCGGCAAATCCCCCCGCTGCAGGCCAAGCACGAAGTCGTGCTGCGTATAATCCGTCCAGGCCGCCGCGTTCGCCGATTTCAGCCGTTCAAACAGCGAACCGGTCATTACACCAGCATGTTATTGGACCCGTCGGGCAAAGTGACGACAAGTTCGTCCAGTTCCTCCGTAATCTGTATCTGGCAGCCAAGACGTGAGGTGGCGGTCAGGCCATAGGCGAGATCGAGCATATCTTCTTCATCTTCGCTCGCCTCGGGCAGGCGCTCGAAATCCTCATCGGCGACGATGATATGGCAGGTGGAACAGGCGAGGCTGCCTTCACAGGCGCCTTCAAGCGCAAGATTATTCTTGTGGGCGATCTCCAGAATCGTCGCCCCAAGGGGAGCGTCAACTTCCAGTCGGCTGCCATCGGGCTTGATAAAGGTCATTTTCGGCATGAATACGCGGACTCCTGAAATTAGTCTGATCTTCTTAACGCGACCACCGCCTGCTGTCTAGGCGGCAAATCTCGGGGACTTGCGCTGGTACAGCTGTCCCCAGCTTTCGATAAAGGCCTCTATCTCCTCAACTGTCGTCGTCGGGCCGAGACTGACCCGGATGGCCGTCCCCGCCTCGTCGTCCCCGGCACCCATGGCCTTCAAGACATGGCTGGCCTTGACCTTGCCCGAGGAACAGGCGGACCCGGCACTCACCGCAATACCGGCAAGATCAAGGCTCATAACCTGTAGGTCGGCGGGAACGCCCGGCATAGACACGGTGCAGGTATTGGGCAATCGCTCTGCCTGCTGACCATAGACGCGGCTTTCGGGGGAAATGTCGAGCAACCTTGCTTCCATCATCTGACGCAAACGGATGACATCAGCGTATGGTTCCAGTTCTTTCTCCGCGAGCGCCGCCGCGACGCCGAAACCAACAATCCCGGCGACATTCTCCGTGCCCGCCCGGCGACCGAGTTCCTGCCCGCCGCCCGTCACTGCCGCGTTGATCACCAGCCCTTCGCGCACGACGAGAGCACCCGCGCCTTGCGGGCCTCCAAATTTATGCGCCGAGACCGACATCATATCAACTTTGAGCCCAGCAAAATCAACAACGATCTTGCCGACTGCCTGAATGGCATCACAATGCAGCAGCGCGCCATGTGCGTGAGCCATCGCGGCAATCGCGGCAATCGACTGGATCACTCCGGTTTCGTTATTGGCATACATCACCGAGACCAGCGCCGGGGCGGCGGTCCCCGCCAGCCAGCTTTCAAGAATATCGAGATCGACAAGCCCATTTTCACCGACCGGCAATAGTTGTGGCGCGCGCGGCGAGGCCGGGGCCAACACAGAATCATGCTCCTGCGCTGAGACAATCAGGCGGCGGTCGGGGAATGCCCCAAGGGCAAAATTATTGGCTTCCGTCCCGCCGGAGGTGAAGATGATTTCCGGCGGCTTACAATGGATCAGCGCCGCAAGCTGGCGCCGCGCGTCCTCCATCCGGTTGCGCGCCGTGCGGCCCTTGTGGTGAACTGAGGAGGGATTGCCCCCTGCGGCCATCACGGCGACCATCGCGTCAATCACCTCGCGCCGGATCGGGGCGGTCGCATTGAAGTCTAGATAGATACTCTCTGCCATGACATTACAAAATAAACCCTGCCGGCAGCGCCGACAAGGTTTTCCCGTTTCTCATTCAAATTTCTCATTCGAAATGCCGCCCGCCGCCGTCATCGTCGAGGCTACTGGTCGGCCTTCCCTTTATGTGCTGCGGTCCCATCGGTCTTTTTTCCGGCTTTGAGCGCGGCCGGCGGCGTCGCGTCTCTGGCGGCCGCCTCGCGTTCTAGTTCCTCGACCCGCATGGAGAGTGTCTGAACCTTGTCGAGGAGGCCATCCATAACCTTGAAAACCGGGTCGGAAAGCTCCGTACTGCCAACACCGTAGGCGGCGAATCTCTCGTCGGTCGGGGTTTTATGGGCACTGTTGACGGCGCGCGCCGGAACGCCGACCACGGTCGTCCTCTCCGGGACATCTTTCAGCACCACGGAGTTTGCCCCGACACGGGCGCATCGACCGATGGTAATCGGGCCGATGATCTGCGCTCCCGAGGCGATGATGACGCCATCTTTCAGCGTTGGATGGCGTTTGACGCCGCGCTGGGAATCGGAATCGATTGAGGGGGCTACCCCGCCCAGCGTTACGTCGTGATACAGGGTCACATTATCGCCGATTTCCGCGGTTTCCCCAATGACAACGCCCATGCCATGGTCGATGAAGAACTTGCGCCCGATGACCGCTGCGGGATGAATTTCAATACCGGTGAGGAAGCGGCTGAACTGTGACAACAGCCGCGCCAGAATGCGCCAGTTGCGTTGCCAAAGCCAATGGGCCATGCGGTGAATAACGATGGAATGAAAGCCTGCATAGAGCAGCGCAACCTCAAATTTGCTGCGCGCGGCGGGGTCTCGCTCCATCACGCAGGCAATTTCTTCGCTTAAATGCTTGAACATCTGGCCTTACTTTCTGTATTGTGCCGCTCTTGTAGCGGAATTCACCTGAGGTTTAAATAAGCGCCCACTTCATCCAGATATATGTATATAACCGGTACCGTCAAGACCAGTATCGCCGGTCACCGACAGCCGCATGATTATAGACGATAAGGATGCTGAGCCGCAAAAGGCGAATTCCAGCGCGATACCGAACCTGTTTTTAGGAACCAGAATATCAATGCCAGACGTTATTTTTAATGGACCTGAAGGTCGCCTTGAAGGCCGCTATCATCATTCAGAAGTCCCCAATGCCCCGCTCGCCCTCGTCCTGCACCCGCATCCGCAATATGGCGGGACCATGAACAACAAGGTCGTCTACCACCTGTTCACGACCTTCAAGAAGCGCGGCTTCTCGGTGCTGCGGTTTAATTTCCGCGGCGTTGGCCGCAGCCAGGGCGACTATGACCATGGCATTGGCGAGCTCTCCGATGCCGCCTCCGCGCTCGACTGGATGCAGACCCATAACCCCAACGCCCCCGCCGTCTGGATCGGTGGATTTTCCTTTGGCGCGTGGATTTCCATGCAGCTGCTGATGCGGCGGCCGGAGATTGCCGGGTTTATTTCCGTCGCCCCACCCGCCAATATGTATGACTTTTCCTTCCTTGCGCCCTGCCCGTCCTCGGGCATCATTATTCATGGCGACAAGGACAAGCTGGTCCCGCAGAAAGATACCAAGAAGCTGGTCGAGAAACTACAGGCGCAGAAGGGTATCACCATCGATTATGACGAGATCGAGAATGCCGACCATTTCTTCGAAAACAACCACGCGGCCCTGATGCTGTCCGTCGACGCCTATCTCGACCAGCGCCTTACCGACGAGGAAGACTGACCTCTCTTCCCCCTCAGGCGGAGACGCGCCGCCCGTTCGTGGTGGCATGGCCGGTCGGCGCGGCATAGAATGTCCCGCCGGTCATCGGCGACGGCACCCCCGTCGTTGTCGGCAGGCTGAGCGGCAAACCGCTGAGTGAGCGGACGGCAAGAAAGGCGAAGGCTTCCGCCTCAAGGTCGTCACCGCGCCATCCCACTGCCTCCACCGGATCGACCGGGGCGCCGACAGCCTCGCCAATCAGGCGCACCAGTTCGGGGTTCTTGCGGCCGCCTCCGGTCAGCAGCCAGCGCCTCGGCCGTCCCGGCAAATGCCGGAGCGCCCGGCGGATGCTCTCGCTGGTGAAACGCAGCAGCGTCGCGGCCCCCGCCTCAAGGCTGAGCCCCTCCACAACCGCGGCCACAGGAAACTGATCACGATCGAGGCTTTTCGGCGGCGTGAGGTCAAAATACGGATGATCGAGCAGCCGGGCAAGCCGGGCCTCATCAACAATGCCCCGCGCCGCAATCTCGCCGCCCGCATCGAATGGCGCGCCGGTATGGCGGTTGATCCAGTCATCGAGCAGCGCATTGGCCGGTCCTGTATCAAAGGCCAGTACGATCTCACCGTCAATATAGGTGACATTGCCAACGCCGCCGAGATTGAGGACTGCCAGCGGCCCATCAAGCTCCGTCGCCAGCGCCCGGTGATAGAGCGGGGCAAACGGCGCCCCCTCTCCGCCTGCCGCGACATCGGCAAGGCGAAAGCCGGCGACCGTATTGATCCCCGTCAGCTCGGCCATCAACTGGCCATCACCGATCTGCACCGTCAGTCGATTGGCTGGGTCGTGAAAGATCGTCTGGCCGTGAAAACCAATAACGTCGATATCTGCCGCGGCAAGGCCGTTTGCCGCTAGCAGTTCCAGAACCGTTGCCGCCTGCATCCGGGTAAATTCGGCAATGAGATCGGCGGGCGCAGACCTTTGTCCAAGCGCTGTGCGCAGGCGGGCGCGGAAGTCCCGCTCATAGGGCAAGGAACTGACCGGGCCATGGGCCAGAACCCGGTGGCCGTCGGTCTCGATAATCGCCGCATCGACCCCGTCAAGCGAGGTACCGCTCATCAGGCCCAGGGCGCAAAACCGCTGTGTTTCTTCGTCATTCCGGCTAATATTTGTCATTTCCCATCCTGCACTTTTAATTTTTGTCCTAAATGTGCTAAACGATGACGCGCCCTCAACCAGTTGGAAACAAGTGACTCCCATGACCGATTTACGCTCAGACTTCCTGAAAGTCTTCACTGACCGCGGCTACCTGCATCAATGTACAGATATAGACGCGCTGGATAAAGCCTTTGCTGAGGAAATCGTCACGGCCTATATCGGCTTCGACTGTACGGCCAAAAGCCTGCACGCGGGCAGCCTGATGCAGATCATGATCCTCCGGCGCCTGCAGCAGGCCGGGCATAAGCCGATCGTGTTGATGGGCGGGGGCACGACCAAGGTTGGCGATCCGACGGGCCGCGACGAGAGCCGCCCGGTCATCACCGATGAGGTGATCCAAGCCAATATGGACGGCATCAAGAAGGTGTTCGAGAAGTTTCTCACCTTCGGCGACGGTCCGACCGATGCGATCATGGTCAATAACGCTGACTGGCTTGATCATATTGAGTATATCCCTTTCTTGCGCGAATACGGGCCGCATTTCTCCATCAACCGCATGCTCTCGTTCGACAGCGTGAAGCTGCGGCTGGAGCGCGAGGAATCCATGTCCTTCCTCGAGTTCAACTACATGATCCTGCAGGCCTATGATTTTGTCGAGCTCAAGAAAAACTACAACTGCAGCCTGCAGCTTGGCGGCTCCGATCAATGGGGGAATATCGTCAACGGCGTCGAGCTTGGCCGTCGTACTAACGGCTTCAGCCTGTTTGGCCTGACCTCGCCGCTGCTGACCACGTCATCGGGGGCGAAAATGGGCAAGACCGCAGGCGGCGCCGTCTGGCTCAACGAGGATATGCTGAGTGCCTATGATTATTGGCAGTTCTGGCGCAACACCGAGGATGGTGATGTTGGACGGTTCCTGCGGCTGTTCACCGACCTCCCGCTCGAAGAGATCGCGCGGCTGGAGAAACTTGAGGGGCAGGAGCTGAACGAGGCAAAAAAAGTCCTCGCTGATGCCTGCACCACCATGGCCCACGGGGTTGAGGCGGCGAAAGCCGCCGCGGAAACCGCGCGCCAGACTTTCGAGATGGGCACAACCGCCGAGGGGCTACCGACACTGGAAGTACCGAAAGGTGAGCTTGAGGCGGGCCTTCCTGCCTTCGCCCTGTTCCAGCGCTGCGGCCTTGCCAGTTCCAGCTCCGAAGCCAGAAAACTGATCAAGGGTGGCGGCGCGCGGCTCAATGATGAAAAGATTACGGACGAAAAGGCGCAAATCTCGCTTGCCGATCTTGACAGTGAGGGCCGGATCAAGCTCTCGGCGGGCAAAAAGCGGCATTACCTGATCGTTCCCGTCTAGGCGGCACCCGCTCCCACTAACCCCGAGTTATTGGCGCTGGCGCTTATCCTGCAAGGTTGTTGGGGGCTTGACGTCGGGCTGGTCCCAAGGCTCGAAAAACATGCGGCGGAGGATACCCGGCGCCAACGCCGAGACCGCATTGACGCTGGTTTGCGGATCCTCAAGGCCGCCTGTCACCTTGTAGGAAAAGCCGAAAATCCCCTCCCCCTTCTTACCGACCAGCAGGGTCCCGAGGATCGGGATATTGCCAAGGACCGAGTTCAGGGTATAGGACGGAATGACCGTGCCAAAGGCATCGATCTTGTCGGCGGGCTGGTCAATCGTGCCGGTAAAGGTGATGCCGATGGAGCCAACAGCGCGGAAATCCCGTGTCGTGATGACGCCGTTCACGTAACTAAACGGTCCCTCCACCGTATCAAAGACAACCCCCTCACCCTTCAGCAGATCAACGATCCCGCCGAGCGAGCCCACGGTCAGGATTTTCCCCAGAACCGGCGCATTGACCAGCCGGACAGTCTTGATTTTTATCGTCCCGGTCGCTGGCCTCTCCTTCTTGGTGTCATCGATGGTGGCTCGCAGTTCCAGCTTGCCATCGCGCAGGTCGTCATATAAATCGAACCCGCTAAACAGCGAGCCCGCATCGTCAGCGAGGAAGATCACCTTGCGGGCGCCGTCAGTTTTGGAAATCTCGAGATTGACCGCCTTGCCATCCCCAAATTTACCGTCCACCATCGCGCTCACGATCAGGTTGCCCTCTGCCTGCAGGTTGCCCTTGACCCCATTCAGCGACAGCCCTTCATCGAGAAGGATCTTGTCAAAATCGACATCTATGCTGATTTTACGGTCGCTTTCCGCCGCGCCGTCGATATCGGCCTCGTTGAGATCATAGGTGCCGACAACAAAGGGGCGCAGGTCAAACTGCGGCCCGGAGATCCGGAGGGTCATAACTTCCGGGCTTGTCTGAGTAAATTCCACGCCGAAATCATTCTCGCCGTAGCGCACCGTCGGAACCGTCAGGCGGGTGAGTTCCTTGCCGCTGAGTTCTGCCTCTCCGCTCGCCGATAGATTGCCGGCGCTCACCTTGATATCAGAGAGGGTCGAGTTGCCCGCTTCCGTCACCCGGATCGCCGCCGTCACCTTGCCCGGAACATCCGCTTCCTTGCTCCAGCGCATCGCCTCGGCCATGATTTTCGTCTTGGTGAGATCAAGGGTAACCTGTCCAGATGCCCCATCCTTGGGCACGGTTTCGATCTCGACATCCGCCAGTATTTTTCCGTCAAGATAAGGGCTCGCCACATCCAGTGCAACGCGTGCCGCATTATCAAGCTCACTCTTGATGGCGTAGCGGCGATGCCCGGCCTGTTTGCCGGTGAACCAGCTTTGGGCCGTGATCGTGGCCGGCACCTTGTTGAGACTGGCGGTGCCCTCGACCTTTACCCCCTTGGGATCAACCGCAACATTCAGGTTGCCATCTGATAAATCGATGCTGTCGGTGACCTCGGGAATGAAGGCCCCCTCAAAATTTCCCTTGGCGCTGTAATCAACCTGCTCAAGTTCGAGGTCATCGCGCAGCGGAAACTTGAAGGCGGCATCAACAACGCCGGTGCCGGTCATGCGCGCCGAATCAATACCGTAGGGCGCCGCAAAGCCGAGCGGCTCGCGATCGAGAAACGTAAATATCTCCTTGCTGGCGCCAGTCACATGGACGTTGATATCCGCCCATTGCATATCCTTGTCAAAATTATAGATCCGCGCCTTGTCTGACGTCAGTTCAAGATCGCCGAGCTTGCCGGTGAGCCCGGTGAGCGCAACGTCGGTAGCGGTCAGCACCCCACGGCCCTTGATATCGGTCACTTTCGGCAACGGTGAAAAATAATCAACCGAGACGCCCTCCAAATTAAAGGCAAGTCGGACCGCATCCGCCGGAAGCTCCCCGCTTTCCATCGCGCCGGGGGGAAGGTTGAGTTGCAGCGTGGCCGCCGTCACGACCCCGTCCCGGATATTGCGGGTTACCCAGTTATAGCCGTCGACCGCCATGGAATACGGCCAGAAACGGCCAAGATCATCGGCCTGCACATTTTGAACCTCCCCGCGCAAGGTGAGGCCGATGCCCGCCTCGGCCTGCTCAGCCGCGCCGGACAGCGCAACCGTTGCGCCGCGGCTGGTCGCCTCAATCTTTTCTATATCCACATGCGTGAAATCACCGGATACATCGCCGGACACCGACAGGCTGTCGATCGGCAGCGGCTGTTTGTAGAGGTCCGGCATATCGATGGTTCCGGCCTCATCAGCGACGACGTCAAAACCGACGGTTTCAAACCCGAACTCCTCGTCAAGATCGAGATGAACCCGGCCCGACAGCACCAGCTTGATGCCGGTCAATATCGACAGTTCCGGCGATTGCTCGCCGATCAGTTGCAAGGGCAAGGCATTGAAACTGCCGTCAATGCCGGTCTGTTTCGTTGCCCGGTCATAATCGGCAATCGCAATCACCGAGACGGTCCGGGCACCAACCTTAAGATCGCCGTTCGCCTGCCCGCGGAGACCCCCCTCTTCGCGCCAGACGAACAGGTCCGTATTCGTCGCCTGCCAGAACTTGCCGAGTATCTCATCCTCGATATAGACGGAGGAATTATACAGCTCCAACCGCTCAAGATACCCGGTCAGGGTCGTCTTGTCCGGCGCGCGGCTCAATTCCGTCAGGATACTGCGAAGGGCATCGCGGGAGCTGCTGTCGAGCTGTACGTCTTCCGGCTCCGTGCCGCCCGAAGTGCCCGCCTCCTTCATCACTGAATATTCATAGCCGAGCTTGATATTCCCCGACTTTGCCCGCGTGACGCGGATTTTCGCGCCGCTGAACTCAAGTTTCGCCGGGGCGATCCGCCCGCGCAGCAACGCTTCGCCGCTAAACACCACCATCACATCTGGAATGCTGACAATCTTGCGGGAATTATCTGCAATCTCAAGATCAGCGACCGAGACGGCAAGATTTTTGTCACGCCCGTTCCAGGCGAGCTTGAGGTCCCCGAAGGTAAGGTCGAGCTCCGGATACTGGCTCTCCAGCGCCTGCGCAACGTAGGGTCCGAGGAAGGTCAGCGACATCGGCCCGCGCGCAAGTCCGGCGATGACCACCATTCCAGCAATAAAGACGAGAACGATCGCCGCCAGGGCGGCTCGCAGCAAAATTTTAGAAGTTACAACGATCAATTGAGAAATTCACTTGTGTTAGAACTACCTGTGCCGATAATTGAACCCATATCGTAAACCATGCAACCCGGATTAGGAATGCAGGATATTCAAACACTGGAAAAAATTCCATTCGCCGATGCTGCGCGCTTGCTGCCCCGGCCGGGGGATGCCGACCTGCTCCGTCTTGGGAGGGAGGAATGGGAACAGATTACCGCGGCAACGCCCGGAGATGCCGCCTTCGCTGCTGAATTTGGCAAGCGCGAGGCAGCCCGTGCGATTCTCGATGGTATTTTCGGCAACAGCAGCTACCTCAGCGCCTGCCTGATATCGGAGATCGAGCTTTTTCGCGTGCTGATGGAAGAGGGCGCCGCCGCCGCCCTCACCTGGATATATGACCGGCTGGCGGAGAGGCCGGAGACCGACCGCGACGAGATCATGGCAGATTTGCGCATTGCCAAGCGGCGCATTGCGCTGCTGACAGCACTCTGTGACATCGGCCACGTCTGGCAGTTGATGAAAATTACCGCGGTCCTGTCGGATTTTGCCAGCGCCGCGGTTGAGCGGTGCTGCACCTACCTGCTGACAGAGGCGGCAGCGAAAGGCGACATTACCCTCGCCAATCCCGAGCGGCCGACACAGGACAGCGGCCTGATCGTGCTCGGCATGGGAAAGCTCGGCGCGGGCGAGCTTAACTATTCCAGTGATATCGACATTGTTATCCTGTTCGATGCGGATAAGGTCACCTACAGCGGACGGCGGTCGATGGCGGACTGCTTCGTCCGGATCGCCCGCAACCTGGTGACGATGATGCAGGAGCGCACCCGTGAGGGCTACGTGTTTCGCACCGACCTCAGGCTCCGGCCCGATCCAGGGGCGACGCCGATTGCTCTGTCGCTTGCTGCTGCCCATGTCTATTACGAAAGTCAGGGCCAGAACTGGGAGCGCGCCGCCATGATCAAGGCCCGCCCGATCGCCGGGGACCTTGAGGCGGGTGAGGAGTTCGTCAGCTTTCTCACGCCCTTTATCTGGCGCAAGTCCATGGATTTCGCGGCCATCGAGGATATTCAGGCCATCAAGTCGCAAATCCACACCCACAAGGGCTTTGCCGAGATTTCACTGGAAGGCCATAACATCAAGATCGGCCGCGGCGGTATCCGCGAGATCGAGTTTTTCTGCCAGACCCAGCAACTGATCGAGGGGGGGCGCAACCCGAATTTGCGCGATCCAACCACACTCGGCACTCTCGCTCAGCTTGAGGAGGCCGGGAAGACCCGCCCGGCGGTGGTGGCCGAGCTGACCGACGCCTATATTTTCCTCCGCACCCTTGAACACCGATTGCAGATGACCCACGACGAGCAGACTCAGCTACTGCCCGAGGAGGCGGGAGAGTTTGCGAAGCTTGGTGTCTTCATGGGCTTCGACAACGCCGACGAATTCCGCCAGGTTCTGCTATCCACGCTGGAGACCGTGCAGCGCCATTACGACGCCCTGTTCCAGTTCGAGAAAACACCGGACCGCAAGGCCGGGCGGCTGGTATTCACCGGCGCCGAGGATGACCCGGAGACGCTCCGCTCTCTCTCCGAGCTTGGCTTCACCGACACCGTCGGCATTTCACAGACCGTGCGCGAATGGCATTATGGCCGCTACCGGGCGACGCGAGCGGTGCGGTCGCAGCAACTGCTAACCGAGTTGATGCCGCATCTGCTGGAGATGCTTGCCGAGACCAGCAATCCTGACGCCGCCTTCACCCGCTTCGATGTGTTCCTTAAAAAACTGCCCGCTGGGGTGCAACTATTCTCGCTGTTCAAGGCCCATCCCAGCCTGCTGAAACTGTTGGCGCAGATCATGGGCATGGCGCCGGAACTGGCGGAGACGCTGGCCCAGAACCCGATGTTGCTGGACGGTGTGCTCTATACCGAGTTTCTGGCTCCGCTGCCGCCCTTCGCCGAGCTTAGCGACGATCTTGAACTGATCCTCGATACCGCGCGGGATTTCCAGGATATCCTCGATTTCGCGCGCCGCTGGACCAATGACATGAAGTTCCGCGTCGGCGTGCAGATCCTGAATAATGTCGATCACGGAAGCGGCCGGGGCGCCACCGTCGCCGCCGGGCCGGTGCTTTCCGACATCGCCGAAATTGTCCTCACCAGCCTGCTCCCGCGGGTGCGGGCCGAACTGGCGGAAAAGCACGGCGATGTGCCGGGCGGCAAATTTGCGGTGATCGCCATGGGCAAGCTCGGCAGCCGCCAGATGACCCCGGGCTCCGATGCCGACCTGATCTTCGTGTTCGAGACGCCGGAGGACAATATGACCACCGATGGCGCCAAGCCGATCTCGGCGGGGCTGTTTTATACCCGCCTCAGCCAGCGCTTCATCAATAGTTTAAGCGCCCTCACCGGCGACGGGCAGCTGTATGAGGTGGATATGCGGCTGCGGCCACATGGGAAATCCGGCCCGATCGCGCTCAATCTCGACAGTTTCCTGACCTATTACCAGAGCGAGGCCTGGACATGGGAGCATCTCGCACTCACCCGCGCCCGTGTTGTCGCTGGCGACCGGGAACTGTGCGAGAAGGCCGCCGATGTCCTTGCCGCCATCAACCAGACAGCGCGGGAGCCACGTAAACTGCGCGAGGATACCCGGACCATGCGACGGCGGGTGCTTAAGGAATATGCGACGGGCTCTGTCTGGGCGATCAAGCATGCGGTCGGCGGGCTGATGGACCTGGAGTTTATCTGCCAGTACCTGCGCCTCGCCCATGGCCCCCGGCATCCGGATATCCTGCTGCCCAACTCAATTGACAGCCTGGCGGTCATGAAAGCACAAGGCGTGATTCCGGCGGCAGAAGCTGATCGCCTGACCGATATTGCCGGGCTTTACCTGAATATCAGCGGATTGCAACAGCTCTGCCTCGGCAGCCGCAAGATGGATGAACAATCCCCCCTCGCCCTCCAGGCGGCGCTGGCCCGGGTCGGCGAAGTCGAGGATTTCGATGCCCTCGCCGCCAAGCTGGCCGCGGCCCAGAAATATATCGACAGGGTGTTCCGCAAATACCTGCGCGAACCGAAAGAGTAGCGCGAGGTCAGGCGGCGGCGGAATGATCGTTTGGCAGCCGGATGGTCACAAAGCTGCCCTTGCCGAGCTCGCTCTTAAATTCCATGGTGCCGCCATGCAGCTCCACCAGGTTTCGCGACAGAGGCAGGCCGAGGCCGGTTCCCTCTTTCGCGGTCATATGAGTTTCTCTCGCCTGCTGGAAAGGCTCGAAAATAATCGATATATCCTCCTCCGCGACGCCGATCCCGGTATCCTCAATCGAGATGACAACCGCGTCGTCCTCTTTCGTACAATGCATCGAGATCATACCGTCGCGTTCGGTGAACTTAATGCTGTTGTTCAGGACATTCAGCAGGACCTGTTTCAACCGCCGGGCGTCCGCAAACAGTGACACATCGAAATCCTCCGGGTTGTATTTCAGGGTCACCCCCGCCAGTTCCGCCTGTTTCATGATGATTTTGAGCGAGTCATTGACAATTTCGGCGAGCCGGAAAACCTGCCTTTCCAGCTCCAGCTTGCCTTCCTCGATGGCCCCAAGGTCAAGCAAATCGGAAATAATCGCCAGCAGATGACGTCCGGCACCATTGATGTCGTCGACATATTCGCGGTATTTAGGCGGCTGCAGGGCGCCGAATATTTCCAGGACCATAATATCCGTATAGCCGATGATCGCATTGAGCGGCGTCCTCAGTTCATGGTTCATATTAGCGATGAAAAGATTCTTGGTCTTATGGGCATCGATGGCGCTTCTCATGGTATTGACCAGCATTTCCTCGGCCTTTTTCTTTTCAGTGATATCGCGGAGGATACCGACATAGGCCATTTCGCTATTAACATAATAGGGCGCGACCGTCATCTCGATGGGAAACAGGCTGCCGTCTTTCCGGCGCCCCCTGAATCCTTGCGGAAACTTGTCCTCAGGATTTCCCGGGGGCGACGATGCCCGAAAAAAGGCCTCATGTTGCGGACGCTCCTCCTCCGGCATCAGCAGGGCAACGTGCTGGCCAATCATCTCACTTGCCTCGTAACCGAAAATTTTCACCGCGGCACGATTGAATATCTCGGCCCGGCCATTCCCGTCTGACGTAATGATGGCATCGGCGCTGTTATTAATGATCTCGCGGAATTTCGTTTCGCTCGCCCGGAGACGTCGTTGCGCGAGCAGCCACGCTTTCTCATACTTGAAAATCCACCAGAACATCAGAATGACAACAAACATAAAGGCGGCAATCGTCAACTGGATGATAAGGATTTCGCGGTTCTCCACTTCCACCATGTCGGTGACGATTTCCAATCGCTTTGAAAAACTGCTGTCGCGGACCGCGCTCAGAAAATTCAGCCCGTCAATGGCCCGGGCATCATCGACGCGGACCCGGGCATCGATTTCACGGATCGGCGTGCCTGCCGCAATCAGCGCCTCTGTCCGCGGCAGATTTTTCCAATAGGCATTCACTGTCGCGCGGATATCGTCTAACGCCTGCTTTTCACTGCTTCCGATAGGGAACTTATGGTATGCGTTCAGGGCATCGATAATTTTAACATAGCTCGATTCCACGTTTTGCTTGTACTCAATGTCCTGACGCAACACGTAATTTTTGAAATTATGGATAAACCCGCCATAGCCGAACGCCGTTTCCAGAACATTGTTGAGACGGGTTTTTTCAACAAGGCGCTTATCGAACATCGCCAGTTGACGTTGTGTGTCCCCGAACTGCCGTGCCAGATTTATGGAGTAGAGGCCGCCAGCAAAACTGATCAACAGAATAATACTGAGGACGACAAATCCAACGCGTTTATAACCCTGAGTATTCATTCAAGCTATTCCAACAAAATAACGCCCACATCCCGGAGGCCCCGCCAAATTTAAAGAAAAAGTCAAAATTTAGTATTAACAAACAGCAGAAAATATCGCTTTTTATGAAAAATTGCTCCTTGTCAAACAAAGAGGTTGTAAGGCCTTCCCCGGATGAAACGCATATTTTCAGCGGTGCGGCGTTTTCTTCCAACACCAAGAACAATATAGCATGTTAATTAACGTTACCGTGTAATTCCGGGCCCTCCGGCCCCTCCCTGACCGCTTTATTGTCGCAACCCATTGAAAATTTTGCAGCTTCGGGTAAAACCGGTCAGGCATATAAAATCACAGGAACGGCGCGGGATCCCCTGCGGCCGCATTTATGAGGAAGGAAAACCCATGCCCGAGATCGGCGAAAAGGCCCCGGATTTCACCATGTCCACCGATAACGGCGAGGACGTCAGCCTTGCCGGTCTTCAGGGGCAGAAATTCGTGCTCTATTTCTACCCAAAGGACGACACCCCCGGCTGCACCACCGAGGCCATCGGCTTTTCGGCGCGCCTCCGCGAGTTCGAGAATCTTGGCGTCAAGATCATCGGCGTCTCGAAGGACAGCGTCGCCAAGCATGCCAAGTTCCGCGCCAAGCATGACCTGTCCGTGATCCTCGCCGCCGATGACGATGGTGCGACCTGCGAGGCCTATGGTGTTTGGGTCGAGAAGAATATGTATGGACGCAAATATATGGGGATCGAGCGGGCGACCTTCCTGATCGATGGAGACGGTGTCATTCGCGAGATCTGGCGTAAGGTCAAGGTCAAGAACCATGTCGAAGCTGTTCTGGAAGCGGCCGCCGCCCTTTAAATGGATACGCTTGCCGCCCACGCCCAGCGTATCCTGACCACCGCTGACGGGGCCGAGAAGGCCCGCCTCAGTCACACCGCTGCGGCGGCCTGGGCGGCCTCCAACGGCGGGATGGCGATCGGCGAGGGACAACCGCCGGACCGCCCTGCCCGCCCAACGCGCCCTGAGCTGTTGACGCCGCCGGAAATGCCGCGCCGCCGCGGCCATTCGCCAGAGGCACGGGCGCAATTGCTGCATGCGGTGCTGCATATCGAGCTGAACGCCATCGATCTCGCCTGGGACATGGTCGCCCGTTTCACCGGCGAGGCCCTGCCCCGCGACTTTTACGATGACTGGGTAAAGGTCGGTGATGAGGAGGCAAAGCATTTCGGGCTGCTGGCGACGCGGCTCGCTGATCTTGGCTTTGCCTATGGGGATTTTCCCGCCCATGATGGCCTCTGGGAGGCGGCGCTGGACACGAAGGACGATCTCGCCTCGCGACTTGCCATTGTGCCGATGGTGCTGGAGGCCCGCGGCCTCGATGTTACTCCTGCCATGATTAACCGATTCGCCGGAATCGGCGATCAAAAGAGCGTTCGGCTGCTCGAAATAATCCTGGAAGATGAAATCGGTCATGTCGCCATCGGCAGCCGCTGGTTTCGATATCATTGCCATATTCATCAGCGCGACCAGCGGACGACCTGGCAGGCGCTGGTGCAAAAATACTTTAAAGGCCTTATAAAACCACCGTTTAACGAAACCGCGCGCGCATCCGCCGGATTGCCCGCCGATTACTACCTGCCCCTGTCGCAGCATCGCCGCCAAAAACCGACAAAAAATGGCAATTTTTAGGCACCTTCCTTGGCGGTTGATCTTGATAAAAAAATCAGTTCTTATAGGGAAACTTCACGACAGACCCGATCAATCGCATCACAGCAGGATGACGCCATGAAACTGAAGGCCGTATTTAACAGGCTATTTACGGACCGGCAGGTTATCCTCGGGACGCACGGGCAACTGAAATATTTCCACCTCAGCGTCCCCATCCAGATCATGGGAATCACGGTCATCGCCGGTTTCGCCGGCCTGTTTCTGTTTTTCATGGCAACCGATACCTTGAAGGCGCAGCGCCTGTCCCTGCAATCGGCGGAACTGATCGCCCTGCAAACGCGATATCAGACTGCCGCCACCGACCGCCAGCTCGCGCAATCGAAACTCGCTGCGACAAAGGCCGAGCTTGACCAGCAATATGCCCGCCTCGAAGGCGTCCTCTCCAACCGCAAGGCCGTGGCCAACACCCTGAAACTTGCGAATAAAGATGTCGAGGATACCTCACCGGAGGACCGGATCCGAGCGCTCGGCGAGAGCCTGCATGTAACCGCGTCCCGGCGTGAACAGCTTGAACTGGAGGTCATGCAGATCAACAAGATGCTGTTCCATACCTCGCTGGAACGCGATCAGGCCGCCACCGATTACAAGAAGACCGAACGGAAGCTCGCCTCCATGCGCGGGCTGCTGAATCTCTACGCCTCAACCAAGGACCAGATCTACAAGGACCTGCAGGACAGCCGCCTGCGCTTCGCCAACCTTGAGGCGGACCGCAAAACGAGCCTCGTGGCCGAAAAGCGGCTGAGCGGCGAAGTGTCCAATCTGCAGGCCCGCATCGGCCGCATTTCAACCGAGAACAAGAACCTGATCGCCCGTATCCATGACCGCACCAATGAAAGCGTGATGGCGCTACGCGAGATTATCGTCCTCACGGGGCTCGATCCGGACAAGCTGCTCGGTGCCGGCGATGCCGAGGGACAGGGCGGGCCGCTGTTCACGGTCAATCCAGATCGCACGCCGCAAGGCCCCGAACAGAACTACTACACCCAGGCCGAAAAAATGGAGGCCAGCCTCGCCCGGTGGGAATCGCTGCAGTCCATCCTCAAGATGCTCCCGCTCGCGCGGCCCGTAGATGTCGGGTACGTCACCTCCACCTTCGGCGACCGTCGCGACCCGATTACCAAACGCACCGCCTATCATTCCGGCATCGATATCGCCGGTCCCAAAAACTCCAAGGTGCTGGCGACCGCGCCGGGCGTGGTTTCCTTCGCCGGGAGAAACGGCGCCTATGGCAACATGGTCACCATCGATCACGGTCAGGGCTTCCAGACCCGCTACGGCCATTTAAAGAAAATTACGGTTAAAATAGGCGACGAAATCGATTTTAGAACCCAAGTCGGCGTGATGGGCTCCACCGGTCGAAGCACCGGTCGCCATGTTCACTACGAAATAATCTATGAAGGCGAGCATCAGGATCCGCTGAACTTTATCAAAGCGGGAAAATACGCGTTCAAAGCGACGCCGAAACTCCAGAATGCCTCTGCCGTCGAGTGACTTTCAAAAGTGAGGTAACGCATGTTTTCCAGCAATAGTAAACCCGAGACCAAATCCCCGAAGATCAACGCCATGCCGTCGATCATCAGTGAAAGCCTGACGATTGAAGGCAACCTGATTTCCGAAGGCGAGGTCCAGATTGACGGTCAGGTCAATGGCGGCATCAAGGCCAATACCCTGACCATCGGCCAGTCCGCGACCATCACCGGCGATATCGACGCGGGTACCCTCGTCATTCGCGGCGAAGTAAACGGCAGCCTCAAGGGCGACGAGATTACCGTGACGTCAACGGCGACGGTCAGGGGCGATATTCTCCATGCCTCGCTTAGCATCGAGCCCGGTGCCAAGATCGACGGCCATCTCAAGCATAGCGACAACCCGCGGGGGAAGAAGGACACAGTGACCTTCCTCGACAAGCCCGCCCCGGTAAAAAACGGCGCCTGACACCGAATTTGCGCAATAAAAAAAGGCCCGCAGAAATTGCGGGCCTTTTTAATGGAACGAGACGCTTTAGCCGACGATTTCGGAGCCAGCGAAGAAATAGGCGATCTCGATGGCGGCATTTTCCGCGCTGTCGGAGCCATGCACCGAATTTGCCTCGATACTTTCAGCGAATTCCTTGCGGATGGTGCCTGCCGCTGCATCGGCGGGATTGGTTGCGCCCATAACCTCGCGGTTTTTGGCAATGGCGTTCTCGCCTTCCAGCACCTGCACGATAACCGGGCCGGAGGTCATGAAGTCACACAATTCGCCATAGAACGGGCGTTCCTTGTGCACCGCATAAAAGGTTTCCGCATTCTCGCGGGTCATCTGGATGCGTTTCTGGGCAATGATACGAAGCCCGGCCTCTTCCAGCTTGGCATTGACCTTGCCGGTCAGGTTACGCCGGGTCGCGTCCGGTTTGACGATGGAGAAAGTACGTTCTAGAGCCATTTTGCTACTCGCTAGTTCAAGGGGATAAAGGATTATTTCCGGCCTTATAGCGGGGAAGCGTGACGGCGGCAACCCAATTGATCCTTTTTAGGGCCCAAACACCATTTTCCACCTTCCGGCGCGCGGCGCTTTCTGATAGAGAGTGCCCCATGCTTCAAATCAAGGATCTGACATACCGCATTGCGGGCCGTTTACTGCTGGAAAATGCGTCGCTGCATATTCCGGTCGGGCATAAGTTTGGCCTGATCGGCCGCAACGGCACCGGTAAATCAACATTACTCAAGCTTATCACCGGCGAAATCCAGCAGGATGACGGCACTATCGAGCTACGGAACGGCGCCCGTCTTGGCGTACTCCCGCAGGAGGCGCCCTCCGGTCCCGAAAGCCTGCTTGATGCCGTGCTCAGCGCCGACAAGGAACGCACCCGCCTGATGACCGAGGCGGAAACCGCCACTGATGGCCACCGCATCGCCGAGATCCATACCCGCCTTGCCGATATCGACGCCCATACGGCGGAGGCGCGCGCCGCCAAGATCCTCTCCGGTCTCGGCTTCGATCATGAGGCGCAGCAGCGGTCCTGTTCGTCCTTCTCCGGCGGCTGGCGGACACGGGTGGCGCTTGCCGGCACGCTCTTTGCCGAGCCGGACCTGCTCCTGCTTGACGAACCCAGCAACTATCTCGACCTTGAGGCAACCTTGTGGCTGGAAAGTTTCCTGCGTGGCTATCAGCGCACCCTGATCATCGTCAGCCATGACAAGGACCTGCTCAATAATGTGGTGACGAGCATCGCCCATCTTGATCAGCTGAAACTGGTGAAATACACCGGCAACTATGATTTCTTCGAGAAGACCCGCCGCGAGCAGATGGAACTCCTCGCCGGGGTCCAGCGCAAGCAGGAAACCCAGCGCAAGCATCTGCAATCCTTCGTCGACCGCTTCCGCGCCAAGGCCTCGAAGGCCCGGCAAGCCCAGAGCCGCATGAAAATGCTGGAAAAGATGCAGCCCGTCATCGGCATTGTCGAGGAACATACGGCGAGCTTCCGTTTTCCCGCGCCGGACGAGCTGTCCTCCCCCATCATAACGCTGGAAGCCTGCGCCGTCGGCTATGAGAAGAATGTCTCGGTCCTGCGCAATCTTGATTTGCGCATCGATATGGACGACCGCATCGCCCTGCTCGGCTCCAACGGCAACGGCAAATCGACCTTCGCCAAGTTGCTGGCCGGGCGGCTGCGCCCGCAAACGGGCGAGATGCAGAAATCGAACAAGCTGAAAATCGGCTTCTTCGCCCAGCACCAGCTCGACGAGATGCACCCGAACGAGACCGCCTACCAGCATCTTGCCGCGAAATTCGAGAACGGGCAGGAATCGAAGATCCGCGCCCGTCTCGGCCAGTTCGGTTTTTCGCGCCAGAAAACCGATGTCGCGGTGAAAAAGCTGTCGGGCGGCGAGAAGGCCCGGCTGAACTTCTGCCTGCTGGCGCAGGACAAGCCACATCTGCTCATCCTTGACGAGCCGACAAACCATCTTGATGTCGACAGCCGCGAGGCCCTCATTCAGGGGCTTAACGAATATGACGGCGCGGTGCTGCTGATCAGCCATGATCCGCATCTGGTCAGCCTTGTCGCCGACCGGCTGTGGCTGGTGAAGGACGGCGGCGTCCATGCCTATGACGGCGATATCGACGATTACAAGAAGGAAGTGCTGGAGGCTGCCCGCGGCGGCAGCAACAGCAACAACCGCAAGAACGACGCCGAACCGGGCCAGCCGAAACTGTCCGGGAAAGAGGCCCGCAAGGCCCGTGCCGCGGCCCGCGCCGCCCTCGCGCCGAAACGCAAAGAGGCCACGCGCCTTGAAAAGCAGATGCAGGACCTCGCGGCACAGCAGAAAACCCTCGAAGCCGAACTCGCCAACCCCGCCACCTATGACAAGGGCCCGGCGTATCAGGCGAAATTGAGCGACGAAATCGGCCGCCTCAAATCAAAGCTCGCGGATACCGAGGAAAAATGGATGGCGCTGACGGAAGAGCTGGAGCTTCAGGGGCAGGACTGACTCCGGCCCCGCCCTCAATCGCCGTTATAGGTCAGGCGGACACCGGTAAATGTGTTGCTTAGCGTGAGCGTCGGCTTCTTCTTGATGTTATTGACATCAACGTCCGGCGGATAGATGCCGCCCTTGAAACTGCCGCTCACGGTCCTGAAATCTTCGTCAAAATTAAACTCCATGTCGATCACGGCAACGCCGCTGTCGTCCAGCTCGAAACTGATGATACGCGCCACGGCGGCATGCTCGCCAACCTGTTTCCAGACGCCGCCCGCGGGCACATAGGCGAGTTCCTTCTGGTCCGACGCCGACCAGATAACGCCGCCCGAGGGCGTGAACCGATAGCTTGAATGGGTGGTGGTATTGGCCTGCTTCAGGATATAGGTCCCCTCAATCTGGCGGCCGAAACTGGCGTCGTCGGCCATCGCGACCGCGGAGATCATCATCAGCCCAACGGCA
>NZ_JBDNHC010000136.1:0-3481 GCF_041689005.1 Sneathiella sp.
CGAATATCGAAGGAGCGCATGGCATCCTTGCGATTGGAGAAGGTCTGCACCTCGTAGCCCTGCTTGCGCAAGACATCGGCGTAATTTTCGCGGATTGCCGCCTCGTCCTCTACTATCGCAATTCGTCTCGCCATAATTTTTTTACTCGTAACTGGTGGCTAAACCCTGACACCCGAAAACCCCGCACCAGGCGGCGCTAAGACACGGGAACTATACAGTATTTACGCCAAAAACGTGACCGGCCCGCGGCGACCTACGATGCCGCAAACCCTCCGCCTTATTTCTGCCATATTCGGTCAGCGTCTAGCCTCAATTCACGCCTCTAAACGTAATAAAGTCGGTGTTTAATCCTTGTATGCCTTTTGTTTTATGAACAGTGGCTGTTTCGATAGGGGTGTCTCGGAACTTTCTTACAAAATACTTCATTAAATCTGAAACACTGAAGAGGCTCCCTCTTCACGCGTAGTTGTTAATTCAGCGGAGAGTTTCTCATGAGTCACGCAAAACTAGTCATCGGCAATAAGAACTATTCCTCATGGTCTATGCGGCCTTGGTTGCTGCTCAAAGCCTTCGAAATTCCATTCGACGAAATTAATATCGCGCTGTATCAGGACAACACAGCAGAGAAGCTCGGGCCCTACTCGCCTTCCTTGAAGGTACCCGCATTCTTGCATAGTGAAACGACCATATGGGACTCACTCGCAATCTGCGAGTATATTTCCGAACAGCTCTTAAAGGGGCGTGGCTGGCCGATCAATCCGAAGAAGCGCGCTAGCGCGCGGTCCGTTTGCGCAGAGATGCACTCGGAGTTCCCCCACCTTAAGAAAGAATGGCCGATGAATTGCAAAGCTTCAGTCGAACTTTTTGTATCAGCGAAATTAGAAGAGGAAATCGCGCGCATCGACGCTATCTGGAGTTGCTGTCGCCGCAAACACGGCGCTGGCGGTGATTATCTATTCGGGAAATTTTCAATCGCAGACTGTATGTTCGCGCCGATGGCAATCTGCTTCCGCTCTTACGGTGCAAAACTAAGCATGGAAGCAAAACGCTATGCAGACACCCTACTAGCCAATCCCCACATACAGGACTGGATCAAACAGGGCCGCGCCGAAGAAGAATCGGTCTCGATGAGCAATGTTAGTAATATGTTTTGAGCTAGGCTTAGCCTTTAAATTGACGTGTCGGCAATACTGCGCGCAGTTTATCTGCCATATCAGTAATGCTCTTCTCAGTCTCTTCCCAATCGATACAGGCATCGGTGACGGATACGCCGTATTTCAATTGCGATAGATCTTTGGGAATGCTCTGATTGCCAAAATTAAGATTGCTCTCCAACATCACCCCGATAATCGACTCATTGCCTTCCAGAATCTGATGCGTCACATCCTTCAGTACCAACGACTGTACCGTCGGATCCTTATTCGAATTCGCATGGCTACAATCGATCATGATGTTGCTGCTGACCTTACCCTTTTGCAGCGCTGCCTCGCACTGAGCCACGTGCACCGAATCGTAATTAGGCCCCGAAGCTCCACCACGCAATACTACGTGTGCATAGGGATTACCCTTCGTCGTCACTACCGATACCTGACCTTGGCTATTAATCCCAAGAAAGCGATGCGGACTGCTCACCGATTGCATCGCGTTAATCGCTACGGTTAAACCACCATCCGTGCCATTTTTGAAGCCCACTGCGGATGATAGACCACTCGACATCTCGCGGTGAGTTTGCGACTCAGTGGTACGAGCACCAATTGCCGACCACGCAATAATATCCTGCAAATACTGCGGAGAAATCGGGTCGAGCGCCTCTGTAGAAGTTGGTAGCCCCATGGACGCAATGTCCAGCAACAGCTTGCGGCCCTTGAAAAGCCCCTCTTCAATCTTGAACGTATCGTCCATGTAGGGATCGTAAACCAAGCCCTTCCAACCTACCGAGGTGCGGGGCTTTTCAAAATAGACGCGCATAACGAGATACAGAGCGTCCCGCACTTTTTCCGCAAGCTTCTTAAGCCGACCCGCATATTCCAAGGCTGCATCAACATCATGGATAGAGCAAGGACCGATAACCACAAAGAGACGTGGATCGGTCCTGTCGAGAATATTGAAGATGGTCTGCCGTGCGGCGCGAACCGACTCTAAGGCATCTCCTTCCAACGGCAATTGTTCCTTCAAATCCTGCGGTGTCAACAAGGCCTCATTGGAGGCGATGTTTAAATCATCTATACGTGTGTTCGACATCATTTCCTCTCGTTACTGTAAGCGGGCGTTTTGCCGCCCTTCAATTCGCCAATACTAAATGCTGCGATACAATTCTCGGCCTGTTTTATTGTAGGTGTCCGCCATCTCTTCCATACCGGCTTTCAACGCGCTATCTACGTCGGCTATCTCTTTCGCCGCCGCGTACTCGCGAACTTCCTGACTAATTTTCATAGAACAAAATTTAGGCCCACACATGGAACAGAAATGTGCGACCTTCCCTGATTGCTTCGGCAAGGTTTCGTCGTGAAAACTACGCGCGGTATCCGGATCTAAGGCGAGGTTAAATTGGTCGTCCCAGCGGAACTCGAAACGGGCTTTGGAAAGCGCGTTGTCGCGCAGCTGTGCGCCTGGATGTCCCTTTGCAAGATCCGCTGCATGAGCGGCTATCTTATAAGCGATGAGGCCATCTTTAACGTCTTGCTTATTAGGCAGACCTAAGTGTTCTTTCGGCGTGACATAGCACAGCATTGCACAGCCAAACCAGCCGATCATCGCGGCGCCAATGCCAGATGTAATATGGTCATAACCTGGTGCAATATCCGTAGTCAGCGGCCCAAGAGTATAGAATGGCGCCTCGCCGCACACTTCGAGCTGGCGATCCATATTCTCCTTGATCATATGCATAGGCACGTGACCTGGACCCTCGATCATGCACTGTACGTCGTGCTTCCACGCTATCTTCGTCAGCTCGCCCAAAGTCTCGAGCTCACCAAACTGTGCCGCATCGTTGGCATCCGCAATGGAACCAGGGCGCAGGCCGTCACCGAGTGAGAAAGATACGTCGTAAGCTTTCATTATCTCGCATATATCTTCGAAATGCGTATAGAGGAAGTTTTCCTGATGATGCGCTAAGCACCACTTCGCCATGATCGAGCCACCACGAGAGACGATGCCGGTAACGCGCTTTGCGGTCAGTGGCACATAGCGAAATAACACGCCGGCATGAATGGTGAAATAGTCCACACCCTGCTCGGCTTGCTCGATCAAAGTGTCACGGAAGATCTCCCAAGTGAGATCCTCTGCCAAGCCGTCTACTTTCTCTAGCGCCTGATAGATTGGCACCGTGCCTATCGGCAGCATGGAGTTGCGAATGATCCATTCACGGGTCTCGTGAATATTCTTGCCAGTGGACAGATCCATTACCGTATCGGCACCCCAATGTGCAGACCAAGTCAGCTTCTCAACTTCCTCGTCGATTGATGAGCTAAGCGCGGAATTA
>NZ_JBDNHC010000137.1:0-17610 GCF_041689005.1 Sneathiella sp.
AATACCGAGAATGATATAGAAGGTCGGAAGTTGGTCCCAAAGCTCGTAATTGAGCCCGAACCAAACCAGTTTTAACGGCGGCACGTTGAGCAAGCCATTATAACCGCCGAGCGCGTACCAGTTGTTCATCAGCCGTTCCAGTACGAGCGCGATGGCAAGGGTAATAATGGCGAGATAGGCGCCGCTGATTCCGCGTCCGGCAAACAGGAAATAACCGAGGGCGAGGGCGAACATCGCCGATCCGGCCATAGCTGCAAAAAGCCCCAGATAGCTGTTGGTGAGATCGGGGTAGATCATGCCCTTGGTGAAAATAGCCATGATATAGCCGCCGATGCCAAAGAACATAGCCTGTCCAAAACAGAGAATACCGCCATAGCCCCAGACCAATGACAGCGATAGCGCCAACAGGCCGAAGACAAGATAGCTGGTCAGCTGTCCGGTCCAATAGGAGCCGAGAAAGGCCGGGGAGAGGGCGAGACAGCCAAACACAATGGCGGCAACCAGACTATTTCTCACGGCGTGTCCCCAATAGGCCTTCGGGTTTCAGGCGAATGATCAGAATAGCGATAATATAGACGGTGATCAGCGCCGCCACCGGGGAAATCCAGACTGCCAGAAGGTTGTTGACCCCGCCAATGACGGCGCCGCCCACAAGCACGCCCGCCAGCGGCCCGGCACCGCCGACGAGAATCGAGAGAAACCCGGGCACCAGATAGCCAAGCCCCATTTGTGGATCGACGCTGATAAGCGGCGCGACTAGGGCCCCGGCGAGACCGGCGAGGGCGGTGCCGATGACAAAGCTCCAGCGGTACATCCGCCGGGTATTGATGCCAAGCGTCGCCGCAGTCCCCGGGCGAGCGATAACGGCGCGGGCCATCAGGCCGAACCCGGTTTTCATGAAGATCCAGTAGGTTCCGGCGATCAACCCCGCGGACACGCCCATAAGAAGCAGGCGATAGAGCGGATAACTGAACCCGCCAATAGTGATACTGCCCTCAACCGGGATGATGACGCTATGGGATTCCGGGCCGAAAACAAGGACGATTATTTGCTTAAGCGCAATTGACAGACCCCATGTCGCGAGGATGGTATCAAGCGGACGATGATAGATATGGCGAATGAGCGCCATTTCGATGATCAGTCCGAGCAGGCCGACAATAATCGGTGCCAGCACGATCCCGGCAACAAACGGCAGGCCCGCCGTTTGCGTCGTCACCATGACATAGGCCCCGATCATGAACAGTTCCCCATGAGCCATATTGATCACGCCCATCATCCCGAAGACGATCATCAGGCCAAGCGCGACCAGAACCAGAATAAGAATATACGAGGTAGCATCAAGGGTTACAGGTAAGAAGTCAGTCATTACATTAGGCCCTAAATGGAAAGATAGCGATGCAGGAGGCTGTCATCATCTTTCAACCTGTCAATATCACAGCTTTCCCGGATCAATCCATTCTCCATAAACATTACATGATCGGCGAGCGTTCTCACCATATCGACATTCTGCTCGACAATCAAAATGCCAAGTCCGGTCTCTTTGGCAATTCTTGCGAGTTGAAGTCCGATATCATGAATAATGTTGGGCTGGATACCCTCTGTCGGTTCATCGAGCAGGAGAAATTGCGGCCCGGGGATCAGGGCGCGGGCGATTGCCAGTATTTGCTGCTGGCCGCCGGAAAAACTGCCCGCCTTTTGCGTTTCCCGCTCTTTTAACAGGGGGAACCATTCATAGATCTTCTGGAGCCGTTCCAGTCCCTGCAATCCATGACCGAGAAGGCTTAACCTCAGGTTGTCATGGACAGTCAGGCTATCGAATATTTCGCGTCCTTGTGGAACATAGCCAATACCGGCGCGGGATACCTGGTATGTCGGCAGTGACTCAATCGATTGTCCGGCGAAGGTGATACGCCCGCTCCGTGGCCGGATTAATCCCATGATGGTTTTTAGCAGGGTCGTCTTCCCCATGCCATTACGTCCCATCAGGGCGGTTACCCGTCCGCCGTCAAGGTGGCAGCTCAGGTCGCGCAAGACCATGGCATCGCGATATCCCGCGGTCAGTTTCTCGATATCAAGCATAGGGCTGGGCCTCGGCGGCGGCGGGCTCGCGCCGTCCAAAATACAGCTCGTGGACATCCTCATCGCCCCGAATGCTGGCGAAGTCACCGGATTTGAGACGTTTTCCCTTGGACATAACATGCAGGGGACAGGCAAGATGCTCGATAAATCCCATGTTATGCTCGATGACCAGGATCGTGATGTTCTGACGTTCGTTGATTTCAAGGATAAGGTCGACTGTCGCCTCCGTTTCGGCGGGGGTCATGCCAGCGGTTGGCTCATCGAGCAGGATGAGGGATGGGCGCTGCGCCAGCAGAATGCCGATCTCAAGCCATTGTTTCTGGCCATGGGCAAGCTCTCCTGCTGGATCCTGATGAGCAGCAGATAGCCGGGTTTGCGTCAGGATACGAGAGATTTCAGCGTCGTCCCCCCGCCGCCGTCCAGCCACGACAAGGTTCTCCCGAACCGTCAGTTCATCGAAAATGGCGGGAACCTGAAATTTCCGACCGATACCACGCCGCGCGATCCTGTAGGGCGGCAGGCCCGTAATATCCCGTCCCTGAAATCGCACGGTTCCGCTATCTGGGCGCAGGTTGCCGGTGATCAGGTTGAACAGAGTGGATTTGCCGCAGCCGTTGGGGCCAACAAGCGCATTGAGACTGCCCTCACTGAGGTCTAGGGAGAAGTCATCAACGGCCCGCAGCCCCCCAAAAGTCCTGACCAGGGACTTTAATTCAAGAAAAGGCAAGCCCGCGTCTCCCATGATTCAAATAATTTACCAAGTACATGAGCAAATATTGTTGGCATACAAACGAGTTATTAATAGGTACACGAATGACTTTGCCTGTTATTTTGTTCAAAAAGCCGATTTTCGGCCAACCATACCCTTAACTACTTGATCCGTCCAAATTAACTGACATAAACAGACACATCAATTTGTATCTGAACCAATCAGATCATGTATCCTTTGTGAACAATAGAGAAACGAGGTCGGCTGATGTTAGATATTTCAAGAAGAAAATTCGTGGCGGCTATGGGGGCGACGGCGGCGATGTCTTCTTTCAGCATGCCGTCTATTGCCGCTGGTAAAACCATCAAGATCGGCGCCGTGCAGCCGTTCTCCGGGGGATTGGAACTGTTCGGCAGTCAGGCGAAAATGGGTCTTGATCTGGCGGTCGCTGAAATTAACGCGGGCGGCGGTATTCTTGGTCATCCTGTTGAAATTCTGTATGAGGACAATAAAACCGATCCGAAAACCTCGGTGGAACGGGCAAAAAAACTGATCCAGCGCGATGAGGTCATTGCGATCTCCGGCCCGATCACCTCCGCTGGCCGCGATGCCATGTCCGCCGTGATTGAGCGTGAAAAAACACCGCTCTTGTATGCGACCAATTATGAAGGCGGCATGTGTAACCGCTATTTGTTCTCGTTCAATACCGTCCCGAACCAGGACACAGCGCCCCTGATCCCCTATCTGAAGGATATCGGGGTTGGCGACAGCTATTACATGTTTGGGGCCGACTATATCTGGCCGCGCAAGATGTTTGAAACCGCGAAGGATATCATCACTAAAACAGGCGGCAGCACGGTCGCTGAGGAATATACACCGTTTGGCGTCAAGGACTTCTCCTCCGTCATTCGCAAGATTGCCGCCTCCGGTGCCAAGATACTGCTGTTCGCCCTGCCGGGTGCCGACGGTATCACTTTCATCAAGCAGGCGGAGGAATTCGGCCTGACGAAAACCATGAAAATTGCCTTCCTCGGGTTTGCGGAAACCTATCTCGGCGCGTTCGGTCCGGGTAAGGGCGAGGGCATGTATGCCGGCGTGCCGATGGTAGCAAATTCCAATGAGCCGGGCGTAAAGGAGTTTGTCGCGAAAATCAGGAAGGCAGAAGGCGCGGACACCACGGTTTCCTTCTATGTCATGACCCATTACAATTCTCTGATTGCGCTTAAAGGCGGACTTGAGAAATCAGGCAAGGTCGACCGTGAAGCGGCGGTGGACGGGATGGCAGGTTTATCCTTTGAAATTCCCACAGGTCCCGCCATGATAACGAAGGAAGATCATCACACGGTGATGAATATGTATATCGCCAAGACCGAAAATGGGGAATTGAATGTTGCAAAGGCACTGGGACCCATCCGGCCGACCAATCAATGTGACGTCAAAAAGTGACCCTCGACAAGTGAGTTTGAATGGATAGCAAAAACATCACCGATGCCCTGGCGGCAGCCATGCCGCTTACCCTTGCGCCTCTCGATCCGGCGGATGGCGACCGGCGTGTCGGGCTGGTGATCGTTGATGAGGTAAATGGGTTCGCAACCGTGGGGGCGGGGCCGCTCGCTCCTCCGGCTCCAAATGCACAGGTCTCGACCATGGTGGAGGAGACGGTGCGTCTCGCCAAATCCTTCACCGGACAGGGGTGGCCAATCCTCGCCTTTCTGGATACTCACACCCCCGGCAAGGTCGAACCCCCCTATCCGCCGCATTGTGAGGCGGGAACGGGCCAGGAAGAGTTGGTGCCCGAGCTTAAATGGCTTGAGCAGGACCCGAATACGACGCTTGTGAAAAAGGACTGCATCAACGGGTTTGTCGGGGCGACGCGCGCCGACGGCTCTAATTCCGTTGTGGATTGGGTGCGCGACAACGCCATCACCGACTTGCTGGTGGTCGGGATTTGTACCGATATCTGCGTGATGGATTTTGTTCTCACCAGTTTGAGCGCCCGCAATCACGACATGATGCCCGGCCTCAAGGACATTTTCGTTTATGACAAGGGCTGTTCGACCTATGATTTGCCGCGCGCAATCGCCGAAAAGGAAGGGCTGGGGGCCGCCGCGTCACATCCGCAGGACATCACCCATTATATGGGCTTGTATTTTATGGCAAGCCGCGGCGCTCAGCTTGTCAACGAGGTAAAGATTCCGGCATAATAGGGCGTCAATAATAATAATAAGGGAGACAGCCATGAAAATTTTCGCAAATGGAGTTGAGTTCGATACCCGGTTCGAGGGGCCAGAGGGCGCACCTGTTGTGACTTTAAGCCATTCGCTGTGCTGTGACCTCACCGCCTGGGATGAGCTCGCCGCCGACCTGTCAAAAGATTACCGCGTGTTGCGTTACAGCTTACGCGGCCATGGCGAAAGCGAAGCGACACCTGGCGCCTATGACTTTGCTTTGCTGGCCAAGGACATGGCCGCGATACAGGATTATTATGGCGTAACCAAAAGCCAAATCGTCGGCTTGTCGATCGGTGGTATGATAGCCCAGGAATTTGCTCTCCGATATCCGGAGCGGGTGCTGGGACTTGTCATTTCGAGCTCGCTTTGTGCCCTGCTCGATGGCGTGGCAGCCCTCTGGCCCAAACGTATTCGCCAGGCGCAGGAAAAGGGGATGGAATCGCATGTTCAGGGATCGATGGAACGCTGGTTGACCCGTGAATCCCTCGAAAACAACCCCGAACTGGACGCCCGCATTCGCAAAATGATCCGGGAGACGTCCGTCGAAGGTTATGTCGGGTGCGCTCAGGCGATTGCCGGGATTGACCTGTCAGGCCGGATCGGAGATATCACCGCGAAAACGCTGGTCATTGTCGGGCGGGAGGATGAGGGAACCCCGGTTAGCGCTTCTGAGCTTATCCACAGGCAGATTGACGGCTCCAAGCTGGTGATCGTCGAGAACGCCTCCCACCAGCTGGCCATGGAAAGGCCAGAGCTGTTTAACGCCCATGTCCGCGCCCATCTCGCTGATTAATAATTAGCGGGCGTTCAAAATCCGGGCGTGATGGCGGATATGTTCTTCCATGAAAGTCTGGATGAAATAGTAGCTGTGGTCATAGCCATCGTGGAACCGGAGTGTCAGGTCCTGACCGGCGTCGCGGCAGGCGGTCTCGAACACTTCCGGTTTTAGCTGTTCCTGAAGAAAATTATCCGCCCGGCCCTGATCGATCAGGATCGGGGAATTCCGTGCGCCGTCTTTCACCAGTTCCGTCGCGTCATAGGCACGCCATTTGGCCCTGTTCGGCCCAAGGTAGCCGGTAAAGGCTTTCTCCCCCCAGGGGCATTGCATCGGCGCACAAATCGGTGCGAAGGCGGAGACGGACTGATAGATATCCGGGTTCTTAAGGCCGAGGGTTAGCGCGCCATGGCCGCCCATGGAATGACCAAAGACGCCGCTGCGTCGCGCGTCCGTCTTAAACTCGCTGTCCACCATCGCCTTCAGCTCCGTCGTTACATAGCTTTCCATGCGGTAGTTTTTGCCCCAGGGGTCTTCAGTGGCATCTAGATAAAATCCGGCGCCGGTGCCGAAATCCCAGTCGTTATCCTCTCCGGCGATATTGAGGCCGCGCGGACTGGTATCCGGCATCACCAGCATCAGCCCTTCCTCGGCGGCGACCTTTTGTGCGCCCGCCTTGATGGTCGCAGTCTCCTCGGTGCAGGTGAGACCCGCGAGGTAATAAAGAACAGGCACCCGTTGCGCCTTGGCTTGCGGCGGCTGAAAGACGGCAAAGCGCATGACCGTGCCGGTTTCCCTTGAGGCATGCTCGTAAAAGCCCTGCAGCCCGCCAAAGCAGGCCTGTTCGGAAAGTACTTTCATAAGACGTCCTTAAAAGGTGACGACGCTGCGGATGGACTTGCCTTCATGCATCAGGTCAAAGCCCTCGTTGATCTTCTCGATCGGCATGACATGGGTGATAAGGTCATCGATATTGATCTTGCCGTCCATGTACCAGTCGACAATTTTCGGCACATCCGTGCGGCCCTTGGCGCCGCCGAAGGCCGTGCCTTTCCAGACGCGCCCGGTCACCAGCTGGAACGGTCGGGTGGCAATTTCCTGACCGGCGCCCGCAACGCCGATGATGATGCTTTCCCCCCAGCCTTTATGGCAGCATTCAAGCGCCTGACGCATGACATTGACATTGCCGATACATTCAAACGAGTAATCCGCACCGCCCTTGGTCAGGTCGACGAGATAAGGGACGAGGTCGCCCTCTACCTCAGCTGGATTGACGAAATGGGTCATGCCGAATTTTTCGCCCAACGCCTTTCGTGCCGGGTTGAGATCGACACCGACGATCATGTTGGCACCCGCCATCCGCGCGCCCTGAATGACATTGAGGCCGATACCGCCAAGGCCGAAGACGACGACATTATCGCCGGGTTTCACCTTCGCCGTGTTAATGACGGCACCAATGCCCGTCGTGACACCGCAGCCGATATAGCAGACCTTGTCGAAGGGGGCATCCTCGCGGATTTTGGCAAGGGCGATTTCCGGCACAACTGTATAGTTGGAGAAGGTCGAGCAGCCCATGTAGTGAAAGACTTTCTCGCCATTGATCTTGAACCGGCTCGAGCCGTCCGGCATCAGGCCTTGTCCTTGTGTCACGCGGATTGCCTGGCAGAGATTGGTCTTGCCGCTGGTGCAATAGTCGCATTGGCGGCATTCAGGTGTATAGAGCGGAATGACATGGTCGCCTTTTTTCAGGCTTTTGACCCCGGCGCCGACCTCGACGACGACACCGGCGCCCTCATGGCCGAGAATGGCGGGGAAGATCCCTTCGGGATCGTCGCCCGACAGGGTGAATGCGTCCGTATGGCAGAGCCCGCTCGCCTTGATCTCGACAAGCACCTCGCCCTCGCGGGGGCCCTCAAGGCTGACGGTTTCGATGGTGAGAGGCGCTCCGGCCTTGTGGGCAACAGCCGCTTTGACATCCATATTTCAATTTCCTTTGCGCAAATATTTGCCGGAGTGTCGCAGATTTAAGCGTCAGGAGGCAAGGGCTTTTGGTATATTTTCGTTTAGTTTGCGGGCGGGCTATAAAGTGTCATCTGCGTCTCGAGGTCTTCCTCGATAAAGGCGCCGATAATGTCGTCAAGGCTGTCGTCGCCGGAAAACCCCATTCGGTCCGCTCGTGCTGACCGGGTTGCCTTGGGCCAGCCGTCAACAATCTTCTGGATGACGGGATCGGGTGTCCAGTGAATATGGCCGAGACGGCGGTTGCCTTTATGGCGGTCGACGGCCGCCGCCATTTCGCCGGCGGTGATGGAAATCCCGGGGAGCAGGAGGGATCGGCTGGCGCCAAACTCACCCGCGGGCAGGTCATGGGCATGAAGCAGGGCCGTGATAATCCGCGAGGGCGACATGCAGGCCATTTTCGTTTCCGGGCTCACCGGGCAGATCGCGTCCTTGCCGCAGAGCGGCTCGCGGATCATGGAGCTTGCCCAGGTGGAGGCGGCCTTGTTCGGCAGGCCCGTACGCACCGATATTGTCGGCAGCCGGAGCGAGCGGCCATCGACGAAGCCCTTGCGGCTGTAATCCTGTACCAGCAACTCGCCCATGACCTTGGATATGCCGTAGGAGGTTTGCGGCATCTGGGCCGTTTCGTCGGTCACCACGTCGGGCAGCGCACCGCCGTAACTAGCAATGGAGCTTGTGAACACAACTTTAGGGGTATGGGGCAGGGCGCGACCCGCCTCCAGCACATGGCGGGTGCCGTCAAGATTGATCCGGTAGCCAAGATCGAAATCCTCCTCTGCATGGGCGCTGACCACGGCGGCAAGGTGGAAAATACTGTCCGTTGCCTCATCGATGAGGCTTTTCATTTCGGCGGGATTAGCGATATCACCGGAGATATATCGAAGACGCGTATCGCTGAGATTTATGTTTGGTGCGAGGTCAAACAGGACAAGCTCGGTTATTTCCTGTCTTTCCCCGTCGCGCCCGACTGCATATCCGCGGTCCAGCAGGGCCCGCGCGAGCCGCCGCCCCAAAAACCCCGCGCCGCCGGTGATGACAATCTTCATTGACCGCCCCTTGCCCGGATGCGCCATTCAAAGCAGTCATCGCCATAGTCCTGCCGCTGGAGGGTTTCCAGCACTAGGAACCGGTTATGGACGGAAAGGGCGCCCTGCCAGAGCTGGCTCCAGGCCTCGAACACAGAGGGCGGATGGGGGCCGGTTCCGCGCATCAGGCGCCAGCCCTTTTGGCGGACGAGTATCGCATTTCCGTCGGTCTCCACCGTCACCTCATCATCATGGCCGTCGATCATAGCGCTGAAATAATCGGCAAAAGCCGACGGGCTGTCGCCGGTCACGCCCAACATGTCGGCTGTCTGCCGGTAGAACTGCTTGCCGATCAGTTGCGCTGTGATACCACCGAGATAGGCCGCGTCGGCGGGCCCGAAAATTTCGGCAAGCTCAAGAAGCGCGTTTTTCGCATATTCCATGGCATAATTGCGGTTGGCCTTTTGCAGGCGTTCCTCGGGCCAGTTGCCAGCTTCCAGCTTCGGCGCGGCGGCGGGATCAAAGGCAGGTGCTATTTCGCCGGGCGAAAACTGCAGTCTTTCCTCAGGCGCGAGATCATGGTCAAAGACCTTGAAATAACCCGCCATGCCATATTGGCCGTCCATATCCTGCGAGGTGCAGACAAAGCCAAGACGCGGATTTTTGAGCGAGACGCCATTCTGCCCGTACCAGCCTTTCAGAAACCCGTGGCTGACCTCGATCGGCATGCCGCAGAGCGCGGCCCCCTCATACATCCAGCGGGGATGGCAGAAATGGACCCAGGCCTTTTCATCATTTTCATACATATATTCAACAGGGACCCCGCCGACACCATTGGACAGATAATGATATTGCGCGCAAGCCACGGCATCGGGCAGGCCGGTCAGGCCGAGCTTTTCAAAGCTGGAAAGAAATTTCTCGTGATGCTGGCGGCGGAAAACCTGAAAACAAAGCTCGCCCGCCGCCAACCTGTCTTTGCGCAGGGTAACCGAGAGGAACAGGCCTGTGAAAAAGGCATGATAGAGACTGGCAACGGCGGCATATCTCACTTGCTTGGCAGTGGTTTCAATCAATTCGTTTCTCGCTGACCGTTGGTTATTTTTATGATTTAGGTTCTTGCGATTTATACAAGCCGGAAGGTGTCTTGACTAGGGCTGCCGCCCTAGAATTTAATGATACAAAATATGTTGAAAAAATATAAAAAATGTATCATATTATGAACAGTTGATATGGGAGGCGCGGGATGGATGTAATGACTTCTGAGTTAGAAGCTCTAGAGGCCGATTTTCAGGCGAAGGTTGATGCGGAAAAGCGGATTGAGCCCAAGGATTGGATGCCGGACAGGTATCGGCATACGCTGATCCGCCAGATGTCCCAGCATGCGCATTCGGAAATTGTCGGCATGTTGCCGGAAGGGAACTGGCTGACCCGGGCGCCGTCACTGAAACGCAAGGCCGTCCTGATGGCCAAGGTGCAGGATGAGGGCGGGCATGGCCTGTATCTTTACAGTGCCACCGAAACCCTCGGTATTACCCGGGATGAGATGTTTGACCAGTTGCATAGTGGTAAGGCCAAATACTCCAGCATTTTCAATTACCCGACGCTGACCTGGGCCGATGTTGGCGCCATTGGCTGGCTTGTCGACGGGGCCGCCATTACCAACCAGATTGCCCTCTGTCGCTGTTCTTACGGGCCGTACGCGCGCGCCATGGTCAAGATCTGCAAGGAAGAAAGCTTTCACCAGCGTCAGGGCTACGAGATCATGATGACGATGGCGCGGGGCACGCAGGACCAGCAGGAGATGGCGCAGGATGCGCTGAACCGCTGGTGGTGGCCGTCGCTGATGATGTTCGGCCCGAATGACGCCAAATCCCCGCAATCGGCGCAATCGATGAAATGGAAGATTAAGCGCCAATCCAATGACGAGCTGCGCCAGAAATTTGTCGATGCCACGGTGCCGCAGGCTAAATTCCTGGAGCTGCGCGTTCCCGACGATAATCTTGTCTGGAACGAGGAACGGGGATCGTACGATTTCGGTGAGATTGACTGGGTGGAATTCAAGAACGTCGTCAGCGGCAACGGCCTGTGCAACCGTGAACGGCTGAAGGCCCGCGTCGATGCCCATGACGGCGGAAAATGGGTGCGCGATGCCGCCCTTGCCTATGCCCGCAAACAGAAATCACGGGCAGATCAGGCCGCCTGAGAAGGAACAACGCGATGAGCAACGACTATCATGATGAATTGCCGCTATTTGAGGTGTTTATCCGGGCCAAGAACGGCCTCGATCATAAACATGTTGGCAGTCTCCATGCCTCGGATGCGGAAATGGCGCTGACCAACGCGCGTGACGTCTATACCCGCCGCAGCGAAGGCGTCAGCATCTGGGTGGTAAAATCGACGGATATCGTCGCCTCGTCCCCCGATGACAAGGGCAATTTCTATGAGCCAAGTGACGACAAGCTCTATCGTCATCCGACCTTTTACGACCTCCCCGATGAAGTCGGGCATATGTGAGGACGTTCCCGTGACCGATCAACAGGCCCTGTTTGACTATCTCCTGCGCCTTGGCGACAACAGCCTTATCCTCGGCCAGCGGCTCGCTGAATGGAGCGGGCATGCCCCCATCCTGGAGGAGGAACTGGCGCTTGCCAATATCGGTCTCGATCTGGTCGGGCAGGCGCGGATGCTGCTGACTTATGCGGGCGAGGTTGAGGGCAAGGGCAGGGATGAAGACCGGCTTGCCTTTCACCGTGATACCAAGGCCTGGCGTAACCTGTTGCTGCTGGAACAACCCAATGAGAATTTTGCCAAGACTATGGCGCGCCAGCTATTGTTTGATGCCTTTCAATATCTACAATATGAAGGGTTGAGCCTATCAACTGATGACCGTCTCTCAGGTATTGCTGTCAAGTCATTGAAGGAGATCACCTATCATCGGCGTCATAGTTCAAACTGGGTAATCCGTCTCGGCGATGGCACCGAGGAAAGCCATGGGAAAATGCAAGCCGCGATTGACGAGCTCTGGGGCTTCGTGCCCGAAATGTTCGATATGGACGCGGTGGATGAGGCCATGACGGAGGCGGGTATTGGCGTCGATGCCGCGGCCCTGAAACCCGCCTGGGACGATTATATCAACGGCATGTTGGCCAACGCGACGCTCACTCGCCCCGAAGATAGCTGGTGCGTGCGCGGCAGCCGGGAAGGCAAGCATTCAGAGCATTTGGGCTATCTGCTGGCGGAGATGCAATTCCTGCAACGCGCCTATCCGGATGCAACATGGTGAAAACGCTCGACAGGGATGAGGTGACGACAATTCTTGCGCTGGTGAAGGATCCTGAAATCCCGGTACTGAGCATTGAGGAGATGGGGATAATCCGCCGCATCGATGTCAGTCACGGGCGGCTTCAGGTGGTCATTACGCCGACCTATTCCGGCTGTCCGGCTATGGCTGTGATTGAGGAGGATATTGCGACCATGCTGAAATTGCACGGGATTAGCGATTTTGACATCCTGACCGAAATCTCCCCGGCCTGGACAACGGACTGGATCTCGCCCGAAGGGCGTAAAAAGCTGGAGGAATTCGGCATTGCCCCGCCGGCAGGCAAGGCGCGCGGAACGTTGCTGGGCCATCAAACGGTCGCCTGCCCGCAATGCAAGTCCACGAATACTTGCGTTGTCAGCGAGTTTGGCTCGACCGCCTGCAAGGCGCAATATAAATGCAAGGATTGTCTTGAACCCTTCGACTATTTCAAATGCGTATAGGAGGCGGCAATGACGATTTTCCATCCCCTGAAAATTAAGGACGTGGTGCGGGAAACCCGCGATGCCGTCTCCATTTCCTTTGAGGTCCCGGAGGAGTTAAAGGATGTCTATCGCTTTACGCAGGGACAGCATCTGACCCTGCGGGGAACTTTTGACGGGGAAGAATGTCGCCGCTCCTATTCCATCTGCAGCGCCGTCGGCGATGGGGATCTTCGGGTGGCCGTGAAGAAAATCGAGGGCGGCCTGTTCTCTGGCCATGCCAACCAGAACCTGAAACCGGGTGAGACCCTTGAGGTGATGGTGCCGCAGGGCCGGTTCTTTACCGCGCTTGATCCGGAAAACCACAAGAATTACCTCGCCTTCGCGGTAGGGAGCGGGATTACCCCGATCATTTCCATCGTCAAGACCATCCTCAAAACCGAGCCGCTGTCCCAGGTGACGCTGGTCTATGGCAACCGGGCCGTTTCCAGCATCCTGTTTCTGGAGCAGTTGGAGGATTTGAAGAATATCTATCCTGACCGCTTCAGCCTGCTGCATATCCTGAGCCGGGAGCATCAGGACGCGGATCTACTGAACGGCCGCATCACGGCCCGGAAATGCCAGGAACTGGCGGATGATATAATTGATATCAAGCGGATCGATGAAGTCTTTCTCTGCGGTCCCGAACAGATGATCATGGAGGTACAAGGCTTTCTACAGGAGCAGGGAATCGCTAAGGAACATATTCATTTCGAGCTATTCATTACCGATGCGGCCATGAAAGCGGGGGCACAACCGGTCTCTGCACCCGAAAATAAAGGCCCTGTGCGCAATGTGCGGGTTATTCTTGGCGGTCGCCAAAGTGATGTCGAGGTGGCGGAGGAAGGCGTTTCCATCCTTGATGCGGCCTATTTTCAAGGCCTCGATGTACCGTTCGCCTGCAAGGGCGGAGTTTGCTCTACCTGCCGGGCCAAGGTGTTGAAAGGCGAAGTGCGGATGGACGTGAACTATGCCCTTGAGGACAGCGAAGTTGCGGAAGGCTATGTGCTGACCTGCCAGTCACATCCGCTGACAGATGATGTCGCGGTTGATTACGATGCCTGAAGATCAGTAGTGTTTAACGCCCGGCACCTGGCATTCATAGGTGGTGTAATTCCCTTGCTGGCGGCACGCGCGATCCATGGTGACAACCAGATTTCCCTTACAATCCTTGAAGACAACCCAGCCTTCAAAACGCTCAATCCGACCGCCGCCCCGGCCTTGACCATTGTATATCTCGATTGTGAAGGTTTTTTTTACTCGTTCAGGCGGTAGCTGCAACTTGGCGATTTCTGCGTCGATCTGGCTCTGGCAGTCCTCGGCCGCCACGGGCAGGGGTGCGAATGTCGACATTGCCAGCACCAAAGCCAGCCCGAGGGACTGGACCCCCTTTTTTTGAGAGACACGCATTTCTATGTTCCTGACATCTGATATTTCCTTTATAGGATACTCCCATAAACACCGGAAATCCATGGTCAGCATCAGAAATCGGTCTTGACCCCACCGGCGGCTATGCGCTTGTCGACGAACTCGTTCAATTCCTCCATCCGCGCGGGATCATGGGCAGGTTGCTCATAGTCGGCAAGGATGGTCTTGAAGATCGTATTTGCCCGTTTCAGCGCGTCCGGAGATCCGGCTTCAGCCCAGCTCTCATAGTTGCGCCAGTCGGAGAGAATGGGCGTATAAAACGCGGTCTCATAGCGATCCTGCGTATGCTGGGTGCCGAAGAAATGACCGCCATGCCCGGCTTCCCTCATAGCATCGAGACCGAGGGATTCCGGTGATGTATCAATGGGTTTCATCATTTCGATCATCATCTGGATCATCTCTACATCCATAATAACTTTTTCGAACGAGGCGCTGAGGCCACCTTCCAGCCAGCCCGCCGCATGCTTGACGAAATTGGCGCCACCCATCACCAGCGACCAGAGCGACATCTCTGATTCATAGGCGGCCTGCGCGTCCGCCACGTTCGAGGCATTGACGTTGGAGGAGCGGAACGGGAGGTTGTAGCGGCGGATCAATTGCCCGGTCGCTATGGTGGCTTTCGCATATTCGGGCGTGCCGAAGGCTGGAGCGCCCGACTTCATATCCACGTTGGAGGTAAAGCCGCCATACATGACAGGAGTACCCGGGCGCACGGTCTGCGCGAGGCTAAGCCCGGCGAGGGCTTCGGCGTTCTGCTGGGCGAGGGCGCCGGCAAGCGTGACCGGGGACATGGCACCGGCCAAGGTGAACGGGGTCAGGACAACAACCTGTCCATGGCGGGCCATTTCCATGATCCCCTCCAGCATCGGCGTATCGAGCATCAACGGTGAGTTGGAATTGATGATGGTGAAAATGCTGGGCTCTTTCAGCATCTGCTCATGGCTGATACCGCGGGCAATCCGCGCCATCTCAATGCCGTCAAGGTTTCGGTCGCGGCCGAGAGAATAGATATAGGGCACCTTTTCTGTGAGCGTGGCAAAATCGCGGCCGCATTCTAGATGGCGAATGGAGGCATGGATATCAACGGGCTCGACCGGATAGCCGCCACAGGTACCGATAACATTCAGGCTTTGCGCCAGCCTCAGGAAATTGCGGAAATCCTTTTGGTTGCCGGTGCGGCGCCCGTTATCCATGTCCGTGGCATTGGGCGTGCTGGCGACCATGGAAAACACGAGATTGCGACCACCGATCTCCAGATTGCAGTCCGGGTTCGGAGCATGCAGGGTGAACTCCGAAGGGGCGTGGGATATCGCCTCCATGACGAAATCGCGGTCAAAATAGACAATTTCCGTGTCCGTATCGACCTTCTGTCCCGCCTTTTTCAGAATATCGCGGGCCTCTGGGTGGCGCACCTTAATGCCAATATTTTCAAGGATTTCCATCGAGGCGTTATGGATTGCCTCGATCTGATCCTCAGAAATAATCTCCAATGGTTTGAAGCTGTTGATGACTTTTTGTCGAGGCAGTTGCGCGAAGCTCGCTTTCTGTCTTGCTCCACGTCTGGTTCGTCGTGCGGAAGTCCGTTCTTTTCTTGCCGACATGGAAATCTCCTTTTAAAAATTTATACTCTGGAACTATCCCCTCATTCGCGATGCTGTCGGATCGAGAAGGGGATCCAGTACCATTTTTGCCGGGCGCATTTCGCCCAGTATTTCAATTTCGAACTCGGCCCCCTCGGCGATCATTTCCGGCGGGGTGAAACCGAGCGCGACGGATTTCTGCACATGATGGGCATATCCGCCGGAGGTAACAAAACCAATGACTTTCCCGTCTTTCCAGATCGGCTCATCGCCAAAGACATCGGCGTCAAGCGCGTCAACGACGAAGGTTGACAGCTTACGCTTCGGCCCTTCGGCCTTTTCCTTTGCCGCCGCCGCCTTGCCAATGAAATCGGCGGGCTTGTTATAGGCAACGAAGCGGTCAAGGCCAGTTTCCTCAGGCATGTAATCGGGTTTGAACTCCCGCATCCAGGAGCCGAAGGATTTTTCCAGGCGCAGGCTCATCATTGCCCGCATGCCAAACGGGGTCAGACCGAATTCCTTGCCCGCCTCGGCGAGGGTTTCGTATAGCGCGACCTGTTCGCTTTCGGGCACATAAATCTCATAGCCGAGATCGCCGGTATAGGTGACCCGCTGGACGATGGCATCCGAGAGGCCAACACCCATGCGCTTGACGGCCATGAACGGAAAGGCGGTGGTCGAGACATCCTCATACGTCACCTTAGCGAGCAGGTCACGGGCGCGCGGACCCGCAATCTGGAAGCCGATACGTTTCAGGGACACATTCTCGATCTCGACGCCCTCCTCGGGCTGATGCTGCCAGAACCAGCGGAGGTGATAGGCCTGCGCCCCGAAGGAGGCAGTGACCTGGAACTCCTCCTCGGCGAGCCGTGCGAGAGTGAAATCGCCGATCAACTTTCCTTTCGGGCTCAGCATCGGGCTTAAGGACATTCTGCCGACCTTCGGGATACGGCCTGCCATAATGACATCCAGCCAGTCGGCCGCCTTGGGGCCGGTAATCTTGTATTTGCCGAAATTATGGATCTCAGTGATGCCGACCTTGGTACGCACCGCGTTACATTCGGCGGCAGTCGCCTCAAAGGCGTTGGAACGGCGAAAACTTGGCGTCTCCACCAGCGGTTCGCCCTCCGGCGCAAAGTAATTCACCACCTCCATGCCATAGCCCTGGCCGAAGACCGCGCGCTGGGATTTCCAGATGGCATAGGCTGGTGTCGTCTGAAACGGCCGCGCCGCCGGAAGTTCCTCGTTGGGATAGGTAATAGTAAAGCGGCGCTGGTAATTCTCTGTCACCTTCTTGCGGGCATAGGGGCGGGAGCAGTAATCGCCGTAGCGGGCCACGTCCATGGCGAAAACATCGCGCGACGGTTCCCCTTCGATCATCCATTCGGCAAGCGTCATGCCGACACCGCCGCCCTGGCTGAACCCGGCCATGACCGCGCAGGCCGACCAGTAGTTCTTAAGGCCCGGCACCGGCCCAACCAGCGGATTGCCGTCCGGCGCAAAGGTGAACGGGCCGTTGATGATATTTTTCACGCCGGCAGTTTCCAGCACCGGAAAGCGCCGGTAGGCAAACTCGATGCTGTCGCTGATGCGGTCGAGCTTGTTGGGCAGCAATTCATGCCCGAAATCCAGCGGCGTGCCGTTGACGCCCCAAGGGTCGCAGTCTTGCTCATAAAAGCCGATGCAGAGGCCACGACCTTCTTGCCGGAGATAGCTTTCCCCCTCCGGATCCATGACATGGGGATGTTCCTTGGCTAGTTCATAAATTTCAGGAATATCCTCGGTGATCAGATATTGATGTTCCATAGGATGGAGGGGGAGGAAAATCCCGACCATCTCGCCGAGTTCCCGGGCCCAGAGACCACCAGCATTGACCACATGCTCAGCATGAATGGTACCTTCCTTGGTCACCACCTGCCAACTGCCGTCAGCCTGCGGGTTGAGTTCAAGGACGGGATTGCGGAGGTAAATCTCGGCGCCG
>NZ_JBDNHC010000138.1:0-9519 GCF_041689005.1 Sneathiella sp.
GCCTCATTCGCGGCTTGGGATATTGACCCCCGATGAAGCCTATGCGATGAAAACGGAACCAATTACTATGGCGGCATAACCAGACAAACAGATTCATCTTATTTTTGCTGCTAACTGGTCAAGAAAGCAGGACCACCTCTGTTTAACCCTGTTTCGCCTGTTCTTTGCGTTAAGGAGTTCCCATGACAAAATCGAAATCCGTTCTTATTGATCGTCATCCTGGGCGCTCAGCTCAAACCATTGGCCTCGCAAAGGAGCTTGGAACCAGCCCGGACTTGATACATGAACCGTCAGTCGGCGTGGTGGGAACTAAAGGCGATAGCCAATGCTATTTAGGCGTCACAGATAAAGTTGACGCAATTCATGCACGACTTAGGGATCGAATTGGGACTGAACCTGACCAGTTGAAATTTCGTCTAGTAGAGCCTCAATACACGGTCGCTACTTCAGACGGCATTCGAAACGGGACGCGCGAAATGCGCTACTCGCTTATTGGCCGCGAAGTCACCAACGATGCACTTTGCGAACACCTTGAAGCAAGTGGTCTTGCGGGAACCATCGCCGTTGTTGCATGTGATAAACCACCTGTAGGAACTCTTGCCGCACTGCTCGAACATAATGAGCCAGCAATCATCATGTCGGACGGGCCAATCCATCCTGGAATTGATCCGAAAACTGGCGGTGCAATCGACATCGTCAGTGCATACGAGGTCGCCGGCCATCCTGATCCAGAATACCGTCATCACATTGCTTGCCATGCATGTCCTGGTATTGGAAGTTGCGGTGGCATGTTTACCTACAACACCATGCAAACATTTATCGGCGTCGCAGGGATGCAGCCGTTGCACATGGTGGCACCGGCTTCCGATGACCCAAGACGTCTCAATGAATTTCCAGACGAGCTCGTCCATTACTTAGCACAGTTGATTGAGATGGATTTAAAGCCCCGCGACATCGTTGTTCGCGACTCTTTACGCAATGCCTTGATTGTTGCACTGGCTGTAGGTGGTTCTACCAATGTCGTATTGCACGTGCCCGAGATTGCACGTGCCGCAGGATATGAGAACTTTTGGAAAGACGTTATGACGCCAGAAGAATTCAATCATCTCTCGCAATATGTCGTGCCTGTCCTCACAGACGCCCGGCCGTATGGCAAATACTCCATGGTCGATATCGATCAAGTTGGTGGCGTACAAGTGATTGTGCGCGAACTTCTGGATATGGGATTGCTTAATGGAAACGTTATGACCTGCACAGGGGAAACCCTAAGTGCGCAGGTCAATCGTCTCAATACACCAAATCCGGACGGCAAGGTGGTCTACACAGTTGAAAATCCCTACAAACCAACCGGTGGCTTGCGCTTGCTGAGCGGTAATCTGTCACCAGATTTTTCAGCAATATTGAAGCTTGCGGGCGTCGAGGGCGGACTGGGCGACAATCTATTCCGTGGTAAAGCATGTATTTTCAATGGACAAAGCGACCTTCTGAAGGCGCTCGATGAAACACCTGAGAGCTTTCAAAATAACGATATGGTCATTGTTCGCTACGAAGGGCCTAGCGGCTCACCAGGCATGCCAGAGATGCTAGATCCGACGGCACGCATTACGACCCTTTGCCGCGAGAGGGGCATTGTGATCGCTTTGATGACTGATGCTCGTTTCTCTGGAGGGTCCGTTGGGCTGGTGATTGGACATGTTGGGCCTGAAGCGGCTCTTGGTGGTCCAATCGCGTTCATTGAAAATGGGGATGAAATTGTTGCAGACCTGAATACAAATGAATTAACCTGCACAGCGCTTGATGATCCAGATACGCTTGCGAAGCGCAAAGCTAATTGGGAGAAAGAAACCGCTGACAATGGCGGTACTCATCCTTCTTGTGGGATCGCGGACACGCGTCTCTTACATCGTGCGCGTCACTCTGCTGTTCCTGCATCCCGCGGTGGCGGCATCCACCCAAATCGAAAGGTTTGGGTCAGGGAACCACGAGACGCGGAACGCTCCGGTTTTATTCCGTCGAATAAAACGCGGCCGATCACTAATAAAGAATTTTGAGATGCTGTCCGGCTAATTCGAACACGTCTCAGTTTAGCATTATTATGCAGGATTTAGGCGAAGCCAAGATCAGAAACCTCACGCATTTCAGGCGGCGTCCATAGATGACAATGCCGTTAAATATTATTATACTAATTTATTTTTTAATATTTATAAAATCAATATCCAAATCTAGTTTGGGTTAAACCAAAATTGATGTCCGTTTATTTAGCGATATTTTCTATAAAGCAACTGGATGTTGAAAATGTTGATGATCTTGATGGTTTACTTATAGGCTATCAAGTCGGATGTAAGAATGTTGCAAGTTTACTGAGTGGCAGGTATTCAAAAGAGGGTATTTTTGCAGTTCCCAGTGATGAAGCGGCTTTTCGAATGCTAGCAAAAGGTAGACTTGAATTCGTGATAGCAGAACGCTTTCAAAGCCAAGTCATATTTTCGAGAACAATGCGGGCTGGAACAGACTTGAAGCTATCGCAGAACAGGTCGATCATCGACAATCCCATACGCCCCGGTTCACGCCATGACGGTGCGTTCTCCAGCCGTGATAATGTCGGTTGGCTCATCAAATCATTGCCCGTCTCCGACACCCGCCCACAGGCCAGTTTGAAGGCCAGATCAAAACGCAAAACGTCGAGGTCATCGCAATCCTCGTAACCGCAAGCGATGGCGAACATCCGCGCCCGGATCATGTCTGCCTGACGGTGCCTCAAACTCGAAGGATCCCGCTCGTCCTGCAGACAAGACGAAAGCCGCTCGGACAGACCAAGGCCGTTCTCGATCTCGCGTAACAACATGACGCCGCCATCCGAAGAGAGACGGCCACCGTCAAACCGGGCCTGCAATTCTTTACCCGCGACAGGTGACAAACCGGAGAGATATGGGGTAGTTTCTTTCATGGTGAGCCGTCGGTTTTCCTGGTGATGTGGATTTGGTTTAGACACCCGAAATTCTACATTATTTTAACAGGTTAATATACGCTCACCACCCAATTTACCGGGTGCCGTGAATAATTCAGGCTAGGGCTTCGAAAAAGAAGGCGACTGATCATATCCAAAATACAGGCAAGATAAGAAAGACTGTTACCGGCGGGTTGGGAAGGAATTAGAGCGAGGGAATAGAAAGGAGAGCAGCTTGTTAGAAAGCGGATTGGATTAACTGCCTCTCCCCTTACTTGGCGTATTTGGCTTGATTGTAGCAATTCGGTGGGGAGATGGAGAACAGGATGGCTATGGAGGGATTGGGTGCCGCCCAGGAGTCCGCCAGACGCTCCGTGAGCGTCCTCCAAGAGAATATCCTCCCAGGGGTCGGGGCTATTCAAAGGCACACCTTAGAGTCTGTTTTAAAAATCGAGATACCGGGCGAGCCTGCGTGACATGAGTTTAATCATAGCGGTGTAGATGAAGGTGAGCGCGGTTTTAGCGTGTTTTTCAAAATCCTTTGCAAGCCTGCGATTGATACCGAGCCACGCAAAAGTTCGCTCGACGATCCATCGTTTCGGCAGGACGAGAAAGCCTTTGGCTGCATCGGAGCGTTTGACAATCTCTACGGGCCGGGGAGAGTTGCTTTGCGCGATGGGTCCGGCATAGGCGCCGTCGGCAATCACTTTTTTGATGACTGGAAAGCGGGCCGTGAGCCTGTCCAGCGCCAAAGCCGTGCCGTCACGATCCTGAATGCCTGCGGAATGTACTTCGGCTTTCAGGATCATGCCAAGAATATCGACAACGATATGGCGTTTGCGGCCCTTGACGTTCTTGCCCGCGTCAAAGCCGACATCGCCGCGCGCATCGGGACCGGTTTTCGCCGACTGCTCGTCAATGTTCGCCAGCGTCGGGCTTTCTTCCCTGCCTTCGAGGGTCCGCACGGCTCGGTACAGGGCATCATGAATTCCCTCCCACAGACCGGTGCGCATCCACTCCCGGAAATAGCCGTAAACCGTTTGCCATGGCGGAAAATCCTTCGGTAACATATCCCACTGGCAGCCCGATTGCAGCAGGTAAAATATGCCGTCAATCACGTCCCGAAGCCCCGTTTTGCGCGGACGGCCCCGTTTATGCGTCAGCGGCATCAACGGTTCCAGCTTTTTCCATTCCGCATCTGTTACGCTGCTTGCGTACCCAGACGTTCTGCGGGCATACTCCTTGCGAGTGTCGGGCGTCCATACCATCTAAGCCTCCTTGTAAAGCGTTGAACACTTCACAAGTGAATCAAATAGTGAACCCGCACTCAGCCCTCTTTCGATTTTTAAAAAAAGACACTTAGACAATCCATTTCGACGTGCATCGAAAACGGAGACCGTCTCCTAAATGAGAGCTATGATTTGGAATTCCGCTCTCCCTCTTCTTCATGCTACTTTCTTGTCACCATCGCGCAGGAAGAGTTTGCTAAGGCATTCTTGCTGCTGCTGGTCGCTGAGCATGTCATTCCATTTGACACCGGAGTGCAGCGCACCCTGAGAGATCATGTGTGTAAACATTTGGTGGGCATGTGGATGGACTACATTATCATGCACTGGGAGGAATTTGATGAGTTGGAGAGAGCCATAAAACTTGATGTCTCTCTCGGAGAGAGTCTGCCGGATGACGTTGGAAGCGCCGCAGAGATTCTCAGATATGACAAGATTGAACGTTGGAAATATGCGCCCAACCCACCCTACGATCGATCAGCCCTCGCAATAGCCAAGGGGACAAAGGATAAACGCAAGCAAGATGCGCTCTATGTGCGCATAGGCAAAGATGGCCGCGTGGCAAGCAAGCCCACAGTCATCGTCGATACTGAGACGAACGAAGAACTTGAGCGAGCAGAGCGATATCGACGATTTATCCAGGGTGCTTTGGCAGGTAACGACAAGAACTAGGGGTCAACAGCTGCTCGAATCGGCTCCGCACCTAAAACCCTGTCAGAAAGCCGCCCTGCTGCGCCGAGCTTCGCTGCCACCTGGTCGATGAAATAGTCAAACCGACGTTGGCCCAGTGCATGAGCCGCATCACGCTCTCCTTCCGGAATCGGGCCCGTTCGGGTGAGCCAATAGAAGACGTAATGGGCGAGCGTTTCCATCGTCAGAGCCACATCGCGCTCGATCTCGCTCTGGCGTGCATCGAAGGCGTCCATCCGGCCAAGAAGTCGCGCTTCCAGCCCCTGATCTTCTTCCGGGAACAGGTAATGCTGCAATTCTGCTTCCAAGATCGCTGTTTTCGTTACGCCGGGGCGTTCCGCAGCCGCGCAAAGCGCATCATTCAGTTTGGGTGACAGTCTCAGATTGGCGCGCGGCTTTGGCATCATCAGAAATCCGGCAACATGCCTTTGTCCGCGCGATCCATGGCTACAGCACTGCGAACCGCGCTGAGGTGATCGGCATCAGCGATATCCTGCGCCTCATCCAGATCTGGCTGTTCATCGCGCCCTTTCTTCTCCCCTTGCGCTTCGAGTTCCAATGCGAGTTCGGGAACGGTTTCCAGACCCCCGTCAAGGTCGCCATTTTTCCCATTCGGCTTGCACACACTTTGGGTGTCATCAGCGCGAGAAAAGCCCCAACTGTTGCTTGGCGGGCGTCGGCTGATTTGCAGGGCCGCAGGGTCGAGAACACGGTCAACAAAATTCCGATCGCGATAGTAGCGCAGCTTCTGCGCCCTGACGGGAGGCGCACCCGAGACCATCACCAACTCGTCCTTCGCTGACAGCCGCATGATCTCCCCAGGCATCAAAAGCGGGCGACTCGTTTCCTGGCGCGACGCCATCATGTGAGCGAGCCAGGGCGCTAGCCTGTGGCCTGCATAGTTCTTCTGAGACCGAAGCTCCGTCGCTGTTCCCAAGGCTTCCGAAACCCGCTTAGCGGTTCGCTCGTCATTAATCGCAAACGCTATCCGCACATGGCAATTGTCCAGGATCGAATTGTTCGGACCGTAGGCCTTCTCGATCTGGTTCAGCGATTGCGCAATCAGGTAAGCCCGAATGCCATACTCGGCGACGAACGCCAGCGTCTGCTCAAAGAAGTCGAGCCGCCCAAGCGCGGGAAACTCGTCCAGCATAAGCAATAGCTTGCGGCGCGAGGGGGCCGGGTTCCCTTCTGTCAGTCGCCTTCCGATCTGAATGAGCAACAGGCGCATCAATGGCTTCGTCCGCGACAGGTCTGACGGCGGACAAACCAGATAGAGCGATACAGGCCACTCCGGGTCGACAAGATCGTCAATGCACCAGTCACTGGCGCCAGCAACCGATGCCACGACAGGATCCTGATAGAGGTCCGGAAAACTGAGTGCCGTCGACAAAACACCTGATCGCTCATTTTCGGATTTGTTGAGCAGCGCGCGGGCTGTCTGCGCGACGAGCGGGTGCGCTGATTGGCCCAGATGCCTTGTGTACATCATCGCTGTCAGCGTCGCTGCAAAACTCCGTCCCGGATCCGACAGGAACCGCGCACATCCCGCGAGTGTCTTGTCCTTCTCTGCATACAGGACGTGAAGGATCGTTCCGACCAACAGAGCCAGGCTAGTCTTTTGCCGGTGATCGCTTTTCTCGAGGCTGCCTTCGGGATCGACCAGAATGTCCGCGACATTCTGAGCGTCGCGCACCTCTCTCGGACCACGACGCACATCCATCAGCGGATTATAGCGCGGTGAACCCGCATCGGTCGGATCGAACCGGATGCACGTGCTGAACTGTGATCTCCAGCCTGAAGTCAGATCCCAGTTCTCTCCCTTGATGTCATGAATGACCGCGCTGTCGGTCCAGGACAGGAGCGTCGGGATCACCAGCCCCACTCCCTTCCCCGACCGCGTTGGCGCAAAGGACATGACATGCTCGGGCCCAGAATGCCTGAGGTAGCGCCCCTTCCACTGCCCGAGAAAAACACCGGCCCCAGATAGCAGGCCAGCCGAGTTCATCTCGTCCAAAGACGCCCAACGCGCTGAGCCGTAAGTCGTCACGTTCCGCTCGTGCCGGCTACGCATCACAGACCCAATGACTGCCGCAACAATCCCTAAACCGCCCCCGCTCAGCGCGATCAGTCCGGCCCGATTAAACGCACCCGACGCATAGGCCTCATAGGCATACCACCACTGATAAATCTGCCACGGTTTATAGACAGGTATGTCTGACCAAATGAACCAAGGGCGCCAAAGCGCTGCCTGATACTCAAGTGCCTGAGCGGCCCATTGCGTAGCCGCCCAAGTCGCACCGACAACAATCGCCAGAACCAAAAAAAATTGGCCAATGAGAATTTTCGTCGTCGACAATGGAAAGCTCCAGGCTAATCAGCCGGAGCATGACGTCTACAGCACACCCTTGATAGTGGCGATCGATGCCCATTCCGGCAAACCGATGCATCGGGACAACGCTAGAAAGCTCTACTCCGTAATCGTCCAGACTTGGGTCTCAGAGCAAAAGAAAGGTCAGACTCTCTTGACGAACGAGAGAGCAACAGATCGCAGGTTAGATGCCACCAAAAGCTGACCGAAGCGGATCATGCGTTGGGGTAATTGGCATGGTTTCCAAGACCACTCACGCGGGGCTTGAGCGAGCATCCATAGAGGGTAGTCCTTCGGTGCGCAAACGGGGCCGCCCGTTTGCCAAAGGCCCGTTGGCCGATCATCGTGATGTCTGATCGCAGCCGTCGAGGCTCGGCCAGACATCACGATGCTGGAACTTACCCGGCGCCATCGATCAGGCCGCCTTCAGTCTCTATATCGAAACACAACTCGCTCCGAGCCTGCAACTTGGCGACGTGGTCATCCTGGACAATCTCTCGGTTCACAAAAGCGCCTATGCTGCTGAACAGCTTCGAAAACACGGCACATGGTTTCTGTTCCTGCCGCAATACTCGCCTGACCTGAACCCGATCGATACGGCTTTCTCGAAACTCAAGGCTCACTTGCGCGCAGCAGCTGCACGGACCTTCGATGACCTCGAAGCCGCTATTGGAAGCATTTTTGGGCTCTTCGCACCCGCAGAATGCTGGAACTACTTCAAGGCCGCTGGGTATGATTCAGATTAACGGCTCACCGCTCTAGTGGGCGTTTGGCCTGGCAGGTCAGCAACGGCTACAGTCAGCGCAGCACGGTGGAAACCCAAATGGGCCGCTGGAAGACGGTCATCGGCCCCAAACTGAAAGCCCCGAGCTTTCCAAACCAGAAAACCGAGGCCCGGATCGGAACCCGCATTCTCAACAAAATGACCGAACTCGGACGTCCCGAGTTTGAGCCGGTCGCTTGACCCCAAGCATGGGTAAGGGAACACTCAGCTCAATGCTCGATCCATGCAACAACGCCCTGCCCGGTCGAAGCGGCCGCTGGCGTGGCGGATAAGGTGATCGGAAGTGTCCCGCACCGCGGTTATACTTACGCTGCGTTATGATCAGCAAAGAAACTGTCCGGCGGGTTGGCATCAAACGGTGTCAATCGAGGATCGAAGCGGAACCGCGTCGCGCAGTAGAGACAGAGGATGGAATCCGCCTCGCCCATATTGATGTAAAGGTGCGGGTGGTCGTGCGGCGGGGACGCGCCGATGCACTTGAATTCCCTGACCCCGATGCAAATTTCCGGGACACCGTGGTCGTTCCTGAATTTTGGGCAACCGCCGCCGGACATCGATCAGGCCCGGTGCGAGAGCGAGCAGATGCTGTTGTGGCGGTGCCGCCGCATGCCGCCCGAGCCGCCCCTCTCGTACCATCTCGACCTGGCCGAACGTCCGGAAGGCGTGTCGGCCACCGCCTTTGAGCTGAAAGCGTCGAAGACGGCCTGGGTCTCGAACCCAAGGTCGCGACGCTGTTGCGCGATTTCAAGCGTTGCCGGTGGGCACTTCCTCTCCACCATCGGTTCCTCCCTCTCTCGATTCAACCTCAGATCCGGTCACACCTTGTCTCCCTCCCGTCCGGGCTCGGGCGAGAACAGGGCTTCCTTGCCCGGTTCGTCCTTCCACTTTCGGCTAATTTCAATTGGTAGCGCTACTTCATATGTTTGTTACTCAAAGCTATCCGAAACCGAAAAACAACCAGCATCATGTTCCGCAAAACGTCTGAAAAATGCGCTCGCCTGGCTTCGGTGGATTGCCGTACGACGCGAAACCAGGCTGATCGTCGTAAGGTTGTGAAAGAACAGTGGTGAGTTGCTCGAATAACGAAAAATCATTGTGTTGTATTGCCGCTTCGAGCGCCTGTTCGACGCGGTGATTGCGCGGAATAAAAGCGGGGTTGATCTGTCTCATTTCTAGAGCGCGATCCACAGGTGCCTTGGGCTCGCGGGATAGCCGTGACAGCCAGCAGGTTGCCCATAGATCGTACGCAGGCGGATTCCGGAAGAGATCTCGCACGGCACTAATACCGTGGGGATCGCCCGCTGCGTCGCAGAGGTGACGAAAGGTTAGCGTAAAGTCGGCCTCGTTCTCGGACATTGTGTCGAGCAGTGATTGGGCAAGAGCGGCGTCATTGGCTTCTGAGTTGGAAAGCCCAAGCTTCTGGCGCATACCAGCAAGCCAA
>NZ_JBDNHC010000139.1:0-79274 GCF_041689005.1 Sneathiella sp.
GCACCACAATGGTGCCCCCTGACAGGCCCTTGCCGCAGTAGTCATTGGCATCGCCGAGCACTTCCAGCTTCAGCCCCTGCACCGAGAACGCACCGAGCGACTGCCCGGCGGACCCGCGCAGGCGGACGGTGATATAGCCCGGTTCCAGCCCGGTCATCCCGAAGTTGCGGACGATATGCGACGACAATTTGGTGCCGATGGCGCGATGGGTGTTGCGGATGCTGTAGGCAAGCTGCTTGCGCTCGCCGCCCTTGCTGAAGACACTGGCCACATCCATAATCATCTGCGCATCAAGGGTTTCAGGGACCGGGACCGGCCCCTTGTTGGTGCAATAGCGCGGATTGTTGCCCGCGTCGGCCTCGGCCAGCAGCGGGTTAAGGTCGAGATCGTCGAGATGGGCGGAGCCACGGCTGACCTGGCTGAGCAGGTTGCTGCGGCCGATGATTTCCTGCAGCGTCCGATACCCGAGCCGCGCCAGGATCTCACGCACTTCCTCGGCGAGGAAACTGAACAGGTTGACGACCTTGTCGGCATTGCCCTCGAATTTCTTGCGCAGATCTTCATCCTGGGTACAGATGCCGACCGGGCAGGTGTTGGAATGGCACTGGCGGACCAGGATACACCCCATGGCGACCAGTGCGCCGGTGCCGAGGCCGTATTCCTCGCCGCCCATGAGGGCGCTGATCACGATATCGCGGCCGGTTTTCATGCCGCCGTCAACGCGGAGCAGGACGCCGTGGCGCAGCTTGTTCAGGGTCAGCACCTGATTTACTTCGGGCAGGCCCATTTCCCACGGCACCCCGGCATATTTGATCGAGGTCTGCGGGCTGGCGCCGGTGCCGCCGGAATTGCCGGAAATCATGATGACATCGGCCTTGGCCTTGGCGACCCCGGCGGCGACCGTGCCGATACCGGCCTCGGCCACCAGTTTCACGCAGACCCGGGCTTCCGGGTTGATCTGCTTGAGGTCGTAGATAAGCTGGGCCAGATCCTCGATCGAGTAGATGTCATGATGCGGCGGCGGTGAGATCAGGGTCACGCCGGGTGTTGCATTGCGGAGCTTGGCGATCATTTCCGAGACCTTGAAACCGGGAAGCTGGCCACCCTCGCCGGGTTTTGCCCCTTGCGCGATCTTGATCTCGATTTCTTCGCAGTTGGTCAGGTATTCCGCTGTTACGCCGAAGCGGCCGGAGGCAATCTGCTTGATCGCGGAATTGGCATTGTCGCCATTGGCCCGCGGCTTGAAGCGATTGACATCCTCGCCGCCCTCACCGCAGTCAGACTTGCCACCGATCCGGTTCATGGCGATGGCAAGGGTTTCATGGGCCTCCTTGCCGAGGGCGCCAAGGCTCATGGCGCCGGTGACGAAACGCTTGCGGATTTCGGTGATACTCTCGACCTCATCGATCGAGATGGGTTTGCGCGGTGACTTGAAATCGAGCAGGTCGCGCAGGTTGACCGGCGCCATCCGGCTCATGCCGTCGCTGTATTTCTTGTAGAGCGAATAGCTGTCCTTCTCGACTGCGGATTGCAGAAGATGCACCAGTTCGCCGTCGAAGGAATGAGTCTCGCCGGACGCGCGGAAGCGGTAAAGACCGCCGACGGGCAGGCTGATCACATCCTCCAGATAGGCCTTGTGGTGCTGTTCAAGAACTTTAAGCTGAATGCCGGGCAGGCCGATGCCGGAAATGCGCGACGGCATGCCCGGAAAAAACTCCGCAACCAGCGCCCGCGACAGGCCGACCGCCTCGAAATTATAGCCGCCCCGATAGGAGCTGATAACCGAGATGCCCATTTTCGACATTACCTTCAGCAGGCCCTGATCGATGGCGTCCTTTGCCCGCGCGAGACAGCTGTGGATATCGAGGCCCGGGAACAGGCCACGGCCATGACGATCCATGATCGCTTCCTGCAGCAGATAGGCATTGATCGTCGTCGCCCCAACGCCGATGAGGACGGCGAAATACTGCACATCAAGACATTCGCCGGAACGCACATTGATCGAGGTGAAGGTCCTGAGCCCTTCGTTGACGAGATGGGTATGGACCCCGGCGGCGGCGAGAATGGACGGAATCGGCGCCCGGTCGGCGCCGGTGTTCATATCGCTCAGGATAAGATGGGCGCAGCCGCCGCGCACGGCGTTCTCCGCCTCTGTCCGCATGGCGCGCAGGGCCTTGGTCAGGCCTTCCGGGCCGTCGGCAACGTTGAAGGTGCAGTCGATAACCTGCGCCCCGTCGCCCATATAGGCCTGCATGGCCTCAAACTCGCCATTGGTCAGGATCGGGCTGTCCAGCGACAGGATTTCAGCCTGGCTCTTGTCCTCGTCGAGGATGTTGTTGAGGTTGCCAAGCCGGGTTTTGAGCGTCATCACCCGGCGTTCCCGCAGGCTGTCGATCGGTGGGTTCGTCACCTGGCTGAAGCGCTGGCGGAAATAATGATGCAGGCCGCGGTACTGCTTGGACAGGATGGCGAGGGGCGTGTCGTCGCCCATGGAGCCGACGGCCTCCTTGCCGTCCTCGACCATCGGTTGCAGGATCAGCTCAAGGTCCTCAAGCGTCCAGCCCGAGCACAGCTGGCGCTGGCGCAGTTGCTTGCGGTCGAAGCGCTGGATCTCCTCGGCGCCGCCAACCTTTTCACCAAGGTCGACCGTGTTCTCGATCCATTTGTCGAACGGCTGGGAATTGGCGAGCTTGTCCTTGAGGTCGCCGTCGAAATAGAACTGGCCCTTTTTCAGATCGACACCGATCATCTGGCCGGGGCCAACGCGGCCTTTACGGATAATCTTCGATTCGTTGACCGGGACCATGCCGGTTTCGGAGCCGACGAGCAGTAAATTGTCGCCGGTAATGGTATAGCGCAGTGGCCGTAGACCGTTGCGATCCATGCCCGCAATAACCCAGCGGCCATCGGTGGCGCAGATCGCCGCCGGGCCATCCCAGGGCTCCATCACCGAGTTGCAATAGGCATAGAGCGCTTTGTGCTTGGGCGGCATGTTTTCCTTGTTGCCCCAGCTTTCCGGGATCAGCAGGGTTTTCGCCATTGGCGCGCTGCGTCCGGCACGGACCAGTACCTCGAACACCGCATCAAGGGCGGCACTGTCGGAACTGCCGGCCTGAATAATCGGTTTCAGGTCATCGGACTTATCGCCAAAGGTGTTGGAGACCATGCGGATTTCATGGCTTTTCATCCAGTTGACGTTGCCGCGCAGCGTATTGATCTCGCCGTTATGGGCAAGCATGCGGAACGGCTGCGCCAGATTCCAGGTCGGGAAGGTGTTGGTCGAATAGCGCTGATGATAAATGGCAAAGGTCGAGATGAACCGCTCATCGAGCAGGTCGGGGTAAAAGCTCGACAGCTGCTCGGCGAGGAACATGCCCTTGTAGATGATCGAGCGGCAGGACAGCGTACAGATGTAAAAGCCACTGATATGCGCGGCGAGGACCTTCTTCTCGATCCGGCGGCGGATGATATAGAGGTCGCGCTCGAACTCGCTGTCATCGACGCCGCGGGTGTTGGCGATCATGATCTGCTCGATCTCGGGGCGGGTCGCGTTGGCCTTCTCGCCGATGATGCTGGCATCAACCGGCACCTGCCGCCAGCCGTAGATATAATAGCCGAAATGCAGGACTTCGCTTTCGACGATGGTCCGGCAGGTCTCCTGTGCCTCGAAATTGGTTTTTGGCAGGAACACCATGCCGACGGCCAGCTTGCCATCGATCGGCTCATGGCCGGTGCGGGCGATATGTTCTTTGAAGAAATCCTGCGGGATCTGCACATGGATACCGCAACCGTCGCCGGTCTTGCCGTCGGCGTCAACGGCGCCACGGTGCCAGACGGCTTTCAGGGCATCGATACCGGCGGCGACAACGGCGCGCGAGGCCTTGCCGTCGATGGCAGCAACCAAACCGACGCCGCAGTTATCCTTCTCCTCGGCCGGATCATAGAGGCCATTGGCCTGCAGATGCGCGGCATTTTTTGTCCAGGACCTGACGAACTCTTCGCCCGCGGAAAGCGGGATTAGCTGATTTTCAGTTTCATTTTTCATCTTGATCATCCCGTTTCATCATGACGCCTGCGCGACGTCATCGGCGGCGCGCTTGTTCGTAAGAAATGTATGTAATGCCTGCGAGACATCGCGGCCATCGCGAATGGCCCAGACCACCAGCGAGGCGCCGCGGACGATATCACCGACCGCATAGACGCCTTCAAGACTGGTCATGCCGGTGGCGAAATTCACCAAAATCGTGCCCCAGCGCGACACTTCAAGGCCCGGCTCCCCAAATAACTTCGGGATATCCTCGGCATCGAAACCGAGGGCCTTAATGGCAAGATCGCAGGGGATATCATGGTCAGAGCCTTCAATCTCCACCGGCACCTGACGCCCGGTGGAATCGGCAATGCCCAGATGCATGTTGACGGCCTTGACTGCCGTCACCTTGTCGTCGCCGAGAAAGGCCTTCGGGGCCGAGAGCCAGACGAAATCGACGCCCTCCTCTTCGGCATTCCCAACCTCGCGGAGCGAGCCCGGCATATTCTTGCGGTCGCGCCGGTACAGGCATTTGACCGATGTCGCGCCCTGACGGACGGCCGTGCGGACACAGTCCATGGCCGTATCGCCGCCACCGATGACAACGACATTCTTGCCCGCCGCATTCAGGGTGCCGTCTTCAAACTCCGGCACGTTATCGCCGAGCCCCTTGCGGTTGGAGGCGGTCAGGAAATCAAGCGCCGGGACAATGCCGGCCGTGTCGCTGCCGGCAAGGGCGATATCGCGGGATTTATAGACGCCGGTGGCGATGATGATGCCGTCATGCTTCTGGCGAAGCTCGGTCAGGGTCGCGTCGCGGCCAACCTCGAAATTCAGATGAAACGTGACGCCGCTGTCGCGCAGCAGTTGCGCGCGCCGCTCGACGACTTCCTTTTCCAGCTTGAACGACGGGATGCCGTAAATCATCAGCCCGCCGATACGGTCGTAGCGGTCATAGACATGCACCTGATAGCCCTTTTTGCGGAGCTCGTCGGCGGCAGCGAGGCCGCCCGGACCGGCACCGATAATGCCGATCGACTGATCCAGCTCGCGCACCGGCACCGTCGGCTTGACCCAGCCCTTCTCCCACGCGGTATCGGTGATATATTTCTCGACCGCGCCAATGGTGACTGATTCAAAGCCCTTTTCAATCACGCAGGCGCCTTCGCAGAGCCGGTCCTGCGGGCAGATACGGCCACAAATCTCGGGGAAATTGTTGGTCGACTGACTGACTTCATAAGCCTCTTCCAGCCGCCCGTTCGCGGTCAGCATCAACCAGTCGGGGATATTATTCTGGACCGGGCAGTGAATCTGGCAGTAGGGAATGCCGCATTGCGAGCAGCGCGCGGCCTGTTCAGCGGCGCCTTCGGTCACGAACTCGCCATAGATCTCGTTGAAATCCTCGCGCCGGGAATCGGCGCTACGTTTGGTCGGCATCTGCTTTTCAAGCGTGACGAATTTCAGCATTTTCTGTGACATCAGGCGTTCCTGTTCCGCCTCCGGAAACCCGGAGTTAATTGACAACGATCACTGTTACAATGTCTGCAGTGGAGGGCGGATTTCGGGTCGGGTATAAAGTGGCACCATCGACCGGACGCTTGCTCGCCTTTGATCAACCCCACGGGCAGATATTCTGAATACCCGAAATCAAATGGAATTACCAGCAAAAACGATATTTTATGTCAGTATGGGTGACTTAATATAGTTAAGAGGGCCATACGAGAGGTCTTTTGCGCAATAATACGGCAATTTTACCCATTATTAGGACCGTTACGGTCCTAAATGCAGAATCGGGAGAAGACACCCGAGGCGTTACGGTTGATCAGGGAGTGCAGATTGGTAGCCGCCGCCTTTTTTGTAGCGCTGTAGATATTGCGGTACGATGGCATCAATGCGCCCGGCGGTGATCCCGAGATCGGCGAGGTTGGGATACTGGCCGCTGGCGACGTTATCGACTTTCAGCAGTTTGACCTGATCGGTCGTCAGCGGGGGGCGGCCGGGTATCAGTCCCATGAAAAATGCCATGACGGACATCACGCCCGCCGGGACCGGCAGCAGCAGGCATTTGCGCCCGGTCGCGTCCAGTATCTTGCTCATGAGGTCGCGCAGGCTGTAAATATCGGGGCCGGTGAACTCCCATGTTTTTCCCTGCTGGTCCGGGGTCTCGATGATACGCAAAATGGCTTCGGCGAGGTCCTGCACCCAGACCGGCTGCATCTTCATCTTGCCGCCATCCACCAGCGGAAAGGCCGGCGACAGCGCCAATATCCTGGCGAAACGATTGAAAAAGTCATCGTCACGGCCGAAAACGACGGCAGGGCGGAGAATGGTGGCGCCCGGGAATTCCGTGGCCGCCAGTTCCTCGCCGACCGCCTTGCTGCGGGCGTATCCGGCCTCATGCGCCCGATCGGCGCCGAGGGCCGACATATGGATGAGGTGGCGCACACCGGCCTGTTTTGATGCCTTGGCGATCCGCTCCGCCGCGTCGACATGCACGGCGCCGAAAGTCTGGGCGCCGCTTTCATACAGGATACCAACGAGGTTGATGACGATATCGGACCCGCGCACCGCCCGTTCGACCGACGCCTGATTGCGGACATTGGTTTTGAGCCCGACAATCTGGCCGACACTTCCCTGGGTCATCAGGTCAGTCGCGTCTTCGGGGTCGCGCGACGCCAGCCGGATCCGGTAACCCTTGGCCGTGAGCCGGCGCATCAGGTGACGGCCGATAAAGCCGGAGCCGCCGAAAATGGTAATTAAGCCGTTCGCCATTTTTCTGTCCTTCTGTTCACGCGGGGGCAGGCCACCAAGTCCTTGCCCCGGATTACAGGTCATTATCTACCGACATATAGCGCCGCCGCCAAGCCTAAACGTAAAATACTTGGTTTGTTTTGACGAAGTTTGTTGACATCGCGCGATCCGCTTTATATCAGAGGCGTCACTGAATGCCCAGGTGGCGGAATTGGTAGACGCGCTAGCTTCAGGTGCTAGTTTCCGAATGGAAGTGGAAGTTCGAGTCTTCTCCTGGGCACCAACGGTTCAGTTTCGATAAATACGGTCCTGCCTCTGTCCCGGTCGGTATGCGGGCCGTCAGCGGAGGGTGACATGGCGATATTTCTGCATCACGGGGATCTTCCCGCCGACGTCGACCTCGGCGCCGCCATCGCGATCGATAGCGAGACCATGGGCCTGCTGCCGCAGCGCGACCGGCTTTGCCTTGTGCAGCTTTCCGCCGGTGACGGCGATGCCCATCTGGTGAAATTCGACGGCAAGACCTATGATGCCCCCAATCTCGCCCGTCAGCTCAACGACCCGGAGCGGCTCAAGCTGTTCCATTTCGGGCGCTTTGACATTGCAGTGCTCAAGCATTACCTCGGCATCACTTGCGCGCCGGTCTATTGCACCAAGATCGCCTCGCGGCTGGTCCGCACCTATACCGACCGCCATGGCCTCAAGAACCTGTGTCAGGAACTGCTCGGCGTCGACATCTCGAAACAGCAGCAAAGCTCCGACTGGGGGTCTGTGGAATTGAGCGAGGCGCAAATGGAATATGCCGCCTCGGATGTGTTGTACCTGCATCAACTGAAGGTCGAACTGGACCGGATGCTGACCCGCGAGGGACGGATGGACCTTGCCGCCGCCTGCTTCCGATTTCTTCCCGTGCGCGCCGATCTCGACCTCGAAGGCTGGCCGGAGACGGATATCTTCGCCCATAGCTGAACCTTTCGGCGGCTGCCCTGCTATTAACCTTGTTAAAAAGGCATGTTTTCTTATATATTCTCATAACGTGAAAGAGCCTGATTGATCTGATGATCGCGCGGGCGGAGTAAAGCTAAGTAGACAACGGGATTTATGGATGACGGTTTCACCTCAGGCAATGACAGACAGGGCGGAGAACGACCCTGACCTTGAGGTTGCCCGGACTGTCCTGAAAATTGAGGCGGACGCCCTTCTCCAACTCCATCAACAGCTCGACGGCGAGTTTATCAAGGCGCTTGATTATATTTCCCAGGCCAGCGGACGGGTCATTGTCAGCGGTATGGGAAAGAACGGCCATATTGGCAACAAGATTGCCTCCACCCTTGCCTCAACCGGGACCCCGGCGCAATTCGTCCATCCGGCGGAAGCAAGTCACGGCGACCTTGGCATGATCACCCGCAACGATGTCGTGCTCTGTTTGTCCAATTCCGGTGGGACACGTGAACTCAGCGATATCATTGCCTATACAAGGCGGTTTAATATTCCCCTCATTGCCATCGTCGGCAAGGCGGACAGCACGCTGGGCCGTCGGGCGGATGCGGTGTTGTTGTTGCCGGACGCGCCCGAGGCCTGCCCGATGGGCCTTGCGCCGACAACCTCGACGACGCTGGCGCTGGCACTCGGGGATGCGCTTGCGGTCGCGCTCCTGAAGCGGAAGGGGTTTAATTCCGAGCAGTTCAAGGTTTTCCATCCGGGCGGCAAGCTTGGCGGGGCGCTGATCAAGGTCGAGGACCTGATGCACAGCGGCGATGCCATGCCGCTCCTGCGCGAAAATACCCTGATGAGCGAGGCCCTGATCGAGATTTCAGCGAAAAGCTTCGGGTGTGTTGGTATTCTCGATGACGCGGAAGAGCTGATCGGCATCATCACCGATGGCGACCTTCGCCGTCATATGGGCGCCACCCTTCTGGAGATGCGGGCGCGCGATGTCATGACCCGCAGGCCGCAGACGATTTCGCCGTACGCCCTTGCAGGGGAGGCGCTGGCACAGATGAACTCGACCGGGTTCAATGGCATCACCTGCCTGTTTGTGACCGAGAACAACCGCGCTCTCGGCATCATCAGCGTACATGACTGCCTGCGCAGCGGGGTCGTATAGGGGATGAAACGCGCTGATATCCTGTCCACAGACGATAAAATCACCGGCGAAACCCTGTCCGGTGCCCGTGACTTCATCGGCACAACGAGCTTTGCCGAGATGAAATTCAACTCGCGCTACAGCCATTTTGTGGCGATCATCAAGTTCATCCTGCTCGGCCTTGCCATTCTGCTGGTCGGTCTCGCCTTCGTGCTGCCCAACCTTGACCGCGAGGAAGGCTTTACGCTCAACTATGCGGATGTCACCCTGTCCGACGACGGCCTGACCATGAAAAACCCGCAATATGTCGCCAGTGACCTGAGCGACCGGCAGTATGTGGTGACCGCGGATACGGCAAGCCAGAAGACGGCGTCAGCCTCTGAGGTGACACTGAAGAACCTGCAGGCGGATATGAGCCTGAAATCCGGGGACTGGATCTCGGTCTCGGCGCCGGACGGGGACCTGAACACCAAGACCGGACTGCTTCATCTTTATGGCAAAATCGATATTTTCTCGAACAACGGTAACCAGCTGATAGCACAATCGGCGGATGTCGACCTGAAGAAGGGCACCATTGAAAGCTCCCATCCCCTGACGGGACATGGGCCACTCGGCGCCATCGAGGCGGACAGTCTTGCCGGCAATCAGAAAACAGGAACCATCCGGTTTGAAGGCAACGTTAAAGTAACAATCAATCCCTAACCCGCTTGACCATGGACAGAATTCGGTATGCAGAGGCTCATCAAGAAAACCATCATCCCCGTCCTCGCCGCCACCGCCCTCTGTCTTGGGGTCGCGCCGGCAGGCATGGCGCAATCCGTCCTTACCGGCGGCGCTTTTGATACCAGCCGACCGCTGGAGATCACCGCCGATAGTCTTGAAGTCCAACAGGCCAAACAGACCGCGGTTTTCGAGGGTAATGTCCAGGTGGTGCAAGGCGAAATCCGCATGCGCGCGAATAAGCTGGTGGTTCATTATTCCGACAAGAAATCCGGCGACAGCGGCGGCCCCACGAACATCAGCCGGATTGACGCCAGCGGCAAGGTCTTCCTCTCCAGTCCGCGTGAAACCGCCGAGGGCGACACCGGGGTTTATGACGTGACGAATAAACGCATTGATTTAAAGGGAAATGTGGTATTAACCCAAGGGAATAACGTGCTGCGCGGGGATAAGATGACCCTCAACCTGATCACTGGAAAGAGCCGGGTTGAAGGCGGCGGGACGAGCGGCGGTGAAAAGGGCCGGGTGAAGGGAATTTTCGTTCCGGAGAAAAAAGCGGATAAGTAGGGTACAAGCGTAATGAGGACGGATATGGATGAGACGGGCCCGCGACCGCGACTGGTAGCCGAAAACACCGGATTGCGGGCACAGAATATCGGTAAGTCATTCAAGAAGCGACCAATCCTGCGCGGCGTCGATATTACTGTCAATCGCGGCGAGGCCGTTGGCCTTCTGGGCCCGAACGGCGCTGGCAAAACCACCAGCTTCTACATTATGTCAGGTTTGCTCAATCCGGATTATGGCACGGTTTTCCTTGACGGTCGCGATGTGACGGACCTGCCCATGTACCGGCGTGCCCGCCTTGGCATTGGCTACCTGCCTCAGGAAGCCTCAATCTTTCGCGGCATGAATGTCGAACAGAATATTCGCGCGGTGCTTGAACTGATCGAGCCGGTGGCCGAAAAGCGTGAGCGGGACCTCGAAGGGCTGCTCGCCGAGTTTTCCATTTCTCATTTGCGCCGGACCCCGGCCGTTGCCCTTTCCGGCGGCGAGCGGCGGCGGGTCGAGATTGCGCGGGCACTGGCAGGCAAGCCGAACTATATCATGCTCGATGAGCCGCTGGCTGGTATCGACCCGATCGCGGTCTCTGATATCCGCGATCTCGTCTCCCATCTCAAGGACCGCGGGATCGGCGTCCTGATCACCGAACATAACGTCCGCGAAACGCTCGACATCATTGATCGTGCATATATTCTTAACCAAGGTCGTGTCATAAAGGAGGGTAACCCTGCCGAGATTGTATCGGATGAGGGAGTAAGACGCGTTTATTTGGGGGATCGCTTCAATCTCTAGCAGATTGGCGGCGATCAGGAGTAACGATGGCGCTAACGCCTAGACTGGATTTACGACAAAGCCAACAGCTTGTTATGACGCCTCAGTTGCAACAGGCGATCAAGCTGCTGCAACTATCCAATCTCGATCTTGCCGCCTATGTCGAGCAGGAACTGGAGAAAAACCCGCTGCTCGAACGCGCCGATAATCTTGCCGTTGAGGAAGAACACGGGAGTGACCGGGAGGTTGAGCCCGACCGGGATTTAAGTGGCGACAGCGATGATTCCGGGGCGCTGGACGAGCTTAGCCTGTCAAATGATAGCGACGCGGCGGACGCCAAAGAGAGCGCCCTCGATACCGATTACGATAACGTCTATACCAGCGATGCCGCCGGGGATATCCCCGCCGATGGTCCGCGCGCCGATGCCGCCGATACCGGGTTCCTCGCGGCCAGCAGCGGCAGCAGTTCCTTCTCTGGCAGCGACGTCAATCTTGAACAGACCCTTAGTGAGGATATCTCGCTCCGCGATCATCTTTCGCAGCAGCTGAGCCTGCTGCCACTGTCGCATGCGCGCAAGCTGATTGGCGCCTATCTCATCGATCTGGTGAGCGAGGCAGGATACCTCGCCGATGATCTCGGCGAGGTGGCAGCAACCCTCGGCTGTTCCGTCGATATGGTGACCGAGGTGCTGGACCAGCTGCGCGGGCTTGAACCGGTCGGCGTGTTCGCCCGCGATCTGGGCGACTGCCTGGCGTTGCAGCTGAAGGACCAGAACCGCTACGATCCCGCGATCGCCGCGTTGCTTGACAATCTCGACATGCTGGCAGCGCGGGACTTGAAGGGGTTGCTGGCGGTTTGCGCGGTCGATCAGGAGGATCTCGCCGAGATGATCAGTGAGATTAGGGCGCTGGACCCCAAGCCGGGCCTGCAATTCGGCACCGATATCGCGCAGACGGTGGTGCCCGATGTTTTCGTCCGCCGCCGCCCTGATGGCGGCTGGCATATTGAGCTGAATAGCGAAACTTTACCGAAAGTACTGGTCAACAACCAATATCACACTATCCTTAATGGCAGGGCGCGGAAAAAGGACGAGAAGGAGTATATCTCCGACTGCCTGAATACGGCGAACTGGCTGGTGAAATCCCTGGACCAGAGAGCCCATACCATCTTGAAGGTCGCCACCGCGCTGGTCGAGGAGCAAGAAATGTTTTTCACGCAAGGGATTGAATTCCTGCGGCCATTGAATTTGAAAACCATCGCCGAGGCGATTTCCATGCACGAGAGTACCGTCAGCCGCGTCATGTCAAATAAATATATGGCAACATCGCGTGGCGTTTTTGAACTCAAGTATTTTTTCACCTCGGCCATCAACTCGTCGGAGGGGGGCGATTCCCATTCGGCGGTCTCCGTTCGTCATAAATTGAAGCAGCTCATTGACGAGGAACTGCCAAACAAAATTCTTTCTGACGACAAAATCGTCGAATTGATGAGACTTCAGGGGATTGATATTGCACGGCGCACGGTTGCGAAGTATCGTGATGCGATGAAGATACCCTCTTCCGTCCAACGTCGAAGGCAAAAGAAGCAGTTGATCGCTTCATAATCGGAGGATGAAAAAATATTACCACCTTCACACCAATTTCCCGTTTCCATGACTGTGTGTTGACATTGCCACGCGCAAAAACTATGGTCCCGCCCGCGAATGGAAACGGACGTAATATTCAGGCGGAAATCTGTTCACTTCTAGAATTGGATCTTTGAAATGCAAGTGATTGTTAAAGGTAAGAATATTGATGTCGGCGATGCCCTTCGCGAGCATATAGAGGCAAACCTGGAGGCCGGCGTTTCGAAATATTTTGACAACGCCATCGACGCCCAGGTGATCGTCAGCCGCGATAATCATAATTTTCACACGGAATGCAGCGTCCATATCGGATCGGGCATCGACGTAACCGCCTCTGCCGATCATGTCGACGCCTACAGCAGCTTCGATGCCACGGCGGCTCGGATCGAGAAACAGCTCCGGCGCTATAAACGACGGTTGAAGGATCATCACGGCAAGGAGCGCCATAACGCCAAGATGCGCTTTGCCGCGCAAAGCTATATCCTGGCGCAGGAACCAGAGGACGAGCAGCCGGAGACCGAGGTCAGCGAGGAAGATTGGCAGCCATTGATCATTGCCGAAAGCAGCGCCGATATTCCCGATTGTTCGGTCGGTGAGGCGGTAATGAGGATGGATCTTGCCAACCTGCCGGCGATGATGTTCCACAATTCATCAACCCGGGGCCTGAATGTTGTCTATCGGCGGTCCGATGGCAATATCGGCTGGATCGACCCGAAAATTGCCTCGTCTGAAAATTCCGCTTAGGCGCCCTTGCATTGCGCCCCGCAATTACCAGCTAGAATAGGTATCATGGAAATAAGAGAGCTCATCAGTCCGAAGACGGTTTTTTCTGGCTTGAAAGCAACCAGCAAGAAACAGGCTCTGCAGGAACTGGCGCGTCGGGCGGCGGTCATCACCGGCTGCCCCGAACGTGCCATTCTGGACGTCCTTCTTGAACGCGAGCGGCTCGGCACCACCGGGATAGGCAAGGGAATTGCCATCCCGCATGGGAAACTTGCCGGGATCGATCGTGTGTACGGATTTTTCGCCAAGCTGAACAATGGCATCGATTTTGATGCGATGGATGACCTGCCGGTCGATCTGTTGTTCCTGCTATTGGCGCCGGAAACGGCGGGGGCGGATCACCTGAAAGCGCTGGCCCGGGTGTCCCGCACGCTGCGCGACAAAGGGCGGTGTGAGAAGTTGCGCGGCAGTCACGATGCCGATGCCTTGTATGCGGTCCTCACAGAAGAGAGCGCCCAGTCCGCCGCCTGAGCCGTTAAGGCATCAGGGCGTCGGAGCGGGCAACCATCTGTCGATATTAATTGACGAGAAAGCCTTCGAAGTCATTCTGGCGGGCAACAACAAGCGCTGTTTCCGGGGATGTTTCCTGGCCCAGCTTTTGTCCGTTTGCGGCGAAGATGCCGTAAACCGTCTTCCCGTCTTCTTCAATGGCGCGAATATATGCCATGTCCATGGACCCGAGCATTCCGAATGCCGACGGGCTCAGCTGGCGTAGGGTGGTTTCCTGGTACTGCATTTTAATATTCCTTACGCGGCAATAATGGGCTTACTCAATTAACTCTGCCGGATTAACGGTTTTCATTTCTTTCTTGTGGCTTTTCTTACGAATCTCGATCTGTCGGCGGTCCGTTTTCGGCTCCGGCAACAGCAAGTCGATGTGCAAAAGCCCGTTATTCATTTCCGCCCCCGAGACCTCAATTCCTTCGGCAAGTACAAATTTCCGCTGGAACTGCCGGGAGGCGATGCCTCTGTGCAGAAAAATCCGGTCCGTTTCATCCTGTTGCTTACCATGAATGATAAGCTGGTTCTGTTCCAGCGTTATCTTCAAATCATCTTCAACAAATCCGGCGACCGCGAGGGATATTCGCAAGCTCACTTTGCCGGTCTGCTCGATATTATAGGGGGGATATCCGTCGCCGCCAGATTTCGACAGCTGTTGCAGCATCTGTTCGAAATGGTCGAAACCCAGCATATGCGGATTATTAAATGTCGTAATGCGTGGCATAAAATCCTCTCCTCCTATGAGCGAGCAATCAGACTTCGGTCCTTATCGGCACCTGTGAGTGGCCCAATTGTGGCACCACTCCAAATGATATGTAGGGATTTTGCTCGATTTCATCAAGGTTGTGGTTCACAAAAATCGTTGGCAGGGTATAAGACAGGATTAGGTTCAATAATAACAACACTGGAAATAATGATGAACATCGATCCGAAGAAGCAGGATTTTAAAATTGGGATTGTCGGCGCGGGCGCGATGGGCCGCGGGATTGCCCAGGTATCGGTCACTGGCGGCATGCCGGTCTGTATTTTCGACGCCGCGGACGGCGCCGCGGACAAGGCGAAAGACTTCATCGCCTCGATGATTAACCGGTCCGTCGATAAGGGCCGGATGGAACAGGACGAGGGCGCCGCCGCAATTGGCCGCCTGCAGGTCGCCTCCCGCCTTGAAGATCTCAGCGATTGCGATCTTGTGGTCGAGGCCATCGTTGAGAATATCGACATCAAGCAGAAAGTCTTCCAGCAGTTGGAAGCAGTTGTCCGCCCCGAGACGATTATCGCCTCCAACACCTCAAGTATCCGCATTTCCTCGATCGCGTCCGCCTGCCAGCATCGCGGCCGGATCGCGGGCCTGCATTTCTTCAACCCGGTTCCGCTGATGAAGCTGGTCGAGGTGATCAACGGTACCGATACCAGCCCGGAAGTGACCGCCGCCCTTGAAGTCATTGGCAAGCGCATGGGCCGGGTGCCGGTTGTGGTCAAGGATGCGCCGGGTTTCCTCGTTAATCTTGGCGGGCGCGCCTATTCAACGGAAGCGCTCCGGATTGTCTCCGAAGGGGTGGCGACACCGTTCGAGGTGGATGCGATTATGCGCGATGCCTGCGGCTTTCGCATGGGCCCGTTCGAGCTGCTCGACCTGACCGGCATCGACGTCAATTTCCCGGTCAGCCAGATCATCTATAACGGCTATTTCCAGGACAAGCGGCTGTCCACCTATCCCCTTCATGAAAGCATGATGGAGGCAGGCCGTCTCGGCCGCAAGACCAAGGCCGGATTCTACAGCTATGAAGAGGACGGCACGATCATCCGCCCCGAGGTCGATCGACCGATTACCGTGGCCCCGGCGCGGCGCGTGGTGCTGACGGAGCATTCCGGCGCGCTGGATGCGATCCTGCGCGATCTCGGCGTCAGTGTCCTGAAAGAGGATGACGGGGTTGCGCCAATCCTTGCTGACCCGATCGGGGAAGATTGTACGGCGCTTGCCGCTCGCCTCGGGCTCGATTCCCGCCGTCTCGTCGCCATCGATACCCATACCGGCGTCTATTCGCGCGCGACCGTGATGGCGGCACCTGGTGCTGATGACGCGATTGTGCTCTCGGTTATGGCGATGCTGAAGGAGATTTCCGGCGGTGTCACCCGCATCAAGGACAATCCGGGTTTCGTCGCCCAGCGGATTCGCGCCATGATCGCCAATCTCGGTTGCGAAATGGCGCAGATTGGCATCGCGACGCCCGAAGATATCGACAAGGGCATGAAACTCGGGCTCAACTACCCGCTGGGATCGGTTGAACTGGCGGAAAACATGGGCCGCCGGAACTGCCTGCAAATCCTTGAGCAGTTGCAGGCGATCACCGGGGAGGATCGCTACCGGCCGAGCCAGTGGCTGCGGCGCCGGGCCCTGCTCGACTTGCCGATTCATACACCGGACTGAGGCGCCCGGCTGAAACGTGTGACTTACTGAACCGGCGTGTCGTTCTCGCGGGCGACCGCCATTTGGGCCAGTTCCTGAAAGGCGCTGGCAGCATTGCCGCCGAGGCTGGTTTCGACCGCCTGCATCATGGTGGCGATGGTCCCGGCGGTGAAATGCTCGCGTTCCAGACCGGCGGCAAGGCAATCCTGCAGGGCCTTGTCCATGTAGCCGGTGATGATTTCCGCGGCTTTATCCAGCTTTTCCTTGGTTTCGAGATCGGGGAGGGTATAGGGCGTGTTGTCGGGCACAGCATTTCCAGTTCATCAAGTTATCCGTCGGGGCAGACATAAGACTTCTGCCGGGTAATCGCAAATTTATTTCTGCGTAAGTTCTATCGGTTGGCCGTGCGGGGTATGTTCGCTGGCGGTTTGCCAGGCGCGCTTGCGCGTGGTGAGCTCCGCCGCCGTCAACAGATTTTTCGCCGTCACGATTTTTTCAAGCGCCGTCAGCCAGCAGAGATAATAGCCCTCATTGCCGGCGTCAGTCCCGTTTATTGTGGCAGCGGCGATCTCGGCACTTAGCATCTCCGCCCATTCGGGCCAGCTGAACTGCCCCTGCTCATGGAGCCGGACAGTGAGCGCAAAGGCCTGCGCCTGCCAGGGTTCATCGAACACCGGTCCGTCGTCATCGCGAGGGATCGCAAGGCTCAAAAGCGCCGGATCGAGAGGGTGGAGGGCGGTCATACGGCCTCCAGATGATCATCCCAGAGATCAAGATATATATTGTCTCCGGCATGGCCGTCGGGCCCCCAAAGCTCGGTTGAGGTGAATTTCACGTTATAGAGATGCTGCGGATCGCTCCGTCCCGCGGCGCTGGCGTCGGCAAAGACATGAAGGCCGTAATCGGTCTCGATAATGCCTTCATGGCCGCGCGCATAGCGGGGCAGGCGGGTATGACTGGCGGGGTGAATGTTGCGCGCCCGCACCGTTTGCCCGGCGGTAAAGCTGGGCGCCTTGCCCCGGGGCGCAACGTAATTGCTGCCCTTGTCCATGACCGCATCGACATCCGGGGCGGCGAGGGCCGGGCGCGGGGTGCTGACCGGCCGGGGCGCCATGACGCCCGACAGCTCCTGCGTCGAGATAAGCCCTTTCTCTGACAAAATCCGGACGAGACCGTCGAGCCAGATCTCATAATAGCTGCTGGCGAGATATTGCGCCGGGTCCATACGCTCGCGGGCATGGCGGGATTCGTCAATATTCCTGACGCCAAGCGCCGAAATGGCATTATTCATGGCAAAAACGCGCTTTTCCCAATCGGCATGGAAGACCGGTTCGTTCTCCTCGGCCTCAACCGGGCCCATGCCGTGCATTCCGCCCATGTCATGTATACCGTCCATATCAGATCTCCCGTGCCTGCGCTGGAGTGAGGGCGACGCTGACCCCGATCATGCTGTCGCGGGTGACGAGGAGCGCGAGATCATCCTCGGTCATGCCATCGGTTCCGGGCGGCCGTCTTGGTACCACCAGATAGCGGGTTTCGGCGGTACTGTCCCAGACCCGGACCTCGGTGGTTTCGGGCAGGGTGGTGCCGAATTCCGCGAGGACCTTGCGCGGCTCGCGTACCACGCGGGAGCGGTAGGGCGCGGATTTATACCAGACCGGCGGCAGGCCAAGCACCGGCCAGGGGTAGCAGGAACAGAGCGTGCAGACGACGACGTTATGAATGGCCTCGGTGTTTTCGACGGCAACAAGTTCCTCGCCCTGTCCGCCGGAAAAGCCGAACTCGGCGATGGCGGCGCTGCCGTCGGTCAGCAGGCGCTGCTTGAAATCGACATCGGCCCATGCGCGGGCGATGACCTTGGCACCATTTTTCGGCCCGACTTTTGTCTCATAGCGGTCGACAAGGGCATCCAGCGCCGCTGCCTCCACCAGACCCTTTTCAATCAACAGGGATTCAAGGCTTTTCACCCGCAGAACGGTTTCCGGTAAGGGGTCGTTATGCTTATGGTCGCCTGCCATGATCGTCTCTCCCTCCGCGTTAAGCAGTTTTCTTCATATTTCATTAAGGCGTTTCCTGCGACTATAGGCCTGAATAAATTGAAGTTCAAAAGCAAATCCGGCGCGCTGGCGAAAAAAGGCCGGGCATAAAGTCAGGCAGGGGGTTTCCTGCCGCCCGTTCGTCTGTTACGCGGGGATATGGATGATTTGCAAGACGAGGTGGAACCTATGACCTGGATCAGGACGATCCCGCCGCACGAGGCGGACGGGCGGCTCAAAACCATGTATGAGAGGATCAAGGGCCCGGACGGCGCGGTTGATAACATCATGGAGGCGCATTCGCTCCGCCCGCATACGATGGAGGGGCATATGAGCCTCTACAAGCATGTGCTGCATAACAGCGCCAACAAGCTGCCGGTGTGGAAGCTTGAGGCAATCGGCGTATATGTCAGCCTGCTTAACGGCTGTGACTATTGCGTCGAGCATCATTTCAGTGGATTACGGCGGTTGCTGAACGATGATGCGGGCGCGGAGGCAATGCGGGCTGCGCTGGAAGCCGGTGAGCCGGAGCGGGTGTTTGCCGGGCCCGATCTCGCCATGATGCTCTATGCCAATCTGCTGACGACGCGCCCCAACCAGGTTACCAGGAACATGATTGACGAATTGCGCAAGTCGGGGCTGGAGGACGGTGATATTCTCGAGATCAACCAGGTCGTCGCTTATTTCTCCTACGCCAACCGCACGGTTCTTGGTCTTGGCATCAATACCGAGGGTGATGTTCTCGGCCTCTCCCCCGAGGCATCAGAGGACGCCAACATCTGGGCTCATCGATAGCCGGATTTCACGTCGGCGGGCGGCAGGTTTTTAAGGGCAGTGGCCGCAAGAGCTATGTTTTCCGCCCCCCAGAAGCCATCGGTATACATTACGAACGGGCCGACCCCGGCGAAGGAGGAAAGGCCGCCCCCGGCCCCCGGCAGGAGTTTTTCCTTGTCCTCCTGATAGGCATTGCGCAGTCTTGACTTGCTGACACGGAGGCGAATATCGCCGCGCCCGCCGCGCCCGCGGATCACCTTGAAATCGGTGATGTCGGGGGCGAAGAAAACCGTTTCCTGAACGCGCCACAGCCCCTTCCGGAGGATAGCGGCGCGTTGGTCCGTGACGAAATAGGCAGTGCGGCGCGCGCGCCAGGCGTAACGCAGCGGGCTGAGCAGCAACCAGAGCGCCCCGGCGATGATGAGCAATTCAGGCAGGCGGATATCGGTGATTTCCGGCGTTGTCACGTACAGCATTGCCAAAAACAGCACCATAATCAGGCCGACAGGGCAGAACCACCAGTTAAAGACCAGCGAACGCCGCAGTCCCGGTCGCCCCGTCCAGAGGATTTTCTCCTCTGGCCAGAGGACATGACTGCGAAAATAGGCCTCGGCGGCGGAAAGGGGCGCCTCAACGGTCAATTTCACGTCCTCTTGAGTTGATGTGCATAAATGATTTGACGTCGTTATATGTATATAACGACAATAAAGGCGGCGCGACAAGTTCAGGAGGATGAAATGACGGCACATATGACCCGCAGCGTGACAGCGGAGGAGATCAGGACATTTCAGGAGGACGGGGTTGTCTGCCTTCGCGGCTTTTTCAACATGGACTGGGTGGAGCGCCTGCGCGACCTGATCGAGGAAGATATCGCCAACCCCTCGGGTATGGTTAAAAGCATCGACGGCAAGGGGGCGACCGGGTTTTTCTTCGGTGACACCTTCGTCTGCCACCATCACAACGGGTTCCGGGATGCGGTCTTCAACTCCCCGGCGCCGGAGATTGCGGCCTCTGTCCTGCAAACGGAGAAGGTCAACCTGCTGTTCGACCAGATATTGGTGAAGGAGCCCGATACCTCGACCCCGACAGCTTGGCATCAGGACTATACCTACTGGCCGGTGGCCGGGGATCAGGTGGCAACGCTGTGGTTGGCGCTCGATCCGGTGACTTTCGACAGCGGTGCCGTGGAGTATTTACGCGGCTCCCATCGCTGGGGCCAGAAATTCCTCGCCATCAGCTTCGATCCGGACCAGAAATATGAGGAGGACCTGCCCGAAGTCCCGGATGTGGAGAGCAACCGGGACGCCTATGATATTGTCTCGTTCGAGCTGGAGCCCGGCGACTGTTCGCTGCATCACGCGCTCACCCTGCATGGGGCACAGCCGAACAAGTTACGCGACGTGCGCCGCCGCGCCTATATCCAGCGCTGGACCGGAGATGATGTGACCTATAATCCGCGGCCGAATTTACAGAAAATGCTGCGCGATCCGATGATCCCCGCTGGGGGCCCGCTCGATTCGGATTTATTCCCCCGCGTCCTGCCACGCTAGCGGCGACTCTCCGGCGTTACGCCTGTCCGCCGGATCGAGATACAGCGCCTCAAGCGCCGCCAGTCCCTGTTGCAGGGCGGCGGCGTTTTTCGGACCGAGTTTAGCCAGTATTTCTGTCTCCACCGTCATCATCATCGGCACCAGCCGGTCATAGGCGGCCCGTCCCCGCTCTGTCAGGGTGATTTGCTCCAGCCGCCGGTCATTCTCGTCCGCCGTGCGCCGCAGCCAGCGTTTCTGTTCCAGTTTGAACAGGGCGCGGCTGACCTTGGTCTTGTGCATGGTCGAAAAATACGCAATTTCCGTTGCCGTCATCATGCCTTTGTGGCCGAGCAGGGCAAAGGCCCGCCATTCCGGACGGGTCAACCCATATTCCGAGCGATAGGCCTGGCTGGCGTTCCGGCTCAGGGCTTCGGCCAGCCGGTTGAAGCGGTAAGGGAGGAATTCTTCGAGGATAAGGGACATAAAAACCGTCTTGATAGTTACAATTTCAACTATTACAAATGATACTAATTTCGGTGCAAAAATCTACAAGGAATGCAGGATGGCGCTTACCTATTTATCCGGATTTGGCAACGAGTTTGAAACCGAGGCGTTACCGGGCGCCCTTCCCAAGGGTCGGAACAATCCGCAAAAATGCGCCTACGGCCTCTATGCGGAGCAGTTCTCCGGCACGCCCTTCACGGCCCCCCGGGCGACGTCCGCGCGCAGCTGGCTGTACCGGATGCGCCCCTCCGTCCTGCACAGCCGCCGTTTCTCGCCGCTCGACCGTCCATACTGGCTATCGGCCCCGGCGACGGCGGGCGAGGCGACGACGGGTGCAGCGCTGGCCCTCGGCCCCTATCGCTGGGACCCGGTGCCGCTGCCGACGGCGGAAACAGCTTTCCCCGCGGGTGTCGCCACCATCACCACCGCCGGGGATGTCCGGATGCAGGTCGGCATGGCGGCTCATATATATGCCTTCAACGCTGATATGACCGATGACTATTTCGTCAATGCCGATGCGGAAATGCTGCTGGTGCCTGAGCTTGGGCGGCTTCGGGTCGCGACCGAGCTCGGGGTTCTGGAGGTCGAACCGCAGGAGATTTGTTTGCTCCCGCGCGGGATGATGTTCCGCGTTGAATGTCCTGATGGCGCGGCGCGTGGCTATATCTGCGAGAATTACGGCGCCCGTTTTACCCTGCCGGAGCGTGGCCCCATCGGCGCCAATGGCCTCGCCAATGCCCGCGATTTCAAAACCCCCATTGCTGCCTATGAGGACAAAGAAACGCCCTGCCGGGTGGAGATGAAATGGGGCGGGCAGTTCTATCACACGGAAATCGGCCATTCGCCGCTTGATGTGGTTGCCTGGCATGGGAATTATGCGCCGGTTAAATATGATCTTAGGCGGTTCTGCCCCATGGGGGCGATCCTCTATGACCATCCCGATCCGTCAATATTTATAGTTCTGACCGCGCCGACGCCGGAAGCAGGGACCGCCAATGTCGATTTCGCGATTTTTCCGCCGCGCTGGCTGGTGGCCGAAGAGACCTTCCGCCCGCCCTGGTACCACCGCAATATCATGAGCGAGTTCATGGGGCTTATCGAGGGCCAGTATGACGCCAAGGAGCAGGGTTTCCTGCCCGGCGGGATGAGCCTGCATAACATGATGCTGCCGCATGGCCCGGATACCGCCGGATTTGACAAGGCCAGCACCGCCACCCTCGCCCCGCAAAAGCTCGATGACACCATGGCCTTCATGTTTGAAACCCGCCTGCCGCAGCAGGTGACGGGCTATGCCGCCGGACTGGGAGGGCTGCAGACGGATTATATCAATTGCTGGGACGGGCTGGAAAAACGCTTCGACGGCACGATAGAGGGAAAGAAATGAAACTGGCAACCCTGAACAATGGCGACCGGGACGGCCAGCTGGTGGTGGTCTCCAAGGACCTTGGCCGTTGCCTGCCCGTACCGGACATTGCGGCAACCCTGCAATCGGCGCTGGATGACTGGATGAAGGTTGCGCCAAAACTGGAACAGGTCGCCGCGCGGCTGGAGACGGATGCCAGCCTTGGTGAGCCGTTCGACGAGGCCCGCGCCCGATCGCCACTGCCGCGTGCCTATCAATGGGCGGACGGCTCGGCCTATGTCAATCATGTCGAACTGGTGCGTAAAGCGAGGAATGCCGAGATGCCGCCGTCCTTCTGGACCGATCCGTTGATGTATCAGGGCGGCTCCGACAGTTTTCTCGATCCGCGCGCGCCGATCCGGATGGCGGACGAGGCCTATGGCATCGATATGGAGGGGGAAGTGGCGGTCATCGTCGGAGATGTGCCGATGGGCGCCGACGAGCACGCGGCCCGCGACGCCATCCGCCTTGTGATGCTGGTCAATGATGTTTCGCTGCGCGGCCTGATCCCGGCGGAACTTGGCAAGGGCTTCGGCTTCTTCCATGCCAAGCCGTCGAGCGCCTTCTCACCGGTCGCCGTGACTCCGGGTGCCCTAGGTGATGCCTGGGACGGCGCGAAACTGCACCTGCCGTTGCTGGTGGAGTATAACGGCGCCGCTTTCGGCAAGGCCAATGCCGGGATCGACATGACATTTGATTTTGCCGAGTTAATTGTTCATGCTGCGAAGACGCGGCCGCTCTCCGCCGGCACGATAATCGGCTCCGGCACCGTCTCAAATAAGTTGGGTGAGGGTCCCGGCAAGGCGATATCGGAGGGCGGTGCGGGCTTCTCCTGCATCGCCGAGCTGCGCATGATCGAAACCATCGAGACGGGAACGGCAAAAACACCGTTCATGAAGTTCGGTGATCAGGTCCGCATTGAAATGAAGGATGCAACCGGGGCCTCGATCTTCGGGGCGATTGACCAGCGGGTCGAAAAATTCAGGGCAACAAACGCGTAGCAGCTAAGGAACAGGTTTCTGAGCCATAGCATTCACCGCGCGGGCAGGAGGACCGGGATAGCGAGTTCGAGCGTTTCTCCCGCCTGCCAAGGCCGCAGCGATGACGTTTACGCGCTGCTGATCAGGGCGTTAGGCAGGCTTTTATTGCAGAAATGCTAGTCGTCCGTCAGGCCGGGCCAGCGCCACAGCGTCATTGGCTCTGGCCTGCCCGGGATTCTCTGGCCGGGCATTTCCAGCAGGTCTTCAAGCGCGGCGCCCGTATCCTCCAGCCGCTTGACCTCATCGATCAGGGCGGCGGAGGCAACCACGGCCGCGCCGGCAGCGGCGGTTGATTTTTCAAGGCGGCTCGCGAGCCGGATGGCCTCACCGTCTAGGCTCAACTCCGGGGCGTCCGCACTGCCCGAGGGCTCGATTATAACCGGACCATAATGAAGTCCGATACAGAATTTCACCTCGCCGTCATTCGGCGGCGCCTGATGGTTGCTCCATTCCGAGAGCGAGATGGCGAGTTCGCGGCCGCATTTCAGGGCGTTTTCCGCATCCTGTGCCGTGGCATCGGGAAGGCCGAACAGCGCCATGACGCCAGATTCCCCAAATTTTTCAAGGAAACCGTGATGCTTCGTGACGGTTTTGTCGACAAGTTGATTGACCGCGTGCAGGAACTGCGCCGCGCGTGTCGGGCCCAAGCCGTTGCCGAGGGTGCGCAACCGGTTCATGTTGATATAGAGCACGGCGACAGGAAAGATATTGTTGGTGCGCGCCGCTTCGTCCGGGGCTTTCCCTGCTGTTTCGGGTTCGTTTTCCGCCATGGCCGGTTTCTCCGGTGGGGTCTCCACCGCCTCGGTAAGTGATAATTTCGGGCTCTTTTTCTGTTTCGGTACAGTGTCAGTCATGGGAAATTGCGGGCTTGGCTTTTTCCCCTGACGTACAGGCAACAGGAGCGGTTCAGAATGTGTCTGTTCAGCGGGCGCCTGTTCGGGCTTTGGTGGTTCGGGCATTACTTCCGACGCGGGCGGCAGGAAGAAGATCGGCTCATCCTCCGCTTCCTTGTCGTCGTCGACGTCCTTGTGGTCTTCGTTTTCCGCATCGACCGTGTCATCACCCGCGGCGCCAACAGGAAGCGTGAGGTCCGGCGTCGCATCCGCATCCGCCTTGGCGGCGGCGTTATCGTCTTCCAGCTCCTTTGGTGGTTCTGCTTCTTCTGGCGTGACTGTAATTTCGGGCTTTACCGCCTCTTTCGCGTCTGTTGTCTTGGACTCGTTGGCTGTTGGGACCGGCTTGGCCTCAGGCGGGCGGGCGTTTTCGGTATCTGCTGTATCGACATCATCGAGGGGCGAAGAGTCGTTTTCCACCTCCTCCGTATCTTCATCAGGGTCGGAGCCGAAAATACGGGCTTTCGCCACGCGATCAAACGTCCAGGGAATGGAAAACTGGTTGGCATCGTCGGACTTGGCGGCCGCTTGAATAGCCTTCAGCCGCCGTGCTGACACTTTCTTCGTCATCAGCAGGACTAGGGTGCAGAGGATAATCGCCAGCAGCGGAAATGTCAGGTTGAGCCACAGATTGAGCAGAATAAAGGCGCCGATGTTGACGGCCGAGACAAGCGCGCCGCCGATAATGGCGAGGGTGACAACGATGGCAACGCGCTTTGCAACCGCCACCAACCCGAACGCCAGCCCGATTAGCCCGAGAAGCAGGATATCGAGGACAACCACTTGCTGTGACCGGTCAAGCGGATCAGCATGGAGAAGATTATCGATGACAGTGGCCTGGAACTCGGCCGTCGAGAGCCCGGCGCCGAACGGCACTGCCAGCTTTTCGCTGCCGTCTACGGGCGCGAGACCGATCACAACCAACTTATCCTTGAAGGTGCTTCCAGGAGATTTCCCGGCAAGCAGGTCCTTGAGGGAATGCCGGATGTAGGTCCCTTCGGGGCCGCGATAATTAACGGCGAGCCGAAGACGGCTATCGGTTGGAATATAATTGCTGCCCAGTTGCAGCCCGCCGGGGAGACTGACGGCAATTGACGCCGGTTCCATGCCGAAATAAAGCCGGGCGGCCTGAAGGGCGAGCGAGGGATAAAAGGCATTGCGATAAGCAAGCACCGGATAGGCGTACCGGCGGCTGCGGCTGTCTTCATCGATCGATATGACATGCCCCGGTGTTGTGGCGGCAAGAAGCTGTCCGACCGGCACTTGGAAGCCCGTCGGCTGAAAGGGGACGATGAGCGAGGCCTTGTCCTGGGCCCGTTGGATGGTCGACGCGGTTTTCCGGACGGTTTCCGGCAGGGGCGTCCGCTCAGCGGTCGACGGGGCGAAGCTGAAGACATACGGGATTACCACGTTGGCGGCGCGTTGCAGGGATTTCGCCAGTGCCGCTTCGGCGCCTCCGTGGTCCCGCTCTGCGGCGATTGACTCAATTGGCAGAAGTGCCGGATCAAGAACAATGGTCCGCGCCCCGTTGGCAGTCAGAAAAGACACGGTATCGGCAATCCTGAACAGGTCCGTCGGACTTTCAACGGCCGGGTTACGACGATTGTCGACGATTACCAGTTGAATATTGCGGTCGGCCGGGATCGGTCCCCGCAGCAGGAATCGCCAGTCAAGTAACTGACTTTCGATCAGTTGCATTGGTCGGCTTTCCCTGAGGTTGACAAAAACAACGACAAGGGCTGCGCAAAGGCCGAGCACCAGCATCGCCTGGGTCATTCTCGTGATCGGGGAGGGCAGGTTCGCGGACATCCGGTTATGACCGCCCATAGGCGGCCAGGCTGGGACGTGGCGAAATCCCGGGATATCCGGCCCCGATTCTGACAAGGGGGTTAGAGTTCATGTTTTTGCTCAATTGCGCTAATCCAGACAAGGTCAATCCGTTAGGCCTATCAATGGATGATGGCGGATTCTATCTGCTTTGCAGCCTATCAGCATCGAATAATTTTACTACTGATTTTTTGTTTGGCGTCGTGACGCCATTTTGCGCCGGGGGAGGCAACGACCTTTACGCTGCCGGAATAATTTGAAATACTGGCCGCGTCGATCAACCAATAATCGAGAACAGCTGGCCAACCCCGGAATTCCGGGAAACGGAGGATATCATGGCCGCGACGGATTACGTCCGCCTCAGGCAGATTTGCCTGGCGACATCAAATATCAGGAAGGCCGAGGCAACCCTGTCGACTATTCTCGGGCTGAAGGTCTGCCACAGGGCGCGCCTGCCGCAGTTCGGGCTTGAAAATATCATGTTCGCGGTAAACAGCGTTTTCCTTGAAATTGTCGCACCGGTCGAGGCAGGCACCGCCGTTGACCGGTTTCTCACCCGCAACCATGGGCGCGGCGGTTATATGGCGATTTTCGATTGCGCCGATGTCGCGAAACATCGGGCGCTGGCCACCGCCGCTGGAATTGACGCAATATTCGAGCGGAAAGGCGAAAAAGCTGAGTTGCTGCAGCTTAATCCGCGGCAGACCGGTGCCACCATGATGGAATTTGACCACCATTATGGGGGCGATGACCTTTTCGGTGCCTACGGCTGGGCCGGGGAGGATTGGCAGGATTTTATCGACACCGGCACCACGCGCGATATTCTCGGGATTGAGATCAGCAGCCCGAAGGCGGGCTTGCGGGCGGCGCTCTGGGCGGGGCTTTGTGACCGGCCGGTGAGTGTCGGCGAGCCGGGCATCGCCGAAATAAGGCTCGATTACGGAACGATCACCTTCCGCCAGACCGATAATACCCCGGCGGAGTTGCTCCGCGCCATCGACCTGACTGTTATCGACCGGCGGCAAATGCTGCGCGCGGCGGAAAAGGCAGGCCTTGCGGTCAGTGACAGCAGTTTCGACTGTTGCGGCGTTGAATTTCGTCTTTACGGTGTTGCGTAACGGTCCCGAACAGTCTGGATATGGGCGCCGTGACGTCTCATTCACTGTGTAAAACGAGGGAAACCGACTGCAGGAAATTGCATAGGCTGCTCATACATGGGCGAGGATATTGACCAGTTTGCCAAACGGATCGCGGAGATAGAAGCGGCGGACGCCCCAGGGCTCCTCGGTGGGGCCATATTCGATGGGGATCCCGGCTGCTTTTGCCCGCGCCAGCACCTCGTCAAGGTTATCAACCTCAATGGAGAGATCGGGCACCGCCGTGCCGGAGCCGCCCTCACTCATGAAACTGATTTGGGCGGCGGAATGCCCGGTATCGACATAGGTCTTTATCCATCCCATATCCATGGCGACCTCAAGGCCGAGAATGTCACCGTAGAAAGCGCGGGCCTTGTCCCCCTCCTGCGTGGCGATATTGGCGACGATGCGTTTGACGGTCATTGAGCCTTCTCTCCCGCCGGGGGCGGCGTGTAGACGCGGGTGATGACCTCCTTCCAGGCGGGATCTGATGAAAAATCATCCGGTTTACGGACGTCAAGCCCGCGCGCGGTGAGGTCCTCGCAGAAAATATCGGCAATCAGGCTGGCGGTGAGGTCATGGCTGTGATCGTCATAGGCGGCAGCCTCCGCCTCATCGCGGAAGCAATATCCCTTCCACAGAACCGACATCCGGACCGCGCCATAGTCAAGCTGGGCAAAGGGTTTCCCCGCGTCTGTCACCTGCCAGTGGGTGTCGGGCATTAATTCCAGCCGGGCATCATGGCCGAGGTCCGTATAGCGGGAATGCTCCGCCTCCGGGCCGACGGGGCCGACGCGGTGATACATATATTCGTTGTCGGCCAGCACGCAGCAATTGTCGTAGGGCGGGCGCTCGGTTCGGGACGGAGCATCGAGGCCGTCCGGCCAATATTCAAACTCCCCGCCCTCACCGTCATAAAACCAGGTGATCGCCGAGGCAACCGGGATCGCCCAGTCGTGAAACAACCCCGAATATCCCATCGGCGCCAGCATCCAGCTTGGGACCTCGCGGTTCTGGGCGCCGCGGAAAAACGGCAGATCCTGATGATGGGGGAGACCTGCGGCGGGCAGGTTGAGATTTGTCATCATGGCGACCGGGCGGATCACCCCCGCCTTGAACGACTGCTTTGCCGCGGCGATGAAGCGGGGATTGTGAAAGAACGGCTCAGCCCCGTCGAACACGACCTTGCCGCCAAGCGCCCAGAAATTACGGAACCAGCCACCGGAGGTTTCGCCAATATTGCGATGGACCGCCGAGAGAGTTTTATAGGGGCTGCCCTTGGCAATGAGGCGGACGACTGCTTCCGGGTCGTCGAAGGCGGGATCAAGCCGGACAGGCGGAGCAAGAAGGTTTTTTGGCCGGATCGTCAGCGCGACAGTCATGGGCGTCTCCTTTGTCGGCTGAGTATGTCAAAGACCTCCGCCCCGGTCAATTGCCGCCGGATCCCGGTTACTCCGCGGGTGAGACGACGGCGGGCGCGTCACGCGGTTCGCGAAGGCGGCCCGGCAGGACGAGTGCCGCCAGTACGATCAGCGCGGCGACGATGGCAACAACCGTGATCACGCCAGAGAAACCGCCACCCTGCTCCAGGATGTAGCGCGCCGCCATCAGGGCCATCGCCCCGATGACGAGATTGAGCATCAGCTTGACGGACAGGACCTTTGCCCGCCACGCATCAGGGACATAGCGGGAAATGACCGTGTCAGTGATAGGAATCTGGCCAAAAACGAAGGCCATCGCGGCGAGGGTTGCAAAAAACAGCATGTAGTTGCTCTGCGTTGCCATAAAGCCGATCAGGATCGGCTGCGCCAGTGCCATGGTGAACAGGACCGGCTTGACGCGGTAGCGGTCAATCATCCGTCCGACAATCAACTGGGCAAAGGCGGCAATGGCATAGACGAGCGCCGCCAGCAGGCCGGTGGTGGCGACATCAATCGTCACATCGGGCAGGCTGACCTCGAACATGCGGGGAATGATAAAAGTCATGGTGCCAAACACGAACCCCCCGGCCGAGGTCACCAGAGCAATGGCCAGAAGGGCGCGGCGCCAGCCCGGCATGAAGCCGACGATATCTTTCTCCCCGGCGGCGGGAAGGGGCGTGCGCGCGCCGCCCCGGCGCACGAAAACAAGAAACCCGATGCCCATGGCAATGGCGATAATACCGGGCAGGATAAAAGCGAGCTGCCAGTTATAGCCGGCGAGGATGAAGCCGGTAATCAGCGGTGCCGCCGCCACTCCCATATTGCCCCAGACACCATTCACGCCGACGCGCCAGCCGACCTTGCCGCCGCCCTGCACGACCATGGCAATGCCGACGGGATGATAGATCGAGGCGAACAGGCCGATGGCGGCAAGACCAAAAGCGATTTGCAGGGGCGATTGTGCGAACCCGGTGGCGATGGCCGAGAGCCCGATGCCAACAAAGAACACCGTGAGCATACCGGTGCGGTTCCATTTGTCGGCGAGATAGGCGGCAAGCGGCGCCCCGGCCCCGAACAGGACCAGCGACGGGATGCCGTAAGGGATCATCTCGGCATAGGCGCCGCCCTCGGCAAGCCCGAAGGCGAGACCTGCGCTAAAGGCGGCCTTCGCAAAAATCAGCATGAAAAGATGGTCTGTAAAATGACCGACATTGAGAAAGGTGAAGCGAAGCTGCTGGGCGGTCATGGGCTGATACTCGTCTGGGCGGAGGGCTCACGCCGGATCCGAACTTTATATTTACATAAAATATCATAGAAAAAGCCTGGCTGTCTCCAACAAATAGTCGGTCCTTACATTTTCCGTTGCAAAATCCCTGATAATTCCTACACTGGCAACCGTACTCATCGGGGTGCCTTTTGAAGGCTGAGAGACGAAGTTCCGTCGACCCGCAGAACCTGATCCGGTTAGAACCGGCGGAGGGAATTGAGGCTCGGTAATCTTAACTCAGGAATATCAGCGTCACTCTCCACCGATACAAAAAGGGGGAGCGTCATGCGTGATCAATTGCCAGAACTGCCTTTGCGGGCGATACAGGATCGGCGTCCGGCTGTGCATTGCCTGACCAATACGGTTGTCCAGGGCATCACGGCAAATATGCTGCTCGCTCTCGGGGCCATCCCATCGATGTCAGCGGATATCTCGGAGGTTGTAGATTTTGTCCGCGGCGCCGATGCCTTGCTTGTTAATCTCGGCACTCTAGATCCCGTGCGAAAACAAGCCATCGAGCGGGCAATTGAACAGGCACAGGCGAAATCCATTCCCTGGATTCTCGATCCGGTCCTTGTTGACCGGGCCCCAGCACGGCTTGGCTATGCACGAGAGTTGCTTGCCCTCGGTCCCACCGTTATTCGCGGCAACAAGGGCGAGATCGCGGCGCTCGGTCCCGACGCCACATCACTTGCCCAGAGCAGCGGGGCAGTCGTCGCCGTGACCGGGGCGACGGACTTCATTACCGACGGCGCGCGCGAGTTGACACTGGAGGGCGGGCATTCGCTGATGAGCCGGGTGACCGGCATCGGTTGCGCCGGGACCGCATTGATTGCTGCTTTCTGCGCCGTTTCGCGGCCCGATGCGATGTTTACGGCAGTGACCGAGGGTCTCACGCTTCTCGGTTCTGCCGGAGAACGCGCCGCGATTAGTAACGCCGGTCCCGGCGGGTTCGCCGCTGCCATTCTCGATCAGATCTATCAATCAAGCCAGTCCAGCCTCGGCTGAGGAAGCTGACTACCGAAAGGAACGACATGAGTGAAAAATCCCTGACCCGCCGCCATTTTCTGAGCGCTGCCGGGGTTTCTGCCACCGCCGCGGCGACGGCGGCTCTGCCCGCGCCCGCGCTGGCGAGCGGGGCGCAGACCTGGAAGATGGTCACGTCCTGGCCCAAAGGCTCCCCCGGCGTTGGCATGACGGCCCAGCGTCTCGCCGACCGGATCACGCAGATGAGCGACGGCAAGCTGACGGTCAAACTCTATGCGGCCGGTGAGTTGGTGCCACCGCTGGAGGTCTTCGGCGCGGTAGGTGACGGATATGCCGAACTCGGGCATACGGCTTCCTTCTTCTGGCAGGGCAAGGCGCGGGCCAGCGTCTTCTTCACGACCATTCCCTTTGGGTTGACGGCGCTTGAGCATATGGCCTGGATAAACCACGGCGGCGGGCAGGCGCTCTGGGACAAGCTCTATGCGCCATTTAATATAAAACCCTTTATGGCGGGCAATACGGGCATCCAGATGGGCGGCTGGTTCAAGCGGGAAATCAACTCGCTTGCGGACATGAACGGCATCAAGATCAGGAGCGGCGGCCTTGGCGGTGAGTTATTCAAGAAGCTGGGGGCGACGGCGGTCCTGCTGCCGCCCGGCGATATTTATCCAGGTCTGCAAAGCGGCCTGATTGATGCGGCCGAATTTCTGGGGCCGTGGAGTGACAGGGCCTTCGGTTTTTACAAGGCGGCGCCCTATTATTACTGGCCGTCCTTCAACAAACCCAACGGCAGCGCCGAATGTCTGGTCAACGCGGAGGCCTTCGCGGCCTTGAGCCCGGCCCTCAAGGCAATTGTCGAGAACGCCTGTCAGGCGGAAAATGCCTTCGCGCTGTCGGAATCCGACTGGGAAAACGGCCGCGCCCTCAATAGCCTGATAGTCGAGAAAAATGTCAAGGTGAAGGAATTTCCGGCGGACCTTATTGCCCGGGCGAAGGAATTGACCCCGGCGCTGCTTGATAATTTTGTCGAGGGAGATGCGCCCGCGACCGAGATATTAAGCTCCTATCGCGCGGCGCTCACCTTGTCGGCCAGCTGGTCCCGTGTCGGCCGTCAGGCCTTCCTCAATGCCCGGGACGGACAGGCAGAGTCAAAAGACTGATTTAATTATCGCGAAGCCTGTAAACCATAATGGTGCCCGACCCGATGTAATCCCGCACCATTATGGGATTGAATTTGCGGGCGATCGCCACAAACGATACCATTATGGTGTTTATACGCCCTTTTATGGTCAAAAACCTTTGCTTGACCTCGCTTCTGTTGCCGCCTATCTCCGCTAGATATTAAAGTTTAATCTGGAGCGATTCATGTCTTTTTCCAAGGTGATGATTGTCATCGGCGGGTTGCTGGTCGCGGCGGGCTGCGTATACTTGCTCAGCGGTTTCGTGTTTTACAGAGCCATCTACCATTTCAATCAGAACACCGAAACACCGGCACAACTTGGATTGCCGGGGGTAGGGGTCGCTCATATCATCTCTGAGGATGGCGCGCCGATCGATGTCTGGATCAAACGCCCCGAAAAGGGCGCGCCCGTTATTCTGTATTTTATGGGCAGCGATACCTCAATCGGACCCTCGGCGGAACGCCTCACGCCATTTCTTGACAAGGGTCTTGGCATGGCCGCTCTGGTCTATCGGGGATCAAGTGGAGCGGGCGGCACGCCGTCGGAAGATGCCTTTGCCGCCGATGCCCGCGCGGTCTATGATCAACTGGATGCGATGATGGGCGAAGATATACCGCCTGCGCGCCGTGTTGTTCACGGCTATAGCCTCGGGACGGGCGTTGCCACCCATCTCGCCGCTGACCGCGCTGTAGCGGCGTTGGTGCTGGAGGCGGCCTATCCGCGATTTTGCCGCTATTTTACCGATCATTTCTTCAATCTGCCCTTCTGCTACATTATGTACAGGGAACGCTATGACTCGATCGACCGGATCGCGAATATCAACGCCGCCCTGCTGATGCTGCATGGCGAGAAAGACACAACCCTTAATATTGACTCGGCAAGAGAGTTGTTTGCCGCGGCGAAGGAGCCCAAGCGCTTCATCGCCTACAAGGACGGCACTCATGTTAATCTCGGACGGAGCGGACTCGTTGCCGATACTCTGGTATTCTACGGGCAAGTCGTGCCGGGGGATTGGTCCAAACCGTAAGGACCGATTTTATTTCAATCGTCAACCAGCAACTCGTTCAGTATTTCGCCGATTTCGCCGATTGTCGGGTCGATCATCATGTTGAAATGATCGCAATTGAACGTCATGACCCTGATTGTGCCGGTAATCCAGTCATCCCAGCCGAGGGACAGACCGGCCCGCAGGAACTCAATGCTGGCATCCCGGCCCTTAAACAATAACATATCGCCATCATAGGTTTCCGGACGGTAGCGGTTCTCGGCGGCGATATAGGCCTCCGTCATACGTTGGCCGGTCAGCTCGTCCGGTAGCTGTTCCCCGCGTTCCAGATATTGCTGGATAAGTGCTCTTTCCGAGGCGGCGAAACGGCGCTTCCACCGTCTCTGCGGCCATTTCAGGGCAAAGCCCAGGCTCCAGTGGCGGGCCGTCCAGAGTTTCTGAAGGAGGCCGATCTTTTGCGGATTGCGCTCCGGTGCGAGGGTGTCGAACATGACCAGGTTGTCGACATCATGGCCCGCCTCTGTCAGTTGCCGTGCCATTTCCAGACCGACAACCCCGCCGCCGGAATACCCGCCGATATGAAACGGGCCTTCCGGCTGGTGTTTCAGGATTGCGGCGACATAACATTTGGCCATCTCCTCGATGGTTTCGTGGATGTCAGCCCCGCCGTCGGAGCCGAGCGCTCGCAGAGCGTAAAACGGCAGCCTGGGATCGAGATATCCGGAAAGAGAGCGAAAATTCAGCACATTTCCGCCTGCCCCATGCACCAGATAAAACGGCTTTATCGACAGATCGCCTTCCTTGATGGCGACGAGGGGTGACCATTCCTGATCCGCGGTGTCCGTCATGGTCGTCCCCTGATCCTTGAATTCAAGCCCGGCCTTTGTGACAACGATATTTGACAGGGCCCGTAATGTTGGCGCCTGGAACAGGGTCGCGAGGGGCAGGTCAATCTGGTATTCCTTGCGGATTTTGGCAAACAGCCGGACGGCGGCCAGGGAATGGCCGCCGAGATAGAAAAAGTCGGCCTCGGGCGCCGGCTGGTCAACCCCCAGCAATTCTGTCCAGAACCCGGCGATCCGTTGTTCGACGGGATTGGCATACAGCGTTGCATCGGCGAGACTGCCTGATATTTCTGCCCCGGTGGATTTTTTGCCCCGGGGTTCGGCAAGGCGGGCCATTTCCCGGCTGAGGTCGGCGATCGGGGTCGGGGAGACGATTATCTGTGCGGCGGGGATGTTCAGCATCCGGCTGAACACTGCCGGCGCCTCCTTCGCGCGAATGCCCTGCGCAATCATCATATCGACCAGCAGGTCTGGCGAGCTGTGCCAGTCGAAGCTGGCGCCTTCAACCCGGCGGAGAGCAAATCCCTCCAGTATCACTAATGGCATGTCGTTCTGGTCGACGAAGACGACATCAAAACTGGCATAGCGACCAGGCGTTTGTGCCATCAGTTTTGCCCGCGCGGTGAAGCGCTGGGGCAATGGTTTTAGAATACGGAGGCGGTCGATCGACATCGGCGCGTAAAACGCTCCCTCGCGGCCAACATCGGACAGCAGGTTCAGGCCGATGGTCGCCGCCGTATCCATCAGGCCCGGATGGGTGGCAAACACCTTCAGATCGTCGGCGAAGGCGTCGGCAAGGGTAAAATCAGCCTCGATTTCGTCTATTCCCTTGCGGATCTCACCAATATTATTCCAGCGCGGTCCGAAATCGATCAGGTCTTCCTGCGAATCATGACCGCTGCTATCGGATGGGCGCAGTCCTTTCAGCTGATGATTCAGGGCCCGCGGGATTTTCCGGTCGTTGAACAGTCTGAGACGGACCTGTCCACGGCAATGCTCCACCATTGGGGCCTCCGGTGACATACGGCTCTCGACGCAAAATTCGTAGCCCTTGTCGTCAGGGGTCAGGGTGACGACGACGCGGGCGCGCATGCCTTCAGGAAAAACCATCGGGTTGACCAGCGACAGCGCTTGTATTTCCCAGCTCCGAGTATGAGTAAGCTGTTCCATTGCCGCTCGCGCAATTTCGATATACGCGGTTCCCGGCAGAACCGGAACGCCGCCCACAATATGTTCATTCAAAACCCAGAGAGCCGCCGGATCATACTGCGCTGTGAAAATGAAAGTGCCGTCTTTTGCGTGGCTCGCGACCCCCAGCAGCGGATGAACCGTTACGCCCGTTGCTGCACCATCATCATAACTACGGGACGCCATGCCGATATCGCACCAGACGCCGAAGGAAATGGCGAGACCGTCGCCCCGGGAGGCGGCAAGCGCCTCGAGATAGCCATTCGCGGCGACGTAATCAACCTGTCCGGGCGGTGCGGTCACGACCGAGGTCGATGAAAAGACGGCGAAGAAATCAAGGGTCCCATCGGGGAGCAGAACCGCAAGATTTTGCCCGCCGGTAACCTTGGCGGCCATGACCCGGTGGGTATCATCCAGGGTTTTCATCATCATTGGGGCGTCATCCATGATACCGGCGCCGTGAAACACCCCGTTAATGTCCCCAAATTTTGCCCGAACTGTCGCCAGCGCCTCTGACAGTGCCCCGGCGTCGGCAACATCAACACCGAGGAAGGTGACGTCTCCACCTGCGGCCTTTATGTGTTGTGCGGTGCGGATCACCTGTGACTGCGCTCCGTCCGGGGCCGTTTTCAGGATTTTGGCCCACTCTGCCTCCGCTGGCATTTTCCGGCGCCCGATCAGGGCCACCCGGGCTCTTGCCACTGTGCCGAGATAGCTTGCAAGCGCGAGCCCGATGCCACCGGTGCCGCCGGTGATCACATAAACGCCGTTTTCCGTCAGCCTGACGGGCAGGCCATCCGGGGCGGATGCCTCAAGGCGGGCCAGATCCCAAGTGAAGCGCGCATTCCCGCGAAAAGCAACACGGCTTTTGAGGGTATTGCTGTCATGTTCTTCGAGCACGCGGGCTGCCGTCTCGTCCGCACTGGCACCGGGATCAATGTCAAGATATTGCGTCGTCAGGCTGGGAATTTCCCGCGGTGAGACGCGCGCCGGACCGAGAAGGGTTCCAAGCTCCGGATGTGTCACCGGCTCGCCGGCCACAGAAAAGGCGCCGCTGCCAACAAAGGAAAGATGAATATCCTCGGCCGGGTCTGCCGACTGTATCGCCCGGCAGAGGCAGAAGGCGCTGTCGAAGATTTCACGCTGGTCAGCGCCCGGCTCCGTGCCGAGCGGCCAGCCGTGAATGATATTTGTCGGCAGCCGGGGCAGGGCTGCCAGCAGCGCGTCATAATCCTCCGTCCTGTCGGCGGCAATCTGGAAGCCGTTCCCCGACTGCGCGAAAGTCTCTCCGGGGCGGACGATGTAGCAGGGTTGCCGCCGTGCCCTGATTTCGTGCAGCACTGCTTCCGATATCGGGTCGCCGCCATGAAACAGCATCCAGCTCCGGTTCTGTCCGGGCTCCGCAGGGGGGATCGGCGCGGGGATCCATGTCGGGGTCTGGTACCAGTTATCCGGATTGGCAATTCGTTCCAGCCGGACGGCGGGTGCATCGTCCTCATTGCTGGCAGCGGGACTTCCCTTACCGGGCTCAACCCAGTGGCGGTCACGCGCAAAGGCGTAGGTGGGAAGGGACACGCGCTGGCCGGTATCGCCGCCGGGCAGGCGCTGCCAGTCGAGTGCAACGCCCCGGGTCCAGAGGGCCCCGGCCGCGGTCAGGGCCATGGCCATGTCATCCTCATCGACCTTCGGGGCACGGCCCGAGGCCAGAACCGCAAGCGGCCGATGCGCGCCCGCGCTCATTTCCGCAAGCGGTGCCAGCGTTTTGCCCGGTCCCATCTCAAGCAGGATCTGGTTGGGCTTTCGCAAGATGGTTTCGATGGCATCGGCGAATAGAACCGTATGCCGCAGATGTTTCACCCAGTAATCGATGGTCGAGAAATCTCCGGGTTCCGCCCAGTCTCCGCGCAAACTCGATACAAATGGGATTTCCGGCGCTTTCAGGGTGACACCGGCAATCCCGTTCCTGAAATTATCAAGCTGGTTATCAAGAATGCGGCTATGGGCGGCGACATTGATACGGACGCGGGTGGCCTCGTACTCTGTGCCTTTCAGCTCCGTTTCCAGCGCCTCAATCTTGGCAATTTCGCCGGACACCACGCAGAGGTCGGGCGCATTGCGGGCGGCGATATCGAGGCTGTCGCCGATAAGCTCGGCAACCTTGTCGGCAGGCGCGGGAATAACGCTCATGGCACCGGCGGCAGCGGCATCCATCACCTTGCCGCGCCAGGTCACAATCTTGAGGGCATCGGCAAGGGACATGACGCCGGCGATAACCGCGCCCGCGTATTCCCCGGCGCTATGACCGAGAATGGCGGTCGGCTGCACGCCCCAGTCCTGCCACATCCGTGCGTAGGCATATTCAAGGATGAACAGGGCTGGAATGGCATATCCGGACCTTTCCAGTCTGGCGCGGGCGTCAACATCGTCAAGCGCCCGATCGAACATCATCACGCGCAGGTCCGACGGGGCGTCCTTGGGAAGCTGATTGAAACAGTCGTCCACCGCCGCCTTGAAGGCAGGAGAGCTTGTCAGCAGTCCGGCGCCGGCGCCCGGATATTGCGCGCCGCCGCCCGGGAACATGAAGGTGATTTCGGGTGTGGTGCCAGCGCTGCCGCGCGCGGTGCGTTCTGCTGCCTCCTGCCACAAGCCGCTGGTCAGTCCGTTCTTGTCACGGGCGATAATGACGCGGCGCTCGGAAAATTCACGGCGCCCATGACTGAGCGTATAGGCGGCATCCGCCAGGGCGGGCGGGGCCTCCTCCCGACCCAGAAATCTTCGCCATTTATCCTGTAGCCCGTCAAGGGCCGTCGGGGTGCGGGCGGAGAAGGGGAATATCCGCCAGTTGGTGTCCGCCTGAGTTTGTGGGCGGGCCGGGGCCTCCTCAATGATCGCATGCGCATTGGTGCCGCCGACGCCAAGTGAATTGACTGCCGCCCGGCGCGGAACGGCACCGCGCGGCCAGGGGCGGGTGGTATCGACAACATAAAACGGGCTGGCAGCAATATCGAAACGGCTGTTTGGGGTTTTATAATGCAATGTTGCGGGCAGGGTTTCGTGGCGCAAGGCCTCTATCACCTTGATCAGGCTGGTAGTACCTGCCGCTGTATCGAGATGGCCGACGTTGCTCTTGACCGAGCCAATCCCGCAAAAACCAGTGCCGCCGGGTCCATACACCTGTGACAGCGCGGCCAGCTCGATCGGGTCGCCGACGGGGGTGCCGGTGCCGTGGGCTTCGATATAGGAAACGCTTTCGGGCGCAATTCCCGCTATGGCCAGCGCCTCGGCCGCGGCTTCCGCCTGGCCATCGACACTCGGCGCGAGATAGCCCGCCTTTGCCGATCCGTCGTTATTGACCGCCGAGCCGATCAGGACCGCGCGAATGTCGTCGCCGTCGGCCAGCGCATCCTCCAGCCGCCGGAGAATGACAATGGCGGCGCCCGAGCCAAAGACAGTGCCCTGACTTTCATCGTCAAACGGGCGGCAAAGGCCATCCGGTGACTGGATTTCGCCTGCTGAAAAATGATAGCCGTGGCGGTGTGGTAATTCAACGGTGACGCCGCCCGCAATCGCCATGTCGCATTCCATCGACAGCAGGCTCGCGGCGGCCTGATGCATGGCGACGAGCGAGGTGGAGCAGGCAGTCTGAATGTTGATCGATGGTCCCTGCAGATTCAGCAGATAGGATAGCCGGGTGGTCAGAAAGTCCTTATCATTGCCCGTATGGCGGAGCAGGAACAGGCCGATTTCCTCGACCAGGTCGGGATTGGACAGAAGATTGAAAGGCAGATAGGCCTGCATTCCCGATCCGGCGAACACCCCGACGCGGCCGTCGAAATTCTCCGGCATATGACCGGCATCCTCAAGCGCCTCCCACGAGCATTCCAGGAAATGTCGGTGCTGTGGATCGAGGATCGATGCCTCGCGCGGGGAAAAGCCGAAGAACCCGGCGTCGAAACATTCCATGTCGAGCAGGAAATTGGCCGCCGGCACGTAGTTCGGGTCGGCAATCGCGCTGCGGCTGACGCCCTCTTTCAGGAGTTCCTCATCCGTGAACCAGCGCGTCCCGAGGCGCTCACCCGCGAGCATTCGCCAGAACTGGCCAACATTGCGCGCCGCCGGAAAGCGCCCGGCCATGCCAATGATGGCGATCCGTTCAGAGGATTGTATTCCGTCACCGTTCTCGGTCATATTTTCTGTTCATGTCTTGGGATAGCAATTATTCCATTTCTGCCAGATTGCCATTTCGGCATGTGTCCGGCCATTATACAGGAGTCCCGGTTCGCCGCGCAATACGTGTCCGCCGTGCCGCTGCCCGGTCGGCGCCGCGCTGGGCCGCTGCCGACGAACTCCCGGACTTATCGCCGTCAAGATGGCGGGCAAGCGCCTGAATGGTCGAGAATCTGAACATATCGGTGATGGCGATCTCCTTGCCAAATAATTCCTTCAGCCGCCGCTGAACCTGGACGACCAGCAGGGAATGACCGCCGAGGTCAAAGAAATTATCTGTAACCCCGACCTCAGCCAGCCCGAGGGCCTCGCACCAGATTTTCGAGATTTCTGTCTCTGTCCCGCTTTCCGGCGTCTGCACGGTCGCAGCAGCTTGCGCATGCGGTTGCGGCAGGGCCTTGCGGTCAATCTTGCCGTTCGGGGTCTGCGGCATCACATCGAGGACGACAACCTGCGACGGGGTCATGAATTCGGGCAATAGCGTGCCCAGTTGTTTGCGGATGGCCGCGGGATCAATGCGCTGGCCCGGTGCCGCCGTTGCAAAGGCGACGAGTCGTTTGTCACTGGCGCCGCTTTCGAACACCGTGACAGCGGCATCCTTGACCTCCGGCAGGGAGCCGAGGGCCGCCTCGATCTCGCCAAGCTCGATCCGGTGGCCACGAATCTTGACCTGGTTATCCAGCCGCCCGTGGAATTCAAGGGCGCCGCCCGGCATATGGCGAACGAGATCACCAGTGCGATAGAACCGGCCTTCGGATGTATCAAGGAACCGCTCGGCGGTCAGTTCGGGGCGGTTCCAGTAGCCGTCTGCGACCCCGTCGCCGCCAATCCAGAGTTCGCCCGCGACGCCGCTCGGCAGCGCCTGTCCGTGGGCATTGCGCACGGAATAGATAGTATTGGCAATCGCGTCACCCAGCGGGATGGTTTCGCCCACAGTGTCGAGCCGGGCAACGGACGACCAGACAGCGGTTTCCGTCGTGCCATACATATTCAGAAGCACGCCCTTGAGATTCTGGCGCAGGCTGCGGGCGAGATCGGGGGGGAAGCCCTCGCCACCAACCATCATCACCTCCAGCTTGCCGAGTGCCTCGCGTCCGGCCGCTTCGGCAACAAGGAAGGATGCCATCGACGGGGTGCACTGAAAATGGGTGATATCATGAGTCCTGATCTGCTCCGCAACCGACGCCTGACGGGCGACGCCGCCCTCGGCTAGCAGGTTATTCTTCAACTCGTTGATATAGCTCAGATGCTCCAGCACCAGATCGGTATCGACCCCGAAATCGATCAGGCAGGCGATTTCATCAACCCCCATGCGGGTGATGTTGCGGACAATCTCCTGACAGCTTTCCGGCGTGCCGAACAGGCCGCTGCTCTGGTAATAGCGCTCAAAGGCGTGGTCGAGCAGGGCCTCGGTCTCTTCCACGGTCAGTTCCTGCTTCTCGAACACTTCCTGCGGGGTGAGGCCGGTTGTCTCGGCCTTCTGCATGAAGGTCGGCGAACTCCAGGAAGCGCGGCGCAGCAGATCGACGGAGCTTTTCAAATATTCCTTCATTGGCGCGCGCACGATTTCGCGCACCGTATCCTCGTCCGTCCCGACGAAGGTATGCAGCATCAGCGAGACCTTGCCGCTGCCCGGATGTCCGGCGTCGCGCCAGGTGGTGCGGTAGGCGCGGATTTTCTCAGCGACATCTTCGAATTTCTGGCCCAGCAGATGGGTCAGCACATAACAGCCCTTCTCGGCTGCGACGGCGAAAGTTTCAGGATTACCCGCCGCTGTGATCCAAAGCGGAATCTCACCCCGGACAGGATGCGGAAGGGTGGAAACCTCAATCTGTTCGCCCTTGTGGTTGGGAAAGGGCACACTCTCGCCCGCCCATAGCCTGCGCAGCATGTCGATACCGTCGAGCATGATATCCTTACGATTCTCGAAATTCTCCGGTTGCAGGACGAAGTCATTGGGCTGCCAGCCACTGGCGATAGCGATTCCGGCGCGCCCACCCGAAATGTTGTCGACCAACGCCCAGTCCTCCGCCACCCGGATCGGGTTATGCAGCGGCAGAACGCAGGATCCGGCGCGGATGTCGATATTTTTCGTCATCGAGGCTACTGCCGCGGAACTGACCGCCGGGTTCGGGTAGAGGCCGCCAAAGGCGTGGAAATGCCGCTCCGGTGTCCAGACCGCCTCAAACCCGTTTTCATCGGCGAATTTCGCGCCCTGAAGCAACAGGCGATAGGCTTCGGGGCCGCTGCCGGCAACTTCTGAGGCAAAATAGAACAGGCTGAACCCGGGTACCGGCGTCGAGGCCGCGCCATCCGTCTGCAGGACGATCGTATGCCCCCGCGCAAGGGTCCAGAATATTTCCAGCACCGAGATATCGAAAGAGACCGAGGTAATGGCCAGCAGCCGTACCTTGCCGTCATGGGGCACGGTGAGGTCGGTTCCAGTAAAGAAATTGACGATATTGCGATGGGTCAGCATCACGCCCTTGGGAATGCCGGTCGAGCCCGAGGTATACATGAGATAGGCAAGATCGGCGGGCGTTCCCGCGGGCGCCGTGAACGGGCCGTTGGTTGCCTCGGGATAGATGACCTTGATGCGATCGAGACGGAACTTATTCTCTGTCTCCGGGCTGGCGACGATCAGCGGGGCGGCGCTGTCCTCAATCATGAAGCTGACCCGCTCCGCCGGGTAGGACGGATCGAGCGGAAGATAGGCGGCCCCGGTTTTCAGGATCGCCAACATTGAAATAATAAGGTTGGCAGACCGGCCAAGGCACAGCCCGACGACAGTCCCGGGACCCGCGCCGCGGGCCGCGAGTGCCGCCGCCAGCGCATCGGTGCGGCGGTCGAGGTCGGCATAGCTTAAAATCTCGCCGTCGGCCTCAAGGGCGGCGGCGTCCGGTGTTTTGGCAATCTGCTCGGCGATCACCTCATGCATCCGGCTGTCGCGTGGATAATCGATACCCATGCAGGACATGCCGGTCTCGTTACCCGTCTCGCGGGCGAGCGGCAGGGATTTTACCGGCGTCGTGCCCTCAGTGCTGAACGCATCCAGAAATAGCGCAAGATCCTCGCCCATCGCGGCCAGAATATCTTCATTATAAAGCCCTTTTTGGGCAATCAGGCGGGGTGCGGGGGACAGCGCAAGGACAAGTTTGCGGCGACCGAGCAGGTCAATATCCGTGCCACTGTGGTCGCTAACGGCGATTTCCAGTGCCCGGATCGCGACGTCACGGTCCGCCGGATCGGGCAGGCGCGAGATGAGATCGACGCTGCGCGGCCCGGCGGCGATGCCCGCGGCTTTTATCTGGTCAAACTGCGATTGAACCGCATCGGCACTATCCGCCGGGTTCAGGGAAAGGGTGATGAGTTGGCGGCCCGCAACCAGCGGATGGAGCGCTTCCGTCGCATCATAAGCGACGGAGACGGTCTCTGCGCCGGTCAGAAGCGCGAACTAAGTGAGCAATCCGGCGGCTGCCTGATCGGCGGTGAGTGACTGGTCGACGGCGACGGGTGCTGTCATGGCCCCGTCGCCAACATCGCGATTGACCGGATAGGGGGATTGCGGTGGCTGTACCTGAGAGAGCATCTGCCGCCAATAATCCTCAGCCCGCGCCGCGGCTTCTGCCAGTTGCTCTGGCATGGGCGGCAACGACGGCAGCTGCATGCCGACTGTCAGGCCGAGACCCTCTGGCGCAAGCGGGGCGCCCGTAAGGTCCTGCAAATTTCCCAATGTCACGTCGGCGTCGTTGGCGGCTATCGTGAGGCTATCGGGGCCGAGGGCAACAACTTGCCCCGAGGGGCCACTGGCCGGTTGGGTCTCAATGCTCAGACTGCCAATGAGCGCCATGTCGCGCCCGGTCCAGAGCTTCGCCCGGGCGAGCGGATTGGCATAGGTGCCGAAATCAAGGGCGCGGACCAGCCGCGACAAGCTCTCCGCGCGGGCGGTAAAGTCCAGCGTCCCGAGATTTTCCGGCCGCTTGTCACGGTCATACCAGTGCCGCTCCGTCCCTTGGGCGACCGGTGATATCCGATCTTCTTTCAGCTCCGCGACCAGCTCAGCGAAGGACGCGAGCCCGGCCTCGTAGCATTTGGCATTAAGGGTCATGGAGGTTTCATCGGCGGCGACGGGTACGGACCGTGTTTTGACAATGCGACCGGTATCGGCCTTGTCGGTCATTTCATGCCAGGTGACCGCATGCTCCGTTTCCCCCTGCAGGATTGCCCATGAGGTGACGTTGATCCCAGTGTATTTTGGCAGCGGTCCATCGAAGAAATTAATAGCCATCCGTGTTGGCTGGACTGGAAGGTGATGGGGGAAAATTGTCAGGTTGACAATACTGAAAAGATAGTCAAAGGATAGATCTGCGAGGCCGGGATCTTCCGGGTGTTCAAACAGGGCAAATCCCTCCGCCTGGGCCCAGGCGCGGACGCGCGGCTCATGACTGAGGATACCAGCAATCTTTCCACCAGTTTGGGCGAACTCTTCTGCGCATTGGACAAGAAGAGTGCCTTCGCCGACAAATAATCCATCCATGGGTAAATTCTGCTCTCTTATTCAGGATATAAATTAAATACGCTGGCAAACTTCACAAACAATATAAATTCCGGAAATTTATTATGTCTTAATGGCAAGAGGCTCGTTCCGGAATTCACGGTGATTATATATCATCAATCGGCGCGCGGAATATCCTGAATAAATTTGGGAATATGATATCCTTTTTGCACCGTCGGCCGCGCTGCAATCCGTTCATACCACGATTTAATGCGCGGATAGCTGTTCAAGTCAATTGTCTGCCATTCAAAGCGGGAAATCCAGGGCCAGATCGCGATATCGGCAAGACTATACTCACCGGCGATATAATCGCGTTCGCCGAGCCAGTCATTGAGGACCGCATAAAGACGTTTTGCCTCATTCAGGAAACGCTCCTCCGCATAGGGCGCTTTGCCGGGGTTAAAGCGGACAAAATGATGGACCTGTCCGCACATCGGCCCGAGGCCGCCCATCTGCCACATCAGCCATTCCATCATCTGCCAGTAGGCGGTTTCGTCCGTCGGAACAAGTTTGCCGCCCGCCTTTTTGGACAGATACAGCATGATGGCACCAGATTCCATCATCCGGATGCCGGTATCCTGATCGAAAATCGCCGGGATGCGCCCGTTTGGGGAAATCGCGGTGAAAGCATCGGATTTCTGGTCTCCCGACGTGATGTCGACGGGTTTCACCGTATATTCAAGTCCAAGTTCTTCCAGCAGGATAGAAATTTTCCGCCCGTTCGGCGTGCCCCAAGTGTAAAGATCGATCATGCCGCTGCCTCCCTTTATTCAGGCTGAATTGTTGTTGGTCACGTCTGCGTTGCCTCCCCCTGCGCCCGGGCAGCGGTCAGGGTCTGATCCGGCGTCAGGGCGTCCGGATCGACAATGATCTCAATCACCGCTGCCTTTCCGCTGCTCACCGCATCGGCGAACACGCTTTCGAAATCCTCGGTCCGGCGCACGGTTTCGCCGAACGCGCCATAGGCACGGGCGAGGGCGGCAAAATCTGGATTGGCGAGATTGGTCGCATAGGTGCGGGCGGGATAGTGCCGTTCCTGATGCATGCGGATGGTGCCGAGCATGCCGTTATTGACGACAAGGAAGATCACGGCGGCATTGAACTGCATGGCGGTGGCGAGTTCCTGCCCGAGCATCATGAAACAGCCGTCGCCGTTGAAACTGACCACGGTGCGCCCGGGCTCGGTGATCTTGGCGCTGATCGCCGCGGGCACACTATAGCCCATGGCGCCACTGGTCGGCGCCAGCTGGCTGCGGTACATTTTATGTTGAAAGAAGCGATGCGCCCAGACGGCGTAATTGCCCGCGCCCGCCGTCACAATGGCATCCTCGGGCAGGGTTTCATTCAGCCAGGCGACGATTCGGCCCATATTGACCGGTCCCGGCACCTCGGTCGGCTGGATACGGGCGAGGTAATCGGCATGGGCGCTCTTGACCCGCTCTTCCCGCTCGGCGCTTTTATCGGCGCCAAGAGCGCGGGCGGCGCGCGCGAATTCCGGCATCCGGGCGTTGATCGCAAGATCGGGCAGATAAACGCGGCCAAGCTCGCCGACGCCCGGATGGACATGGACAAAATCCTGCTCCGGCTCCGGCAGGCCCAGCAGGGTATAGCCCTGAGTTGTCATTTCACCGAGGCGCGGGCCGACGACCAGCAATAAATCGCTCTCGCGGATGCGCGCCGCCAGCTTGGGGTTGAGAGCAATGCCGACATCCCCGGCGTAATTGGGATGGCGGTTATCGAAGCAGTCCTGCGAACGGAGCGAGGCCCCTGTCGGAATGCCCCAGTTTTCCGCGAAAGCCTGAATATCGAGAACAGCGGATTGCGTCCAGGTTGCCCCGCCAACAATCATGAAGGGGCGCTTCGCGGCCTTGAGGCGGGCTTCCAGATCTGCCATATCGTCGGTGGCCGGGGCGATGGAAGGGGCCTTGGCGGCGCGGCTGATATCAGCGGTGACGACATCGTCGGTCAGCATGTCTTCGGGCAGCGCCAGCACCACCGGCCCCGGCCGTCCCGAGAGCGCGGTGTGGAAGGCGCGGCTGATATATTCGGGAATACGGCGGGCATCGTCAATCTGCGCCACCCATTTCGCCATCTCACCAAAGACCTTGCGGTAATCCATTTCCTGAAACGCCTCGCGGTCAAGGGCATCGCGGGCGACCTGCCCGACAAACAGGATCATCGGTGTGCTGTCCTGAAAGGCCGTATGCAGGCCAATGGCGGCGTTGGTCGCGCCGGGGCCGCGGGTGACCATGCAGATGCCCGGCTTGCCGGTCAGCTTGCCGTAGGCCTCCGCCATGTTGGACGCGCCGCCCTCATGGCGGGTGTTGATCATACGGATGGCGTTGGCGTGGTTATAGAGCCCGTCAATGACCGCGAGATAGCTTTCGCCGGGTACGCAGAAAACCGTATCCACCCCCTGCAGGGCGAGTTGATCGGCGAGAATGTCGCCGCCGGTCCGCGTTTTTTGTGATGCCGTCATTTAACCCTCGTCAAGCTGGCTGCTGTTTTTGGAAGACCTAACAAACCCCAAAAAAAGGGCAATGTCCATATCTGGACCCGGTTATTTTATCGCGGCGGAACTCCGGCGGGTCGCCACCACGAGCGAAACGAGGGCAAAGAGAGCGGCGGCGGTGGTGACGATGCTGGGCCCGGACGGGGTGTCAAACTCGATCGAGCCGAAAATGCCGCCAAAAACAGCCAGCAAACCGAGAATTGCTGCCCAGATTGCCATGCCCTCCGGGGAGGTGACAAGCTGGCGTGCGGTTGCGGCCGGGATTATCAGCATCGAGGTGATCAGCAGGATGCCGACAATGCGGATGGAGACGGCGACAACAATAGTCATCAGCAGCATCAGGAGGATATTGCTCCAGACGGAATTGACGCCCTCGGCGCGCGCCAGGTCCTCATGGATGGTCATCAGGGTGAGGGACGACCAGTTGAACACGAGCAGGGCGATGACGATCACGCCGCCGCCGTAAATCCAGTAAAGATCGCTGATCCGCACCGTCAGGATATCGCCGAAAAGATAGCTGTAGAGATCAAACCGGGCATTATCGAGGAAGCTGAGCGCGACCATGCCGATTGACAGCGCCGCATGGGCGAGAATGCCAAGCAAGGTATCGGTCGCCAGCACTCTTCGTTGCTGCATCCAGACCAGCAGCATGGCAAAAGTGGCACAGATGATAATGGTTGCAAGGTTGATGTTAAGACCATACAGCAGGCCGAGCGCGATCCCGAGCAGCGCGCTATGGGCAAGGGAATCGCCGAAATAGGCCATCCGGCGCCAGACGACGAAACAGCCGAGCGGCCCGGCAATAAGGGCGACGCCGATCCCGGCGGCGAGGGCGCGAAGGACGAATTCGTCAAGCATGGGGCTCTCCCGCAGAATTATGGGCATGGCCGTGCGACTGGTCGTGCCCGTGATCATGGGAATGCCCGTCGCTGTCGCTGTGCCCGTCGCCCAGATTATGATCATGAGTATGGTTGTGATCGTGGCTGTGGTTATAGACGGCCATCAGGCGCGCCATATCTTCGCCGAACAATGAGATGAACTCCGGGTCGCGCGCCACCATATGCGGCTTGCCCGAGCAGCAGACATGATGATAGAGGCAGACAACCTCCCGCGTGCTTGACATCACCAGATGCAGATCGTGAGACACCATCAGGATGCTGACCTTGCGATCGGCATAGATACGATCGAGCAGTTTGTAAAAGGCGAGTTGGCCGGTGACATCGAGATTCTGCGCCGGCTCATCAAGGACCAGCAACTCCGGATCGTCCAGCAGCGCCCGCGCGAGCAGCACCCGTTGCAGTTCCCCGCCCGAAAGTACATGCAACGGCTTGTCAAGAATATCGGTAATGGCGGTTTCCCCGGCAACTTCTGCCACCGCGGATTTCGAGGCTTTCTTGCGCAGGGTCAGAAACCGGCGGGTCAGGATCGGAATGGTATGATCGGCGACGAGCTGTTGCGGGACATAGCCGATTTTGAGGCCTTTACGGCGGATAATCTCGCCCTCATCGGGCCGGTAAAATCCCATCATGCATTTGAGCAGCATGGATTTTCCAGCGCCATTGGGGCCGATGATAGTGATGAAATCGCTCTTTCCGACGCTCAGCGAGACATCGGTAAGGATTGACCGGCCTTCGCGGACAACCCCGATATGGCGGGCGGATAAAAGATCGGTCATCGTCTAATGCGTATCCCGGCAGTCGCGGCATTCGCCGGTAATTTCAAGAGTGGTATGCTCGGCCCGAAAGCCGTTGTTATGACTGGTTTCGTTGATCACGTCGGCCAGCTCGCTGTTACAGCATTCTTTCGCCTCGCCGCAATCGGTGCAGATCAAGAAATAACATTCGCGATGTTTCAGCGGGTGGCTGCAGCCGATGAAGGCCTTGAGGCTGTCGAGCCGGTGCACGAGGCCGTTTTCGGCAAGAAAATCAAGTGCCCGGTAGACGGTCGGCGGCTTGATGGCGGCGATGCGGCTGTCTAGCCGATCAAGGATGTCATAAGCCTTGACCGGGCCGTGGCTTTCCCAGACAAGTTCCAGAACCTTTCGGCGCTGCTGGGTGAAACGCAGGCCGCGCTCGGCGCAGATATTGTCCGCGCGCCTGAGGGCCTCCTCGACACAGTCGCTATGTTGATCGCAGTTATGCATGAAGGCTCAAATCAGTAATTGACAACGTTATGTTATAATATAACATTCGCGGTCTTTCGCAAGCCAATTCTATCACACAACCCGATAAGGACCCGACAATGCGCCGTCTTTTCGCTGCCCTTCTTACCCTCTTCCTGGCTTCGGGGCCGGCCGCCGCCGCGGAAACGGGTGATGTGGTCGTGACCTTGAAACCCCTCCATTCACTCGTTCAGGGCGTGATGGGCGATACGGGAGAGGCGGTCCTGCTGGTAAACGGCATCGCCTCACCACATGGATTTTCCCTGAAGCCCTCGCAGATCCGGGCACTGCAGAAGGCATCGGTGGTTTTTTATGTCGATGAGGCGATGGAAACCTTTCTGGATAATGCGTTGGCAGCACTGCCGCCACGAGTGCGCAGATATGCGTTCGCGGAAAAGGCGGGCATTGATATCCTGCCGCTTCGCGAGGGCGGCGCGTGGGATGCGCACCACCATGAGGATGTCCACCATCATGGGGCAGACCACCATAATGGTGAAGAACAAGACCATGCGCATGGGGAGGATAACCTGCATGTCTGGCTCGCCATCGGCAATGCGCAGAAAATGGTCGCGGCCATCGCGGCGGAACTCACCCAAATCCATCCGGAAAACAAGGCGATCTACGCGGCCAACGCGGCCGCGTTTGAGGCCCGGCTCGTAAAGCTGGATGCGGCGCTTGAACAGAAACTTGCACCGGTCAGGGCGCGGCCCTTTGTCGTCTTTCACGATGCCTATGCGTATTTCGAGCGGGCCTATGGGCTGACCGCTGTTGGCTCAATCACAATCGACCCGGATCAGCCGCCCTCCGCCCGCCGTCTGCAGGAGATTCGCGAAAAAATCACCGCCGCAGGTGCCGTCTGCCTCTTCCGTGAGCCGCAGTTCGATGACAAGCTGGTGCGCACCGTGGCCGAGGGGCTGCCGATCAGGCTTGGGACTCTCGATCCGCTCGGAATAGGCCTGCAAGCGGGTCCGGCGCTTTATGGGACACTTATGACCAATCTCGCGAGTGATCTGGTTGAATGTCTAGCGCAAAAGGGTTGAGGGCTGGACCCTAGGCCTTTTTCTTGGACAGCATAAAAATACAATCGGCACCGAATAAATTAGCAAAGGCCCCGTAGTTTGTGCGGGTCATGACCTTCCCCGACGCATCGACAATGACCGTCTGCTCGATGGTGACGCCCATTTTGCCGCAGAGAGCAGTGAAATCCTTCAGCGTGCAGAAATGAATGTTGGGCGTCTCATACCACGGGGTATCGAGCGAATGGGTCATGGGCATCCGGCCCTTGAACGCCAGATAGCTGCGGCACCGCCAATTGGCGAAGTTGGGAAAAGAGACGATGGCCCGCTGCCCGATCCGAAGGAGTTGCTCAAGGACGACATGCGGCTGATGGGTGGCCTGCAGGGTCTTGCTGAGGATCGCATAATCGAACCCGCCGTCGGGATAGAAGCCGAGATCGGTATCGGCATTTCCCTGAACGACGGACAGGCCGTTGGCGACGCAGATATTTACGCCGGCCTGACTCAGCTCAAGGCCGCGCCCGTCGACATTTTTCGTCTCCGTTAGATGGGCGAGCAGCTGCCCGTCATCACAGCCAACGTCGAGTACCCGACTGCCCGGCTTGATCATTTCGGCGATCAGCTGCCAATCAACACGAATGTCCCGCTTTGGAATAAATTTTTCCTGCTCATTCATCGGTCAACCCCCGGCTTTTCGCGCTTGATTGCAGGAAGCCCTGAATGGTCTTGAACATTTCCGGGGTGTCGAGAAGGAAGGCATCATGGCCCTTGTCGGTTTCCACTTCGACAAAGCTCACATTCGCCGCGGCGGCGATGAGCGCATGAACGATCTCCCGGTTTTCCGAAGTTGGGAACAGCCAGTCGCTGGAAAAGGAGACAACGCAAAAGCGCGTTGGCGTCTTTTGGAAGGCATTGGCGAGCGATCCGCCGTGATCCTCGACCAGATCAAAATAATCCATGGCGCGTGTGATATAGAGATAGGAGTTCGCATCGAAGCGGTCGACAAAATTGATCCCTTGATAGCGCAGGTAGCTCTCAACCTGAAAATCCGCGTCGAAGCCATAGGTCAGCCGGTCGCGATCCTGGAGGTTGCGCCCGAACTTGCGATGAAGCGCGGCCTCTGACAGGTAGGTCACATGCGCGGCCATGCGGGCGACGGCGAGGCCAGCGGTCGGTTTCGTCTCGCTGTCATAGTAATCCCCGCCCTGCCAGCTTGGATCCGCCATGACGGCCTGTCTGCCGACCTCGTGAAAGGCAATATTCTGGGCCGAATGCCGGGCCGCACAGGCGATGGGAATCGCACTGAAGCAGCGTTCTGGATAGGCGCTGGCCCATTGCAGGACCTGCATGCCGCCCATAGATCCGCCAATGAGGCTGAACCAGCTGTCAATTCCCAGATAATCCTGAAGCAGGGCCTGCGCGCGCACCATGTCACCGATGGTAATGATCGGAAAATTCAGCCCGTAGGGGCTGCCGGTTTCCGGGTTGATGTCTTTCGGGCCGGTGGTGCCCATGCAGCCGCCGAGAACATTGCTGGAGACGATGAAATATTTGTCGGTATCGAGAACCTTGCCGGGCCCGATCATCTGGTCCCACCACCCGTTTTTGCCGGTGATCGGCTGTTTGCTCGCGGCGAACTGGTCTCCGGTCAGGGCGTGGCAGACGAGAATCGCATTCGACTTGTCGGCGTTCAACGTGCCATAGGTGCAATAGGCCATTTTGACGTCGCGGATCGAGGTCCCACAATCGAGCGGCATGGCTTTATCCTCCGCCAGGATAACGGACTGACTACCTGAATGTGGAGGATATACGGACACGACGGAAACTCTTTTCGTACAAATGGAATAGAAAAATCTTTGTTTTGCATGACTTTGCTGTTAGCTAGTGCCGAGGGGCAAGGTCTGTCAATATATTCTTTGCCAAATGGCGGGTTTTATGGCCTTGTTTTGAATAACGGGGCCGGTAATTCAGGTAAATATCGTGACAACAACAAATAATGAACTGGACACGCTACGACTGGAAATTGATCGGCTTGATGCCGAGCTGTTATCTGTTCTGGAAAAGCGAATTGCAATAGTTGAACATATTGCGGCGGCCAAAAGCAGCGACGGCAAGGCGCTCGCCTTTCGGCCGGGGCGGGAGGCTTCGGTCCTTCGCAATATTCTCAGTCTTCATTCCAGCAAGTTGCCGGCCGCTGTCGTAGCGGCCATCTGGCGAGAACTTATTTCCGCCGTTGGCGGCATGCAGCGGCCCTATAGCGTCTCAATCACCGCGCCGGATAAATCAGTTGGATACTGGGATCTGGCGCGGTTTCATTTTGGCTCCGCCACCCCGATGAAACTGCATCAGTTGCCGTCGGTGGTCCTGCGCGAGGTTTCCGAAAACCCGGCGACGCTGGGCGTCCTGCCATGGCTGAGCCGGGAGCGGGACACCTGGTGGCAGCATCTGGCGCAAGGCGGCGACAATGTGCCGAAAATTCTGGCGGCGCTACCCTTCATCGACAATCCGGCCGGTGGGTTTGAGGATTTGAGTTCGCTTGTCATCGGGCAGGCGGAACCCGAGGCGTCCGGCGACGATGTGACCCTGCTGGCGGTGATGACAACATCCGAGCCAAGCCGCGCGCGCCTGAACGAACAGCTGACAAAGGCCGGCCTTCCCGGGTTCTGCTCCGATTCCCGGCCCCCTGATACCAAGGACGGTGACTGGCTACATCTTATTGAAATCGGGGAATTCATTTCCAAGTCAGACCCGCGGCTGGTCACCCTTGGCGAAACGATCGGTGAAAGCTTCATTAAAACCGTCATTCTCGGAGCCTACGCCGTTCCCATCAAATAATGTGTCGATCCCTCAAGTTGAGAGTTGCCCTATGTCTATCCCGGTCCCACAACCTGGCATTTTGAATATCACCCCCTATGTTGGCGGCAAGTCCAAGGCGGGCGATGCCCCCGTTGTTGCCAAGCTGTCGTCAAACGAGTCCCCGCTCGGGCCAAGCCCCAAGGCGGTCGCGGCGATCGAGGCAATGATTGGGCAGTTACACCGCTATCCCGATGGCGGCGCGGCGGCATTGACGGCGGCCATTGCCGAGGTTCATGGCCTGGATCCGGCGCGGATTATCTGCGGGAATGGCTCCGACGAGATTATCACCCTGCTCAACTCCGCCTATGTCGGTGTCGGCGATGAGGTCCTGTTCACGGAGCATGGCTTCCTGATGTACGCGATTTCCGCCTCGGCGGCGGGGGCGACACCGGTAAGGGCCGCCGAAATGAACCGCACCGCGGATGTGGACGCGCTGCTGGCGGCGGTGACCGACCGCACCCGGATCGTTTTCCTCGCCAACCCGAACAACCCGACGGGCACCTATATTTCCGATCAGGAGGTCCGCCGCCTCCGTGCGGGCCTGCGGGATGATGTGCTGCTGGTTCTGGACGCGGCTTACGCGGAATATGTCACCAAGGATGACTACCGGCCGGGCAAGGAACTGGTCGAGGCCCATGACAATGTGGTGATGACCCGGACTTTCTCGAAGATATACGGGCTGTCGGCGCTGCGGCTTGGCTGGGCCTATTGTCCGGCGGCGGTGACGGATGTGCTGCACCGGGTGCGCGGGCCCTTCAACGTCAATGCGCTGGCTCAGGCAGCGGGGGTCGAAGCTGTCCGCGATCAGGCGTTTATCGAGAAGGCACGGGAGCATAACGATAAATGGTTGCCGATCCTCACGCAGAGCCTGCGCGGCATGGGACTGGAGGTAACGCCCAGCGTCGGTAATTTCCTGCTGATCGATTTCAGGGACAGCGGGAAAACAGCGGCGGAGGCCGAACAGTATTTATCGGCGAAGGGGTTGTTATTGCGGGCGGTTGCGGGGTATGGATTGCCAACCTGCCTGCGCATGACCATCGGGCTGGAGACGGAAAACCACGCAGTTATAGAAGCGTTGCGGCAGCTTCTGGGTAAATAGAATGACGGATGTAAAGTTCAAGCGGCTCGCCCTTATCGGGATTGGCCTTATCGGGTCCTCGATTGCGCGGGCGGCACGCCAGCACGGACTGGCCGATGAGATCGTCTGCGCCGCGCGCACGGACGAGACGCGCCGCGTTGCGCTGGACCTCAAAATCGTGGATGCTGCCTATGAAAACCCGGTTGATGCGGTCCGGGGTGCGGATCTGGTGATTTTCTGCACGCCGGTTGGTACCTATGAAACAATTGCGAAGGCCATTGCCCCGGCGCTTGCCAAGGGCGCGATTGTCACCGACGTCGGCTCGGTCAAGGGCGCCGTGATCAAGGCTATTGGCCCGCATATGCCCGATCATATCGATTTTATCCCGGGTCATCCGGTTGCGGGTACGGAAAACTCGGGGCCGGCTGCGGGCTTTGCTGAATTGTTCATCGGGCGCTGGTGTATTCTGACGCCGACGAAGGACGCGGGCGAGGGCGCCATTGCGCGGCTCTCTGCCTTCTGGACGGCGATGGGCAGCAAGGTCGACACCATGGATGCGGAACATCATGATCTCGTACTCGCCATCACCTCACATATCCCGCATCTGATTGCCTATAACATTGTTGGTACGGCGGATGACCTCGAAGACGTTACCCAGTCGGAGGTTATCAAATATTCAGCTGGTGGCTTTCGCGATTTTACACGGATTGCCGCCTCTGATCCGACCATGTGGCGGGACGTTTTCCTGTATAACAAGGACGCGGTGCTTGAAATGCTCGGGCGGTTCACCGAGGATCTGGCACAGTTGCAGCGGGCCATTCGCTGGGAAGATGGCGATATGCTCTTCAAAACCTTCTCGCGGACACGGGCGTTCCGGCGGCAGATCATCGATGCCGGACAGGAAACCGCCGCGCCGGATTTCGGCCGCGTTCATCCCGGAGACGATTCCGCGGGCAAGCCGTAAGCCCGTCTTGCTAATCCTTGAATAATGGCGACAGGCGCATCAGGAACATGGGGCCGAGATAAAGCCCCCCCTCCTCTGCCGATAGCGGAACGGTAAGATACCGGGTGCCGTCGTCTGCCTCTTTCGCCAGCAGGTTCAGGCCAAAGCCAATGGTGCGCGCGGCATCGGGCTTGATTTTCCCGGACGCGGTCAGGGCCTTCAGGATATTGTCATAGCCGGAAATGCGGCTGTCGAGATTGCCGAGCAGACGGAATTCCGGGTCGAGCGCGAGTTTCCCCTCGCCGTCCAGCGCACTCCCGCCCCACCGGACCTTCAGGGCCTGTATCTGCAGAAAGCCGCCATTATCGCTCCATTTTGCGATGGTTTCCCGGGTTGGGAGTTTCTCGATGGTCCCGTGAACGACTGTAGCCAGCGCAACCTCAGAGAGGTTGGTGCCAAGCGGGAAGTCATCCAGCCCCTCAATCGTTATATTGTCACCGCGGAGGGCAATCTGCTGCCGGTTTTCCGTGGTGGCGTCTATGACGCCGGTGGGGTCAGCCTTTGGCTCTGGTCGGCTATGGAGCTGGAGCCTGTCGGCGCTCAGAGGCGGGCGCCATGATGGGACGGCGTGGACGTCTTTCAGGTCCATGGCCATGGTTTCAAGGCGTCCTTGCGTATTGAAAGTGCCGCTGGCAAGTGCGGAGGAAGTCGTGATCTTGACGTTCCTCTCCTCTTCCTGGTTCCGCCAGGAGGCAATGGTCTCCCCCTCGACATCAAATATGACATGGGTTAACTGCCAGGGCTGAATAACCGCGCCAAAGCGCGATATGAAAATTTTCGGCTGCTGATAATGCGTTGGATTAGAGATGAACAGGTTGTCGGCGTTCAATTTGACCCGGTAGGGAAAGCCGCCGGTGACGAAGGGAGTATGGGAAATTTCATATCCCTCGGCGGTCCGCTGCTTCTCCCAGTTGGTTGCGAGTGTGATCATCGTATCGGAGACATGCTGCCACCAGAGGACATATCCGACAATAACAACAACGAGGGCGAGGATACTCGTGTAAAGAATACGCATTTTTTATCCGTGGCAGTTTGCTTGTGAAATAGGCCTGCACTCTATATAGAAAGAACCAGAGCTGTCACTGATTTTTCCCGAGTTTCAAGACTGTCCAATTGCATGAGCGTTTCGCCATCTTCGCCACCGAAAGGGTTTTATCTGACCGTGATGCCGGCGGTGTTCGTCTTTTTATGGAGCACCGGGTTTATCGGGGCGAAGCTCGGCCTCCCCTATATCGAACCGTTGACATTTCTTGCCTTCCGCTTTGGAATTTGTGTCGTCATTATGATCCCCGTGGTCCTGTTCACCCGAACCTACTGGCCCGCCCGCTGGCAGGATTACGGCCATATTGCCATCGGCGGGCTGCTGATGCATGGCGGCTATCTCGGGGTTGTCTTTATGTCCATTGATCATGGCACGCCCGCCGGGATATCGGCGCTTATCGTCGGAATTCAGCCATTAATCGTTGCGGCGCTCGTGGGGGTGCTGCTTGGGGAAAAGGTGTCATGGCGCCAATGGGCCGGGCTGCTGCTGGGGCTTGCCGGTGTGTTTCTGGTCGTGGCGAACAAGCTGTCGGTAGGCGAGGGGACATTGTTTGGCATGGGGCTGTCCTTCATCGCACTTTTCAGTATTGCCGGCGGCACGCTGTATCAGAAGAAATTTTCTTCTAACATGAACCTGAAAAGTGGCAATCTGATCCAGTTCACGGTTGCTGGACTGTATTTTACCGCGACATCCTTCCTGTTTGAATCGGGGAAGGTTGTCTGGTCCGGCGAGCTTGTCTTTGCTCTTGGCTGGCTGGTGATCGTGCTCTCGCTCGGGGCAATGACGCTGCTTTATATTCTACTCCGTAATGGCGCCGCGGCGAATGTGTCCAGCCTTTTCTACCTGACGCCCCCCTGTACGGCCATTGTTGCCTATTTCCTGTTTGATGAAGAGCTTGGCCCGCTTTCGCTGCTCGGGATGGCGATTGCCGTCGTCGGCGTGGCGCTGGTCAACTACAAACCCGTGAAACCGAAAAGAATATGACACAGAAATACGACCTGACGCTAGAACCTGACCTGCCGCCCGTCGACTATCCGTTGCCGGAGTTGCCCGCGAATGAGGATTTATGGATTTTCGGCTATGGCTCGCTGATGTGGCGACCGGGATTTGATCATCTCGGGATAGAGGACGCGCGGCTTTTCGGGTATCACCGCGCTTTTTGTGTGACTTCCATTGTGCATCGCGGCACTCCGGAAACGCCGGGTCTTGTGCTGGGCCTTGACCGCGGAGGCTCCTGCCGGGGAAAGGGCATTCTCTGTCCCGCCGCAATCCGGGAACCGGTGATCGATTATCTTTACCGGCGTGAAATGGTGACAAGCGTATACCGGCCGAAAATGGTGCGCATACAACTGGCAAAATCGGGTAGTATGGCCTCTGCCCTGACATTCGTCGCCGATCCCGCGCATGAACAATATTGCGGCAAACCGACGCTGGAGGCCGCCGCCCGGGTCATTGCCCGCGCCCATGGCCGCGGCGGCCCGAACCGCGAGTACCTGCAAAGCACCATCGACCATCTGGATACCTTCGGCATCAGTGACGGGCCGCTCCACCAGATTATGAAGTTAATTGAAAACGGGGCTTGAGCAAGCCTCTAGCTGCATTTCGAATAACCGCAGGACGTGCAGGTATCGCAATCCTCCAGCCGCAGAAGCCCGGCTTCGCCGCATTGCGGGCATTGCCGGAATTGCCCGTGTCCAGGGCCGGGCTGCGCGCCGATATCCGCCTTTGCCGCCGCCCCTCCCGGGCGCGTTGCGGGCGGCAGGAAGCCGATCTGGATCATGTGGGTTTCGATCACCCCGCCGATTGCCGCCAGCAGTGAGGGGACGTATTTTCCCTGCACCCAGGCGCCGCCGCGCGGATCAAACACCGCTTTCAGTTCCTCAACGACAAAACTGACATCGCCGCCGCGCCGGAAAACCGCGGAAATCATCCGCGTCAGGGCGACGGTCCAGGCAAAATGCTCGACATTTTTTGAATTCACGAAGATTTCAAAGGGCCGCCGCCGTCCGTCCTGAATGATGTCATTGAGGGTAATATAGATCGCGTGATTGCTTTCGGGCCAGCGGAGCTTGTAGGTCTGCCCGGGCAGCGTGCCCGGCCGGTCAAGCGGCTTGGTCATATAAACGATCCCCGCCGCCTCAAGGCTGTCGGGCTGCTCCTCGGGCGGGGTATCAAGCGGTAACGTCTTTTGCGCGCTGTCGCCGGTTTTCGGGCTGAGCTCCAGTACTGCGCCCGTAATTTCGTTGGGGCGGTAGGTGGTGCAGCCCTTGCATCCCTGTTCATAGGCCTGAAGGTAGATATTCTTGAAGTTCTCGAAACTGATGTCTTCCGGGCAGTTGATGGTTTTGGAAATCGAGCTGTCGATATAATCCTGTACCGCCGCCTGCATGCGGACATGATCCGGCGGCGTCAGGACCTGGGCATCGACAAAATAATCGGGAAGCGGGGTGTCCGGGCCCTTGAGCCGGCGGAACAGTCGGAACGCATAATCAGTGACTTCCTCGGCCTTGCGGGTGTCGTCCGGCATCAGGACATTGCGGGTGTAGGAAAAGCTGAAAACGGGCTCGATCCCGCTGGATATGTTATCCGCCAGCAGCGAGATGGTGCCGGTCGGCGCAACCGACGTGACGAGGGCGTTGCGGATGCCGTTTTTCGCAATGGCGGCGCGGATATCCTCATCCAGCGTCTGGACGGTTTCCCCTGCCAGGAATTTTTCAGCGTCATAGAGCGGAAAGGAGCCTTTTTCCGCCGCCAGATCGCTCGACGCGAGATAGGCGGAACGCTGGACCTGCGCCATCCATTTGCGCGTGGCCTTGAGGGCCTCGTCGGAGCCGTAGCGGAGACCGCACATGATCAGGGCATCGGCAAGACCGGTGATGCCGAGACCGATCCGGCGCTTGGACCGGGCCTCATGCGCCTGCTCCTCCAGCGGAAAGCCGGAGACATCAACAACGTTATCCATCAGGCGAATGGCATCGCGCACGACAGTATCAAGAAGGTCGATATCAACATCGGCCTTATCCTCGAACGGCCGGGCAATCATTTTGGTGAGATTGACGGAGCCCAACAGGCAGGCGCCATAGGGCGGAAGTGGTTGCTCGCCGCAAGGGTTGGTGCCGGTGATATCCTCGCAATAATACAGGTTGTTGCGCGCATTGATCCGGTCGATGAAAATCACGCCGGGTTCGGCAAAGGCATAGGTCGCCCGCATGATCTCGTCCCAGAGGTCGCGGGCTTGTACCGTCTTGTAAATGGTCCCTTCGAACTGCAGTTCCCAAGGCTCCTCTTTGCGGACCGCCTCCATGAAGCTGTCGGTCACCAGAACCGAGACATTGAACATCCTGAGCCGTCCCGGATCCTGCTTGGCCTTGATGAAATCGAGAATATCAGGATGGTCGCAGCGCATTGTCGCCATCATGGCGCCGCGCCGCGATCCCGCACTCATGATGGTCCGACACATGCTGTCCCAGACATCCATAAAGCTGAGCGGGCCCGAGGCATCCGATCCCATGCCGATAACGGGCGCCCCTTTCGGGCGCAAGGTAGAGAAATTATAGCCGATACCGCCGCCCTGCTGCATGGTCAGCGCGGCCTCTTTCAGGTTATCAAAAATCGATGACATGTCATCGCCGATATTGCCCATCACGAAGCAGTTAAACAGGGTAACCTTGCGGTTGGTTCCGGCACCGGAAAGGATACGGCCCGCGGGCAGGAACTTGTAATCCTCCAGCAGGCTGAAGAATCGCTTCTCCCATTTTTTCGGGTCTTTTTCCGGGGCCGACAACGCCGTCGCCACGCGCCGCCAGCTGTCGCTGATCGTGCGTTCGCGGGCATTATCCTTGGCAGATTTATGCCGGTATTTCATATCCCAGATTTGTTGTGATATCGGGGCGACGGGTGACATACGGGCACCTATTGGGTTAAGGCTCAACGTATCTTTAAATATAGCCGATAAGCGTCGCGGAACAAAATTTAATGTTGATTGCGGCCGTCAGCGCCCAAAGTATTTCGCCCGGCCCTCGGCGACAAGCTCCGTTGTCTTGGCCTCGATGCGGGACTTGAGTTCCGCCATGAAGACCTTCCGGTCGAGGCCGGGTTCAATGGCGGGCAGGAACTCAATGACCATGACACCGGGACGGCACAGGAAACTCTTCCGCGGCCAGAACAGCCCGGTATTAAGGGCGACGGGCACCACCGGTTGCTTTAGCTTGGAATAAAGGGCGGCGACCCCCGGCTGGAAGGGGAGGTCCTGATCCAGCGGTGAGCGGGTGCCTTCAGGAAAAATGATGATCGGGCGCTCATCGTCAAGGGCCGCCTGCGCCTGGGTGAGCATGGATTTAAGCGCCGCCGCATGGCCCTTGCGGTCGACCGTTATCATTTTTGTTTTCCGGCAGTACCAGCCGTAAATGGGGATATTGAGAAGTTCCTTCTTCATAATGACCGCCGGGTCGCGGGTGATCCGGTGAAAAATCATGGTTTCAAAGGCAGATTGGTGCTTGCAGGCGACAAGCACCGCGCCTTTTGGCAGATGCTCCTTTCCGCGGATTTCAACGCGGAGGTCACAGATGGCCCGCAGCAGCAGGATAATGCCGTTTGTCCAGATGGTTTGCCCGCGCACGATCCAGATGCGGTCAAAGGCGAGCATTGGCAGGAAAGCCAGATTCATGAAGGCCGACCAGACAAAAAAGCAGATAAAAAAACCAATGGATCGGATTTGCGTCACGCGTTCCCCCGTTACCCTGTTACTCGTCGTCTAGTCTAGTCTGGCACGGACAAGACTGAAAACATATTTGTTGAATTCCCCGGACATGACGAACAGGGTATGCGGGCTTTTCCACCAGTTCTGCAGGGTAAGCCCGTCGCTCGCGACCGGATAGGCGACGAGTTTGATATCCGGCATTTGCCGCCGGAGTTCAACCAGACTGCGCGGCATGTGATAGGCGCTGGTGACGATCAGCAGGCTTTGAAAGTCATGCGATTTTGCCCAAAGCGAGGTTTCATAGGCGTTGCCCACCGTGTTGCGGGCGAGACGCCCCAAATCGACGCAGCAGTCCATCAGGCTGGAACTCTGCCCGATCGCCTGACGAAGGGTCTCGCGGGTGACCTTGGAATTGACACCGGAAACCAACAACCGCGACCCCGCGCCCTCATTCAACAAATCAAATCCTGCAACCAGCCGCGCCGGTGTTCCGGTCAGGATGACAATGCCGCCGACTTTCTCCACGTTTGCCGGTTCCGGCCTGTCGATGTCCTGAACAAAGGTGATAAAGGCACCGATCCAGATACAGCCGAGAATAAAGACTATGCCCAACATGGCCTTGAGATACGCCGCCATACGTTAAAACCTTCCCTCAAGTATGTAGTCAGCCGCCGCAGCAAGATCCCGCGCGACACTCACCGGTAGTAAATGACGCGCGATACCGTCCGCCTGTGTCGCGCGGCCCTTGCCGGTCTGGACCAGTATGCGGTGGCAGCCGGCGGATGTCGCCGCTTCCATGTCCGACGCACTATCGCCGATAAAGACGGTATTCCTTTCGGAGTACTTGAATTTCCTCATGGCTTCAATCAGCATTCCGGGGGCGGGTTTGCGTCTTTCGGTCGCGGCCCAAGGCGCATCGGGGGCGATAATGATATCATCAAGACGCCCATGGGCGCGATGGACTGCGTCCATCAGCTTTCCGTGGATTGCCGCCAGTTGCTCGTCCGTGATTATTCCGCGTCCGATGCAGGATTGATTGGTGATAACGACCAGCTTGTGCCCATGACTGTTCAGCCGTGCAATGGCATCAAGGGAGTCTGGAATGAACTTCAGTTCCTCTGGAGATTTTACAAAATCCGCGCGATCTTCATTGATCACCCCGTCTCTGTCGAGAAGTACCAGCATGCTACATCATCCGGCCAAGTGAGTTCAGTACCACCCGGCGCACAGTGTATTTCGTCAGCAGGGCGATCAGAAACGGCAGAAGAAGCAACGCGATGGACCCTTCTATTCCGAGTGTCAGCGGCGGCAGCATCGACGCCTCCAGCGAGCCGACCAGGAAATTGAAAATAAACATCACAATAATGGCGGCGATAAGACCGGGAAGGGCCCCAAGGAAACTGAGGCGGGAAAAATAGTTCTGGAACTGCTCCGCGATATATTTGTCACGGGCGCCGATCAGATGCAGCACTTGTATCACTTCGGAATGCATAATCAGGCCGGTTCGCACCGCAAAAATCACAATGATGACGGTGACGATACAAATCAGGAGCATGATTGCCGCCGCCAACAACTGAATGGAGCGGCCGAGAGTCACCATTTTGGTGAGCCACGGTCGGTGAATATCCAGTGCCGCGCCGGGAACCGAGGCGGAGAGCTTCTCATTAAGCGCCGCCAAATCGACGGCACTGTCGTCGGCAATGATAATCTCGATCAGGCGCGGCACCGGCAATTCGTCAAGGTTGGCATTTTTCCCAATAAAGGGCTCCAGAAGCTTCAGCGTTTCGGGCTTTTCCAGCGCCCTTGCCGTAGTGACGCCGGGCGTCTCGGAGAGCAGTTTAACGGCATCCGCGACTTTCTGGTCGAGGTCAACCGCCGGATCATAGGCAATCTCGACTGTCAGGTTGCCCGTCAGGGTATCCGACCAGTCGGAGATGGCGCGGCTTAAGGAAAACAGGCTGCCAATGGACAGCGCCGCCAGAAATATCATTGCTGAAATAACAACAGGCAGATAGCGGGTGGAGACATCTTTTTCCAGCTGAAGTTCAGCCGATTTACCGAATAACTGTATCATTCTGCGGTCTCGTTAGACTGTTCGGGCTGTTTTGTCGAGCCCCGTGACGACAGTTGGCCATCCTTTAAATACATGACCGGATTTCCGAACCGTTGAATCAGGTCGAGGTCATGGGTGGCAACGACCACGGTGGTCCCGATTTTGTTGAGCTCCTGAAACAGATGCATTAACCGGAGGCCCATTTCCGCATCCATGCTCCCCGTGGGTTCGTCGGCGATAAGGAGCTGCGGGCGGTTGATCACCGCGCGGGCAATGGCAACGCGCTGCTTTTCCCCGCCGGACAGCGTCGGCGGCTTGGCATCGACCTGATTACCGAGGCCGACCCATTCCAGCAGTTCCGCAACATGCTGGTAGATGCGCTGATCCTTGGCCCCTGCGATTTTAAGCGGGAGCGCCACATTATCAAGGGCCGACAGATGGTCGAGCAGCCGGAATTCCTGATAGACGACACCGATTTTCCGGCGAACGGCCGGAAGATCGTCCCGTGCAAGGGTCGAGACTTCCTTGTTAAAAAGTGTTACCAGACCGCGGCTGGGACGATGCGACAATGCCAGCAGTTTCAGAAGCGAGCTTTTCCCGGCCCCCGTCGGGCCCGTCAGGAAATGAAACGAGCCCGGGCGCAGGTGAAAGCTGATATCCCTGAGGACCTCCGGTCCCATACCATAGCGCATGCCGACATTTTCAAACCTGACCAACCAAACCTCCCGACAAAAACTAGCATTTAGGATAGACTATGATAGATTTATCAGCCAGTCTTGTGCATGTCCAAGCAAACGCCTATAAAAAAGTACTTTAAACAGTGAACTGATTTTTCCGGCCCATGATTTTAACCTGTTCAACCTGTTCGACGCGGTATTCCATCGACCCGACATCCATCGGGCCGGAGGGCAGAGCCGTTAAATGCGCCAAATGCGGACATAAATGGCGCGAATTCCCACCGGGCGACATGCCCAAGACAATTGACGCGGCGAAACCTGCGGAAAATGAGCTGAACGATCCGCCGCGGGCGGGCGTCCAGGGTGGCCTTAGCATCGAACAGATGACCGCCGGGCAAGCTCCGTCACCATCGCGGACGGGCGGGCGGAAATGGATCGGCTGGGGATTGTTGCTGCTTATCTTGGCAGGACTGGTTATCAGCGGGTTTTATGCGCGCAATTATATCGTGCAAATCTGGCCGGGGGCCGCAGGGTTTTACCAGTTCCTGAAAATTGATGTTGAGACGAAAAATGTCCTCGGGCTGGAAATCCACGACCTGAAAACCAAGTCCGTGCTGCAAAAGGGCGTCACGACGCTGACTGTCACGGGGATCATCAAGAATATCACCGAGGAGCCGCAGCCGACCCCGCGTATCAAGGTGGCCCTGATCGACGGCAAGGACCAGCTTGTCTATAGCTGGACCACGACGGTGGAGGAGCGCGAGGTGCCCGCATGGGGGGAGATTGCGTTTTCAACGAGCATGAACCAGCCGCCGGAAGATGCAAAAAACGTCAAGGTTGATCTGGTCGAACTTGGAAAATAACAATACCTTGCCCGGAATGGCTTGCGATTGGCCGTCAGGTACTGGGCAGAATTCAGAAAATGGAGTACGCATGGTCAAGTCAAAGCCGCAGATTGAAATACTGTTTGCGAGTGCGGATATCGCCAAGCGTAATCAGGAGCTGGCAGAGGAGATCGCCGCCGATCTCGGGACGGATATCCTTGTGATTGCCGTATTGAAAGGCAGCTTTGTATTCGCTGCCGACCTGATCCGTGAATTGCACCACGCCGGTGTCAGCCCGCAAATCGATTTTATGGCGCTGTCCTCTTACGGCGATAAGTCGATCAGCAGTGGCACTGTCGTCATTACCCGCGATATCGTTGATACGGTGAAGGGGCGGAAGGTCTTGTTGATTGACGATATTCTTGAATCCGGCCGAACCATGGACTTTGCCGCCAAGGACCTGTTGAAGCGCGGCGCGCAAACTGTCAAAACCTGCCTTATGCTGGACAAAAAAGGTAAACGGGTCAATAATTTCGAGGCGGATTTTGTTGGATTTGATTGTCCTGACCTGTTTGTAATTGGCTACGGACTGGATTATGCCCATTATTACCGGGAACTTCCGTATATTGGATATATTGTTCAGGATTGATTGGGGGCGGGATGGATGGCGCGAATTCTGGTCGCGGAAGATGAGGCGGCGGTGCGGGAATTTGTCAGCCGCGCGCTGACCCATCACGGGCATGAGGTGACGACCGCCGACGACGGGGCTGCTGCCCTCCTGCTGCTGCAGAATGAAAAGCCGTTCGACCTGTTACTGACGGACATTGTCATGCCGGTCATGGACGGTATCGCCCTCGCGTTGAAGGTGGGCAAGGAGTTCCCGGATTTGCGAATTCTGATGATGACGGGATATGCCGCCGAGCGGCAACGCGCGTATAATCTCGACCTGCTGATACATGATGTCATTGCCAAGCCTTTTACGCTTGATGAGATCTGTGAGAAGGTGGCGGAGACATTGACGTTCTGATCCGTCGCGGTTTTTCCGGAAATTTTCTGGATATCGCCCTTTTGCAGCCTATTTGTTAACATTTTAGCGCTAGTTTTTCTGTCGTTTCGCAAACAGATAGAAGGGCTTGTCGTGACCGTCGAACGAATTTTCTTTATTTTTGTGCTTTGGCTCGCCTGTTTTATCGTTTTGCCGTCGCAGTTTGGCGACAAGTCCCACCCGTTTCAGCCGGAAGGGCCCGACGCCTTCATGCGGCTTGAGCGGGTCGATAAACTTGTCGAAACCGGAAGCTGGTACGATAGCCACATCGACCGGGCCGGCCCTTCCGGCGGCGCGGATATCCACTGGACACGGCCGATGGATGTCATGATTCTGGCCGTGGCTGCCCCGATCCTGCCGTTTATGGATACCCATGCAGCCATCGAACTGGCGGGGGTCTTCCTGCCGGCACTGATGTCCCTGCTGCTGGTCATTTTTTGCGTCTGGGCCGTTATGCCGTTGATGCAGCCTAGCAACTTGTTGCTGGTTGTCTTCATGCTCGCTGTGCAGCCAATTATCCAAAATTATCTCGGGATCGGGCGTGTCGATCATCATGCGGTGCTTGCCGTGCTCATGGCGGCGGTTCTCGGCTTGCTGATCCGGGTTGGGCGCGCGGGAAAATTCCCTCGCGCCGCACTGGTTGCCGGGGCATTGAGCGGGTTTGGCCTCTGGATTAGCCTCGAATTTCTGATTGTTTATGTGCCGCTGGTGATCGGTCTGGGCGTCTGCTGGCTGCTGTGGGGGGCGCCGTGGCGTCAGGCGAACCGGGATTTTACGGGGGCGGCGCTCGCTGTCTGCCTCATTGCGGTTGCGGTTGACGTTCCGCCCGATCTCTGGTTGGTCCCGCGCTATGACAGGATTTCCATCGCGCAAATTTTCCTTACTTTTTGTCCTGTGTTGTTCTGGCTTGTGGGGGCAAAACTGTGCAATCAGTCGGGCAGGCTTGCGATGCGGATCATCGGGGCGGGCATATTTGCGGTTATCTGCCTTGCGGCAATTACGGTGATCTATCCCAACCTGCTGGTCGGTCCGATGGCCGAGGCGGACCCGCGTATCATCCCGATCTGGCTGGACAAGGTATCGGAAATGAAGCCATTGTTCACGAGCGGGCGTCAGATTGTCCTCTATTGCCTGTTACCTTTTGCGGCGCTAATTTATGGGGGGTTTATCCTGGTTGGCCGCCGTCATCCGGAGGAGCGGCAGACCTGGTTGTGGCTTGTTCTCGTTCTCCTTGGGACAGGCCTGCTTGCGCTGGCCCATATCCGCGCGGGGCTGTATCTGTCCGTGGCTGCGGTTATCGCGGCGGCACCGTTGCTTGAGGACCTGCTGATCTGGGTGAATGAGAAATTCGTGGGCTGGAAAAAAGGGCTGACGGGCTTGACGGTCCGGGCGGCGATTATTCTCGGGCCGTTCCTTTTGGCGCTGGCAGTTGGCGCGATTTCAAATGGCCTTAAATCGACTGAGGCCGTCGCCGCGGTACAACCCGAGGCCAAGAAATGCGATATCAGCGAAGTAGCGACGGCACTGTCGGATGATGAATTTGTGCGCGGCCGCGGGATGCTGAGGTTTGTCAACAACCTGGACGCCGGACCGGAACTGGTCTATCGCACGGCGCATCATTTCCTGGCGGTCCCCTATCATCGCAACGGCCAGACAATTTATGATTCCCATGAGATTTTCACAGCGACCGATTTCGATAAAAGCCGGGTCCTTCTCGACAAGTATGATATTGATTATATCCTGATATGCCCGAGTTCCTCGGACACCTCATATTTTCAGGAGTCGGAAAATGCTTCAAATCTTTATAACCGGCTGCTACGGGATGACTTGCCTAAAGGCCTGGTTTCAATCAAAATGCCCGCACCCTGGAAGCTATTTGCCTATAAGGTGGCTGTAAAGTGAATTATCGTAATGAGATACAGCGTCCTGACGGATTCTATCAATCCAACACAGCGGAAGATGCCCCCTCAATCGCCGTGATGATCCCCTGCCTGAATGAAGAAATGACGGTTGCCCGGGTTGTCGCTGATTTCAGGGCGGCCCTGCCGAGCGCGAAGATCGTCATCTGCGATAATGCCTCGACCGATGCCACGGCAACAATGGCGCGCGAGGCCGGCGCCGAGGTTATTCACGAGGCCATGCCGGGCAAGGGGAACGCCATCCGCCGCCTGTTTTCCGATATTGATGCGGATATCTATGTGATGGTTGACGGTGATGCGACATATGAGGCCTCGCTCGCGCCGGAGCTGGTTGAGTACCTGCTCGAACATCGTCTTGATATGGTCTGCGCAAAACGTGTGGCCTCTGCCGACGCGGCCTATCGCAAGGGGCATGTCCTCGGCAACCGGATTTTCACCGCCCTCGTCGCCACCGTCTTTGGTCGGCGTTTCGAGGATATCCTGACCGGGTACCGGGTATTTTCCCGCCGCTTCGTCAAATCCTTTCCCATCCTGTCCGAAGGGTTCGAGATCGAAACAGAGCTGACCATCCATGCCCTGGAATTGAACATGCCCGTCGCGGAAATCGCCAGTGCCTATATCGAGCGTCCGGTTGGCTCGGACAGCAAGCTCAATACCTTCTCCGATGGCCTGAAGATAACCAAACTTATTGTGAAGCTTATCAAGGATGAGCGGCCGATGACGTTTTTTGGCTGGCTGTTTCTCCTGTTTGCGACGACATCCATTATTCTGGCAATCCCGCTTGCCGTCACCTATTTCGAAACCGGACTGGTACCGCGCCTGCCGACGGCGGTGCTGTCGAGCGCGAGCATGGTGTTGTCCTTTCTTATGCTGGCCTGTGGCTTTATTCTGGATTCTGTCACCCGCGGACGCCGCGAACGCAAGCGGATCGCGTATCTCTCCATTGCCGGGCCGGCAGCGATAGATGCGCGGAGGACCTAGTAGATGGACCTCTCAAGAGATGCGCTTATCCTCATCATGCCCTTTGTCATTTCGGCGGGCCAGATTCTTTTTAAAATCTCCAGCCGCGAGATGACGGGCTTTGACTATAACTCTTTGGTGAAGTTGTCCCTGAACGGCTATTTTATTGTTGCCGTGATATTATACGGACTGGCAACCATCCTCTGGGTCTATATCCTCAAGCATTTCCCCCTCAACAAGGCCTATCTGTTTATGGGGTTGAGTTTTGTCCTTGTCCCGCTCATGAGTTATATTTTCCTGAAGGAGCCCTTGTCCCTTCGGTATCTCGCGGGTGCGGCCTGCATCGTTTTCGGGATCTGGCTTTCCCGGGCGGCCTGAACCCTAGGCGAGTACGCGAAAGAACTGGTAAAAGACAACAAAACCGGCCGCCGCAATTGCAACACCGTAGGGAAGCTGAAGCTCTTTCGCCTTTCGCGTCTGCAACATTGGCGCGGGCCGTTTAAACACATAAACGAAAAGCCAGTCCAGGCCCTGCGAAATTGTCGGGTTTTTACAGAGGATCATTGTCACGACAAATACGAAGGCGAGCAGCCCACCGGCGAAACAGGTCATCAGCAGCAGCAGGGACAAATACTCGGGCCCCGCCCAGAGTGCAAGGGCGGCCAGGAGCTTTACGTCTCCGCCGCCAAGCAATCCAAAGGAAAAAATGATAATACCGACGACAAGCACCGCAGCGCCGCACAGCAAATGCCACGGGATTTGGCCCCATTGCGCCAGCGAGGCCGCATGCACCAAATACAGCCCGGCAATGATGACGGGCAGTAAATTGGGGATGCGGCGGGAAAACATGTCCCAGAACGCTGCGAGTAACACCAGACCGCTGGCCGACATCATAAGGAAGGGCATAGGGCGTCCATCTATCCGTGGGTTAAACAATAATCAGGCGAAAATCTTATGCGGGAGAGGTTAGCATATGGTTAAAACACCCGAAATTTGACGTCCCCGCAACCCGCTTGCCGTCACGACAGGACCGGCCACAGCGAATACAGGCCCGTCAGGATAAAGGCGGCCGCGGCAACCCGGCGGGCGAGCGTCAACGGGATATATTTCATCAGCGCAGCTCCGGCAAAGACGACAGGCACGTTGGCAAGCAGCATTCCCAAAGTGGTGCCCATTGTCACCAGGAACAGGGCGTTGAACTTCGCGCCAAGTAGGATCGTCGCAATTTGAGTTTTATCCCCGATTTCCGCAAAAAAGAAAAGAATGCAGGAGACAACGAATGCCCCATATTTATCGAGGTAACTCTCGACTTCATCCTCCTTATCGGGGATCAACAACCATAAACCGACCGCGATAAAGCTGCCACCGACGATCCAGTTTCCGTAATCGCTGTCAAGGAATTGGCTGAGCCAAGTCCCGAGCCAGGCGGAGGCCGCATGATTGGCAAGCGTCGCCAGCAGGATCCCGGCAATAATGCTCCAGGGTTTGTTAAAGCGCGCCGCGAGGACAAGGGAAAGCAATTGCGTTTTATCGCCTATTTCAGCGAGTGCGACAGTAATGGCAGAGGTAAGAAAAGCGTCCATGTAAAAATCCGGCGGGACGGTAACCACAGGTAAAAAGCAGCCTCCCGCAACCGGGCTGTTCTCCACCTCAGGTCTTGTCGGTACCGCTATTTTGACGACGGCACGAGCCCGCCATGAACCGTGAGGGTCCAAGTATGTTGACAGGTTCACTCACCAACGTGAGCAGACTACTCCCCCAAAAGTGCGCTGACATTATCAGGACAAAAGTGGCAAAGTCTAGACAAGTGTATGATTTTTGCAGTGTGACAAGGAGTTTGCCAAGAGAAGGAACTTTATGCAGAAACTTTTCACGGCTACAGAGACTTCATAACCGTGAGTTATTCGGGGCTATCACTCGTTTTGTGAGGAGCGGCGTATCTAGAGTGATCTGACTTGATCAGGAAACATGAAGCAATACAAATAAATTGACTCGGATATGAGAGATCAATAAATTAATAATTGCTAATAATTTAACTCGCACAGATAACTAATAAAAAATTAAGAGGGGAGCCAATTATGAAATGCCTAATTATTAAACTTGTTGCATTAGCATGTGCAGCAATGTTCTTTGTGGGTCCAGCATCTGCAGAAAAGAGAGTCGTTAAAATTGTTTATGCAAATTATCTGGGTTTGAAGCACACGACAAATCCGACTCTTGAGAAGTTCTTTGAGCGGGTTGAGAAAGAAACCAACGGCAGTGTCGTCTGGGAGCCCCATTTTGCATCTTCTTTGCTTGGACCGAAGGATATTCCGGCGGGGGTGCGGGATGGCATCGCTGATGCCGGATATTTCGTCGGGGGCTATGTTCCCTCGGAAATGCCAGTTGACAATTTCCTCGGCGATTTCTCGATGATGAATGACGATGCTCTGGCGATGACAGGCGTCATCAATGAACTGACCCTTCTCGAGTGTGATGAATGCGATAACGAGTATCGAGAAGGCTTCAATACTCAGTATCTTGGAACCTACGCGCTGACCGACTATATGTTCCAGTGTAAGGAAGAATATAAAAGTCTTGCTGATTTCCAGAATGTGAAGATACGCGGGTTCTCAGGATGGTCTGAGTTAGTCAAAGCGATGGGGGCGGTCCCTGTTCCAATGGCCGCAAGTGAAATGTATGAAGCGCTTGATCGTGGAACAATCAGCTGTGCGACGGGGGCGATCACATACCAGAAATCTCGCTCTATAGGAGAGGTGGCCCACTATGTCATCCTCGATTCATTGGGCGGGTCCTTCGGCAACTCGCTCATCAATATGCGCCTCGAAAAGTGGAACGAACTTGACGCGAGTGAGAAGACAGTGATCTTGAAGAATGTGCCCAAGCTCGTCACCGAAGCCGCTTATAATTATATTAACGGAGATATAGCGGTGCGGAAAGCAATGGAGGCGAAAGGCAACAAGTTCTATCAAGCTGATCCGGATCTTGCCAAGTTTATCAAAGACTTCCGTGCCAACTATATTAAAACGGACGCGATTGAAAACGGCAAAAAGCGGGGTATAAAGAACCCAGAAAAAATCGCTGCTTCAATCATCGAACTCCGCGCCAAGTGGGATAAGCTGTTAGCCGACAATGGCCGCGATCCCGAGACTTTCGAGCGTCTACTGTGGGAACAAGTCTATAGCAAGGTTCCGGTTAACTGAATTATTCAATCCTGGACTAAATCCGACGATTAAACTTCGGGGGCGTATTGTTGCTCCCGATTTTTTTGCTTAAAAATCAGCCGTTTAAAGAGTATCTGCGACACGCGCGGTGCGGATATGCTGTATAATTGGCGTTTCCGACAGCGGCCGGATCAATACCCTCTGCCTTGACGAGGCCATCCTGCGCGGGTGTGAGCCGGTTTATTGGCAGCCGATCGAGGCGAAAATCAAACCGTCTCAGCCATGGGATTGTCCGTCATCATAAAAAATGGGCTCAATGCTGGTTAGGGCCAAGAGACGCTTTTGAAATAGCGAAGCGGTTCTGTCTTGTCAGTCACAAAAAACAGGAAATGACGGCTCACGCGCCAAGCTATTTTCTTCTGAACTGCTGATCGTTAGAGCAAATTGCAACATTGTTACTGTAACAATTAGTATATATTGTTACAATATATATTGACATAACATTGGAACGCAGGATAAGATTTCAACGCGAGGCTTTTTATTATTTTCCGCAAACCCGCACTTTTCGCAGCTTGTATTGGTAAAGGCCAAATTGACCAAAAGAGTCAACATGGAGCCCCGCTCGCTCCACCTATAAATTCGGCGGATATACTAATTTGGGAGGTTACAATGTTACAGGATTTTGGATGTTCCGAAATGAAGACCAGATTTCGTTCGGTTTTGAAGCAATTTCTGGGAATAGGATTGCTGTCCGCTGCTTTGATGGGGGGCTCCTCAGTCGGTGTGCGTGCTGCGCCGGAAGGGCAGATCGTGATTGCGTTGACATCATTAGATCAAAAATTCGATCCGACCGCGATGGCCAGCTATTCGTCGCACATGAACTATGATTATATTTTTGATGGGCTGTTAAATCTTGGGGAGAAAGGGAAGTATCCCGCTCTGGCCGAGAGTTGGGTGATCAGTGACGACGGATTGACAATAGACTTCAAGCTAAGGGAGAACGTCACATTTCATGATGGTTCACCCTTCACCGCGGAAGATGTTAAATTCACTTTTGAAAAGATTCTGGAACCGGATAGCGGAAATTCATATCGTGCCGGTTTCGTTAAATCACTCGACCATGTCGAGGTTGTTGATGCCCATACAGCCCGATTTGTCCTTAAACAGCCATGGCCGGGATTTTTTACAACGGCGCGATACGGGTTAACGCCCATTGTGTCAAAAGCATATTACGAAAAGGTCGGCGCCAAAGGTTTTCAGGAAAAGCCAATCGGAACCGGTCCCTTTGTCTTGGGAGAAGTCGTTGCCGGTAAATCAACGACATTTACGGCTTACGAAAACTATTGGGACGGTGCACCTAAAATACAGTCAGCGACGCAGGTTCTCGTGAAAGAAGATTTTACCCGTTATGCCATGCTTCAGCGGGGTGAAGCGGATATTATATCCGGGCTGACAGGACCTTTGCTTGATAAAATCAAGACTAACTCAGATTTTAAGGTGATATCCGCACAATATGTGGGAACTTCCGGCATACTGTTTAACAAAAGCACCTTCCCGGCTGCGGAAGACAAGCGGGTACGTATGGCCGTCGGCTATGCGATAAATACCAAGGATATTGCAGAAAAAATCCAGGGAGGTATCTGTGAACCGGCAACAAGTATGTTTACACCGGCGACATTCGGTTATATCGACGGACTGCCACGTATCCCCTATGATCCGGAGAAGGCCAAGGCTTTGCTCAAAGAAGCGGGGGTAAAGCCGGGCACCAAAATCACGTTCACAATTCAAACCTCGTCGTTTGCTGCGATGCCAAATACCCCGCAGGTGCTCGAAGTGGTCGCCGGCAACTTGGAAGCAGTCGGTTTCCAGGTTGAGCGTCGCAGTGTGGATACGTCTGCTTGGCTGGCAATGATGCGCGGTGGTAAGCCGACGGATGTTTTCTATTCCCCTATTTCGAACCCTGACGACGGTGGTGAGGTTATGAATTCGTATTTCGTCTCCTGGTCGGGCTGGACGGCAAAAAGCATCCAGCAACCGAAATATGACGAATTATTCAACGAACAGCTCAAAGCCAGCGATCCTGAAAAGCGACTGAAAATTCTTCAGGATTTCGCCAAGCTCGAGGTAGAGAACCGGGAAGACATTCCCTTGCTTTGGTGCAACGCGCCTTTCGCCATTAATAAGCGCATCAAGTCGTGGACGCCTTCATTGGGTGGTGGCTATCCCACGGACATATACAAGTTGGAACTGAATTAACTAACTACTGGAGGCGGTTGAAATGTCCGCTCGTTTTGTTTTAGGGCGGTTGTTTCAAGCATTGCTCACCTTGTTACTTTTGAGTGTGGTCGTGTTCGGCTTGGCCCGAATGTCGGGTGATCCTGTGAGTCTCATGGCGCCGATGGATGCATCGCATGAGGATATTGAGCGGATAAAGGCGTCTTTCGGCCTCGACAAGCCGCTTCCCGTCCAATATTGGCACTTCATTGCCAATGCAGCTCAAGGTGACTTCGGCCAATCCATAAAATGGGACCGCCCCGCAGCAGAGATGCTGTTGGAGCGGCTTCCCGCCACTTTTCTCCTCTCCTTTACGTCCATAGTGTTTGGCTTATTATTGGCGTTGCCGGTCGGCATCTTGTCGGCAGTTTACCATGATTCATGGTTTGATAGTGTGGGCAAGATAGTCGCTCTGGCCGGGCAGAGTATGCCGACGTTCTGGCTCGGCATTCTCCTCATTCTATTTTTCGCGCTTAACACTCCAATATTTCCGACCTCGGGGTACGGATTGGATTCACATCTCGTTTTGCCGACGGTTACGCTCGGTTTATTCGTAGCGGCGTCGATTATGCGGGTTACGCGTTCAGCCATGCTTGATGCACTGGAGGCCGATTATATTCGTACCGCCAGCAGCAAAGGGCTGCCAAAATGGCGTATCATTCTGGTCCATGCATTTAAGAACAGCGCCATTCCCATTCTGACCATAACGGCTTTGCAGATGGCAACCATCCTGCGCGGCGCCGTGGTAACGGAAACCATCTTTTCATGGCCGGGGATTGGCCAACTAGCAATTGATGCGGTTTATGGACGGGATTTCCCGCTCGTTCAAGGTGCTGTGATGTTTATGGGGGTTATCTTCTTGCTTGTGAATTTCGTGGTCGACATGATTTATGTCCTTCTTGATCCCAGAATTTCCTATGTGAAAAGATGAATAAAACGGTGTCGAAGCGGCGCTATCGGTACGAACCGCTCACAGGCAAGGAAGATGAAAACAGTTGGAGTGAGGCGGTGCGCCACAACGTGCTTAAAAACTACAACCATTGGGATATCTATATTTGACGCCGGATGATTAGGTCGTAAACTCTGTATGGGAAGCCATGAACCCGGTTCTTGGTGCAGCTTAAAATGGAGTAACGACTTATGATCGCACTCGCTATCATTCTCGGCCTGACCGCCGCCCTCATCCTTTATGTGATCGCGACCTACAACAAGTTTGTCAGCCTGAGCGAACGGATTAATGAATCCTGGAGCGGGATCGAAGTTCAGATGAAGCTCCGTTATAACCTGATCCCCAATCTGGTCGAGACGGTCAAGGGCTACGCAAAGCATGAAGCCGGGACGTTTGAAAATGTAACCAAGGCACGGACCGAGGCGATGGCCAATCAGGGCTCCCCGGCGGAGCAGGCTTCCTCTGAAAATGTTCTGAGCGGCGCCCTTAAATCCCTGTTTGCCTTGTCCGAGAATTACCCGGAATTAAAAGCTAACGAAAGTTTTCTGAACTTGCAGGATCAGTTATCTGACGTGGAGGATAAAATACAATCGGCCAGACGCTATTATAACGGCGTCGTCCGCGATAATAATACGAAGGTTGGCCAGTTTCCGAGCAACCTTGTCGCTAATGGCTTTCATTTTATCAAGGCTGAATTTTTTGAGCTGTCGGATGATGACGATGCGGCCCGGAAGCCGGTCAGTGTCAAGTTTGACTGAGCTGAATACCAGCCGCCCCAGCCGCCGAAGCTGGTGCACCCATGGTTCATTCCGGCACGTCTTCGCCGGACTTGCCGTACTTTTTCTGGCTGTTTTTGTCGCACCTGCACAGCCGAGTGCCCGTGAAATTATCCGGGATTTTCAAAGTGACATCTGGGTGCTTCCGGATGCCACGTTGACGGTACGCGAGACGATAACGGTCATCAGCGAAGGAAATCAGATCAAACGCGGTATCTATCGCGATATTCCGACGGATTACAAAGACCAGTATGGCAATTCCGTTCGCGTCGGCTTTCACGTCGAAAAGGTTACCCGTGACGGACGGCCTGAACCATTCCACACGGCGCAGCAGTCCAACGGACTCCGCATTTATATCGGAAGCAAGGATGTCTCCGTTCCGAATGGAAAGCATATTTATACCCTTACCTACACGACCAGTCGGCAGATCGGTTATTTCGATGGGTTTGACGAACTTTACTGGAATGTGACCGGAAATGGCTGGGACTTCGAAATCATAAAGGCGAGCGGCAGAATACATCTTCCTGATGAGGCGGCAATTCTAAATTACAGCGCCTATACGGGATATCAGGGGGATCAGGGAAAGGCGTTTGCAACACGCGAATTTTCCGATGGTATGGAATTTTATACGACTAAGCCGCTTTTGTCGAAACAGGGCCTAACGATTGCGGTCTCTTGGCCGCCGGGGTTTGTCAGCAAGCCCTCCGATCTCGATATTCTTGCCAATACACTCAACGACAATGCCATCCTTCTCGCCGGTGTTGCGGGCATACTGATCTTGCTGATTTATTATCTTATGGTTTGGTGGAAAGTTGGTCGCGATCCGGAGCCTGGCACTATTATCCCGCTGTTCGAGCCGCCCAAAGGTTATTCGCCTGGGGCCATGCGTTATATCCTTAAGATGGGATTTGACAACAAGACGTTCTCAGCGGCCATTGTCAGTATGGCGGTGAAAGGATTTTTGAAGATTAGTGAAGATTCCTCCGGGACGTATACCCTTATGAAAACCGGCAGCGAAGCCCCGCTTTCCATGGGAGAAAAAGCGGCAGCGCGCGCTTTATTTTATGGCGGAAAGAAAGAAATTGCGCTTGAACAGAAAAACTATAAAACCCTGCGAAGCTCAAGGGATGGGCTTAAGGAATGGCTCCGGACGGAGTTTGAGAAAAACTATTTCAGCACAAACAGGCGCTATTTTATACCCGGCGTCGTTATTTCTATTGTCATTTTTGCGGTTATGGTGATCTGGGCACAAGATCCCGCTGGGGCTCTTTTTATCACTGTCTGGCTTGGCGTTTGGACCATCGGTATCTATTTTCTTGTCCGCCGCGCCTTGCGGCTATGGCAGGAGGCGTTGTCCAGCAAGGGAGCGGGGACAATGGCGGGTGCGGTCTTTGCAACGGTCTTCGCAATACCTTTCGTCATTGGTGAATTTGTCGGACTGACTCTATTTTTTGAATTGGCGTCGCCCGCGGCCGCTGTTCTCTTCGTCCTTATCCAGCTGATCAATCTGGTCTTTTACCATCTTCTCAAGGCGCCGACGCTTCTCGGTCGGGAGATGATGGACAAGTTTGAGGGGTTTGCCGATTTCCTGACAGTGACCGAAAAGGACCGAATGAATTTTTTCAATCCGCCGGATCGGACGCCGGAGTTATTCGAGCGCTATCTTCCCTTTGCCATGGCGCTTGATGTCGAGCAGGCCTGGGGTGAGCAATTTTCGGCTGCTTTTGCCGCAGTGGGTGAAGACCCATCGGGATCACGAGGGTATCGACCCACCTGGTATTCGGGGCGTCATTTTAATTCTGCAAATATAGGGGCCTTTTCCTCGTCACTTGGGGGTGGATTTGCGAGCGCCATTTCCTCTGCCTCGACGGCGCCCGGCAGTTCCAGCGGCTCGTCCGGCGGCGGCTCTTCGGGCGGCGGCGGCGGCGGCGGCGGTGGTGGCGGGTGGTAATCCATGACACCATGGTGCCGACGGTGCCTTGTTCAGAGTAAATATAAATCATAAACTATCGATGATAATCAGCAGCAATCCAGATAAGGGTTCCGATGAAAACTCGACCGCAAAACCCGGCGCCTGTTGACGCCAAAGCTCGGCAGGCCGTCCGCCCCGTCATTTGCTATCCCACTGACAAGTTGGCACTGGGCGACATGGAGATTTATCAACAGGCGAGGAAAGATCTGGTGCTTGTCGATGAAAAGATCATAGCACCGCGAGACGCTGAATGTTTTAAGGTTCCCGCCGGACATTTTTTCCGCATCGCCAGTATCGACGGGCCGCAGGTCGGGGACTTAAATCTCTGGAACGCGCATGATCTGGAGGAGAGATTTTTCAGCGGGAAAACCAGAGCATTGCATGGCACTCACGTGAGTGTCGCCGATCGGCTCTGGAGCAATCTGCCCTATATGCGACCAATGGCGACGGTCACCTATGACACGCTCGACTGGTATGGCTGGGATGAGGACGGCGGCGGGGTTCATGATGTGATTGGCACGCGCTGTGACCCCTATACCAACGTTCTTCTCAATGGCAACGAGTATCATTATTGCTGTCACTCAAATCTCTGCCGGGCGCTCGCGGCGGAAAAAGGCATCTCCCTTCGCGAGGCAGAGCCTTACGTCCATGATGTGCTGAATGTGTTTATGTGCACGGGCTTTACCAAGGATACGCATCAGTATTTCATGAAGGCAAGCCCGGTCCGCGAAGGTGATTTTCTGGAGTTTTTTGCGGAAATTGATCTGCTTGGCGCCTTGTCGACCTGTCCGGGCGGGGACTGCAGTACTGCTCATTCCAGTGAAGCGGCAACCTGTTATCCGCTTAAAATAGAGATTTATCGCCCGACTTCCGGACTCCCCGCCGACTGGCGGTCACCGGAGCGTTCATCCTATTCCCGTAATCACGGAACTGGTTAGGCTAAACAGCAGACCGAGCTTTGTTAATGGTATCCCCGTTGCCGCGCCTCCAGTTGCAGGTCCAGGTCAATCCCGGCAAGTCAGTGACTGAAGCCGGTAACGGGAAAACCCAGTCCCATTACCGGAATTTTTGATTAAAGCCAACTAGACTTAACAACGAAATTACGCTCTTCTGGGCTTAACCTTCGTTCTTCACGATAACTAGGCGTAACTAGCATGGATTGAAGTCAATTGACGGGTTTAACCCATACGGTGGAGGGCGCAAATCTTATTGCCCGATGGATCCCGTAGATAGGCAAGGTAAAGATTACCGTTACTACCTTCGCGAACGCCCGGAGGGTCCTCGCATGTAACGCCGCCGTTGGCGAGACCAGCGGCATGCCACTTGTCTGCCGATTCTGTATCTGATGCCTTAAAACCGATCGTACTGCCATTACCGTTGCAGGCAGGCTCTCCGTTGATAGGTTTGCTGATCGAGAACACACCCGCTTTTGAGGCATAAAAACAGCGGCCTTTGGCGTCAATTACCCCCGGTTTGTAACCCAGTGTCCCAAGGATTGCATCGTAAAAGACTTTTGCTTTCTCAACATCGTTCGCGCCCACCATTATATGACTAAACATTTTTATTTCTGTTCCTTTATATGCAGTTGACTGATTGCCAAGTATGTTATCCTGAGTACTCACCAAATACAAACAACAACCCGCTGGAAAATAGGTAAAAATCATAGAATTTTAGGGCGTTATACTGAAACGATTATCGCATCTATATTTCCACAACGTTTGAAATGCTATTCCTGAACAAGCTTCTCCATCGAGCTAAGCAGTTGACGATTAAACTTCATATTACTAATTAACTAAAAACTAATGAGTCGCGTTGAATTTTAGAGCGTTATGCCGCACAATCAGGGTCCTTACCATCCCGATCACGGAGCGTCACCTTGAAGGTTTGAATATGCCCGATGGTATTGTCAGAATAAACTGATTTGCTATGGTGGACTGCGGATTTGGGCTAGTTTTCAAAATAGGTGTTTGGCTATTTGCCAAGCAATACAAGGAATTTTACCGGCACTGTCGAAGAAAATTGCTTGATGGGCATTTGCTCGTCGACTAGCTTCCGGGCATGAAAAATCATAATCCATTCCGCTATTTCAAGACCTCACCTGAGATTATCCGCCTGGCTGTGATGATGTATGTCCGGTTTCCGCTTTCACTTCGCAATGTCGAAGACCTTCTTCATGAACGTGGCATCGACATTTGCCACGAAACCGTTCGTTATTGGTGGAACCGGTTCGGTCCGTTGTTCGCA
>NZ_JBDNHC010000140.1:0-4929 GCF_041689005.1 Sneathiella sp.
GCTTCAAAGCAACGGGTCCTGACAAACCGGTTACGATAGCTTGCCTTGCCGTCTTGAAAACTAATCTGATGGATCATCCCGTCGCCATCAAAGGGATGATGACGCCCCAGTGGCTGGTGGACCTGATTCTCGGTATTTCGCAAATATAGCCCATCGATATCGTCGGGAATGACGCCTTCGATAACCTCCAGATCGATTGCATCGACCTCCTCCATCAACGGCGTCCAGGCGCCGGTGAGATAGGGGTGGTTGCTGGGTTGCAAAGTCGATTTAATCGGAGGCAACTTGTCTACTTTCATCATCATTCCCGTTCATCACATTTATGTTTTTGGCAGCGATAATAGCGCAATTGTTCGACATTGACTGAACTGAGTATTTTGCTTGACTCGATCAACCGAATATCGCACGCATCACTTTTATAACAATACCTACTGGAGGATTTGATGAAGTTTCGCAAGATATTTTTGCCGGTTTTGATTGGATTGTCACCACTGGTCGTGTCGCCCGCCATCGCTGCGGACGCCAAGGCTCCAGCAGCTACCCATGAAGAGATAGACGAGGATCAAACCACCATGCAACAGGACCCCAAAATCGCCGTCGTACAGGAAATGATTACCGCCTGGAACGAGCGGCAATGGAGTAAGATAGGCGATTTGTTCACCGAAGACGGGGTGCTTCATTCAATGATGCTCGATCCGATTGTCGGACGTGAAGCGATTCGTGCGCGTATCATCGGGCTCGGAGAAGGCATTGAGGAAATCACCCTGCATATCCACAATATTGGTCGCATCGGCGATGTCGTTGTGATCGAACGGACCGACGAGTTCACCTACAAGGGCCACAAGGGCAAAGTTCCGGTTGTAGGCGTCTTGGAAGTAGAAGGCGACAAAGTAAGCGTGTGGCGGGAATATTATGATCGTGCCGAACTGATCGAAGCACTGGGGTTGACCGCCGATTTTGATCCGGCCGCGTGAGTGACGCAGAGCAGCTCGCTCCCATTGCGACGATAGCGACTGGTACCGCCGGGATAGGTGAGGAAGAAGCTCCCTATCCCGGCGCGGTTCTGTCCTGGGGTATCGTTGCGGCGCTTTTCGTAGCCTATATTTTCTCGTTTATCGATCGGATGCTGATCGGTCTTCTGGTCGAGCCGATCAAGAAAGACTTGCTGCTAACAGACACCCAGATCAGCCTGTTGCAAGGCCTTGCCTTCGCATTATTCTATACTGTCGCCGGCATACCGATCGGTCGCTGGATTGACCGCGCGCCGAGGATGCGGGTCGTCGCTATTGGCATCACAATATGGAGCGGCATGACTGCCCTGTGCGCTACCGTCACCAATTTCTCGCAATTTTTCCTGGCCCGCATGGGCGTCGGCGTTGGCGAGGCAGTCCTCTCACCGGCCGCCTATTCCATTATCTCGGACAGCTTCCCAAAGAACCGCCTCGGCCTCGCCATGGGTGTCTATGGTCTGGGCTCGGCGATCGGCGCCGGCATGGCCTTTATGATTGGCGCGGTGGTCATTGCCGCAGTCGCCAACGCGGAAACGATTACGGTTCCGCTGCTCGGTGTCATCAAGGGTTGGCAAGTCGCGTTTCTTGTGGCCGGCTTGCCCGGCGTGCTTATCGCCGTCACCTTCCTGCTGCTGCCCGAACCTGTACGACGCATCACCAGAGGGGAAGAGCATCTGACCGGCCAGGTGCCGATGTCAGCGGTCACCGATCATCTGAAAGAGAATGGAGTCTTTTTCTGGAGCATTTTTCTTGCCGTTGGCATGGTCAATCTCTCCGTTCTCGGTTCGATATCCTGGTTACCGGTGATGATGGTACGCTCCTTCGGGATGGAGCTTGCGAACGCTGGCTGGCTGTCGGGTTCACTGCTGATCATCGGCGGCCTGCTTGGCATGGTTGGTGGCGGCGCCCTAATGGATCGACTGGGCGGCGGATCACCCCAATCCCGCCTCAGATTCTGTGCGTGGGCAACGGTGGTTGGCATATTCGGGGCGGTTTCTTTTCCATTGCTCGAAAATACGATCCTGATGTCTATCGCATTTGTGCTGTTCTTTACCGCTGCTGCAGTAGCGGTTGGCGCTGCGCCATCGGTCATCCAGCAACTGGCACCGAATAGAATGCGCGCGACCATTTCTGCTGCCTATGTTTTTGTAAGCAACATCATCGGGCTGGGTGCGGGACCGACACTCACAGCGGTAATCGGTGACAATTTCTTCCCGTTCGAATCAGGCATCAGATATGCCATCGCGATCGTTGCGCCGTTCGGTTATGTCGTCGGTGCCATATTGTTCTTTATCGCGGCCAAGCATGTTAAGTCACATAAAAGCTAAACCATAGCGCCTGCGCGAATAGGGAGACACAGATCGATGAGTCTGCATGGACAAGCGACCATCATTGCGCCTATAACAAATTATGGAAAAGAAACTTATCCGGTCCTGTTCGATATGGCGCGCCCTGGAGGTGGTTGGCGACGTACCTATTCTTCTGATTTTGGAAGTCAGTTGGCTAGGCGGAAAACGATTTGACGAATTTCGGCGCCGTACAGGTCTGCTAAAAGCGCTTCTTTCCGATCGTCTCAGTCGACTGGTCAAGGCTGGCTTGATGGAAAAGAAACTCTATTGCGAAAGCCCGCCACGCTACGAATATCTCATGACCCAAAAGGGCCGGGATCTTTATTGGACCTCACTGATGCTGCTCCGCTGGGAAAAGAAGTGGCAGGTCAAGGACAAGATCAACGTCGAATTGACACACCGGACCTGCGGCAAAATGTTCGATCCCATTCCGGCTTGCGGCTATTGCAGTGAAGAAATCAATCCGACTCGCGTGGAGTGGCGCGAGGGGCCAGGCCTTGGCTGGATGAAACCGTTATACAGCCGGCGCCGGAAAACCCGGGAAAGCACAGGCGATACAACATCCCTGATGGATCAGGCGGCCCAGATCATGGGCGACCGTTGGGGCAGCCTGATCATGCGCTCCATCTATACAGATGTGAACCGTTTTGACGATATTCGAGCCGATACAGCAATCGCCACAAATATATTAACCGAACGCCTGACCTGGCTCACCGATATCGGGATGATACGACAGCGGCAATATAACAGCAATCCGCCGCGTTATGAATATCGCCTGCGTCGCAAGGGGGTGGATTATTACCACGCTCTGCTGATGCTGATGCAATGGGGTGACAAATATTTCGTGGCACCCGAAGGCCCGCCATTGTTGCTGACCCACAAAGAATGCGGTCACGATCTCAACCCGCAAGTTGTCTGTTCGGAATGCAGGGAACCGATATCTTTTCATGATGTCAGTTACCGGATCATTGAGCGCCGTCCGATGTCGGAAGATGATTCAAACACGGCGCCGTTATCAGAAGCGGCCCTGTAAAAACCCATCAAAAATCCAAATATAAACTTTCATTAGCATACCTTCTCGGCTAATCCGGTAAAAATGCCGGAGAGGGTCTATGGAAAAGCAGCGTGCAGCGTTGGTAACAGGAGCAGGCAAAGGGCTGGGTGCGGCCTTTGCTCGTGGTCTGGCGGCTGATGGCTGTGCGGTAATGGTCAATAACCGCAGCCATGACGGACAACCCAGTTCCGCCAAACATGTCTCTGATACACTGATTGCAGAAGGCTTTACCGCCAGCCATGATGACCATGCGGTCGACGGCGAGGGCGCGGCCGACGCCATCATCGGCCATGCGATCGAAACATCGGGCGGGCTGGATGTCCTCGTCCTGAACGCCGGGATCACGGGGCCTGCGGCAAAAGTCGGTGCGTTGACAGACGCGGATATTCGCGCGGTGATGGAGATCAACTTTCACGCCAACACCGCGCTGATCGACGCCGCCCTGCCCTATTTAATGGCTTCCGCCGCCGGTCGTATCTTGTTCATAGCCTCTTCCGCAGGCCTCTATGGCGTGCGGGGCCGCGCTTCCTATGCAGCATCAAAGGGTGCATTGATCGCTTATGCCCGAACACTCGCCGATGAATTGGCACGGTCTTCGGTACGGGTTAATATTCTGGCCCCTTATGCCGCGACCAATATGACCGCCGGACAAGGAGAAACACTCAACCAGTCGCTCCACCCTGACAACGCGGCGGCAGCGGCCGTCTGGCTTACCCGTCCGGTATGCCAGCGCACAGGCGAGATTTGGCTTGCAGGCGCTGATTATTTTGGCCGTGCGGCGGCCATGGAAAGCTTGGGTGGTGGGACCCCCGGTGCCACGGCTGACTGGTTTGGCGAGAATGTAAAGCAACTATCAGCAATGGAAAATGGCCGGGAGCATTCCGGAGCCGAGGCGGCCTTCGCCGATTTTTTCCAACGCGCGCAAAATATTCCAACAGAATAAGAGGAGAGACATCAGAATGGCACGGCCAAAATCCATAGAAGAATTATTTGACCGCGAGGAGATTTACGACATATTGGTCAACTATGCCCGCGGAGCCGATCGCGGTGATGCGGAGCTCATTGCTGCGGCCTATCACGACGACGCGATAGAGGATCATGGTGGGACCTTTCATGGACCAGCGAGCGAATATGTGGCGATGATCCGTAAAATTTTACCGACCGCGCCGCGCATGTCGCACATCGTTACCAACATCAATATCGAGCTCGACGGTGACAAAGCCTATACCGAATGCTATTTTTTGACCTTCTCTCGCCGGGATCAGGTCGAAAATCCTTATGACAGCCTGACTATGGCCCGGGTCATTGACCGGTTTGAACGGCGGAACGGCGCATGGAAGATCGCACACCGCCGCCTCGCATGGGACTGGAACCACGAAATGCCGCTGCTGGAAAGCTGGGGTCGTGGCGGAATCGCACCCGACCCGTCTAAACTGACCAGAGGCGCAAAAAAACCCGATGATATTTTATATGGCGATTGGCTGCGCGGAAGCGGCCCAGTGGTCTAAAAAGGAGA
>NZ_JBDNHC010000141.1:0-3076 GCF_041689005.1 Sneathiella sp.
AAACCCGCAACTGGCAACCAGCAGGACCCGTCTGGCTCAACCCAGAAACCGAAATCAGCGTCCCTGAAATCAGAGACGCCGCATGAAATCGGCGGACAACATGTTTGACAAACACCGGTTTCGTCCGGTCTATAATCTTGGTGATAGGAAGCCATCTCGCGCTCCCTAGGATTATCGCTCGCGGAATGCCAGAATTGCTCAATTGTCATATCGCCTTCCGGATAAATTTTATCGCTATCGGCCCACATGTCACCACTCTTCCGCTTTACATAAACTTTCACAATGGGCCCGTCGAAATTTAGACGTTCGAGTGCGGCCTGCATGCATGCGCCGGAGAATGAAACAGTGTTCGAGGTGGACCTCAGCGCGTCATACAGTTCTGCATACCGAACATGTTCCAATATAGTGCCCATCTGCATGTTTATGTGACGATCTAAGTCGACGTGAGCGCAGTCTAATACTTGGGAAATCCTGCAGGCATTGTAGGTTTTACCGGCGCATGCCCATCCATCGAATGCAATAAGCATCGGACCATTCGAATAAGTGTGGATTTCACGCGCTCTTTGCGCTTCACTTTGAACCGCTGATACTAGCGCGTCGAAAGTGCTAACCGTAATCAGCATCCTACTGACCCATTCGGTTCATCAGGCTCCGAGCCAACGCCGGATTCAATCGGCACACACCATTACTCTGAATATCAAAATCCGATCCCGAAAAAGTCTGCTCAGCAATCAGCTTCAGGATCACCCGATCCACCACAGGCCGCTGAGGCTCCATCAAGTCCAACGCGAAGGATGGTGTCAGGTCTTTTTCCTTGTGCCGCTGGTCATGAAGAATGCCGATCATTGGATCGTAGCCGTCGCAGATCGCTTGTATCTTCGCTTTTGTGAGCAGTGCGGCATACGCATAGTTCAACATCGCGTTGATAGGATGCGAAGCGTTCTTGTTCTTCGGGTTTACGCCAGTGAGAATCGACGAGCGAGAGAGATATGTCCGCCAATCGTCTGGAATTGGATGGCGTGTGGTCGCCCGCCATTTCATCTCGACACCCTGCCAAGCTCGCCAGTAGGAGCTTGCGGCCTTGCCTTCCTGACCCAAGAGCTTTGCAGGCGTATCAGCGTCGCCTCTCTCGATGAAGGCGAGATCGTTACGAATCGCCTCTATCGATCTATCTAGATACTTGGACGAGGGAACAAATTTTTCCAGCGTCTCGATGCTGGCTTCCAATTTTTGACGCGTAATACTGATCGCGAATGCCAGCTTCTTGTCTGGATCATCTCGCGTTTCCAACTGCCAGGCTACTTTTGTTCTGTCAGCAGAAAATCCGCTCGGGCTCATTACGGTCGTGCCGGTGCCATCAAATTTTATCCGTATCAATGGAACGTCTTGATCCGCGAGCCAGTCCAACGCGTCGAGCGTTATATTGCCCGAGCCATCAATAACGACGATGCGAGGGGGTAGTTCCAGATCGCCTTTGAAGAATTCCCATACTTTTGGCTTTGACGGGTAATGTGTGTTTCCGTCTTTAATTATGAGCCGCTTTTTATCCACGGTAATTGAAAGGCCGTGCCCGGTTATTATAAGCGGGTGTGATTGCCTTTCTCGGCGCATCCTTTTGGGTTTGTTGGCTTCAATTAAATAATTCCAATAAATGCAACGGTCCGCCCATTCGTCTTGGTAGGGTGAGCGATTCAACGCAACATCGCCAATTACGTCCATTTCCGGCCTCCCGAATCTCATGATTTTCACCAATTTTCAGCTCTGGCAACAAGGAACCATGCTGCAGGATGCATGGAAGCTCCCCTGCGATGACGTTGTCCGGAAGAGAATAGAGGAGATCGGTTTAGAAGTCCTGGAAACACTCGGGCAATCTCCACAAATGAGAACAATTGATCAGCTTTTTTCTCTGTTTGATCGCAACAATTCGAAACAGAGTATGGGGCAGCTGCTGGATCTACTAAACGAGGAGCGTGAAGAGATTATCGTGGAGCTCTACAACGATGAACTTGTTGGGATTGGGCAAACAGTGTTGCATTCCAGCAGTCGTCGCTACGACTTAATTCAATCCGAATTTTGGTATGATGCAGACGCTGATTGGAAATCCTGTTCCGCTCGCACGATCGATCGCGAATATGTTCGAATCCGAGTGATCGATCCATACAAGTATCCGCAGTTCGCTGAGAAGAAAGGGCGCGGAAGGCCCGGGGTCCGTGACAAGCTATTCGAAGCTTTGGATTATATAAATGAGCATAAAGTTTTGGATATCCAAACTGGCTCCCACAAAGAAGTTATTATCGAAATTCTCAATTACTTTAAATTAATAAAACCGAATGATTACAAGGATATCGAATCTCTCGAATTTAGCACATTTAGAAAGAATATTACGCTTTATCGAAACCGATAAAGCTTTATTTCTGTATCATATTTTGTCCTTTTATCCGGACTGCTCAATCCCCGCCTGATCCGTCAAACCGGCCATCGAGGTGCGCATCCCGCGCGCCAAGATGAACGGTACGATCATGGCCCGCCAACGCGACCACAAAGCAGAATACGCCCGCCGCATTGCGCGCGGCAAAGCACGTGGGCTGAGCCGCAGCCAGGCACGCGGCCACGCCAAAGCGTCCGAAACACAACTCAAGCCAAAGCCAAGCGAAGTCAAATCAGACGCGCGCATAGAAGCGGCGATCCTGGCCATGAACAATGGTGAGAGCCTGACACGTTCGGCCAAGGACGCTCAGGTCTCACCAGAGCGGCTGCGACGCTTCATCGTCTCACAAGATATGGGAATAAAGCAGGGCCGCCGATGGGCGCTTGCTGACAGTCGCCCGCGCCGCGTTCCAATCATCAAGAACACAAACATCAAAGCCATCATCGTTCCCGGCTTCGATGACGCCAGCCGCGTGGGCAAATATCACAATCGAATTGGCCAGTTCGCGCGCACGCAGGACCTGTCAGTCCTTGAGCCATTTGTCGGCGAAGGTGTCACCGACATTTCCGGCAAGTTCCATCCCTTCGAAACCGATCCCAACGCGCTGCTTCGCTACGCGATGAAGGACGAACCCGAATTCCACGAAAT
>NZ_JBDNHC010000142.1:0-16996 GCF_041689005.1 Sneathiella sp.
CAACCTTGGCGCCAACAAGGACAGCGTTGACCGCGTGCAGGATTATGTTCTTGGGATGAAAAGGCTGTCGCCGTTTGCGGATTATGTCACGGTCAATATTTCGTCGCCCAATACGCCGGGATTGCGGGCACTACAGGGAAAAGCAGAACTGGAGGATCTACTCGGGAAATTGATGGAGACGCGCCGGAGCATGACGGCCGCGGGCGGGGATCATTTCCCTGTCCTGCTAAAAATCGCGCCGGATTTAACGGATGACGACAAGTCCGATATCGCCGCCGCGGTTCTGGCTCACGGAATAGATGGCCTCATTATCAGTAACACAACGATATCGCGCCCTGACGAGGTGACAGATCCCCGCAGAGAGGAAATTGGCGGCCTGAGTGGGCAGCCGCTTAAAAATTTGTCGATGTCTGTCCTCTCCGACATGTACCGGGCAACAAAGGGGCGGATTCCGCTAGTGGGTGTCGGTGGCATTCAATCGGCCGACGACGCCTATGCCCGCATCCGGGCGGGCGCCTCACTTTTGCAGTTATACACGGCGATGATATATAAGGGACCCTATATAGCCGCAAAAATCGCCAGCGGATTGGCGCAGAAATTGCGGGATGACAAATTTCGATCGGTTCAGGATGCCGTCGGGGTAGATACACCGCTCGAAAGTTAAAAACTCGGCGGTGTACAGGCGGTGACAACCACCGCCGCCTCATCACCAATGCACCGGAACCGGTGCGGACGATGGCTTTCGAAATAATAGGCGTCTCCCCGCTTAAGAATTCTTTTTTCGGTGCCAACCGTGACCTCCAGTTTTCCGGCAACCAGAACGCCGGCTTCCTCTCCTTGGTGGCTCAGCATGCTGCGCCCCGTATCGGCGCCGGGGGCATATACCTCATGCAGGACCTGCAAGGCCTTGCCAGTCAGGTCCCGCCCGACCTGCCGGTAGGAAATATCGCCTTTCGAGATGTCTGTTAATTCTTCCTGCACAAAAAAGATTTGCCGCTGCGAGGAAAAGTCGCTCGCGAAAAAATCCGACAGGCCGATAGGAAACCCGTCGAGAACCTTTTTGAGCGACCCGACAGCGGGGCTCGTGCGGTTCTGTTCAATCATCGAAATTGTCCCGTTTGTGACGCCCGCCCGCTTCGCGAGTTCCCGTTGGGACAATCCATGTTGCTCCCTTAAACTGCGCAACCGGGCGCCAAGGTCAAATTCCACTTTATCGGCCTCCTAGATGATTCGGAATAGTGTTTAATATTCTAAACATGGAAATCACCGATGTAACCCAAAAAGTCAGGAAAACAGGGAGATCATTTTTGCCTTGTGTAAATTGCTGTTCTGGATATCGTCAAACTAACTGATCACAGGAGAACCTATGTATGTCTGATTTCGCCGCTTCGTCGCCCAATAACCTCGATGCTTTCTGGATGCCATTTACGGCCAATCGCCAATTCAAGGCCAATCCCCGGATGCTGGTCGGGGCGAAGGGCATGTACTACACGACGGCTGAGGGACAGCAGATCATCGATGGGACGGCGGGCCTGTGGTGCTGTAATGCCGGACATTCAGAGCCGCGCATTGTCGAGGCCGTCAGCCGGCAAATTGCCGAAATGGATTATGTGCCGACATTTCAGCTAGGCCACCCAAAAATATTCGAACTGGCCGCTCGTGTCACCGGAATGTTTCCAACTGGGCTAGATCATATGTTCTTTACCAATTCAGGGTCGGAATCAGTGGATACCGCGCTGAAAATAGCGCTCGCCTATCATCGCGCCCGGGGCGAGGGGACGCGGACGCGGCTGATCGGCCGGGAACGCGGATATCATGGCACAGGGTTTGGCGGTATTTCCGTTGGCGGAATTGTTGCCAACCGGCGCACGTTCGGCACTATGCTGACCGGTGTTGATCATATGCCGCATACCCATCTGCCCGAGAAAAATGCCTTCAGCCGCGGCATCCCCGAATTCGGGGCGGAATTGGCAGATGATCTTGAACGGATCGTTGCATTGCATGACGCTTCGACCATCGCGGCGGTTATCGTCGAGCCGGTCGCTGGATCGACAGGCGTTATTCTACCACCAAAGGGATATCTCGAAAGGCTGAGGGCGATCTGTGACAAGCATGGAATTCTTCTGATTTATGATGAAGTGATTACCGGGTTTGGACGCCTTGGCACCGCATTCGCGACCGATTATTTCGGGGTCAAACCTGACCTTGTCACGCTGGCCAAGGGTCTGACCAGTGGCACTATTCCCATGGGCGGGGTCGTTTGCACCAAGGAAATCTATAATGCCTTTATGGACGGGCCGGAAAACATGATCGAGCTGTTCCACGGCTATACCTACTCCGGTCATCCGGTGGCGGCAGCGGCAGCGCTTGCAACCCTTGACTGCTATAAGGAGGAGGATCTGTTCAAGCGCGCCAACGATATTTCCGGCTATTGGGAAGACGGGCTGCATTCGCTGAGAGACGCGCCGCATGTCACGGACTTGCGTAATCTCGGCCTGATCGGCGCCATCGAGCTTGAAAGCCGTCCCGGAAAACCGACCGCCCGTGCCTTTGACGCGTTTCTCAAATGCTATGAAAAGGGTGTCCTGATACGGACGACAGGAGACATTATTGCGTTATCCCCGCCGCTCATTGTCGAAAAAGGCCATATCGATCAGATTTTTGACACCATCAGAACGGTCCTGAACGAAATAGACTGATGGAAACCGTCGCATAGCTTTATATCAGCGATAGCGGCCCCCAATGCGATCAGGAAAAGGCCTTTCGTAATGCGGCGACACCTTCGTCAATGCAGTTGCTGGCCTGATCGATCACGCCGCCAAGGTTGATGAAGCCATGGAGCATGCCGGCGTAATGCGTAAGATGTGCATTACTGCCTTCTTTTTTCATGCGTTCCGCATAGGCTTTTCCTTCATCCTGAAGTGGATCAAACCCAGCGGTCTGAACCAAGGCAGGCGGCAAGCCCGCCAGGCTGACCGCCAGTAATGGGGAGGCCCGCCAGTCCATTTTGTCATCTGGATTTTGCAAGTAATGTTTGCGGAAATAGGTCATCAGGGATCGGGTCAGGAAATACCCGTCGGCAAAGGTCTCGTGGGAACGGCTGTTCATCCGCATGTCGGTCCCCGGATAAATAAGCCACTGGAATTTCGGCATATAGGTTTTTTCTTCCCGCGCCACAAGGCAGACAACGGCAGAAAGGTTCCCGCCGGCACTATCCCCGCCAACTGCAATTCTTGAGGCATCCCCGTCATAGTCGGCGATATGATCGACACACCAGTTAAGCGCGGCGTAAGCATCGTTCACTGCCGCCGGAAACGGGTGTTCCGGTCCCATACGGTAATCGACGGAGACAACGACGAAGGGCCCCGAGTTAGCGATTTTCCGGCAAAGCGAATCGTGCGTATTCGGACTTCCAACAACCCAGCCACCGCCATGGTAATAGACAAGAACCGGGAGAGGAGCCTCCATTCCAAGCGGATGGTATATGCGCACCGGAATGTCTCCCAGCGGGCCTGGAATTTTGAGGTCGATAGACTTTCCGATATCAATACCTTTGAAAGACAAGGCGATCGCTCGCTCTTCATAGGCCGCCTTGGCGTCCTCGGCGCTCAACTCATCAAGGGTTGGCAGGCCTTTTTCCTTGGCAATATCAAGGACCCATTTAGCTTGTGGATCTAGTGTCATTCTTGATCTCCATTTTATTTTTAAAACGCTTTAGTTGAAAGACACGCGCACCGGCGCTGCCCAGGTGGAGAATTTTACAAGAATAGTTTAAAGCTCAGTGCAGGCGGTTGGGAAGCAGTTTTTCCATCAGTACCTCTAAACTCACCCCATCTTCCCAGCCGTATATTTCCGCAATACGATCAATAAGCCGCTGCTGAAAGTTCTCCTTGTCAGCACGCGGATGATAATGAGCGGCTTTGCGCTGCTCCTCCATGACCGTCCGGAAGACTATATAAAGGTTTGGGGGAAGCTGCGCCCGCTCGTAAAGGCGTTGGAACCCCATGTAACCCCGCCCTGAGGTCAGCGAGACAACGCGTTTTTTTGATATACCGGAAGCCTGTCCAAGCGCGGCCGCAAAAAAGGAGCTATTCCCGGAAATCAGGGTACGCAACATCAATGTCGCCGTCAGGCGGCCCTCCCGTTGCAGCGAGAGGGAGGCCTTATATTGTTCATGATCGGTCATCCGGCGATTCAAGGTTTTTGCCAAGGATTTTTCCCGAGCATTCAAGATCATGCGTGTCGAGGTCGGCTCGGACAGCCGCTTTTCTTCTAGCAGAAACTGTTTGAATTCCTGGGATACAAAATCGCAGAGATGGATAATGATATCCTGTGGAAGAAAGGGCCGGTGGATAATCAGTTCCTGAATCGGGTCAACATCCCCGAATCGAACAAGAATATGGCTATAACCACTTTTTCCGATAATCGATGTTGGATTTTTCAGGCAAGCCCTGATTGCCGGATAACATCCGTTTTCCGCGATCCAACCTGTTGTTTTGAGACCGAGATGGGCTCGTCCAGCAATGGCTGTCTGTTTGCTGTCGCTGGCCGTTTCAAGCAGGTCTCGCAGATCCTCATCCGTGAACAAAGGGGAGCAGGAGACAATAGGCAAGGAAACTTCATCGATATCCCGGGCAAGTTTCATTGCAATATTCCGGGGCAGAAATTCATATTCCCTGACCGCAACTGAGATCGCCTCGCGCACATTCGTTTCGATATCAGTAATGAGATATTCAATAATTGCCGTAGTCAGGGCCAGGTCTTCATCCTGCAAAGATTGCGCGGCAAGTTTATCGGCAACTGTTTGCGCCGTTTTTGTTCGCGTTTCAACGGACATGTCGGCGAACATACCTGCAATGCGATCTTCATAACGCGATGTATCGAGTAAGGTTGCTGTCATTGGCCTAAACTGCGAAAAGCTAAATCTTAGGCCAGTCAAGTTAAAATGTAGTTACAATCGATGGTAAAAATCGAGCGATTAAATAATGCCTTTAATTTCCCGAAACTGCCTGAGGGCGAAGGAATCAGTCATGCCGGCAACAAAATCGGTAATTTCCAAAAGCCAGTCGTACCGGGAGCGGGTGGGGGCGTTTCCGGCCGGAAAGAGTGTCATCAGCACAGTTGACCGGGGGTTCATCATTTCACCGGAATTCTGGAAATTTTCCCAGTCGAGATTGGCGGCGTAAAACGCATCCAGAAGGGTTGTGAGTATTTCAGCGCCGCTCAGTTCAGCCTGGACCCGTTCGCGGTGGTGGTAAATTTCTCTTTGGCACAGCTCGCCAATCTCGATAAAAAGGCCTGCGCGCCTTGATCTGTGCAAAAGATCCCCTTCAAATTTTCCAGCGAGTATTTCTGATTCGCAATCCTTGAAAATATCCGATACCTCCCCGATAAGTCGGCCAATGCATTTGGCACGAAGATAGGATATCCGTTCCGAATTTTCAGTAACTTCCGAATAGCGCTTGGGCGGCGCCCCCAGAATCCGAAGCATGATATCTTCGGTTTCGGCATAGTTCAGCCGTCCAAGCTTATAGCCATCTTCGATATCGACTATGGAGTAGCAGATATCGTCGGCGGCTTCGACAAGATAGGCAAGGGGATGGCGGCACCAGTAATCGTTATCGCCGCGCTGGCTTAAGCCAAGTTCCGCGGCGATTTCCCGAAACGTATCGCGCTCGGACTGCATAACGCCGAATTTTTTGCTTCCGCTGTCGCCTGAAATGAGGTTCTTGACTACAGACGTTCGCGGATATTTCATAAACGTGCCCAAAGTAGCATAGGTCAGGCGCAAGCCTCCCGCATTCCGCCAGTTCTGGAGTTTGGTGAGCGTCCGAAATCCCTGGGCATTCCCTTCAAACATTTCAAAATCACAGGTTTCCGAGGCGCTAAGACCCTTTTTTCGTTCTGCCGCTGCCGTTCCTTTTTGAAACCAATGGCGGATAATCTCTTCGCCGAAATGGCCGAATGGCGGATTGCCGATGTCATGAGCCATACAGGCGGCGGAAACGATATGGCCAAAATCGGCGGGACTATACTCGCTCCCCTTGAGATGGCGGTCGATTACAACCTGCCCCGCGTTGGCACCGAGGGAGCGGCCGACGGACGCCACTTCCAATGAATGAGTGAGGCGGGTGCGGACATAGTCACTTTCCGCAAGGGTGTGGACTTGTGTTTTATCCTGCAGGCGCCGGAAGGCGGATGAGAAGACAATCCGATCCTGATCCTTGTGAAAGGGACTGCGGGAGGCTATGACGGGATCATTGTGGTTCTGCCCGAACCGCTTGGTTGACAGAAGTTTATGCCAGTTCATCATCGGTGAGCTACTCTATGCCAAAATATTATCGCATGTTATCAGATAATCGTAAGGTTTGCTTGCGGTGCTGGCCAGTCCTTTATCCCCATCCGGGATAAGTGACAATCAACTCCGCCAGTAATTCCCGGTTATTGCGGTCCATCGACTGGACTGTTTTTGCGAGGGAGCCGAGACTTTCATTGAATATACTATCCGCAACCCGGTCATTCCACAGACTTACAAGCACCGTCAACATGCGTCGTTGAGCATGAGAAAGTTTTAATCCGCCAGCCGATTTGAAATCCCTTTCGATGGTCTCAATATCGGGCTGGAGATCGTAATGGCTGTTAATTTCAGCAACTGCGTCCATGCCTGTGAAATATTGCTCTAACTGATTGTAGGTAATAACTTCTTTTACCAGGATCGCAAAATTTCGCTCGGGCACGGCAGTTCCTTAACACAGGGCATGGGATATATCACTTGACTACCCCCTAACTATCCTTCTTGTTCACGGAAGGGAAGGCGCGAAGCTAGATTTTAACATGGTTCATCTTGCAAACCGTGAAAACATCCCTAAAATAAAAAGTGATATTTCCTCGTTATGTTGAGGAAATGTTCTCAGGGCGGGGTGAAAGTCCCTACCGGCGGTAAGAACAGAAATTGTTCAAGCCCGCGAGCGCCCGCTTCGGCGGGGTCAGCAGATTCGGTGAAATTCCGAAGCCGACGGTCATAGTCCGGATGGAAGAGAACAGGAAAAAGGGGAAAGAAGGAAGGCGTATGCCTTTCCGGCCCTTGATCCGATCTGCCTTGGGTTTTTGTCAACTTGAAGAAACAAGGCCCAAAAAATGAAAAATAAAAACACCAAAAATGACAATCAAACCCCGGAAATCCGTAAATCCTTTAAAAAGATAGCTATTATTCAGGCCAACTGGCATGCGGGCATCGTGCATCAGGCGAGCCAGTCGTTCATTCGTGAGCTTGGTACCTACGGCTATGATGAGGATATGGTCGACATTCATGATGTACCGGGAAGTTTGGAAATTCCGCTGATGGCGAAAAAGCTCTCCCAGACCGGGCAGTATGACCTGATTATGGCAGCGGGTCTGATTGTGGACGGCGGTATTTATCGCCATGATTTTGTGGCGAAAACCGTTCTTGATGGCATGATGCAGGTGCAGTTGGAAACCGGTGTGCCGATATTGTCGGTCGTCCTCACACCGCATCACTTCCAGGAGACAGACGCCCATATAACCTTTTTCTCGGAACATTTTGTCATTAAGGGACAGGAGGCGGCCAAGGCCTGCCACATGACACTTAAGACCATGCATAATCTGGGTGGGCTGAGGCTCGCCTCATAAACTCAGATAATACGGCTTTTCTTGTCCGGCCAGTAGCGGTCTTTCAATAGCCGCTTGTACAATTTACCCGTTGGATGGCGTGGGAGTTCGGCGTCAAAGTCGATTGATCTCGGGCATTTGACATGGCTTAGATTTGCCCGGCAGAAATCGAGCAAGTCTGCCACAAGACCAGTGTCTGCGGACGCCATGTCAATAGGTTGAATGACCGCTTTTACTTCTTCGCCGAATTCCTCGTTGGGGACACCGAAAACCGCGGCATCATACACCGCGGGATGGGTGAGAAGAAGGTCCTCGATCTCCTGCGGGTAGATATTTACGCCGCCGGAAATAATCATGTAGCTTTGCCGGTCGGTGAGGTACAAAAAGCCGTCCTCGTCGAGATAACCGACATCTCCGAGGGTGCTCCAGCCTTTTTCATTGCGGCTTTGTGCTGTGCGGACCGGGTCATTATGGTAGGTAAAATCGGGGCCGTCCGAAAAATAGATGTTCCCGATTTCACGCGCGGGGAGTTCATTTCCGTCTTCATCTAGAATATGGGCCACACCTTTAAGGGCGCGGCCTACGGTTCCCGGGTGGGCCAGCCATTCTTTCGAGGAGACAGCGCAATATCCGTTCCCCTCCGTTCCTGCGTAATATTCGTATATGATAGGTCCCCACCAGTCTATCATCTGGTATTTAATCTTTTCAGGGCAGGGGGCGGCGGCATGTATCGCCATCTCCAGCGAGCTGAGGTCATACCCCAAGCGTACATCATCGGGAAGTTTCAGCATGCGCACAAACATTGTCGGTACGAGCTGAGTATGGGTAATCCTGTATTTCTTTATCAGTTGAAGATAGGTCTGTGCATCAAAATTTTCCATGATCACGGAAGTCGCGCCGAGGCGCAGGATACGCATGTTGTAGCGGAGGGGAGCCGCATGATAAAGCGGCGCCGGCGATAGGTAAATTGTATCGGCCGAAAAGCGGTATATGCTTTGAAGGGTTCCGTAAAGATAGTCCACTGATCCGATTGCGCAACCGATTTCCGCCGGTTTAATCCCTTTGGGCCGTCCAGTTGTCCCGGACGAATAGAGCATGTCAGACCCTTCGCATTCATCCGGAAGAGGGGAAATGTCATGTTGGGATATAGCATCGCTATAGGACTCGTATCCCGGAACGACACCATCAACCATCAATCGTTGTTCGACGGCGGGTATTTTATCGCGCAGCTCCTCAGCCAGTTTGCTTTTGGCATGCGAGGTTATAAAAACGCGGGCACAACAATCGTTAACGATATAGGCAGCCTCATCCGCCGTCAGGCGCGAGCTTATGGCGGTATAATATAGGCCCGCTCGTTGCGCGGCCCAGCAGATTTCTAAAAACCGGGCACTATTTTCCATCAGGAAAGCTATATGATCCCCGATCTCAAGTCCGAGAGAGCGGAAATACTGCGCACCTTGATTGGACCGTTCATCGAGTTGTCGGTAGGTTACAATCTCTCCACTGCCGGCCATAATCAGGGCAGGCTTGTCAGGTGTTGATTTGGCAAATTCACGGATATGCATGACGGGCTCGCTCGGTAATTTTTCTTACGCTATCAGGTGTCAGGTGGATCGGCTGTGCAAGACGCCAGCCGATGTCATTTTTTCAATTTCAGCATCGGTATATCCGATTTCAGCAAGGACTTCGGCATTATGCTCTCCCAAATTGGGCGCATGGCGCCGGACGGCGCCCGGACTGGCTGAAAATTCAGTCGGTATGCCGGGATAGGTCAGGCTTCCTTCCGTCGGGTGCTCCATTGACTTCCAAAATCCAATGGCTTCAAGATGGGCGTCGTGAAGCAGGTCTTCGGGGCTGTTGATCGGGACCGCCGGGATGTTTGCCGCGTCGAGATCCGCAAGCCATTCCGCCGATGTGCGTGTCGCAATGATATCGCCAAGGATTTCATAAACCTCGTCGATATTGTCAAGCCGCGCATCAATTGTCGTGAAGCGCGGATCTGCCATCAGTTCCGGGCGGCCCGCCATAGTAAAAAAAGCGCGCCATTGCTTGTCGACATAGGGGAGGACGCCGATCATGCCGTCTTTTGTCTTGTAGGGGTGACGGTTGCGGGAAATTGCCCGGGGATACCCGGCTTTTCCCAAAGGCGGGTTAAAGTTTTCGCCGTATAAATGCTCAAGCATATGAAACTGGACCATTGTTTCAAACATAGGGACTTTTATTTCCTGTCCCTCACCCGTTCTCTCGCGGTGAAACAGGGCCATCGAAATTGAGTAAACGGCAGTAAGTCCCGTTGTCTTGTCGGCAATCACCGTCGGTAGATATCCCGGGCGCCCCATCAAAGACGACTGGGTTGAGGCGATACCGCTGACCCCTTGTATCATGTCATCATAGGCGGGCTTGTTCGCATAGGGACCGTCCTGTCCGAAGCCGTAAGCACCACAATAAATGATCTTCGGATTGACGGCACGCACATCCTCATAGGTGAGCGCCAGCCGTTTTATGGCTGAGGGCCTCATATTATGAATAAAAACATCGCTCGTTTCGAGCAGTTTCAGGAAAGCTGCATGGCCGTCCTTTGTTTTGAGATCAATGCACAGACCGCGCTTGTTGCGGTTAGCGTTGAGATATATGGCCGCCATGCCGGGAGATCGCCGTGGACCCAGTTCGCGGGTCGTATCCCCTTCCGGGCCCTCCACTTTTATGACGTCTGCCCCCATATCGCCAAGAATCTGTGTGGCAAACGGACCGAGCAGAACAGAGGTCAGGTCGGCAACACGTATCCCGGAAAGAGGACCGCTGCTTGGCATACTCATTAAGCTTCTCTTTTCTTATTTAATAGGATTTCGGCATGCCTAGCGCTTTCTCGGCGATATAGCACAGAACAAGTTGCGGGCTGACCGGGGCAATCCGGCAGATCATTACTTCGCGCATAAGTCGTTCGACGACAAATTCCTTGGCATATCCCATGCCGCCATGGGTCATGACGGCCTGAGTGCACGCCTTGAAGCCGGCTTCCGCGCCGAGATACTTCGTGGCATTTGCATAGACCCCGGCCTCAAGTCCAGCATCGTAATTCGATGCCGCTTTCATGGCCATGAGGAAGGCCGCCTCAAGCTCCATCCAGTTTTCGGCGAGCGGATGCTGGATGGCCTGGTTCTTGCCGATGGGACGGCCAAAAACCTCTCTCTCACGGGCGTATTTAGCCGCTCTGCCAAGCGCATTCATGCCAATACCGATTGCCTCGATGCCAACCAGTACGCGCTCCGGGTTGAGACTGTGGAGCAGGTAATGAAATCCCTTTCCCTCTTCCCCAATCAGGTCCTCTTGCGGCACAGGTAGGTTGTCGATGAAGACTTCGTTAGAATCCACCGCTTTACGGCCCATTTTCTCAATGATACGGACATCGACATATTCGCGGTTTAGGTCGGTATAGAAAAGCGAAAGGCCGTCAGTCGCCTTTTTGCATTTATCTTTCGGTGTTGTCCGCGCGAGCAACATTATCTTGTCGGCTTCTTGTCCCGTTGTCGTCCAGATCTTTCGTCCGTTGACGAGATAGCCCGTTGCGGTTTTTTCCGCCCGGGTCTCGAGCGCTGTGGTGTTAAGGCCGGCATTCGGCTCGGTGACGCCGAAGCAGGATTTCACCTCGCCCTTTATCAAGGGGGGAAGCCAGCGGTTTTTTTGCTCGTCATTGCCAAAGACGACAATGGGGTGGGGTCCGAAGATATTAATGTGAATCGCCGATGCCGCGGACATGGCGCCAGATGATTTTGCAACTTCGAACATCATCAAGGCGGCCTCTGTAACACCGAGACCGGCACCGCCATATTCCTCTGGCATGGTAATGCCAAGCCAGCCGGCATCTGCCATGGCTTTGTGAAAATCGAAGGGAAAGTCGCCTGTGCGATCCTTTTCAAGCCAGTATTGGTCGTCGAAGCGTTTACAGAGCCCCGCAACATTCTCCTTAATGGCTTCCTGCTCTTCCGTCAGTGTGAAATCCATTTCTCCGGCATCCTTTTTCTTTATTTTCTTTGTCTCAGTGACGTCACCTACCTGGGAAAGATGAAATATCACCGGTTATTGAGTTTGGTGAGGTCCTCTGTCTGTCCCCAGCGTTGGATTGCAGACTTCGCTCGCCGCAATCTGACCAGCAGTCTAATGCAACCGGCACCAATTGTCAGCGAGCAATAGTGCCCCTTATCTATCCTTTGTTACTTCTTCTTTTCGGGAGGATGATTTATGTCGTCACGGTTAGTTTAGCATTGTTTGCGGCAACCATGTAATCAGCCACGGGAAGGCAATAAACAGTCCGATTGTGATGACGTCGGCGACAAAAAACGGACCAATTCCTCGGAAGACATCCGATAGCGGTATGTCCGGTCTCACACCATTGACCACATAGCAGTTCAAACCAATGGGGGGGGTAATCAAGCATATTTCTGCCATTTTCACCACGATAATCCCGAACCATATCGGATCATACCCAAGTCCCATCACCGCAGGATACACAACAGGAAGTGTCAGTAAAAGCATGCCGATCGCATCCATGAACATGCCCAGGACAGCATACCCGCAAAGAATCAGAACAATGATCATTGTCGGTGGAAAGGGAAGGGAGAGGATCCATTCAGCAAATGCTTCCGGCAAACCGGAGAATCCAAGAAAACGAACAAAGACCAGTACTCCCCAGATGATGGAAAAAATCATCACTGACAATTTAGCCGTCTCAAACAAGGCGTCTTTCAGCGCTTTCGTCCGCATGCCATGGAAAAAGGCAAGAATGAGAACCACAAAAGCACCCAACGCTCCGGCTTCTGTCGGAGTTGCCCAACCCCCATAGATAGCGCTGAAAATGATGGCGATCACGGCAATAATGGGGAGGGTGCCGGGCAGCGATTGCATCTTCTGCTTCATCGTGAACCCGCCAACGGGGGGCCCGAGTTTTGGGTTTGCCGCGGCTCTTCCCATAATAATAAGCGCGTAGACCAGGGCTGAGACAATTCCGGGGACAAAGCCAGCGAGAAGCAAAGCGCCGACAGACTGTTCTACGATGATCGCATAAATAACGAGGATCGCACTTGGCGGAATAAGGGAAGCAAGAGTTCCAGCTGCAGCAACGACCCCCGCTGCCAAACGCTTGTCATAACCATTATCGAGCATTTCCGGGATGGCTACGCGGCTAAAAACGGCCGCTGTCGCCGTACTGGCGCCGGAAACAGCAGCAAACCCCGCGGCGGAAAAGACTGTCGCAACAGCCAGACCGCCTGGAACCCAACCGATCCATCGCTTCGCCGCCTCAAAGGCGGATGTCGTGATCCCGGCATGAAACGCCAGAAAACCGATTAAAATGAACATCGGCAGCACACTCAATGAATAGAGAGTTGCTTTGGAATGGGGTATTGTTCCGACGATTCCAGTCCCAGCATCCCACCCAATGATGGAAACGATGCCGAGCATGCCGACGACTGTGGCGGCGATGTAGACGCGCACCCCAAAAAACACCATAACGACCAAAAAGCCCATACCGATAATACCGGAGAGAAGAGGATCCAGACCCATTATTTTTTCCCCGTTTTACGGTAGGTTTCATCAAATTTTGCTTGTTTGGCAGCCTCTTCACCGAGCGCATCCTCAATTTCATGACGCGCGAGTGCGGTTACATCTTCAATCACCGGAACTGCAATTATCTCTGCGTTTGGATTGACGAAAAGGCGCGTAAATCCGATCAACTGAAGGGCAAATCGGATCCAGAGGATAGAAAATGCCAAGGGCACCACCAGTTTTGCCGGCCATATGGGAATCCCGATATCAATTGTTGAATCGCCCAATTGATAGGCTCTAAGAAAGTGCAGCCAGCTGGTCTCGATTAATACGGTTATGGCAAAAAGACCTACCAACGTTGCTATCGCTTCAAAAAAATACAGCGGACGGGCGCTGAATTTTGCCATAAACAGATCCATGCGGACATGCCCGCCAAGGCGCTGACAGTAGGCGATACCGAAGAAGGCAAAAATCACCATGCTTTGTTCGATGAAGTCGATATATCCGGGAATAGGTATATTAAGTAATTTCCGGCTCAGAACCTGGGTAACGCCGAGAAGCATTACAAAGAATATCGCCAGCGCTGAAATACCATTCAGAAAATCTTCAATTTTGGAAAATCCGCGGTCAAAAGTCGCGAATGCTGACCCGGAGGTCGAACCGTTCGGGAGCGTTTTTGCTGTCATGATGTCATACTTTGCTGAGTAAAGAGGGCCTGGAATCCCAGGCCCTCATATGGGTTTACTTACTTGGACGCTTGCTTGGACGTCGTCATGATCAACTCGAATAAATGATCACCAGGATATCCATCGCTATCCATTTTTGCGATCCATTCATCCCAAACTGGCTTCGCACCAACCGCGTGGAATTTTGCAAGTTCCTCATCTGTGTAGGTAATTGGCTGCATGCCCTTTTCCTTCATAATCGGAAAATTTTTCGCGTCTGCAGCTTCATAGGCGTTGTACAGGGCTTCGTAGGCAGGCGTTTTAGCCTCCTGAAGAAGCTTCTGATATTCCGGAGGAAGTTTGTTATACGCTGGAATATTTACAACGACCGGGCAGTTGTTCGCACCCGGTGACATATTTGCCGTATACCATTTTCCGATATCCGTTAACCGATAGGCAACATGGGCATATGTGAACGGAAAGGATGCGGCCTCAATTGTGCCGCGCTCCAACGAAGTATAGACTTCTGGTGCTGGCACTGTTGTTGGAACTGCGCCAATTTTTCGCATAGCTTCACCGATGCCACCAAGAGCTCGGACGCGCATACCTTTCCAGTCTTCTAAAGTAAGCGGCGGATCACCAACGCCTGTGAATTCATATTGTGGCAGCAGCGAACTCATCAGAGGCATCGCGTCCCAACGGGCAAGATCCTTAATAACTGCCGGATCATGATAAAAGGCTTCATGCACGGCTGTTTGTACCTTCAGGTTGGGGAACGGAAGGAAGGGAAGGTCCAATCCTGACATTGTCGGGGTTTTAGCCGGGTGATAGGCGGTGCAAAGCATCGCCATCTGAAATGCCCCGAGCTTAATGCCATCGAGGTTTTCTTTGGCTTTGGATAAGGCTTCACCATAGTGAATTTTAATCTGGAATTTGCCGCCGGTCTTTTCGGCCACATAATCCCGAATGGCTTCAACGCTTGAGGTAAAAGCTCTTTGCTTACCCCATGTCGACACGTTCCAGTTAACTTCTGGTCCATCCACCGTCTCGGCGGAATACGCACTAAACGCAATGCCTGCTACTGCAGTAAACGCGGCAATAGACAAGATTGTTTTCTTAATCATTGGTATATTTCCTCCCAAAGGAACTGGCTAGTTTTATACAACGGCTATTTCTTGCCATCTTAATTTGCTCACTATCACATATTTAGCAGCATTTGGGCTAGAAATTTCTACATAAGGGACGCTGATCGCAGGAAATAAATAAGCTAATCGGGAGGTTTCTCAGCTTTTGAGGCGGAAATTCCCAATGCAATAGGGTGATCTGCAGCCGAAAAATACCCCATAGAAGGGCATAATATAAATATTCAACCCTAAATTTGAGAACATTACGGACGAGAATTGCCGTTACGTTGGATTTAAGCTGTTGAAATCGACCCTTGGATATTTCATAACCTGAACAGTCTGGATAAATCGAAATTTAGAGACAGAATGAAAACCTCCCGTCCGTCTGTCATTATTGTTGCCCATGGGTCTACTGTTTCAGCAGAGGCGCATGAGGCGGCGACACAGCACGCCGTGACGTTGCGGCAGAGCCATCGATATGGAGTTGTGCAGACTTGCTTTCTTGCGGCTTCGGATCAGCCACGGCTATTGCCCCAAGGCGAGATATTCTTGCTGCCATTTTTTATGAGTAACGGATATTTTGTCACAATTCGCATTCCTGAGCTATTTGGCCTTGAGAAAGGGATGCGATTCGAACCGGATCGAAAAATTTATCAATGCGATGCATTGGGGGTGGACCCGGAATTGGCCAAATTAATTGTTACCATGGTCCGTGAAATTTGTGAGGAGAAATTTTACGCGCCGTCCGCTGTTCATGTTGTTCTCGTGGCTCACGGGTCGTCGAAATCCAATGCCTCCTTTGAGGCGACTAGGCTGCAACAGGCAGCTTTGGAGGCAACCGGCAGTTTTGGCTGCGTATCCTCAGTCTTCCTAAATCAAGTGCCATCTCTTGAGGAATGGCTGAACCAGCGAGTGCAAGACGACATACCGCTTATTCTCGTCGGGCTCTTTGCGGCTGAGGGGCCGCATGCGACGGAAGATGTCCCCGCCGCAATCGAAAAGCGGCGACGAGAGGGCGGACCCCGAGACAAAATCCATTATGCTGGCGCGGTTGGTACCCGTCCAGAGATCGTTAAATTGATTCAGCATAGCATTTCAAGATGCGCCGCCACGGTTGCGACTGAAAATTAATCGTGCTTTTTAGAGGCATTATCGACGGCAGACAGGCAAATAATCCGAAAAAACACGGAAAGGTTTGAGCTTTGCTCCTATATTCGGTATTGCAGGGTATATTTTTTTGACTATGAGGTCCTCCACGGATGAATGATCGTAAGCCTTCAAAAGCTGTCCGCAAGAAAATTGCGGCAACTGTTAAATTTTTTGATGAAGCCAAGGGCTTTGGTTTTGTGTCTCCCGATGACGGGTCACCGGACGCATTCGTCCATATTTCCGTGTTGCAGGATACATCATATCAGGAATTGACAGAAGGGATGCGGATTGTCTGCGATCTCGCAGATGGCGACCGGGGCCAGCAGGTCGTCGCTATTCACGAACCGGAAGAAGACGAGGAAGCCGCAAGCCCCTCGACGGCGAACTTTGAAGTTGAAGGAACCGTTACGACCTATGTCCCTGAGCATAAATACGGGTTTGTCACACCGGAGGGGGGAGGCGAAGACGTGTTCATTCATACCAGCATGCTGGAACGCTCGAATATTGATCTGGAGGATTTCGGAATAGATACGAAAGTGAAATGTGTCGTTCGGTCGGGCCTTAAAGGACCGATAGCAGACACTCTTGAAGTTCTATAGAATAGCGGGGCAAGCATGACACGATCAGAGACGTTAAGGGTGCAGCGGTATTTGCGCGAGAAGTTCGAGAATGAAGATTTTGTTGTGAAAGAACGACGCCCTTCTGATGGAACAGCGGAGGTCTTGCTGGGCGATGAATTTATTGGTGTCTGAACCGCCCCGGGATTGCCGGAGGCTCCCACTCTTGAGTAGAAGGAGCCATTATGAACAAGACAACGAACAAATTTGCACCCGAGGTTCGCGCACGAGCGATCCGTATGGTGCTGGATCACCAGGGGGATTATCCATC
>NZ_JBDNHC010000143.1:0-7617 GCF_041689005.1 Sneathiella sp.
CGCAAGACGCTACTGAATATGTTGCACACTCAATGTCATCTGATGCCGAAGAGTCCGCGGTAACGGTCGAAAATTACGAACCCGTATTTCTATCCAGCAATGCAATAACCCTCTCCGGTAGGGTCCAGATCATCCTTCGCTTCTACGGGGACGCGACGGAAATCCATAAGAATTTTGATTTCGTCCATTGCACAAATTATTGGACATCCGGTAACGGCGAACTTGTCCTCAAGGCCGATGCGCTTGAGGCTTTGCTGACGAAAGAGTTGCGGTATATCGGCTCCCTTTATCCGATTTGCTCAATCATCAGGCTGCGCAAATTTATCAAGCGAGACTTCACGATTAATGCCGGTCAAATCCTGAAAATGTGTTTTCAGATATCCAAGCTTGACTTGAGCAATCCCTCTGTACTTGAGGATCAGTTGACGGGCGTTGATGTGGCCTATTTCCACGAAGTTATTCGTAAAATGAAAGAGAAAGAAGGCCCTATTTCATCTGCCTATTTGACTGAAATTATCGATCGTATGTTTTAACTAACACCGGCAAACCACCTTTCGCCTCCCATGGGGGTCCGTGCGGGGATTACCAGAAAGCAGTAATGCGAAAGTCAATCGCGGAGAGGTTTGCCGGTTCGGTGTGTTACTCCGTAAATTACTGCCGGGCTTAGGAGCCCACCGTACATTCAATTTTTAGGAGGAAATTATGAGTATCAAAAATATAGCCAAAGTCTGCCATGAGGCGAACAGGGCTTATTGCCAGGCGATTGGCGACGACAGCCAGTTGCCTTGGGATGACGCCCCGGAATGGCAAAAAGACAGCGCCGTGGCCGGGGTTGAGTTTATCATCGACAACCCCGCGGCCGGACCGTCGGCGTCACATGAAAGCTGGCTGAAGCAGAAGACCGCAGAAGGCTGGAAATATGGGGCGGTTAAGGATCCTGCGGCAAAAACGCACCCCTGCTACGTGCCTTACGACGAGCTGCCGGTTGAGCAGAAAGCCAAGGATTATATTTTTGGCGCCATTGTCCGCTCGATGCTTGAAACGTAAGCGAGGTCCTCGATGAAAATCAAAACCGTCATAACCCAAAACCGTCGTGACTTCACCGCAATTTTTGAGTGCGATCACTGCGGCCATGAAACGAAGCCGCTCCGGGGATATGACGATGCACATTATCACGGCAACGTCATCCCCATGATGAAATGCACTGAATGCGGATTGGCGGCCGGGGATGATTTCCGCCCGCTGGCGACAAAATACCCGGAAGGCCAGCAGGTTTAACTCAACAAAGGATTTTAAAATGGAACTGTTACTTAGATTAAACGAGGCGGACAACCGCATCAGGGAGGCCGTCGAAAAAACGGAATCAATCCAGCAACAATTGTTCGGGAACGTTCGCCCGGGTACAAACGAGAAAGAAGCGGAAGGCAAGGCCCACGCTGTTTTCCCGCGGATCAGCAGTAGTGCCGATTCAATCTGTAGATTAGCCGATCGGCTCCATGAAGTTCTTGATGCAATCAATGAAAGTCTTACTCCCGTCGAAAGTCGAGATCAGGCAATACGTGATATCGCGGAAAGCGCCAGGGAAGACCGGCAGAATGTCCCGTCACCACCATACGGCCCAATGTATACAGGTGCGGAATGACCATCCTCTACACCCTGCTTTTCGCACTGGCCGGCGCGCTCCTATACCGTCTGCGCGGCGCGCCGTGGCTCGACTTCCTGCACCGCCCGATCAAGCAGATGCTGTATTGCGGAGGATGGGGCGCTGTCGGCTATCTGCTCGTGCCTGAATGGTGGTTCGTCCTGCTTGCCTATGTTGCATCGGTCGGCGCGGTTTCCCTCGGACATGGGTCGTATATGGATCTTGGGCATACAGTGAAACCGCAAGACATAGACGAAAGGCCAGTAGGCTGGATACTGAAACCTTTCGCCAAGATGGTTGGGATTGATCCGACAACGACACTCTATGACGCGATCGGCCTGACCCTCAATGGCATCCTGATGACCCTGCCCTTCGCAATACTGTTCTGGTGGCACGGCGACCTGGCGGCAGGGTTTGTCATCTTCGCGGCCGGTGCGTCCAAGACGCTCGCCTACTATATTGGATGGTCGCAATATCACAGGCTGAGTTTCGGCAAACGGTCTCCGGGGCCTACTGAAATCGGCGAATGGCTGACCGGGGCGTTCCAGTGGCTTGCCTTCGCGACAGTCTACCTCATGGGAGCATCATAATGGCGACGAAAAAAACAGAAGGGCTCGCAGCGTACCGTGGCATCAAGGGGTTTGGAGACAGGTTGCAAGCCATTGCCGCAGCAAACAAGGAAATGCGGGCGGCGTTGGAACTTATATCCGGCGGCGTTGTAAACCCTGCTCGCGCGGCTCGGGATGTGTTGGGGAAGTTGGATGACTAATCCCCTGCATTTGGCCGCTGGATTCCTTCTTGGCCTTATTCTTTACAGAATATTTAATTATGGGCTTGGCTTTAAACGAGACGCAACAGACGGCACTAAAAAGCGGCCAGGCTTAATCATACTCACGGACCACGGGACAGGCGTTCAGTATGTGATGAATTCGCTTGGCGGGATGACGGTTCGGGTTGACGTTTCAGGTAAACCAATGACGGGAGGGCGGAATGGTTGAGTGGAGAAAAGGCAAGGGTGCAATCGAGACATCCAAGGTACACGACTGCCTCTTTACCAATGTTATTCCCGCAAGGGGGAAATCTATCGCCGCAACAATAACCACAAATTCATTTGACGACGGAGGTTATTTGAAGGGCGAAGTGTTCGGAACAGTAGCCGAAGCCAAAGCATGGTGCATCACCGAGGCCCGCAAAATCCTTACAGAAGCATTGGAGAAGTTGGATGAGTGACGACATCAAATATCCTGGACTGCACGTTTCTTATTGCTTTCGGAAAAAAGACGGAAACAGCGGATTTGGAAACAGCTTTTTGTCAGCGACTATCTACCCAAAAACGCACGAAGATATTTTTAGTGCGATAGAGAAGATTGAAGAATTAACCGGATTTGAGAGCATATCAATAGTCGCATTTCAGGAGTTGAAAGGGTCATGACTGATTGGCAGCAATCCAGCGACGGCGGCTGGCACAGGTACGTAGGACCGTTGTTTTGCAGCATAAGCCCGAAGCGGTATCCGGATGACAGCCACAAGGCGGAATTTATGCATACAAACGGCGTCATTATGCATCCTACCGTTGTCGGCGATTACGACGAGGGCAAGGCGCTGTGTGACAAGATTGGGCTGGCCTTCGGGCGGTCGATTGTGAACGGGTATAGGAGGAAGAAATAGGGAATTATATACGAAACTAGACACGTCGCCTAATTCGGTTTCTTCTTTGGCTTCTTTTTCGCCTTCTTGATTTTTTTATCCGCAGCTTTGAACATCGCTTTTGCAATGTCCTCGGGCATGGCTGGTATCTGGTCCATTTTGTTTTTAATTGGACGGCCTTTTTGGGGGGCTGTTTTTTCAGTCATTATTTCGCTCACAAACTTGCACTATATGGTAGTGTTTTAACATAGCTTTCCATGAAATCCCAATCGGGCTGACCATCGCTTTTTGTTGGTAGTCGAATGATTGATTCATTCATTCGACTCAACCCCCATTTTCTCCCATAGTTAAAGCGATATTTTTCAGCCCGGAACAGGGGAAGCATAAAAATGGCAATATACTTATTCAGGGGAAATTTGGGCTTTAATACATGAACGTCTTCCGTCGAGGAAAATGGCTCAACTTGGTAAAAGGCCTCACCAACACTTCCATTGCGATTGACAGTAATCACATTCCCATTGTGTCGAGCTTTCTCGGTTGTAAACCCAGTCAGTCCGTTGTTTTGATCAGTTGAGGTAATGAACGGTGTGTCGCCATGCCCGGTCAGTTTGGATTTTCTTGGGCCTTTGCCCCGCTCAATATCGAATATCTCATCATATCGGAAACCCTTCCAGCTTCCAAAATCCAGCGCTACACTATGATCAGACGAGGCCTCCATGTTGGGTGCTTGGATTGAGGTAGCATTGACCCAGTTAGGCAGAGCAGAGAATGGTGGCACTAGAATGTCATCAAACGTCTTATTTGCTTCACGACCATGCGAGGTATAACGAAATCTGTTTCGCGCAATTGCTAAACAATAATATATTTTTTCATTGAACGACATCTGCTTCAATGGCCGCAATACTTTAATATTCTGTCCAGTATAAAATTCTTCTGGTTGGACAAATGCAGACAACAGATATGTTCCGCCAAGTGTGGCAGTTATCAGACCGGCTTCATACGGATCTACGCCCGAAATAGCTTCAACTTTGGTATCCACGCCAAGATTGGCAGAGGTTCTTGAGACAAAATTTGTTCCTGACCGGCACTCACACATTTTGTTCTTATCGAGCTGATTGCCATACTCGATATGAAAAAGTTCCTTGAGCTTTACAGGTTCAACCATGGGTCACCTTAAACGCGATGTATCCCTTAAGCACTTTTTCAAAATCATTCTGGCTAATACTTGAATAGTCGGTTTCCATATAGGCTTCAGCACACCATTCATCGGAAGCCGAAACAGCCTTGAGAACACTTAGACCCGTCTTTCCTTCACGATTCAGATAAGCCTCAAGCCACTCCGCCTTGACCGCATCCCACTGCCCCTGATTGACTCTTCCCACATTCTTGGCTTTGCGAAATCCATCGTCTTTGAAGTATCCAAAGAACGTCTTGTAGCCCGCTGGGTGGGGACTGTGAGCCTCAAATATAATGATGCAGGTGATCACACCGACTGGGTGGAAAAGATCGTCTGGCATCGAGAATACGCCTGTCAATTTATGCTTTTCAAGCAATCGCTCTCTTACCAAAACAGCGGCGGCACTGGATGATGTCACGCAGCTCATTTGGACGATTGCAGCACAACTCCCACCCTGTTGTAAACAGTCCAAAGCTCCTTCAATAAACTCTAGCTGTCCATCCTCACCCACATCATATGGCGGATTCAAGAAAGCCACTGTCGGCTTGAGCGTTTTAATCTTTGCTACGTTTAATGGTGAGAAAGAATCGCCTTGATATATGTGCGACTTTCCATCGCTACTCATCATCATGTTGGAGCAAGCGAATGTAAACATATCCGTGCGCTTCTCGATGCCAATAAGCTGGTTCTTTTTTATCGCCGTTTTTTTGCTAACGTCATTAACAGCCAGACCGACCATCCGTTTCATGGAAGCTATCAAGAATCCGCCTGTTCCGCAGCAACTGTCGTAAACCGTGTCGTTTGCATTAAGGGCAACTATGTCACAGAACAATTCAGTTATATGTTGCGGGGTCAGAACCAGCCCTGTCTTCTTGTCTGTTCCCGCATATCGGATAAATTCTCGATAGAAGCGGCCAAGAACATCATATCCTTTCTCACCCATTGATATTAGAGGAAGGATAGATTTTTCGAGCCGTTCAGTCAGATCACGCAGAACATAATTGTCATCTTCTGCTGTGGCCTTTTTCTTTTTGATTTGATCCGACTTAGCAATGTCGTGATTTTTTATTTTCTCAAATTCGCCTAGCATGGATTTGACGCGATCAGCGTCAATTTCATTATCCTCTAGCCAGTTACCGATGCCGGTAATTATAGCCTTTGCGACGCGCGCGGGCGTCGGCTTCATCTCTTTGGACGAAGCTACTTTTTTGTATGATCCTTTGAAGGCAGGGTTATGGAGAGCTAACAAAATCGCACTAACAATCGTGCATCGCTCGTATTCAGCTATCGAATAATCATTCAGATCATTGTTCAGATCAATAGCGGTTTTCGTAATCTCCGCGCTTTCGATATTCTGCGCTTGCGCCCCCCCGCCTAGATGCTCGATATATGAAAATATATCCAGAAGTTTGCCATCTTCTTCTTTGACTTCTGTTTCACCCTTCTTCTGGTAGAATGATGAAATTTTCAGTTTTTTGGAATTACTCCCGCTTACCGCAATTGAAATGACATTATATTCGGATGATAGGAAGGCTGAGTAATGGAGCGCACCGTCAACAGCAAAACCGGACGGATCATCTCCCAATACGCTTCGATGAGCTTTGGCATCGGCTTTGCACTCAACTACGATTATGTCATCGGGAAGCGCGGGAAGGCTGATTATAAATTCAGGGTATCCCGATTTACCCGTCATATTCTTGGATGCTTTAGACAAGCAGGTTCTGGCTTTTGCAACAGTCGTTTTCTGTTCATCAAGACGAATAGCGCCAACAAGCGGATCATTCTTGAAATGCTCTCGCACAAAGTCCTCGGTGATGCGCTCGTTTTTCATATTGCTGCAACCAGATCATCATAGCGAAGTCGCTTGCCGTCTAAGCCCTTCGCAAGAACAGTCATTTGAGCAAGCGTATCAAGATCGCGGACATTGTGGCGGCCTGCAAATTCGGTCACATAGCGGGTAAGGTGCTTCTCGCTCATTTGGTGATATGTCCCTTTGTAACCACGCTTGAGCATCGCCCAGAAGCTTTCAATGCCATTGGTGTGAACCATTCCAGCAACATATTCGCCAACGCTATGCTTGACTGATTTATGCTCATACGCGCCTGCTAGGCCGATATAGCCCCTATGCTCATCCGTAAAGACAGAAGATTGGGCTTCGACATTTTGGACTACAAAACCTTGCAAGGTTGCAGCGTCGGTTTTGGTGATTTTATGGGCGCGAATTTTGCCGCCGCGTTGCTTTGCTCCAATGACGGCAACCTTGCCAACTGCGCCGCGTCCAGCATTCAAACGCTTGTTACGGTGCTTGTTCTTTTCCTTGCCGCCGATGTAGGTTTCATCAACCTCAATTTCGCCATCCAGCTTATCACCACCTTCAATCCAACCTTGGCGGATTTTTTGGGCGAGCATCCATGCTGTCTTTTGCGTAACGCCAAGATCGCGATGTAGTTTCATACTGGATACGCCTTTGAGACTTGTTGACATCAGGTAAATTGCGATAACCCATTTTTGCAGTGCAACCTTGCTCGACTGCATGACTGTTCCGGTTTTTACGCTGAAATATTTCCGACAATCGCCGCAATGATAAGGCATTGGTTTCTCATTTTTTACAACAGACGTTTTGACGCTTCCGCAGTTTGGGCAATGACGGTCACCATCCGGCCATCTGATATTTTCCAACCAACTTTTGGCGGCTGTTTCATCAGGAAACATCTTGAATAATTCTAGAACGCTCAATCCTTTGCGGTCGCTGCGTCCCGGTGCTTTCTGCGTCATTTACCTGCCCTCTGTTTCTGTCTATTTATATACATTAAATAGGTACTAGGGGCAAGCGATTTTGTCTAGTTTCGTATATAATTCCCTATTAATGCAGCGCAGGACCAAGCGATTTCGGACTTTAAGCGCGGATTATCTGCGTAACGCCAACTTGTATAATGGCGTCAGTGCAGGCCGGAGAAAATATTTGGGGGCCTGTGCATTATAGCCGCTACGGACGCCCGTGGGCCTTCGACGGTCGATTGCTAATAAATCAAGTAAAATTATAACTCAAAATATAACTATCCTATTTTTTCCACCGGCTTTCCGCCGCCTTTCGAAGGCAGGGTGTTCAAAGCCTCTGATCGTAATCGCGACCTAATCAACATCACAGCAA
>NZ_JBDNHC010000144.1:0-27439 GCF_041689005.1 Sneathiella sp.
CAGATCAATAACAATGGCAGAAAGCGCCCATACGGGCGCTCTCCAACTTCAAAATCCGATCGCGGGGTGGAGCAGCCCGGTAGCTCGTCAGGCTCATAACCTGAAGGTCGTAGGTTCAAATCCTACCCCCGCAACCAAAACACAAGACCCGCCTATCTCGGCGGGTTTTGTGTTTTTGAGGGGGAGAGAAGCGTAAAGCCAGATAGGTTCATTAGGGCTTCAATCCGTTTCTGGTTTAAACGACACCTGTCATCATAAATTGGGTAGCGGAATAAACTCTGATCGGTCATCCGGCGGTAAATCAAACTGCCCCTTGCCCCAATCTGCAAGCCGCCATTGCTCCTTGGCGTCCTCAATGCGTTCCTTGCTTGACGATACGAAGTTCCACCAGACGTAGCGGGGGCCATTCAGGGTCTCCCCGCCCAGGATGATCACCCGAGCGCCCTGCAGCCCCGCTGCAATAGTGATTTTATCGTTTGGGCGGAACACCATCATTTGCCCGGAATCGAATTCCTGCCCGGCAATCGATACTGAACCTTCCACCACATACAAACCTCGATCCTCGTGATCGTCGGGGAGTGGTAATCGTGCGTTCGGCGCCAAGCTCGCATCGCCATAGAAGGTCTCGGAAAAAATGCTGGCCGGTGCAGTTTCGCCGTAGGCACGGCCTAAGATTAAACGCAGATTTACGCCGTCATCGTCAATCACCGGCAGCGCCTCTTTGTCATGATGTTCAAAACTGGGAGCGACCTCCTCCTTGTCTTCTGGAAGTGCGACCCAGGTTTGAATACCAAAAAGGCTGTGCGGGGCTGTTCGAGTGGCTTTGCTTGTCCTTTCGGAGTGTGTCACACCACTGCCTGCAACCATCCAGTTGACTGCGCCGGGGAGAATGAGCTGATTGGTGCCCAGGCTATCTCGATGCTGGAACTCGCCGCGATAGAGATAGGTTACCGTCGCCAGTCCGATATGTGGATGCGGGCGGACGTCAACGCCCTTGCCCGTAATAAACTCTGCCGGTCCAGCCTGATCGAAAAAAATGAAGGGGCCAACCATTTGCCGTTTCGGAGATGGCAGTGCGCGGCGCACCTCAAATCCGCCTAAATCGTGGGCGCGGGGTACTATGAGCGTTTCGATGGCATCAATCCCGATTTCATCGGGACATCCAGGCTCCATTGCAGGGTTCCAGCTCATTCTTTTCGCCTCCTTTCTAAACTATGCCTTAACGGCTGCCTTTCGCCATCATATTATGCGTTCATGACAGAGCGGTAATCAGGAATATGGATTAATAATCATTCCGACATCAAAGAATTGAGTCACTCGGCACATATTTTAACCACCGATTGACTCACGCATAGCCTTGAGACCCAAGGTCCATCGCAACAATTCGTCCAGCAGCGTAACGCCGGATTTGTCAATTAGGTCGTTAGATTGGAAGGTATCCGCATCGTCAATTAGGCTGGCAACCATGGGTATCATGACGCCTTCCATCATCGGCATCATCTTCAAGGTTGTCATTTGCAACTTGGCAGCTTGTACGGAACGCAAGCCACCGGAGACGCCGCCATAACTGACAAAGCCGCAGGGCTTGTAGTTCCATTCCCTGTAGACGTAATCCAGTGCATTGACCAGAGACGGCGGAGGGCTGTAGTTGTATTCCGGCGTCACAAACACATAGGCATCGGCGGCGGCCACGCTCTTGCTCCAGGCCTTGGTATGCGCATGCTCGTACTTCTGTTGTGCCGGATGGAGGGGTTCGTCATAAATTGGCAGATTGAAATCGGCCAGGTCGACAAGTTCCACATCGAACTTGCCATGCCGGCTGGAAAATTCAGAGAACCAGCGAGCCACGGAGGGACCGACCCGTCCGGGCCGGGTGGAACAGATGATGACATGTAGTTTAGGTAACATAGACTCTCTCCTTTGAAACTGAATTATATATAAATGTCAGGTTTGACATTTGTTCGTGCTTGGCGACGATGAAACAATTACTTCCGGCCCGCTTTGCTGCAAGCTATCTTCAACAGTTAGAGCAGTATCAAAACGTGGCTCACCGGTGCACCTGCATTGGCACCCGCATCATAAGCTGCGAACGTCTGGTCAACGGCCGTAGACGATATTAGGGCAGCCCAAGGTCCTTTGCACTTCGAATTCGCCCCAATAGAGTACTCAGGTTTCTATGAATAACCCGTGTTTATGGCTCGATCAATACCAGCAATAGTATGAGACGGCTCTAGCCATTGGTCTAGAGCCGTCTCAGTTCACGCAGATTCTGTTGCTGGCATTGTGCCAAGCTTACCGCTCTGGAAGTCGATCATCGCCTGATTGATCTCCGCGGCAGTGTTCATAACAAACGGCCCATGCGCGACGACCGGCTCGTCAATTGGCTCGCCGGTCAAAACCAGAAGCTTCGCTTCGTTGTTGGCTTCAATCGTCACCACGCCGCCATCGCGGCCGAGCAGGACCATTTGTGCCTCACGGGCTATTTCCTGACCGTTGACTTCAATTGTTCCTGAGAGCACGAGCACTGACAATGTATGCCCTTCCGGAATATCGAGCGTTACGGACTTACCGCGAGCAAGCCGCACGTCCCACATGTTGATCGGCGTGAATGTGTGGGCCGGGCCCTGAGCCTGATCGAAACTTCCTGCGATGACACGCAGTTTGCCTGCGCTATTGGGCAGCTCGATCGTTGGAATGTCCGCATTGAGCAAGGTCTGATAACCAGGCTTAGCCAACTTGTCTTTAGCGGGAAGGTTGACCCAAAGCTGTACCATCTCAAAATTGCCACCCTTCGCGGCGAAGGCCCTGGAATGATGTTCCTCATGCAGAATGCCCGAGGCCGCTGTCATCCACTGGACATCACCGGGCCCAATCAGACCGCCAGCCCCCGTGGAATCGCGATGTTCAACTTCGCCCTCATAGACAACAGTAACAGTCTCAAAACCCTTGTGAGGATGCGCACCCACACCGCGGCGGGATTCTGTTGGCTCAAACGTCGCGGGGCCAGCATAGTCCAGCATGATGAAGGGGCTGATATGTCGCCCCTGGTCGTGGTGTGAGAGCATGGTTCTGACGGGAAAGCCGTCACCGACCCAGTGCTGACGGGGCGCGCTGTGGACACCAAGAATTTGTCGCATAGCCTTATCTCCTTTCGTGAACCGGGAATGCCGGTTTCCTTTGAAAGAAAGATAAATGTGAGACACAAGTAAGAAAAGATATAATTATTGACCATAGTGTCCTATTTATGGGACAATTATCTATGCAAAATCTCAACGACCTATATTTTTTCGTGCAAGTGGTGGACTATGGTAGCTATGCTGCGGCAGGCCGGAGTCTCGGTATCCCGAGGTCCAAGCTCAGCCGCCGTATTATGGCACTGGAGGACCAGCTCGGCGTCCGGTTAATCCAGCGCTCAACCCGCAAGCTGAAGATCACCGAGATCGGTCAGGCGTATTACCATCACTGCGTAGCGATGCTCGTCGAGGCGGAGGCCGCACAGGAGGTGATCGACCGCTCGCGTTCCGGTCCGCAAGGTCTAATTCGTGTCAGCGCGCCGCCAGCGCTCATCTGCTTCGAAGTCGGCCCGATGGTCTCTCGCTATATGGCGGCGAATCCGCTTGTGACGATCGAGCTCGAATCTACATCTCGCCGCGTCGATGTTATCAGCGAAGGGATTGATGTTGCGATCCGCGTTCGGTTCCCGCCAATTGAGAATTCTGATTTGACTATGCGGGTGTTAGGCAACAGCAAACAGAAAATTGTGGGGAGTCCCAGGCTGGTTGAGGGTCTTCCAAAACCCATCAGACCGGCTGACCTGTCAACACTTCCCAGCCTGGATCTGGACCGACTCAATCATGAGCACGTCTGGGAACTTGACGGGCCTGACCAGGCGCATGTACGTATCCCGCATAATCCACGCCTCGTTACGGATGATATGTCGCAATTGCTATACGCGGCAATAGAAGGTGTTGGAGTGGTGCAGTTGCCGAGCATGGTTGCCGAAGAAGCCCTTCGTGACGGGGTAATCGTCGACTTGCTGCCAGCCTGGTTACCGACCGCCGGAACAATTCAAGCGATATTCCCGACGCGGCGCGGCCTACTGCCATCCGTCCGAAGTTTTATCGATTTTTTGGCGGCAGAGTATGAGGCGCGCTCGGCTAAAGGCTAAGGCTTCCATGTCGGATCGATGAAGTCGGAATAATCACTGTGGAAACACGCGAGCCGTATACCGTTGCAACCAAATCTCCTGAAATTATAGCAGCAAATCCTGATCCGCTGCATGGGCGGACCTGTTTGAAATCATGTCAATTTTCCCCTAACTAAACTGATTTCCTGCTGCCAGTTTTCTCCAGCATCGAAAATTCGCGAGGCCGAAGGCACGGATTTTAAGACTACTGATGGATCGGACTCCACTGAATCGTGCTTTCTTGAAGGAAAGAATAGTCTCGTCCGAATACCGCCTCATCGTCGCAACCTCGTTTTCGCGGCGCGCATTGTAACTCTCAAGTGCCTGATCGATATGCTGCATGGCGAGGCTATCCGCAAGATATCGAGTGTCTTCAAGGGCGGTGGCCACGCCTTGGTGAATTAAGGGAAATCCCCCGTTGGCGGCGTCACCGACAAAAGCGATGCGGCGATCGAAAAACCGCGGCTCCGTTACGGATTTCAATCGATTAACGAGAATTGTACTGGCATCCAGCTTTGACAAAATCTCCGGTACGACGCCACCATATGACGAAAATCTATGTACAATGTTCTTTCCTGCGTCGTCCGCCGAAGCGCTCGCATCATTTTCGTCAAGAACCTGCATAAAGCAGCAGAGTGTATTCTCATCAAGCGGATAGAGGGCAAAAGACTCCGCATTGCCGATCATATATACTGGCTGCAGGCCGTGATCGGGGTAAGTCACCAGAAAATGTCCGCAGAGGATATTGTTATCAACGATGGTTTCCTGACCTTCGTAATTTTTAGTGCGAACGGCAGAATTAATACCATCCGCGGCGACAACTAAATCATATTTGCCGTTTAAAAGCTCATTGGAACAACTGATGACGACATGATCATCTCCATGCTCAATCGACAGCAATTCGGTATTGAACCTTACCTTTTTATGGAGACCCTTGAAAAGCGCCTCCCAGAGAGCCTGCCGCCGCACGGCAACAAACTGGTCATTTTCAAACGGCGAAGAAATAAGATTTTCAATACCCAGTTTCCGCCCGGATGTGGTGCTGTAGGTGATTTTTGAAAAGGGATGTGACGTGTCTGAAAGTCTGTCAAAAATCTTAAGCTTTTTTAATTCCCTGACAGCGTTGAAGGGAAGAATAACCCCGGCTTCATAGCTATAGTCGGAAGGCCTTTTCTCAATGATGTCGAAGGCAAGATCATAGGCCATACAGCGGCGGGCAAGAGAAAGCCCGGCAATTCCGGCGCCGACTATGAGAATCTTTGATGTCAAACTTCTCTTCTCCCATGTATCGGCATGCCTGTTTTTATCACCGTCAATTCACCTGCCGCAAAAGGCTGTCTTTCTTCCGCTCGGAAGTACAGCGGGCGTTTTGAAAATTAGTCTGCCATTTCTTAACCCAAGATCAACATTTTAGAAATATAGTTAGCGAAATATTTCCCTATTAAAAGTGGAACTGGAATTTATGGCCACATTTGGAACCCACATAGCAGAAAGTCCGAAGGGCGAGAATTATGCTGAGTGAAGTGGCGATTTTTGTCTGTCTGCTGACAATGCTTATAGTCTTCCTCATGCGGAAAAAGCAATTATCCCATGTAAAATATGGAAGTGAGCTCATCAGCGTCGGGTTTGCTATTCTCGCATTCGCATCGTTGATTGATATGCTGTTCATTGGCAATATTTCTTTTTTTGATGTCGGCCTGGGCGGTTCGCACATTATGCAGATTTGGACATTGTTGGCTTATATTCCAGGCATGATGGCCGTTATTGTCGGGATTTTCCGTATATTGCCTGCCATTGGTCAAATGAAGGAGGAAATTAGTGCACGTAGAGGATCTGAGGATAAGCACCGGAAAAATAATGCCCGTTTGAAACGCGCGATTGAGCGGGCAGAACTGGCTGAGCGGACCCTCATTGACGCGATAGAGTCAATGTCCGATGCTGTCGCCGTTTTTGATAAGAATGATCGGTTGGTTACCTTCAATAATGCCTATCGGGAACTTTATACCAGCAATCAGGACAAGCTGAAACCCGGGCAGCCTTTTGAAGTCCTGTTACGTTCCAAAGTCAGCACGGGCAGTATTCTGGACGCCATAGGCCGGGAAGAGGAATGGATAGCGGAATCTCTTGAGGCGCGCCGGCGCACGGAAGGCCCGGCAGAGTATAAACTTGCCAGCGGCAAGATATACAGGTTGGTAGACAATCGAACAAAAGCGGGCGGTATCGTGTCAATTCGTACCGACGTCACCGAAATGAGGGAGCGTGAAAAAGCGCTTGAAGACAGTCGCTCTAAACTGGAGCAGGCCCAAACTATTGCTCAAATTGGCAACTGGATACATAATAACGTGGAAGACACCCATGACTGGTCTAACGAAATATTCCGGATTCTGGGGTTTGAGCCCGGCACGGTCGAGCCCTCCTATAAGCAATTTATAGCGCTTGTGCATCACAACGATGTAGAAAATCTGAAAACTGTATTTAATCTTTCCGGCGCAAAGCGGGAACCCTTTGACGTCGAGTTCAGGATTATCCAAAAAACAGGAAAATTGATATATGTCCGGGTCCTTGGCCGATTGGATTTTGACACAAACGGCAGGTTACTGGGCGCAAGCGGAACGCTGCAGGATATTACAGCGCAGCATTTGGTCGCGCAGGAACTGAGGCTCGCCAAGAAAAAAGCGGAACAGGGGACGCGATCAAAATCCCTGTTTCTGGCTAACATGAGCCATGAACTCAGAACGCCCCTGAATGCGGTTATCGGGTTTTCCGAGGTACTCGCCAAGGAGATTTTTGGCCCTATCGAAAATGCTAAATATCGCGAATATGCCGACAATATCCAGTCTTCGGGAAGGCATCTTCTTTCCCTGATTGACGATATCCTTGACTATTCGAGGCTAGAATCCGGGACAGTCAAGCTCCAGGAGACGGAATTCAATCTCTATGAACTTGTGCAATCAACGCAAATAATGCTGGCGGCAAAGGCGATCGAAAAGTCAACCTTGTTATCAATCTCCAATGACCTTGATATTCGCATAACCGGCGACGAGAGAAAGTTAAAGCAGGTCTTGATAAATGTCGTCAATAACGCCATTAAATTTACGCCCGAACAAGGTCTCATATCGCTTCATGCAAGCACCGATTCAGACCAGTATATCAGCATTTTCGTTGAAGATAACGGATACGGGATTGATGAAGATGAAATCGAGAATGTCATGCGGCCGTTCGGGCGTGCCCATCGCTCAGTAACGAAGTCAATTGAGGGTACGGGACTGGGATTGCCACTCACCAAATCAATCGTTGAACTCCATGGCGGTGAACTGAAAATAGCGAGCAATTCCTTCAAGCCTGGAACCACAGTTGAAATAAGGTTGCCGAAATCCAGGGTCCTTAAATGCGCCTAGGCGCCAGCGATGATGCCCGTTAATATCCGATGGGGCGTAGCCCCCCAAAAATCAATGCAAATCATTAGAATCTTTATGTAGCGGAGCGGTATCTTTTCTGATAGTGACGCAATTGGAATGAATGTTTTGAATTGGCTTTAATTTGGGAACATAAGAATTGCAACTGCTTGAAGATTATGAGGGCTATATCGCTGATCGGGAGCAAGCCCTGGCGGGATTAAGGCGCTACGAAAATGAAGCGACGGCTCTCGAAATCGAGCAGTCGAATGACGCCGTTCATTTTCTGTATATCGACAAGATCACCGAGACGGCCGCAACGTTTCTTTCCGGCTTTCCAGGCACTTGTTTATATGCGGCGAAGGCCAACCCTCACCCGGCGCTGTTGCGGTTGCTATGGGCCGCAGGTATCCGGCATTTTGAAGTCGCGTCAATTCGTGAAATCGAGAGCCTGCTTGTGGTTTTGCCGATGGCACAACTGTATTTCATGCACCCAGTTAAGAGCCGGCAGGCGATTCATCGTGCCTATGCCATGGGCGTCCGGCATTTCGCCTTCGATAGCTTGGATGAGCTAAAGAAAATCAAACAGGAAACAGCACAGGCGGAGGATCTGGCCCTGTTTTTACGGCTGAGCGTCTCGCAGGCCGGGGCCGTCTATCCGCTCGACAATAAATTTGGTGCCACCTTGATGGAGGCTCCTCTACTGCTGGCCCATGCGCGCCAGATTGCCAGCAAACTGGGCGTCACCTTTCATGTCGGGTCGCAATGTCTTGAAGTTGAGGCCTATGCCAATGCCATCCGGAATATTGCCGACATGCTGGACGGATGCGGCATGACGCTTGATATGCTCGATGTGGGCGGCGGATTTCCGGTTTCCTACCCGGATATGGCACCCCTCCCATTGTCAGATTATTTCAAGGCAATCGATACCGCACTTGGGGAAAGCGCCTTTCGCGGCATGGAGATTTATTGCGAACCTGGCCGGGCGATGGTTGCCGAGGGCGGCGCGGTTGCCGTTCGGGTTGAAATGCGGCGGGGCCAGTCGCTTTATCTGAACGACGGCACCTATGGCTCGTTATTTGACGCCGGGCAGCTTGGCTGGTCTTTTCCTTGCGAACTCTATCGCGCCGGGCGATTGCAAACGAGCATCGAAACAACCCTGTTCCAGCTATACGGCCCGACCTGTGACAGTATTGACAAGATGAAGGAACGTCTTGAGCTGCCGGACGATGTTTGTGAAGGAGACTGGATTATTTTCCGTCATCTGGGGGCTTATGGCTATGCCATGCAAACGAAATTCAACGGGTTTTATTCGGAAACCATGGTCGGGATTGAAAATGCGGCCTCGTTTCCGTAAATCCGGATGAACACAAGGATGTGAGACTAAAAAAATGGCCAATACTTCAAAAAGTAATGACAAGGCGGCCCTGCTGTCCAAAACAGTAGAGCATATCGATATTAAAAGCTTTGATGCGCGCCCGATCATTAGCGCTATGGGCAAGATGTCCTTTACCTCCCGCGATCTTGCTCGCGCGACGGATATCTTCAACATGGCCGTGGAAGATCCGGATTGCGCGGTCATCCTGACGTTGGCAGGTTCAACCTCCGCCGGTGGCTGCATGCATGTCTACCGCGATCTGGTCGAGGCCGGCCTGGTCGACGCGATTGTCTCAACCGGCGCGTCGATTGTGGATATGGATTTTTTCGAGGCCCTTGGGTTTCGCCATTATCAGGCGGATGGGGCGGTCGACGATAACCGGCTTCGTGACCTTTATATTGATCGGATATACGACACCTATATTGATGAAGAAGAGCTTCAGTCCTGCGATGAGGCAGTCAAGGTAATTGCTGATGCGTTGGAGCCGCGCGCCTATTCTTCGCGTGAATTTATCAAGGAAATGGGTCGCTGGCTCAAGGATAATTCGGTCAAGAAAAACTCCCTGATCGAAACTTGCTATGACCATGACGTGCCAATTTTCGTACCTGCCTTTTCGGATTGTTCGGCAGGCTTCGGCCTCGTGAAGCATCAGGTTGAAAACCCGGACCGCCACCTGAGTATTGACAGCGTGAAGGATTTTCGGGAGCTGACAGAGATCAAGATCGCGGCCGGAACCACGGGGCTACTCATGATCGGTGGCGGTGTTCCCAAAAACTTTGTGCAGGATACGGTCGTTTGCGCGGAAATCCTCGGCAAAGAGGTGGATATGCATAAATATGCCGTCCAGATCTCTGTTGCTGACGTCCGCGATGGTGCCTGTTCCTCCTCCACCTTGAAGGAGGCTGCGAGCTGGGGAAAGGTGAATACCGTATGGGAACAGATGGTCTTTGCAGAAGCGTCCTCCGTTGTTCCGCTGCTCGCCTCTGATGTCTATCACCGGGGTGGCTGGAAGGGGCGCCCCCGCCGGCAATTCTCGCGGTTATTTGATTAATGGCGCGATCGGACCTTTCATAGATGGCCGATTATCCGGATATTATGCCCTCTAAGGAAGGTTTTCTCGGCTTGTCGTCTGAGGATGCCGTGTCCTATGAGCAAGCGCGCGCCGTTATAATCCCCTTCGGGCTTGAAGGCTCCGTCAGCTATGGCGGCGGCACGGCTCTGGGCCCCGCGGCAATGATTGAAGCCAGTCATCAGGTGGAATTGTTTGACGAGGCGCTCTGGCGCGAACCGTTCCGGGACTTCGGGGTGGTCACGCTTCGCGAGCCCAAAATTGACAGCAGCAATATCAAAGCGGCGATTGATGATCTGGCCGGCCTGACCACCAAGGCGCTGCAGGCTGGAAAATTCCCGATGGTGTTTGGCGGCGAGCATTCGATTACGCCGGGGGCTATACGTCCGTTTCTTGAGAAATATGATGACCTGATTATCTTGCATTTTGACGCCCATGCGGATCTGCGAGATGGGTATGAGGGGGAGCATTACTCACATGCGGCTGCCATTCGCCGGGTGTTGGATCACCCGACTGTGTCTATTGTCTCTGTTGGTATTCGTAATATCTCGGCGGAGGAAATCCCGTTTCTGGAGGCAAACCGCCACCGCATTTCGATCCATTGGGGCAAGGACCGGGAAAGCTGGAATATAGAGGATGTTGTTGCGCCACTTAAAGGGCGACCGATATATCTTACCTTTGATCTCGACGGTTTTGATGGCTCTGTTATGCCTGCCACCGGCACGCCGGAGCCCGGAGGATTTTTCTGGAATGACGCCATAAGTATTATTAGTGCCGCGGCAAAAGCAGGCACAATTGTCGGTGCGGATATCAATGAACTGGCGCCGATAGAGGGGTTCCATGCCCCTAATTTTCTCGCGGCGAAGCTCGCCTATAAGATCCTTTCCCTGGCGCTTGCGGCGTAGGCTTTCGTTAATACCGCCCGGAAATAAGCCTAAAATTGCCCTTTTTCTGAAATAAAGTTGTCTCAATTGCCGGTCATGATCAAGCTCTCATAATAGAGAGGGTTTGGACCATGTATGAAGAATTTTCACAAAACAAGCGGCGCCAGACCGCAGCCAAGGTCAGAAAACACGTGAAAAAGTCCAGCCGGCAAATTATGGTTGTTTCCGCAGCCGTGGCAATTGCGATGCTCTGTATCCTGAATGTTTCGATGAGCGGCGAGGCGGGTGTCATGGCGGAACACAACTGGCAATTTGCCTATCTTAACAAGGATACCTCAACTGTTCCGCTGCCAATAATTCGCTGATTTCAGAATTATAGCCGCGCGTTGAGGCCGTTCTTCTTCATTCGCCACAAGCAGAGGTCGATGCGATCCTGTCCGAAAAAAGCTTCCCCGTTGTAGGCGAGGGTAGGGACGCCCCAGTGACCGGATTGTTCGAGAGCCTGCTGATTTTCACTGACTTTCGCATCATAAACATCAAAGTCAGCGCTGATAAGCTGATCAAGATGGGCAAGATCAAACCCGGCTTTTGCGGCGGCATTGGAGAGATGATCCCCTTTCTGCCAGCCTCTCGTCTCACCATTCCAGATCAACCGCGAAATCTGGTCAATAAAGGCAAGGCCGTCACCGGCCTCTGCCGCGGCAATTCCAAGATGCGTAAGACGGTGGATATAGGGTTGATCCGCCGGGACTTCCTTGGTCTCTCTGTTCATGTTGACAGGATCGGGGCGGGGCCAGGAAATCGGGATGTTATTCATTTCCCCAACGCGCGTGATATCCGTCATCAGGTAGGGAATCCAGAGCGGATTGACATCGGAGAAAAACTTGGGGTTTCGGATGGCGATGGGATAAACCGGCCGGACATTGACCGCGACATCATAGTCCCGGGTGATCTCCAGAATGCGTGGGATTGCGAGATAGGAGTATGGACTCCTGAAAGACCAGAAAAGATCGACAGTATGGGTCATGGCGTCCTCCACGCTTTTTATTGTTGGGCATGAAGTATCATAAAACCTTAACCAATCCGAGGCTATATTCGCGTCTTTAGGGGTTTTTATTTGTATTAGGGCTTCGCTCATTTTAAAGAGAAGCCTTAAGTCGGACCCCGGGCCCATCCAAGTAAAGGCGGCGACATGCCATTTTTTCATATTCTCGTCCTGGCGGTCGTACAGGGAATTACTGAATTCCTCCCCATTTCCTCCAGCGGTCACCTGTTGATTATTCCCACTCTTACGGGGTGGGCGGATCAGGGATTGGTCCTTGATATTTCAGTTCATGTCGGAACGCTGGTCGCAGTGGTCCTCTATTTCCGGAAGGATATCATGGAAATCCTGATGGCCTTCCTCGCACCGCGAGAGACGACAGCAGCCGATGGGCGAAAACTTGGCTATCATATTATCATCGCCAGCATACCGGTGGTTATTGCCGGGGCCGGTGTATATTACCTGATCTCCTCTGATATGCGCTCCATATTGTTGGTGGCGGCAACGACAATCATTTTTGGGCTCTTTCTTGGCTGGGCGGACATGAAATTTCCGGTCCAAAAAGATATTCACGCGATGACAGCAATGGATGCCCTGGTAATCGGGCTGTTTCAGGTTCTGGCTCTGCTGCCGGGAACGAGCCGGTCCGGGATCACGATGTCAGCAGCAAGAATAAGAGGGTTGAGCCGGACCGAGGGGGCTCATTTTTCGATGCTGCTGTCCATTCCGATTATATTCGGGGCCGGACTGCTGGCCGCGATCAGCCTGATTTCAGCCGGTAACCTGGAAGTCGGCATAGAGGCTGTTACTGGCGCCGTTGTCTCCTGTCTTGTTGCTGTTCTGGCGATCAGTCTGTTGATGCGCTGGATCGGCAAAATCGGGTTTATGCCGTTTGTCATTTACCGTCTGTTGCTCGGTGTTCTGCTCATCGGGATATATTTTCTCACCTAGAGAGTAATCACCCGCTGTTTTTGACGCTTGATAAAATCACCGATTAGCCCCATCTTTTAAAGCAACATACAAGAGGGTGGAGATGGATAAACTTGAAATAAGACAACTTGCAGCCCGTTATTGTTTTTATCTCGGCTTGATCGCGGTTTTCTTTATCTTGCCAGAACAAGGGATGGCGGCCCGAAGTCCGGCGGAAAATACCATTGAAACCCATCATTCCGTTTATGTTGGCGGCTTGTATCTCGGCGGAATCACCACGCAAATCGAACAGGACGGCAATCGCTATAAAATTGACAGCGCCGCCATGACGAGCAAGGCTTTCGAATGGGCTCTCAGCTGGATAGCAAATGGTGAGACGATTGGTATCGTCGATCCAGGTAAATTCTCTCCCCTTGTTCACGAACATGAAAGCGCCTGGAACAAGAAACTCCGGACGGTAAAGATGGATTATGATAAGTCCGGTAAAATAACCGTGGAAAGATCCGGAAAGAGATCGAGCAATCCCAATAAATATGTTCCGATTGACCCGAAAAGCCTGCCCAACAGCATCGATCCGATGACAGCCATGTTAGCGGCCTCCAGTCGGCTTGAGGCAGGAAAAGACTGTACGATGGATCTGCCGGTCTTCGATGGTGAACGACGCTATGATGTTCATCTTACCCAAAAAGGCGAGCGCGTTTTTAAGCCATCGCGTTATTCCGTATTTTCAGGACCTGCCGTTGGCTGCAAAATTGATGTGACCAAGAAAGGTGGCTTCAAAAAGGATAGCATCAACCAGAACAACTTGACGCAGGAGTTCGTCGTATGGGCAGCGGCGCCGGTTTCTGGCGGTCGGGTAGTTCCCGTTCGGATGGAGGTTAGTACCGAATTCGGCGTATTGGAATTACATCTCGACCGGTATCATGAGGGCGGAATTAACCTCGTTAGCCGAAATCTGAAATAGGGGTAAGAAATCCGGATAATCTCCCGCGGGGTTTTGCCGGGCAGGCCGTATTTATCATGTATGTACAAGGCGGGAAAGTGTAGATGAAGTTGGCAAGAGCTGGGCGGGGAATGAGATGGCGCCGGGAAGAGAAAGCCACCCCGCATCAACCCAACAAATTTCTTGAAGAAGCGCTGCAACAGAACAAGCGTGAGGGATTGGTTCTTGCGGTCAAGGCGCGGTTACTGTCCCTGGTCGTTATCGGCATTTTCCTGATTTATCTCGTCTGGGATTTTTCAGTCATTTATTATGAGGTCTTGATTCTGGCCTTTGCGGTGATCGGCTGGGCGCAAATACGGTTTGGCCGCGTCGAGCGGTCACGAACCGAGCTGTTTCTGCTATTTCTCGATCTGGCGTTAATGACCGTTGTGCTGGTCGTCCCCAATCCGTTGGATGGCCGCCCCTGGTCCGTGGGAATGCAATATAAATACGGGAATTTTCCCTATTTCTTCGTTTTACTGGCCAGTGCGGCGCTCGCCTATTCCTGGCGCACCTTATTTGCCGTCGCGGGCTACACGACAATTCTGTGGATGGGGGCGTTTTACTGGGCCAGCCGTATTGACCCGTCCCTTCCCGAGCTTTCCGCTAAAATACAGGCGGCAATTGAAGGTTATCCTGAAAACTACTTGGTACTGGACCCAAACCATATCTTTTTTGAATCGAGGATACAGGAGATACTGATCTTCTTTATTGTCGCCTGCATCCTTGCCCTAATCTTGCGGAGCGGGACCAGCCTCTCGGCGAAGTGCGGGAGCAACCCGTTGCCGTCCTGTTCGCGGATATTGTCGGTTTCACGAAAATGGCGGAGCAACAGACGCCGGAAAGCATCGTCGACATGTTGCGTGAATTCCATTCGCGAATGGAGGACGCCGTCTTCACGAATAAGGGAACGCTGGACAAGTTTCTGGGCGATGGTCTGATGGCAACCTTTGGGATTCCGGAGATTACGCCGGACGATGCCTTGAATGCCCTGCAGTGCGCGCAGGCAATGCATAATCAAATGCGGGACTGGAACTATTCCCGGAAAAAGGAGGGCAAGCCCCCGATCCGTCTTTCTGTGGGTATTCATTATGGCAAGGTCGTGATGGGGGATATAGGCTCCGAGAGACGGCTTGAATATGCAGTCCTCGGGGATGTGGTCAATGTCGCCAGCCGACTTGAGGCATCAACGCGCGAACTGAACGCATATGTCGTTATCAGTGCCAACCTCGTCGAGGCGGCCGGAGGCGAAGAAATCGTGACGGGTATGGGGTATGTGGAAAACGGCTGTCAATCCATTCGCGGGCGGGATGAGACAATCAAGACCTGGATACAGCCGCTTTCAGATAAAGCCGCGATTCCATTAAATTCACAGTAAACCGGTTAATAATTTTAATACAAGAACATAGGCGGCGGCTGAACGTCATTTCAGAAAATAACCGCGGTAAAATGTGATGATTGATTTTTCGATCCAAGATGTAGAAACTCTGCAAACGATATAGAAAATCCAAGGGGGGCACATGAAAGCAGCCGTATGCCGGGAGTTTGGGCAGCCGCTTCAAATCGAGGACCTGACGCTCGCAAATCCCGAACAAGGCGAGGTCCGGGTGAAGCTGGCGGCCTGTGCCATTTGTCATTCAGACCTTACCTTTATGGAAGGGGGCTGGGGCGGGACGCTTCCCGTTGTCCTTGGCCATGAAGCAGCGGGTTTTGTCACCGCAACCGGGCCCGGGGTCGCGGCCATCTCAATCGGCGATCCGGTGCTCGTTACGCTTATGCGGTCCTGCGGGCATTGTCTTTCTTGCGAAAAAGGGGAGAGTTACGTCTGCGGCACAGCCTTTCCGATCGATCAGGAGGGCCGCTTGACCACGGCCTCGGGGGAAAAGGTCGGACAGGGCCTGAAAACCGGCGGCTTTGCTGAAGAAGTTGTGGTTGATCAGTCGCAACTGGTGGTGATCCCGAAAACGCTACCGCTTGATGCGGCCTCACTTCTATCCTGCGGGGTGATAACCGGCCTTGGCGCGGTGGTGAATACGGCGAAGGTCGAATATGGCGCCTCAGTCGTTGTCATTGGCTGTGGCGGCGTTGGCCTCAACAGTATACAGGGCGCCACCCTCGTCAGTGCCAACCCGATTATCGCCCTTGATCTCGTCGAGACAAAATTGCAGGCCGCTAAAGAGTTTGGGGCGACCCATGTGATCAACCCGCTGGCGAATGATGCCAATGACAAGGTGAAGGAACTCACCAATGGTCGCGGCGCCGATTATGTTTTTGTGGCCGCCGGTAGCCCCAAGGCATTCGAGCAGGGCCTTGAGCTGCTCGCGCCCTCAGGGACGCTGGTGATTGTCGGCATGCCGCCGACAGGACAGAAAATCTCCGTTGAGGCGGGCAATATTGCCGGCGCGGGTCAAAAGATTTTGGGCAGCAAGATGGGATCGACGCGGCTGCGGATTGATATCCCGAAGCTTGTCGCGCTTTATGAAGCGGGGCGATTGAAACTCGATGAATTGATTACTGGCCGCTACGCGCTTGACGATATTAACGAGGCTATCGCCGAGGTGCGGGCCGACCGGGCCTTGCGAAATGTTATTATTTTTGGTGAAAACACATGAAAATTACCGATCTTAAAACCTATGTTGTCGGCACGCCGCCGCCGCATTGGGGCGGGCAGTTCTGGGTCTTTGTCAAGCTGACCACGGACACCGGCATCGACGGGATCGGCGAGGCCTATGCCGTGCCGTTTCATCCCGATGTCACGGTGAAAATGATTGAGGATGTATTCCAGCGCCGGGTGCTCGGCACGAACCCCTTTCATATCGAACGGCTTTGGCGCCATGTATATTCCAGCGGATATACCCAGCGGCCCGATGTCTCGATGATGGGGGTGCTCAGTGCGCTGGAAATGGCCTGCTGGGATATCATTGGCAAGGAGACCAACAAGCCTGTCTATGAACTGCTGGGCGGTCAGGTGCATGAAAAGCTCCGGTCCTATACCTATCTTTATCCCAAAGACGGGGATCCGGTGGATGTTTACAGGGATCCGGATTTGGCCGCCGAGCGGGCGGCGGAGAATGTCGCGCTGGGATTTACCGGCGTTAAATTTGATCCGGTTGGGCCTTATTCCGCCTTTGATCCGCGTCAGCCGTCACTGGAACGCCTTGATTTATCTGAGAAGCTGGTCGCGCGGGTGCGGGAGGCCGTGGGCAATAAATGCGATTTGCTGTTCGGGACGCACGGACAACTAACAACCTCCGGGGCCTTGCGACTCGCCCGGCGGCTTGAGAAATATGACCCGCTGTGGTTTGAGGAGCCGACCCCGCCGGAAAATGCCAATGAAATGGCGAAACTTGCCCGCCAGACGACCATCCCGATCGCAACGGGGGAGCGTCTTTGCACCAAGTACGAATTTCACCGGGTGCTGGAAAGCGGGGCCGCCTCCATCCTGCAAATGGCGCTCGGCCGTGTCGGCGGCCTGCTGGAGGGCAAGAAGATCGCTTCCATGGCCGAGGTTTATTACGCCCAGATTGCGCCGCATATGTATTGCGGGCCGGTTTCGGCCATGGCGGATATCCAGCTTTCCACCTGCACGCCCAATTTCCCTATTCAGGAGAGTATCAATGACATGGGCGATTTCCATGCCGAGATCCTGAAGGAGTCGATCCGCTGGGAGGCGGGCTTTATCATCCCGCCGACGAAACCCGGCCTCGGGATCGAGCTCGATGAAGAGGTAATCGCCCGCCATCCCTTCACCGGGGATCAGCTGCATCTCGAAATGGTGGATGATCCAGCCACGTTTGACTGAGCCTCAGCCGAAGTTGAGATCGGCAACGAACGGGTTGGTCTGTTTTTCCTGTCCGAAGGTGGAAAGATTGCCATGGCCCGGCACGAAGGTGATGTCATCTCCAAGCGGCCAGAGTTTCTCACGGATCGAATGGATCAGGTCCTCGTGATTGCCACGCGGGAAATCCGTTCGCCCGATGGAGCCCTGAAAGAGCACGTCGCCGACAATAGCAATACGATTCTTCTTGTTGACGAAAACCACATGGCCGGGGGTGTGACCGGGGCAATGCACCACGTCAAAACTCTCGTTGCCGACGGTAACGGTGTCATTATCGTCAAGCCAGCGGTCCGGCGTGAAGGCGAAGGATTCCGGAAAGCCATAGCGCGCGCATTGGGTGGGCAACTGGTCGATCCAGAATTTATCTTCCTTGTGCGGCCCCTCGACCGGTATGCCGAGCTTCTGGCGGAGTTCTTCCGTCCCCCCGGCATGATCGAGATGACCATGGGTGATGAGGATTTTCTCGACTGTCACGCCCTGTTCCTCGGCCGCCTGTAAAATCCGGTCGAGATCGCCGCCCGGATCGACGACGGCGCCCTTCATTGTCTCCTCACACCAGACGAGGCTGCAATTCTGGGCGAAGGGTGTCACGGGAATAATAACTGCTTTCATTTTTACTCAGAGACGTGTGATCGCTCTGTCCTTATTTATTATCTTTATCGTTTCAGGGCGCCGAGAATACCGCGGACGAGCGCGTTGGCAATATTTCGCCCGGCGGAGGAACTGAGAGCGCGGACGAGTGATTTCATCGCCGCCTCGCCAACGCTTTGCCGGTTGGATTTTCGCGCCGGGGTTTGTGCAGTCTTTGCACGTCCTTGCTCTGCCTTTTCTGCGTCCGCTTTTTCGGCTGCCGCCTTGGCTGCCTTTTCGGCCCGCTCCTGCAGAACCTCATAGGCGGATTCATTATCGATTGTCTCGGAATATTTAGCCGCGAGAACGCTTTCCATCATGATCGTCTTGCGAACGGCGCCTGAGACAGGGCCAAGCAGGGATGCGGGTGGGCGCACCATTGTTCTTTGCACGACCGACGGCTGGCCCTTGTCTTCGAGCGTTGAGACGAGCGCCTCCCCGACGCCGAGCGCGGTAATGGTTGTCACCACATCGAAAGCCGGATTGGCGCGATAGGTTTGCGCCGCCATCCGGATTGCTTTCTGTTGCTTCGGCGTAAAGGCGCGCAGCGCATGTTGGACGCGGTTGCCGAGCTGGCCCAGAACCGTATCGGGAATGTCATCGGGATTTTGCGTGATAAAGAAAATACCGACACCCTTGGAGCGGATGAGGCGGACGACCTGCTCGATCTTGTCCATCAGGGCACGCGGGGCATCCCGGAACAATAGATGCGCCTCGTCAAAGAAGAAGACCAGTGATGGCCGCTCGGGATCACCCGTTTCCAGCATTTCCTCGAACAGCTCCGATAACATCCAGAGCAGAAAGGTGCCATAGAGCCGGGGTGAGTTCATCAGTTTGTCGGCGGCAAGGATATTGACCACGCCGCGGCCGTTATCATCGGTTCGCAGAAGGTCTTTCAGGTCAAGCGCCGGTTCGCCGAAGAACATGCCGGCGCCCTGATCCTCAAGCCGTAAAAGCGCGCGTTGTATCGCGCCGATCGATTGTGTCGAGACATTGCCGTATTCCGCCGATATAGTCTGTCGCTGATCATTCACAACGCTGAGAAGGCTCCTGAGGTCCTTGAGGTCGAGGAGCAGCAGGCCTTGCTCATCGGCCACCCGGAAAGCAATATTGAGAACCCCTTCCTGTGTGTCGTTCAGCTCCAGCATGCGGGCGAGCAGAAGCGGGCCGATCTCCGAGATCGTGGTGCGGACCGGGTGGCCCTGTTCACCGAACAGGTCCCAGAAGGTTACGGGGAAAACCTGGGCGTCATACTCATCGGTAAAGCCGATCAGCTCCGCCCGTTTCAACAGAAAATCCTGAAATTTCGAGGCGCGGGCGAGCCCCGACAGATCGCCCTTAACGTCTGCCAGAAAGACAGGAACTCCTGCCCGGGAAAATCCTTCCGCCAGCACCTGCAGGGTTACCGTCTTGCCGGTGCCTGTTGCCCCGGCGATGAGACCATGCCGGTTGCCCCATTTCAGGGGGAGATACTGATTTTCACCTGCACCATTGTCACTCTTGCCGATGAATATGGCATCGTCTTTCAAGCAACCCATTTTATCCTCGCTCACGTCAATATTTCCCTTCCCGATAACCACGCCGCGTCAGGCAAAGCCCACTAAATGAAAGCATTTCTACCAGCTTTTGTCCCGCTTAAAATTTTTGGAAGTGTCCGAAAACCCTGATGATCGTCTTTGTGTTGGAAAAGAACGGCTCCGGACTAAGCCTGACTAAATGGTTATTCTGCTCTTCCGGTTTGTCATCATTTCTGTCTTTACTGCGCCGCCCACACGTAAGCCGCATAAGCAGCGAGCAAGACCAAACCGATTCTCCACCCGAGGACTGGACGTGTCAGGAGCAATCCGGTCAGGAGCAGTGAAACCGCAATCATAATCGGCAGATCGAAGGTCAGGAACCTGCTGGCGACAGGGATCGGTTTGATCAATGCCGTCACGCCGAGGATGCCGAGAACATTGAAGATGTTCGAGCCAATGACGTTGCCGATGGCAATTTCTGACTGTTGTCGGAACGCAGCGATTACAGAAGTGGCAAGTTCGGGCAGGGACGTGCCCACCGCCACGATTGTCAGACCGATGAAGGCTTCAGAGACACCGAAGCCCCGCGCGATGGAGACAGCACCGTCCACCAAAAACTGTGCGCCGAACATCAAGGTGATCAATCCGGTAACGATCCAGAGACAAGACAGGAGCATCGGGGCAGGCGCGGGCAGGTTGACGTCTCTCACGACGGCCTCGCCGGGCTGGAGATAAACCCAGGTCAGATAGCTCACGAGTGTAATCATCAACAGAAGGCCCGAAAGTCGCCCTATTTCACTTATCGCGAAGATTGGCACCAAGAGAAATGCCGCCCCGACCATAACGGCCGTGTCCCGACGAAGGGTCGCACCCGACACGCGGATCGGCCAGACGAGGCAGGTAAGACCGACAATCAGAAGGATGTTGGCGATGTTCGATCCGACAATATTGCCGACTGCAATATCCGGCGCACCGCGCCATGCCGCGTCAATCGAGACCAGAAGCTCGGGCGAGGATGTCCCAAACCCCACGACCGTCAGGCCGATCAGCAGAGGCGGAATTGCCATCCGCCGGGCGATCCCGACACTGCCCCGCACCAGTACCTCACCGCCAAGAAACAGACCGACCAGTCCCGCCACGACGTAGATGTAATCCAATTAACTGACTTTCTCGGGCAGTTGATCTACCCCATAGGAAGATGGTTGTTTCTACGTGTGGCAACAAGGTCTCATGGACAGGATTAATTTGGAAAAATTTGACGTAATCTGGATTAACATGCGGCAGACGGTGCCAACCGCTGAATGGTTGATTTTTTTAGGAACTATAACGGGAATTAAGTCGTTCAATGATAGCAAGGTCCGGAATGCGAGCCGAAACGATGTGTCGATAGGTTTGAATTTCTATGTCGTCCGGCCCGCTTCCTCAAGCATCCAGTCGCGCACCGCGGCGAGCTTCGGGCGGGAGGCTTTACGGGCCGCCGAGACGATATGAAAGGGCAGGCCGGAGCGGCGGACAACGTCGAACATCTTGATGAGGCGGCCGGCAGCGACGTCGTCACGCACGAGGGCATCGATGCCGATGGCGACGCCAAGGCCGTTCATGGCCGCATGCAGCGCCATGTTGGCGCTTTCGAAATGCAGGCCGCGGTTGGTGTCGATATCCTCGATCCCCGCTTCCTTCAGCCAGCGCGGCCAGTCGGTCGGGCGTGGGCTTTCATGCACCAGAACGGCAGTTCGTAAATCCTCCGGCGTCCTGATTTTCTCCGCCAGCGCCGGGCTGCAAACCGGATAGGTATCGATTTCCAGCAGCTTGTCGATCCTCATACCGCGCATATTGTTGCCCTCCGCCACGACCTGGATGGAGATATCGAAATCGTCGCGCTCGAAATCCGCGGGGTTGAGGGAGGTGATGAGCTGCACATCGATATCGGGATAGCGGTCATAGAGCCGGGCCCAGCGCGGGATCAGCCAGCGGATCGCGAATGTGGGGTAGGCGCAGACAGAAACGGCATCGCGCCGTGTCTCGCTTCTAAGCCGTGCCGTGGCGGCGGAGATCTTCTCAAGCGGCAGGGTAATCTCCGCCATATACTGCCGACCGACGGCGGTAAGCTCGATGCGTTTATGGTGGCGGTGGAACAGGGTCTTGCCAAGATAGTGTTCCAGCGCCTGAATTTGCCGGCTGACCGCGCCCGGCGTCACGCCCAGTTCTTCCGATGCTTGATTGAAGCTCAAATAACGGCATGAGGCCTCAAAGGCACGAAGTCCAGAGAATGAGGGAATTTTGAGCATATCCTATCGCTCCCTTGCGTGAGTTTTACTCACTTATACTCGCCCGATTATTCGATTGTCTAGCGGCTTTCCCGGGCGCATGATGGCGGGTATGAAATATATAAGTTGTTTCACGTGAAACAGAAATGGATCAGCAATGAGCTTTGTGCATAAAAAACAAGACCTTAATCCGCAGGAGCTGTCCGATTATGTGGCGCCGGATTGTCATGGTTTAAACTTTTACGAGATCGATGACAGCTTGCAGGACCTGACCCGGTTATATGTGCCGGAGGGGCTCCGCGCGCATATGGAACCGCATTTCAATCGTCTCGGCCAGATTGCCGGGAATGAGCTCGATGACTGGTCACGGGAGGCGGACCGGCATCAGCCCATACTGCATGCCCGCGACGCCCGCGGTCGCAACGAAGACTGGATTGAGTTTCACCCCTCCTACCGGCGGATGGAGGATGTTGGCTTTGGCGAGTTCGGTATTCATTGCATGTCCCATCGTCCCGGCGTACTGGGTTGGGACAAGCCGGTGCCGCCGATCGGCAAATATGTTTTCCAGTATCTGTTCGGCCAGTCCGAGTTTGGGCAGCTTTGCCCGATTTCTGCGACCGACAGTTCCGCCATGCTGATCGAGCGCTATGCCGATGACAAGACCAAGGCGTTGCTGCTGGAGCGGATGTACAGCCAGGATATGACAACGATCCTCAAAGGCGCGCAATTCATGACCGAGAAGTCCGGGGGCTCTGATGTCTCCAACATCGCGCTTCAGGCGCGCGAAGAAAATGGCGTCTGGCGGCTCTATGGGGAGAAATGGTTCTGCTCCTGTGCCGATGGCGATGTCGCGCTGTTGCTGGCGCGCCCGGAAGGGGCACCGGAGGGGAATTCGGGGCTTGCCCTGTTTGCCATGCCGCGCCACGTTGAGGACGGCAGTCGCAACACCTACCGGATCGTCCGCCTGAAGCCGAAGCTTGGTACCAAATCCATGGCGTCCGGCGAGATTATTTTCGAGGGCGCCGTTGCCTATCCATTGGGCGACGTCGGGGCGCACCCGAACAAGGGCCTCAAAATGATGATGGATCAGGTGAATATGTCGCGTCTGTCGCACGGTGTGCGTGCGGCCGCCATGATGCGCCGCTGCCTCAATGAGGCGCTGGTGGTATCTAATTATCGGCGCGCCTTCGGCAGTACCCTGATCGATAAGCCGCTTCTTCGTCGCCAGTTGATGAAGCTGATGGTCCCGACGGAGCAGGCACTCTCCATGGTGATGTATACCGCCAATAACCTTGAGGCGGGCGATGCCGGTGATATAGATGCCGCACGGCGCACCCGTATCCTGACGCCGCTGCTCAAATACCGGACGGCGCGGGACAATGTCCGGGTTGCAACCGGCGCGATGGAAGTCCGTGGCGGCAACGGCTATATCGAGGATTGGGTCAATGCCAAGCTCGTGCGCGATGCCCATCTCGGCGTCCTCTGGGAAGGCACCTCCAATATCAATTCCCTCGATGTGACGGGCCGTGCCGTGGCAAAGGTCGGTGCGCATGAGGATCTGGGCGAGGACCTGACGGCGATGCTGGACAACAACAAGACCCTCCCCGGCCAATACGCCGGGCAGCTCAAGGGCCTTGTCGACCAGACCTTGAAATTCGCCGAAGATGTTGCGCGGCAGGGCAAGGAAACCCATGCCCGCAAGGCGTCGAATGCCCTTTATCATGTGACGACGGCAACGCTTCTCGCCGATGAAGGGGCGCGGCTCGGGCAGATGGGGCGGGACACGCGGCGTCTGCTCTTGTCACGGATGGTTGTGGATCATAAGCTGGGGCAGGGCAACCCGCTGTCGATCGAGGCGGATGCCTTCGATACGGCGGCAACCGATGCCTTGCTGAGCCACGAAAAGCTCGACCTCGATACGGCCGGCCGCATCCTGACTTTGTAAATCCCCGATTTCGTGAAGGACACGGATTGACCATGAACATGAATGTGAAACTGAAGCCGAAAGAACAGCGGAGCCTTGAAGACTGGGTGGCCGGCGACTGCCATGGCCTCAATTTCTTCGATATTGATACCAGCCTTCAGGATCTGCTGACCCTCTATCTGCCCGATGATCTGCGGGAGCATATGACGCCGGTCTATCGCGCGCTTGGGGAGGTGGCGGGGAACCGCCTTGATGAACTTGCGCGGATATGCGATCGCCATATCCCGGTGTTGCATGCCCGCGACGCGCGCGGCCGCGACCGCGACTGGATCGAGTATCACCCGGCCTTTCGGGAGATGGAGAAAATCGGCTACGGTGATTTTGGCATCCATTGCCTGTCGCGGCGGACGGGCGTTCATGGCTGGCCGGAAAAAGTACCGCCGATGGCGAAATACGTCTTCCAGTATCTGTTCACCCAGGCGGAATTCGGCCTGATGTGCCCGATTTCGCTGACCGACACCTCCTCCATGCTGCTGGAACGTTATGGCCCGGAGGCGGCGAAGGAGAAGTTTCTTTCAAAAATGCGCAGTCAGGATATGGACGCGCTGTATCGCGGCGCGCAGTTCATGACCGAGAAGCTTGGCGGCTCGGAGGTTGCCAATCTCGCCGTGACGGCGCGGCAGGAAAATGGCGAATGGCGGCTTTATGGCGATAAATGGTTCTGTTCCAGTGCCGACGCGGAAGTCTGTCTTGTCCTCGCCCGCCCCGAAGGCGCACCGGAAGGGAACTCCGGCCTCGCGATTTTTGCGGTGCCGCGCGAGCTCGATGACGGGTCGCGCAACAGCTATCGCATTGTCCGCCTGAAGGACAAGATGGGCACCAAGTCCATGGCGTCGGGTGAGATTATTTTTGACGGCGCGCTCGGCTATGCCTTCGGCGATGTCGGGGCGAAACCCAATCCGGGCCTTCGTCAGATGATGGATCAGGTCAGTATGTCGCGGCTCTCCCACGGGGTGCGCGCGGCGGGGATGATGCGCCGCTGCCTGAACGAGGCGCTGGTGACGGCGAAGACCCGCGACGTGTTTGGCGGGGCGATCATCGACAAGCCGCTCCTGCGCCGCCAGCTCCTGAAACTGATGGTGCCAACGGAGCAGTCGCTCTCCATGATCATGCATGTCTCCTCCGTCCTGCACCGGGCGGAGCAGGGGGACGAGGCGGCAAAACGGCTCAACCGCATCCTGACCCCGCTCGTCAAGTTTCGCGCCTGCCGCGATAATGTAACGGTGGCGACCGGGTCGCTGGAAGTGCGCGGCGGGAATGGCTTTATCGAGGACTGGATGAATTCACGGCTGGTTCGCGATGCCCATACTGGGCTGCTGTGGGAGGGGACATCCAACATCAATGCGCTCGATATCACGACGCGGGCGATTGCCAAGACGGGCGCGCATGAAGACCTCGCTGAGGATATGAAGACGCGGCTGCAAGAGGCGCCCGGTCTCCCCGGTCAGTTCGTGGGCGAGCTTTCCGGCCTCATAGATCGGGCGAAGAATTTCGCCGAGGACATCGCGAAAAGTGGCAACGAGACCAAGGCACGGCTTGCCTCTGATGCACTCTATCATGTGACGACGGCATCCCTGATGGCGAGTGAGGGGGCGGCCCTCGGCGCGCGCGGCGGCGATGCCCGGCGGTTGCTTCTTGCACGGCTTGTCATGGACAACAAGCTGAGGCCCCATGATCCGCTCAGCGATAGTGATGGTCGTTTCGAGATTGAGGCAGGCAACGTCCTGCTGGATGATAAACCCATTACGCTCGAACAGGCAGGTGATCTCGTCAGGCTTTAAAGGGGATCTTCGATTGAATTGAGGGGTCCTGAAGGCTGGTGATTTCCGATCAGTCCTGATAGTCTGTCTTTTTCACAAAATCCGGGCAATTGGTTAATCATGGCGATATGGGGAAAATTACTCGGCAGCGCAGCCGGGCTGCTGGTAGGCGGGCCTTTAGGGGCGCTCGTGGGCGGCCTTGCGGGTCATGCTGTCGATAAATATCGGGAAACGACGGAACTCGCGACGGAAGATCATCCGCATGAGGTGAAGCAGGTGGCCTTCACCATTGCGGTTATTGCGCTTGGCGCGAAGATGGCCAAGGCCGACGGCGTGGTCACTCGCGAGGAAATCGATGTATTCAAGCGGATATTCCGCATCCCCCCGACTGAAGAAAGAAATGTTGGGCGCGTGTTCAATATGGCGCGCCAGGACACGGCAGGTTATGAGGAATATGCCGCCCAGGTCGCGCGCATGTTCCATGATACCCCGCAGTTAATGGAAGACCTGTTGCACGGGCTTTTCTCAATTGCCATGGCCGACGGGGTTCTGCATCCGGCGGAGGATGCTTACCTTCAGAATGTCGCCGCAATCTTTGGTTTTAACGAGACCGCCTACGCCCGCATTCGCAGCTATCATGCGGCGGACGGGCAGGGGGACCCCTATCAAATTCTCGGCGTATCACCGGATATTTCCAACGACGGATTGAAGAAGGCTTATCGCCAGCTTATTCGGGAGAACCACCCTGATAAAGTGATTGCCGAAGGACTGCCACAGGAGTTCGTCGATGTTGCGAATGACAAACTGGCAAAGATTAACGCCGCTTACGATCAGGTTGCGAAAATACGCGGGCTCTAGAATCGGACTAAAAAGTGAAGAACAAAGACCTCGCCCTGATTTTACTGATCAATTTTCTTTGGGCCTCCAACTTTCTTGCGGCAAAAATTGGCATGGAGGAGTTTCCGCCGCTGTTTTTCACCGCCATCCGGTTTACTATGGTGATTGTCGTCATGGCGCCATTTGTCAGCCTGCCCCATGGCTATTGGCGTAAATTATTCATCGTCGGGTTTTTGATGGGGGTTCTACACTACTCTTTTATGTTCTGGGGGCTATCGATCGCACCGGATATATCGCCGGTGGCCATTGTCGGTCAGACCTTTGTGCCATTCTCGGCGATTATGGCGGTTATCTTCTTGAAGGAGAAGATGGGCTGGCGGCGTTGGACTGCAATCGTCATGGCCTTTACGGGTGTGATGATCATCGGGTTTGATCCGGCAATATTCAAGAGTTTTCTCTCGCCGGGTCTTGTCGTTCTCGCGGCCTTTTTGATGTCCATAAATATGGTGATCGTCAGGACCATGCCGGGGGTCGGCGCCTTAAACCTGACATTCTGGACGGCGGCAATCGGCATTGGCCCGCTGTTCCTTCTGTCCTTCCTGTTTGAAAGCGGGCAGATACAAGGGGTACAGGCTGCCGGATGGGAACAGTGGTCGGCGATTGCTTTTTCCGCGATTGGGGCCACGGTTATCGGCCATGGTCTTGCCAATTACCTGATCAAACAGTATCCCGTCAGCACG
>NZ_JBDNHC010000145.1:0-86501 GCF_041689005.1 Sneathiella sp.
ACCACTACCACCCAAGCTTAATACAACATCATTTTCATAAACCGGAAAGAAGTGAATGTAACTCGCCGTTGTCGCCAGAGACCGCACATCACCCCCAAGCCCGGAAAGAGTTTGCCCAAAAGTATATTTACTTCCGGTTGTTGGTAATAATGTGTCATCAAGGTCACTGACGGTGATCAGATAGCCAACCGAGGAGATTAAATAATCACCCGCCGATTTCTGAATGCCGGTCGAGGCGGTTGAGGCCACGTTATCGATTTTTTCACTCACCAAGCTGTAATTTACATCGGCCCGCACATGTTCCTTCACCGGGAAGCCCGCGCGCAGGACAAACCCGGTCCGATCAAGATCATATCCACTTTCATCCTGCAGATCCCGGCGCGTTCTGAAGATATCAAAACCAGCGGCCAGATCCCGACCGAGAAAGTAGGGTTCCGTAAACCCGAGATCGACCTGCTGTCTGTCCTGGCCGATGGACACCCCGAACCGCAGGTCCTGACCCCGCCCGAGAAGGTTCCGTTCCCGGATCTGCAAATCTGCCGATACCGATTCCGTTGTTGAGAACCCGGCCCCGACACTTAGTTCCCCTGTTGATTTTTCCTGAACATCAACATTGATAATTGTCTTGTCCGGCGCTGTTCCCTCATCCTGTGTCACCTCGACCTTCTCAAAGAAATCGAGGGCGCGGATACGTGACCGAGACAGCCGCAGCAAGGCGGTATTAAAGGCGTCGCCCTCGCCGAGCTTAAATTCCCGGCGAATAACATAATCAAGGGTGCGAACGTTGCCGGTTATATTGATCCGTTCCACATAGACCCTCGGACCCTTGTTAATTTTATAAACGAGCGAAATAATGAGGTTCTTCCGATCCCGCTTTATTTCGGGACGCACATTAACAAAGGCGTATCCCAGCTTTCCAAGCTCAAACGTTATTTTCTGGATACTGTCTTCGATCTTGTCGGCGTTATAAGTCTCGCCTTCGATGGTCGTAACCAGTTCCTTCAGGTTATCAGCCGAGACGTCCTTTATCTCGCTTTCGACACCGACGGTACCGAATTTGTATTTCGGGCCCTCCTCCACCGCAAAAGTGATAAAGAACCCGTCCCGGTCCTGCGTCAGTTCGGCAATAGCGGAGACGACACGAAAATCCGCATATCCCTTAGACAGATAGAATTTTCGCAGCAATTCCCGATCGAATGTCAACCGATCCGGATCATAAGTATCTGAATCGGAAAAGAAATTATACCAATGCGTCTCTTCGGTTGAAATTTCGCTTGCCAGCTTACTGTCGCTAAAGGATTTATTCCCATAAAAGCGGATCTTCTTGATTCCGGTTTGCTGGCCCTCATTAATTTCGAACACCAGATCAACGCGGTTTTCCGGGAGCAAAATAACTTTTGGCTCGACCGTTGCGGCAAAGCGGCCGCTTCTTCTGTAAACAGTGATGATCCTCTGTACATCGCTTTGCACACGGGCGCGTGTATAGACAATGCGTGGCCGCAGCTGAATTTCGGACGTCAGCGTCTCATCGTCAATTCGCCGGTTCCCCTCAAAGGCGAGGCGGTTTATAATCGGGTTCTCCACGATGTTGACGATCAGGACGGTGCCTTCCTGACGGATGGATACGTCCGCAAACAAGCCTGTGTTAAATAGCGCCTTGAGAGATTTGTCGACACGGGCGCGGTCGTAGGGCGCCCCTTCAGTCACCAAAAGGTAAGATTTGACGGTCTGGTCTTCAATTCGCTGATTACCCTCGACCCTGATTTCCGAAATGATGGTTGCTGATTGCGCGTGAGCGACGTCAGTGATTGACAGGGTCGCCGAGGTCATGCCCATCGCGAACAGAGCCAGTAACAAAAATACGCGCAAATTCCCACCCCCTGAGCGGATCCTCAGTAATTCCCCGGAACAGTTCTACCAGACCTTTTCCGTCAGGAAAACAGACCGGTGAAAAAATCTTTTACCCAAGGTTTATTTATATCATTCCACGTCGCGAATACCATTAGCATCAGAACGAGAGATAGTCCAATTCTGAAACCAAATTCCATCGCTTTTGGGGAAGCCGGTTTGCCGCGCACCGCTTCATACGCGTAAAACGCCAGATGCCCGCCATCCAGCATTGGAACCGGGAACAGATTTATCAGGCCAAGACTGATAGAGACAAATATCATGAAATTGAACAGGGACAAGGCATTGTCCGTGAAGTCTTCTCCCCGCTTTGCCGCGTCCCCGGACATCTTGAGGATACCGAGCGGCCCGCTCAACTCCCCGACATCGCGCGCGCCGGAAAACATTTGCCCGACACCGGTCAGGGTCGCGGTGGTGATAAACCATGTCTGGTCAACCGCCCCCTTGATAGCGTCAATCGGGCCGACTTTGACAAATTCCCGTCCTGTAGAGACGATACCCAGTTGGCCGATTTTCTGAATATTCCCGTCCGCGTCAGTTTCCTCCACGATATGCGGGGTAACCGCAAGTTCAATTGAGCGTCCGCCGCGATCAATCTTCATGACCAGCGGATCATCAAGCCCCACCAGTACGATCCGGCGTAACTCCTCGAAACTATCAATGCTGGTCCCGTCAACGGACAGGACGCGATCCCCCGGCACTATCCCCGCCTCCGCCGCTGCACTGTCGGGCCTGACTTCCCCGGCAACAGGCGGGGTCCGCGCCTGACCAAGGGCCATGAATAATATTGCCATGGCAACGATGGCAAAAAGAAAATTGGCGGCAGGCCCGGCAACGACGACAGCTGCGCGTTGATATAGCGGTTTGTGATGAAAACTGACCCGTTTTTCCTCCTCGGACATATTGTCAAGCTCGGCGGAGCTTTCACTGGCAACGCCAGCATCGCCGTGAAATTTCACATACCCGCCGAAGGGCACCGCACAGACTTTCCAACGGCATCCGGCTTTATCATAACGGCCCCAGAGTTCAGGACCAAAGCCGATGGAGAAAGTATCGATCTTGACTCCGCAAATGCGGGCAACCTTGTAATGTCCATATTCGTGCACAAAAACCAGCACCGTGATGACGACGATGAAGGCAGGAATATATATCCAGTTATCGATCAAAAAGTTCATGCTGCTTTACCGTTGTTACGTTTTCAGCCAAAAGATTTCATGATGGAACGGGCAATCTCGCGCGCCTTCCGGTCATTTTCATAAATATCCTCGATGGAGACAAGTTCCGATATCGATGCCCGGTTAAGGCTTTCCTCAACAACGGAAATAATGTCGAGAAACTTTATCGATCCGGCAAGGAAGCCTTCCACCGCGATCTCATTAGAGGCATTTAATGTCGTTGGGGCTGATTTACCAGCTTTTAACGCCTCGCGCGCCAATCTGAGGGCGGGGAAACGCTGCGGATCCGGCTCAAGAAATGTCAAACTGCCAATCCTGGCAAGATCCAGCCGGTCGGCATCAAAAGTGTGACGCTCCGGCCAGCCCAGGGTATACGAAATCGGCGTCCGCATATCCGGTGCCCCCATCTGCGCCAACACTGATCCATCCTGGTATTCCACCATGCTGTGGATGACCGATTGAGGATGAACAAGGATATCAATCCGGTCAGCCGAAAGAGGGAAAAGATGATAGGCTTCAATAAGTTCTAGGCCTTTGTTCATCATTGTTGCACTGTCGATGGAGATTTTCGCCCCCATGTCCCAATTCGGATGAGCGAGCGCCTGGTCCTTGCTGACATGGGTCATTTCATCATAAGTAAGGCGAAGGAACGGCCCCCCCGAAGCGGTCAGGACAAGCCTTCTTACGGCATCAATCTGGTCGAAGTCGAGAACCTGGAAAATTGCGTTATGTTCGCTGTCGACCGGCAGCAGCGTCGCGCCGTATTTCTTAAGCTCCGCCAGCACGAGATCGCCCCCACAGACAAGTGCCTCCTTATTGGCGACGGCTATGATGGCACCGGTACGAATGGCCGCCAGCGTGGGCGCAAGCCCGGCAGCACCGACAATGGCAGCCATCACCCAATCGACCTTAATCTCCGCCGCCTCGATCAGCGCATTGCGGCCGGCGGCAACCTCAATTTTTGTATCCGCAAGCCGTTGTTCCAGATCCGCACGCAGGGATTCATCCGCGATTACGGCCAGCCGGACACTAAATTTCCGGGCCTGTTCAGCGAGCAAATCAACATTTTGATGGGCCGTCAGAACCTCAACCTGAAATTTTTCCGGCGCTGCGGAAATCAGGTCCAGCGTACTAACCCCGACTGATCCGGTGGATCCGAATATGCTGACACGACGGCGCTGTGACTGCGGGTTGGCAGATATATCCTTTGCCAGACCAATGCTCCCCATATCAGTTCCTATCCGCGTATAATAAAATAACCAGCAGGCTTGGCGCCACGAGAAAAATGCCGTCCAGTCGGTCCAGTACGCCGCCGTGACCGGGAATCAGGTTGCTGGCATCCTTGATCCCAAAGTTTCGCTTCCACGCAGATTCCGCGAAATCACTCGTCTGCGCCAGTATAGCACAGATGGCCCCGAGACCCAGTATCCGAATTGGCGAAACATTCCCACCCATCAGGAGAGTGTAGGCGGCATAGGCAACAATCATTGCCGCGATCATCCCACCGATTAATCCTGCCCAGGTCTTGTTCGGGCTGATCCGGGGGGCAATCTTGGGGCCACCGATAGACTTGCCCGAGAAATAAGCGCCGATGTCCGTGGCCCAGATGACCAGGAATAGGCTGAGCGTCACCGCGAGCCCTATTTCCGGTATCGTCCGCAAGATCGCCAGCGACAGAACGGGAAAACCAATACAGACCGGCCCGAGAAATGCCCAGAGGGCATCTGCTGTCTGTTTCAAAATCAAGGCAATTCCTGCAATTAAGATAGAAGAACAGAAAATTCCAATAACAAGTTGTTCTAAATTATATTTATTTATAAAAATGAGCGGAAGCAGAACCGCCAGACCAATCAGACCCGTAAATAACGGTGATCGTTTCGTAAACGACGCCCGGCTCCATTCAAAGCACATGACAGCAGCGGCAGCCCCCAGAAAAAGAGTAAAATATATCCCACCGAGATACAGCGCTGCAATTGCGATTGGACCAAGAATGCAAGCTGAAATAACCCGTTGCTGAAGAGAGGAAAATGAGGAAAGCACCACCTAAAGCGCCCCGTAACGCCGTTGCCGGCTCGCATATTCTTCAACCGCCACCTGAAGATCCGCCTTCTGGAAATCTGGCCACAAGACATCGAGAAAGACAAATTCCGTATAGGCGCACTGCCAGAGCAGAAAATTGCTAAGCCGCTTCTCGCCGCTGGTGCGGATAAGCAGGTCAGGATCGGGAATACCGTCTGTCTCCAGATAGCGGGAGATCATATCCTCATCGATTTCGTTTGGCTCCAACTCGCCCGCCTTGATTTTCTCCCCCAGGGATTTCATGGCACCGACGATTTCCGACTGGCTTCCATAGCTGAGGGCGATCGTCAAAATCAGCTTAGAATTCCCCTTCGTCGCCTCACAGACTTCCTTAATTAATACCTGAATATCATCTGGTAATTTATTGATATTACCAATAAATTTAACATTTACACCCGCATCACAAAGAGCCTTCATCTCTTTCTTAAAAAAGAAACGAAACAGCCCCATCAGATGATTAATTTCCTCTATCGGACGGTTCCAGTTCTCCGAGGAAAAGGCATAGAGGGTCAAGTATCTCACACCAATTTCGGCGCACCCCTTCACGGCGTCACGTACCGCGTCCGCGCCCTTCTCATGGCCGCGCAACCGCTGCAGAGATCGCTTTTTCGCCCATCGTCCGTTCCCGTCCATAATAATAGCAATATGGTTGGGGATTCCGGTTTCAGTCATACTCTGGGAGGGAGCGACAACCATGCATCAAACCTGCATGATTTCCTGCTGCTTCTCCGACAGCATCACATCTACTTTTTCAACATAGCTGTCCGTCAGCTTTTGAATTCTATCTTCAGCTTTCTTGCGGTCATCTTCGGAAAAATCTCCGTCCTTTTCGGCGGCCTTGGCATCATCCATTCCATGGCGACGAATATTGCGGATGGCGATCTTGGCATTTTCCGAATAACTGGATCCAACTTTCGCGAGTTCGGCCCGGCGTTCCTCTGTGAGTTCCGGGATCGGAACCCGGACAACGGCGCCATCGACAACCGGGTTCAGGCCGAGGCCCGAATTCCGAATGCCCTTTTCCACTGCTTTTACGTTAGACTTGTCCCAGACCTGAACGCTGATTGACCTTGGCTCCGGGGCACTGACAGTTGCAACCTGCAAAATCGGCATCGATGTCCCGTAACTATCCACCATGACGGAGTCGAGCAGGCTGACATGCGCGCGGCCCGTTCTCAGTCCCGCAAACTCGTGCTTGAGTGCCTCAAGGGCCCCCTGCATTCGTTTTTCAAGGTCTTTCATATCTGGCGCTGCCATTTTCTTCTCCTTCAAAGCCGGGCCCGGGCCACGGCATCTTTCGCTAATTTACTTGAATGATCCTATACCCTCAGACCACTTCTGTGAAACATCCTTCTTTTTTCAGTACGCGGGCAAACGCCCCCGCTTCCTGAATTGAGAAAACAAGGATGGGAATATTGTTCTCGCGGGCGAGCGAGATCGCCGCTGCATCCATGACTTTGAGGTCCTTAGCCAGAACATCGAGATGGGACAAGGTCTCATATCGTTTGGCATCGGGATTTGTTCGCGGATCCATGTCATAGACCCCGTCGACATTCGTGCCCTTGAGAAGCGCGTCGCATTTCATTTCCGCCGCTCTCAAGGCCGCAGCCGTATCGGTTGTGAAATAAGGATTGCCGGTTCCGGCAGCGAAAATCACGATCCGGCCCTTTTCAAGATGCCGTTCCGCCCGGCGCCGGATATAGGGCTCGCAAACCGCGGACATCGGGATGGCGGACAGGACGCGGCTGTCCATTCCTTCCGCCTCAATGGCATTCTGCAAGGCAAGGGCGTTCATGACAGTCGCAAGCATACCCATGTAATCAGCGCTGGAGCGATCCATTCCCTTGGCTGTCCCGGAAATTCCACGAAATATATTACCGCCGCCAACCACAACGCAGACTTCGACGCCCATATTCTGGGCCGCGGCTATATCCTTTGCAATACGGGATACTGTCTCGACATCAATACCATATTGCTGGTTTCCTAAAAGTGCTTCCCCGGAACATTTCAGCAGGACCCTGCGATACTGAATCTCGTTCGACATTTTATTCCCCAAATATGATACTGACGGTGATCCTCTGTCGGAAAGACAGCATACAGAAAAAGTTTGATTTGAAAAGCAGTGCGACCTGGCACATAAAAATATGGCGGCCTCCGTTCCGGGGCCGCCATATTAAAGTTCTAAGGCTTCATCCTAACTGACTGCCGCTGCGACCTCGGCGGCGAAATCAGTTTCTTCCTTCTCGATACCTTCACCGACGGCATAGCGGGCCATGCCGGTAACCTCAATCGGACTACCGATCTGCTTGGCAACGACGTCGATTGCTGCCTTCACTGTATTTTCGCCGTCAATAACAAAGGTCTGTTCCAAAAGGACAACATCCTTGTAAAATTTGCTGAGACGCCCTTCAACCATTTTACCAATGATTTCTTCCGGCTTGCCTGATTCCCGGGCCTGCTGGGACAAAATCCCGCGCTCCCGCTCAACGGCTTCCGGATCGAGGTCGGCAACACTGATCGACTGCGGGCTGGTCGCCGCGATATGCATGGCGATCTGTTTACCAAGCGTCGCCAAAGCTTCCGTATCTCCATCACTTTTCAAAGCCACGAGAATACCAATTTTTCCAAGTCCCTCGGCAACAGCATTATGCATGTAGGAGGCAACGACACCCTTCTCGACAGAAAGGCTTGTTGCCCGCCGGAGATTCATGTTTTCGCCAATGGTGGAGATGGCGGCCGTCAGCTTTTCCTCGACCGTCACCGAGGCGCCGGGAAAGAGGGATGCCTTGATACCATCGACATCTTTGCCGGTTTCGGCAGCAACCGAAGCGATGCCACTGACAAGCTTCTGGAAATCCTCATTCCGTCCAACAAAGTCAGTTTCCGCATTTACTTCGACAACCGCGCCGGAAGTACCATTTGCGCTGACTGCGACAAGTCCTTCAGCGGCAACACGGCCGGATTTCTTCGCCGCGTTCGCAAGTCCTTTTGTCCGTAGCCAGTCAATCGCGGCGTCAATATCGCCGTCTGTTTCGGTTAGGGCCTTCTTGCAATCCATCATGCCGGCACCAGACCTGGTGCGGAGTTCCTTTACCAGCCCAGCTGTAATAGCAGTCATAGTTTATCCTCGCATTTCGATATCTGAAAAAGGAGCCCGCCATACGCCTCTGCAGCGCAGGGCGGGATCTCTGATTTTAAGACGCTTTTGCGCTTTCTTCTTCCTTTGCGGCCGTGTCGGCAAGATCGCTAGCAGTTTCTTCAACAGCCGTCGCGCCTTCCGCCGGCTTTTCTGCTGCAGGCTCTTCCGCGGCAGGCTTTTCTGCTGCGGCCGGTTCCTCGACCACCGCATCATCTGTCGGGATATCTTCCGCCATTACCGGTGTTTCGGCGGCCCCAAGGTCCGTGCCCTGATCGGCCATTTCAACGGAAATACCGTCAATCACCGCCTGCTTGAACAATTCACAATACAGGTTGATCGCCCGCAGCGCGTCATCATTTCCCGGCACCGGATAGGTAATGCCATCAGGATCGGAGTTACTGTCGAGAATGGCGACAACAGGAATACCCAGCTTGTTCGCTTCCTGAACGGCAAGTTCTTCCTTGTTCGTGTCGATAACGACAATAATATTGGGCAGGCCGCCCATTTCCTTGATTCCGCCAAGCGCCCGTTCCAGCTTGTCGCGCTGACGGGTCATACGAAGAATTTCCTTCTTGGTCAGCCCAATATGGTCGGCAGATAGCTGCTCTTCAAGTTTGTGGAGCTGCTTGATCGACCCGGAAACGGTTTTCCAGTTGGTCAGCATACCGCCGAGCCAGCGATGGTTGACGTAAAACTGCGCACATTGCTTGGCGCTGTCGGCGACAACTTCAGATGCCTGACGTTTCGTGCCAACGAACAGAACCCGGCCACCACCGGCAACGGTATCACGGACCACTTTAAGGGCCTGATACAACAGGGGAACGGTCTGCTGCAGGTCGAGAATGTGAATTTTGTTACGGGCGCCGAAGATATAAGGACCCATTTTCGGGTTCCAACGGCGGGATTGATGTCCAAAGTGAACACCGGCTTCTAACAGCTGACGCATAGTAAAAGTTGGCAGAGCCATTCTGCAATCTCCTTTTCCGGTTGAGCCTCCGTGAGCTGTGATCCGTTGACATCATTGCCAGGACACCGGATGGGAAAGATCAACACAACCGTCCCCAAAACCCACGTGCGAATTTAACAGTGGGCTACATAAGCCTCTCCGCCGCAGGACGCAAGGGAAAAAGCGCCATTTAGGCACAAATTCAGCATCATTGCCTAGATATCATGAACATCGATGACCCCGGACGCGGATTTAAGCGCCTGGCGCACTTCCGGGGTGATGTTGCAATGGCTGGAGAGATCAATCTCAACCTCTTTCGCCTCGGTCTCCATATTGAGGACAAGGGCAACGCGGCCCCGCCCCCGCCCCCCTTCCTTCAGGATCGAAGCCACCTGTGCAATCGGTTTGTCATCATCAACAAAAATGCGGACACCATCGGTAATGCTGGCGGCGAGGGTTTCAAGTCTCTGTACGCTTCGGGCCGTCAGGCGCGGCTGGTCACTCTCCAGGTTTCCGCCCACACTGACCACCAGCGACTGTCCCACGGTCAGAATGTCCCGGCATTGCTCCAGCGTTTCGGCGAACATCGTGATTTCGAAGGCGCCGGTCGCGTCGGAAAACTGAACGAACGCGAGCGGCTTGCCTTTACGGGTGCGTAATTCGCGCTTGCCCATGACCGTCCCTGCCAGCAGGGCATGACTTTCTGTATTGCCGAGACTGGCGAGGTAAGTTGCCGAGGCACGAACCCCCGCCTTGTCGAGAGTTTTTGACCAGGCATCAAGTGGATGGCCCGAAAGATAAAAGCCGATGGCATCGAATTCCTGCTTCAATTGCTCCATTGCGGTCCAGCGACTGACCGTGGGCAACGCTGGCCGGGTTGCCAGGTTTTCCGCCTCGCCGCCAAACAGGTTGACCTGACCAGAGCCCCGCTCCTCTTCCGATTGCTGGGCCTGCCGCAGCAGGACTTCAATCGCCGCAAAGACCTGCGCCCGATCATTCTGCAAGGCGTCAAACGCCCCCGCCCGCACCAAATTCTCCGCCTGCCGTTTATTCATGAATTTCGGGTTGAGCCGATGGGCAAAATCGAACAGGTCCTTGAACCGGCCGTTTTCAACGCGCTCGCGCACGAGCCCCGCCATTGCCTCGCGCCCAACATTTTTGACCGCCGAGAGCGCATAACGTACGGCCCCTTGCTCGCCCTCGAACTCAACGGAAAATTCCACCTCCGACGCGTTCAGACAGGGCGGATGGACCGGAATTTTCATCCGGTCGAGATCCTGACGGAAAAGATTTAGCTTGTCCGTATTGTTCATGTCGAGGCTCATGGATGCCGCCATAAACTCCACCGGGTAATTGGCCTTTAGATAGGCCGTATGGTAGGAGACGAGCGCATAGGCGGCCGCATGAGATTTATTGAAGCCGTAATTGGCGAATTTCGCCACAAGATCAAAGATATGGCTCGCGTCCTTGACAGACACACCCTTTTCCTTAGCCCCCTTGGCGAATATTTCCCGCTGCTGGTCCATCTCCGACTGGATTTTCTTGCCCATGGCCCGGCGCAGCAAATCCGCATCACCGAGACTGTAGCCCGCGAGGGTCCGGGCGATTTCCATCACCTGTTCCTGATAGATAATAACGCCGTAGGTTTCCGCCAGAACCGATTTCAGGTTCGGATGCAGATAGTCTGGCTTCTCCTCGCCGTGCTTGCGGCGGATATAGGTCGGAATATTCTCCATCGGTCCCGGCCGGTAGAGCGCGACGATGGCGATAATGTCCTCAAAGGCATCCGGGCGCATCTTGCGAAGCATGTCGCGCATACCGGAACTTTCAAGTTGGAAGACGCCGATCGTGTTGCCGCTGGACAGAAGATCAAACACCGCCGGATCATCGAGGGGGACTTTCGCGTAATCAATCTCAATGCCGCGCCGGGCAAGAAGCGCTTTCGCCCGGTCGAGAACTGTCAGGGTCTTGAGGCCGAGAAAATCGAACTTTACCAGTCCGGCCGCTTCCGCATATTTCATCGAAAACTGCGTCACCGGCATATCAGAGCGCGGATCGCGATAGAGCGGCACGAGTTGATCGAGCGGGCGATCGCCGATCACCACACCCGCCGCATGGGTGGAGGCATGACGGTACAAGCCTTCAAGTTGAAGGGCAATTTCAAGCAGGCGGGCGACTTCCGGATCATTTGCCCGTTCCTCGCGGAGGCGCGGCTCGGTATCGAGCGCCTGCTGCAAGGTCACAGGATTGGCGGGATTGGCCGGAATCATCTTGCTGATCCGGTCAACCTGACCGTAGGGCATCTGCAACACCCGGCCGACATCCCGCACCGCCGCCTTCGCCTGCAGCTTTCCGAAAGTGATGATCTGCGCCACCTGGTCATGACCGTATTTTTCCTGGACATAGCGGATGACTTTTTCCCGCTTGTCCTGGCAGAAATCAATGTCAAAGTCAGGCATAGAGACACGTTCGGGATTAAGGAACCGCTCGAACAGGAGGCCGAAGCGGAGCGGGTCGAGATCAGTAATCGTCAGCGCCCAGGCAACCACAGAGCCCGCGCCGGACCCGCGGCCCGGCCCCACCGGCACGTCATGCTCTTTCGACCATTGAATGAAATCTGACACGATGAGGAAATAGCCGGGAAAGCCCATCTCATTAATGACATCGATTTCATAATTGAGACGATCAAAATATTCCGTCGTTTTGGCCGTTCGTTCCTCGGCCGACATGCTTTCGGTAAAGACCTCATTCTCAAGGCGGAGTTTAAGGCCTTCCGTCGCCTCAGCTTTCAATTCCGCCGCTTCGTCCCGCCCTTCCGCAGACGAAAAGGTTGGCAAAATCGGATCATGGCGCTTCGCTGCTACCGCGCAGCGCGTTGCAATCAACAAAGTGTTGTCGATGGCTTCGGGCAGATCAGAGAACAGAGCCCCCATTTCGTCTGCCGACTTGAAGTAATGGTCTGGCGTGCGCTTGACGCGATTCGCGTCCCCGACGTATTTCCCGGCGGCAATGCAGAGCAGAGCATCATGCGCCTGATACATCTCCTTTTTCGCGAAAAACACCTCGTTGGTGGCGACGAGGGGAATGTTCAGCTTATACGCGAGAGACAGAAATCCGGGTTCGGTTTTCTGCTCCAGCGGCAAATTATGGCGCTGCAGCTCAATATAAAGCCTGTCCTTGAAAATACCGGCAAGCCGGGCGGTCATGGCCTCGGCCGCCTCCAGCTGATCATTGGCGATCAACCGGCCAACAGGTCCCTCAACGCCTCCTGTCAGGCAAATCAGGCCCTGCCCATGGATTTCAAGTATATCAAAGGGAACCTGCGCTGTTTCCCCAGCATCGGTTTTCAGGAAGGCATGGGAGGTGAGTTTGAGTAGGTTGTTGTACCCAATCTCATCCTGCGCCAACAGGACCACAGGGTCCGGCTCGGGCCGCCTTCCACTGCGATCGACACCATCAGTTCGGGAGACCGCAATCTGGCAGCCGATGATCGGTTGTACGCCGCCCGCCTGCAGGGCGAGAGAAAATTCGAGAGCCCCGAACATATTGCTGGTATCGGTAATCGCCACAGCCGGCATCCGGTTGTGCCGGCACAGTTCAGCAATATCCTTGACCGGTACCGCCCCCTCCGACAGGGAATAGGCGGAATGCAACCGCAAATGAACAAAGCGAGGGTCGCGGACGGCGCGGGACAACGGCAAATCCTCCAATTGTGATTTTAGCCGTCCCACTATTGCACATCCTCTTGCAAACGTAAGGACTTGACAGCCCCTCGCCTCATATTTCTTGTGGATAACTCCCCTTGCCTGTCCCCAGATGCTTAAGCAGCGCTATCCGGTGAAGCCTGACACAATATCGGCCCAGAACACCATCATCCCCAACGCCCCGGCAAATGCCGCACATTCAAAGCCACTCTTGATCATTTGATTGAGATACATAACCCGCTCCTTTATTTGTTGAATCGGATAATGTTCTTGTTTTGTTCTTTTGTCAAATAAATAAAATGGCAGGCACTCCTGGGACAGCAAGCCGTATTGTCCTGATCGCAAATTTCCGCATCCCCGAGGCAAGATCACCGCAATGTATTCTAGTGAGATCTTTTGGCAGGGTTGAATGGAACCTGAATGTCGCGAGTGTAAATGATGCCCTGCTCTGAAGACGAAAAACTAACGCCCGCGAGGCATCCCGCGGGCGTTCAGGTCGATGGCATTTATATGGAGGGATGCCAAAAGAAGATAAAAGACCCTTCCCCAACTTAGATTAGCTGCGCCTAAGGGGTCAAATCCGGCCCATGAGAGCCAGAACAATAATGACGATCAGAACAATGCCGAGAACGCCGACACCGCCATGGCCGAAGCCGTATCCATATCCGCCGAAGCGCCCGCTAAAGCCCCCCAACAGAAGAATGACAAGTACAATGATGAGAATTATTCCGAGCGACATAACTTTTTCCCTCTGGTTAAGGCCCTTGCAAGCCGACTATCTAATCACACAAATCACTCTAACCTACCGATATATCTTTGTTTTTTGGATCGCACACAGCCTAGCCAACGACGTTATAGGAAACGCTGGCATCTCCGATTTTGATGTCCACGCCGGACTCTTTTTCCTGATAAAACATATAGCCCACAACAATGGCAATAACGAGAAGTGCACCGATTATGAAATAGAGAGCGTTACGACTCATGTTTAATAACCTTTCATATGTTACAGCGGGTCCTGGTTTCCAGCCAATTCAGAAAGATACCAACGCCCGCAATCCAAACAACCAACGGCCAAGCGCCGCTACTTCCCTTGATAGCCGTCGTGCGGTCAAGGGCCTTCAAAAAGATGCTATACGCAATACATGGCGCTGTCATTCAATATAGTCAAACCGAATTTTGCTGTTTTCAGGTGTTTAAAGCGTCGTCACATCTCAATTAAATGATGGTCACGCACCTGGAAAACCCGGTCCATGCGACGGGCGAGTTCGATGTTGTGGGTAGCGACAAGTGCCGCGACATTCTCCTCGCGCACAGCTTTCAGGAACTGCTCGAAAACCAGTTCTGCCGTCTGCTCATCAAGGTTGCCGGTCGGTTCATCGGCGAGCAACAAAACCGGATCATTAGCAAGGGCACGGGCAATGGCAACGCGCTGCTGCTCCCCGCCGGAGAGTTTTGCGGGCCGGTGCGAGAGGCGCCCCTCGAGCCCCATGCGGGTCAGCAGCTCTGTCGCGCGCGCGCGCGCAACCCCTTTGTTAATTCCCGAAATAAGATTTGGCATCATGACATTTTCAAGCGCTGAAAATTCAGGAAGCAAATGATGAAACTGGTACACAAAGCCGATTTTATCGCGGCGGATTTCAGTGCGTTTCGCATCCCGTGCCTTGCTGCAATCGACATCGGTGATCTTCACCGTCCCGCTCGTCGGGGGTTCCAGTAATCCGGCAATTTGCAGCAGCGTCGATTTGCCCGACCCGGACGGCCCGAGCAGGCCCACAATCTCCCCCGGCATCAGCCGGAGATCCACCCGGTCCAGCACCATCAATTTCTCCTGCCCCTGCAGGAAGACGCGGCCGACATTTTCGAGAACGAGAACCGGCTCATTCATAGCGAAGTGCCTCCACTGGATCGAGCCGGGCCGCCCGCCAGGACGGATAGATCGTCGCCAGCAGAGAGATGATCAAAGCCATCAAGACCACCGTCAACACCTCGGAAGGGTCAACCTTTGCCGGCAGATGCGAGAGGAAATATATTTCGGCTGAAAACAACTCGGCGCCGGTAATCCCCTCGATCGCGCTTTTTATCTTGTCGATATTAGCGCAAAACCCGAGGCCAAGCAGAACCCCGAGGATTGTCCCGACGACCCCGATGCTGGCCCCGGCAATAAAGAATACCCGCATGATCATGCCCCGGGTCGCCCCCATGGTGCGCAAGATCGCCACATCCCGGCCTTTGTCCTTTACCAGCATGATCAGGCTGGAGATGATATTGAACGCGGCCACCAGAATGATGAGGGTGAGGATGAGGAACATGACATTCCGTTCCACCTCCAACGCATTGAAAAAGCTCGCCCGCGACTGCTGCCAGTCATAAATAAAGGCACGGATATTCACGGCGTTGATAATTTCCCGGCGCATGGCCAATGCCTGATCCGGATCGGTCGCGAACACATCGAGCGCGGTGATCCCCTCCCCGAGCCGGAAATATTGCTGCGCCGCCTTCAGCGACATATAGATATAGCCGCTGTCATACTCATACATGCCCGTATCGAACAGCGCATCGACGGTAAATGTCTTGACCCGCGGCATGGTGCCGAAGGCAGTCGCCGTTCCCTCAGACGAGATCAGCTTGACCTTGTCGCCCGCCTCAACCCCGAGCGTACGGGCCAGCCGGTAGCCAAGAATAATCGAGCTGTTATCCCCGAAATTCTTAAGCGATCCATCAACGATGTTCGAGGAAAGAACTGTGAGTGACGCCATCTGGTTCGGGGAGATACCGCGCACCAGAGCCCCACTTGCTTGCTTGCCGGAGGCCATTACCTGTCCCTCGACCAGCGGGGTGACACGAACGACGTCGGTGACCGCCGACAGCCGGGCAACCACATCGCCATAATTCAGTAGCGGCTCATCCGCCGGCGCCCGGATTTCATAATGGCCGTTGAGCCCGAGGATACGGTCAAGCAACTCCGCCCGAAAGCCATTCATCACGGACATCACGATGATCAGGGTCGCAACCCCAAGACCGATCCCGAGAAAGGAGAAGGTTGCAATGACGGAAATAAAGCCCTCTTGCCGCCGCGCCCGCAGGTACCGTAATGCCATGGTCCATTCAAAGCGTGAAAACACTAGCGCCGCCCGGCCAGAAGCTGCAGCGCATCATCCGCCGAGAGTTCCTGTTTCTCGCCAGTCGCCCTGTTCTTTATCTCAACAATGCCAGATTTAACGCCGCGCGGGCCGATGGTTGCCTGCCAAGGCAGCCCGATCAGATCCATCTTGGCAAATTTCTCTCCGGCCCGGCCCGAAGTGTCGTCATAAAGCACCTCGACGCCCGCGCCTTGAAGTTTTCCGTAAAATTCATCACAGGCCTGATCGCAGGGTTCATCGCCGCTTTTCAGGTTGATCAGCCCCGCCTTAAACGGCGCCACGCTTTCCGGCCATATGATGCCGTCATAGTCATGGCTTGCCTCGATTATGCCGCCAACCAGACGCGAAACGCCAATCCCGTATGAGCCCATGGAAACCGTAACGTCCTTGCCGTCCGGCCCGGCAACCGTAGCGCCCATGATTTTGGAATATTTATCGCCGAAATGGAAGATATGGCCGACCTCAATCCCGCGCCGGGTCACCAGATCGTCAGCGGCCACATCGCAGGCGGCGGCATCATGCATATCGTCCGCGGCCGCGTAATAGCCCGTCCATTTATCGACGATCGCCTGCAATTCATCGGCGGAATAGGACGCCTGATCCGGCGTTTCGAGAGACAGGAGATCCTTATGGTAGAAAACCTCGCTCTCACCAGTATCCGCAAGCACAATAAATTCATGGGACAGGTCGCCACCGATCGGTCCGGTCGCGGCGCGTAACGGAATAGCCTTCAGCCCAAGGCGGGCAAAGGTCTTTAAATAGGCCACGAACATATTGTTATAGGCAATTTTCGCACCATCGAAATCGAGATCAAAGGAATAGGCATCCTTCATCAGGAATTCCCGTCCGCGCATGATTCCAAAGCGCGGGCGCACCTCGTCCCGGAATTTCCACTGAATATGATAAAGATTGAGCGGCAGGTTTTTGTAGCTGTTCACATGGGAGCGGAAAATATCCGTCACCTGCTCCTCATTCGTCGGGCCATATAGCATCTGGCGGTCATGACGGTCGGTAATGCGCAGCATTTCCTTGCCATAATCATCATAGCGCCCCGATTCCCGCCACAGGTCCGCAGGTTGCAGGGTCGGCATCAGGATTTCAAGCGCCCCGGCTCGGTCCTGTTCCTCACGGACGACCTGTTCGATATTTCTGAGCACCCGCTGCCCGAGCGGCAGCCAGCTGTAAATCCCCGCAGAAGACTGCTGGATCATGCCTGCCCGCAACATCAGGCGGTGAGACACGATCTGTGCTTCCTTGGGGTCTTCCTTCAACGTGGGTAAAAAGTAACGGGACAAACGCATGGGGGCCTCGGGAAAGTTAAATCAGCTAACGTTATTTCACCAGTCGCAGGTAAGTACACTCACCGGCATTTGCCAGACTTTTAACGGGATTCGCACAGATTGCAAGGCTTTGCCCGTTATTGGTAGCGTTTCCGGCATTCCACCGCGATGGCATTCTGCGCTGGGTCGGATAATTCCTGGCCGTTATAAAGTAGTCGCCCGGACTGGATATCAAAAACGATGGCACCCACATAGACATCAGCATTCTTGAGTTTTGGATTATAATTTTTCAGCAAGTCTTTAATCGGTAAAGATAAATCAACATAAATATTATCGGGAAGGACAATGGAGTTGGCGTCAATGTCCGCCGGAGGAACCGCATTTCCATGGACATCCACCCCCGGTTTATAGGTGACATCCGGATCGGCGACATATTTAACGATACGGTCGCAACTGTCTTTTGAAACTTCGAGCCTGAAATCCTCTGCTCCGGCGACCGATGTCGCCAGTATGCCGCAAAGACAAATCACATGCAGACGCAATTTCACGGCCCTGCTCCTTCCGTTACTGATTCTGAAAATATGCCCTGATATCGAATAACTGCATATCCAGAACCACCCAGAAAATCCCCAGTATGACCAGCGAAATGAGAGTAGTAATGCCAAATTTTAACCAAATATGCGACTTGGCAGGCGCGCTTTCGACTGTTCCCGGCTCAATTTCACCCCCCATTTCCGCCTGCGTGCGAACGCCCCAGGGCAGAACCATAAACAGAACCAGAAACCATGAGATGAAAAATATGACAACGCCGCCAGCGATAGACATAATTGCTTACTCCTAAACCTGTTCTAATTCCACAAGAGTGCCATTGAAATCCTTGGGATGTAAGAACAAAACCGGTTTCTTATGCGCCCCGATCTTCGGCTCTCCATCGCCAAGAATACGAGCACCCTTAGCTTTCAGATGATCGCGGGCCGCGATGATATCCTCAACCTCATAGCAGACATGATGCATCCCGCCAGAGACGTTTTTTTCCAGAAATCGGGCAATTGGTGAATTCTCTCCCAAGGGATGAAGCAATTCAATTTTAGTATTCTCAAGCTCGACAAAGACCACCGTGACACCGTTATCCGGCTCATCCTGCGGCGCGCTAACTTTTGCGCCGAGAGTATCACGGTACATGGCGGCGGCGGCCTCAAGATCGGGAACCGCAATGGCGACATGATTTAAACGTCCAATCATCTTCCTGTTTTTCCTTACTCGTCATCGAACCTGATGACATATATATCCGTTATCGGCCGCCGACCGGCAATCCGCCTGAAAACCTTACGAACCGCGTTATGGGCCGTTTCCTCAATAATCGCGTCGTCCTGCTTTTCAGCCTTGCTCAGCTTGCCATGGCGGGAGACGATCTCCTGTCGCATCATTTTCTGAAGGTCCGGAAACAGGTTTTCGTCAACCACACCGCGCAGGCGGATCATTGGATCCTCCGTAATTTGCCCCTTCTCATCGACGATGACAACCCCGCTGATTGACCCGTTGTAGACGAGACGGCGCCTTGTACTGAGGAAATCGCCATCCAGCGGCGTTAGTCCCCCCGCATCGACGGCTAGCCGACCGGAAGGCACAGTCCCGATAATCTCGGCATCTCCCGGAGCAAGTTTCAGCAAATTGCCATTGGTAATCTCGATCGCCTGTTCGACGCCGAGCGATAAGGCAAGCTCACAATGTGCGCGGATATGCCGCGCTTCACCATGGACTGGAACGGCGATTTTGGGCTTAACGATGCCATACATATCGGTCAGTTCCGCCCGCGCCGGATGACCGGAAACATGCACGAACTTGTCAGCTTCGGTAATGACATTAACCCCGCCTTCGGTCAGCTGGTTATGCAGGCCATAGAGAGTTTTTTCGTTTCCCGGGATCACTTTCGATGAAAAGATGACCGTATCCCCGGGTGAGAGATTAATATGTGCATGTTCACCGCGGGCGATCCGGGCCATTGCCCCACGGGGCTCCCCCTGGCTTCCCGTACAAAGGAGCAATACCTTGTCGCGCGGAAGATGTCCCGCATCTCTTTCATCAAGAAAGGGCGGCAAGTCATTGAGGTATCCAACTTTTTTAGCCGCCTTCGTCATTCGGTGAAGCGAGCGGCCGACCAGCACCACATGGCGGTCATGGCGCTCCGCAATAGCGGCGATAGTCTGCAGGCGGGCAATGTTGGAGGCAAAGGTCGTAACGGCGATGCGCCCCGTCGGGATATCGCCGAGGATATCGTCAAGGCTGTCCTGCACCGCAAGCTCCGATCCCGATACGCCTTCCTTGAAGACATTGGTGGAATCGCAGATCATGGCAAGGACCCCTTTTTCAGAGACCTTTTGCATTTTAACAAGGTTGCTTGAAGGACCGACTACCGGATCCGGATCTAGCTTCCAGTCGCCGCTATGCAGGACCCGGCCATACGGCGTGGTGATCATCAGCGCCTGCATCTCGGGGATGGAATGGGTCAGGTCGACAAAATCAATATGAAATTCCCCAAGTGCCATGGAGCTTCCGGCCGAGATCACATTCACTTCAACCTTGTCAGCAAGTCCCTCTTCCGCGAGTTTCAGTGCGAGAATCTCCGCCGTGAACGGGCTGGTATAGACCGGGCATTGGAACAGCGGCCACAGCCGTGCAACCGCGCCGACATGATCCTCATGGGCATGGGTAACGATAAGGCCGATCAGGTCTTCTTTGCGGTCGGCGATCCAGGTGGCATCGGGAACGATGACATCGATCCCCGGGGCCCTATCATCGGCGAAGGAAATCCCGCAATCAATCATCAACCATTTGCCGTTGCAGCAGTATAGGTTGAGATTCATGCCAATCTCGCCGCTGCCCCCCAGGGGCAGGAAAATCAGGGAGTCTTTAAATTTGGGATCAATATCGGACATAAAGGCTTTCAGTTATTTTTATAGAAAATTTCAACGAGCCCCGTCAGTGTCAAATCCGGGCTGACATGATCAATCACATCGGTTCCCTTATCAAACAACACCGCAAGGCCCCCGGTCGCGATTATCTTCAGCGGCGCTCCATACTCAGCGCGAATACGCGTGATCAACCCCTCAATCATCGCGATATAGCCCCAGTAGATCCCTGCCTGCATACATTCAAGGGTATTCTTGCCGATCACGCGCGCGGGGCGTTCGACGGCGATCCGCGGCAGCTTGGCCGCCGCCTTATGCAGCGCATCGAGGCTGAGGTTGACGCCCGGCGCGATCACACCGCCGATATAGTTGCCCTCGGCATTGACCACATCAAGCGTCGTGCCCGTTCCGAAGTCGACGACAATTAACGGACCGCCATAGAGCGCATGGGCTGCGACCGCATCGACCAGCCGGTCTGCCCCGGCTTCGGCCGGATTATCAATCAACGGTTCCATACCGAGGTCCACACCGGGTTCACCGATAACCATCGGGGAGACACCAAAATAGCGGCGACAGAATCCCTTGATGTTGAAAAGCGCCTCGGGCACGACAGTTGCGACGATCACATCCTTGATGTCGCCGAGCTTCAGGCCATCCAGCATCATCGCCTGGCTGAGCCAGACACCGTATTCTTCTGCGGTCCGCGAGCCAGAGGTTGCAATTCGCCATTCATTGACAAGCTTGCGCCCCTTATACGCGGCGCAGGTTATGTTGGTATTGCCGACATCGATCGCCAGTAACATTCTCTTCTCCCACGATTATTGCGTGCCGGGAACTATAAACACTTCTCCGGCCGTAATCAGCTTTCTTTCACCCGTATCCAGAATAAGGATCAGGGCGCCCTGCTCATCAAGACCGGAGAATACGCCTTCGAGCACCCTATCCGCCAGTTTTACCGTAATCCGCCCGCCAAGACCGGTAGCGCGGAGCAGCCACTGCTCGCGAATGGGGCCAAAGCCGTCCCGTTTCCACAGCATATAGGATTCGAGCAGATTATAGGCATAGGCCGAGAGAAGCTCCTCGACTTTGACGAAGGCGCCCGCCTGTTTGAGGGAGATTGCCGACAATCCGTCAGTGACCTCCGGAAAGGCCGTGATGTTAATGCCGGTCCCGACAATGATATAGTCAAGGTTGCCAGTGGGTCCGGTCTTGCTTTCCAGCAATATGCCGGCAGTTTTGCGGCCGTCGATCAAAATATCATTCGGCCATTTTAGCTTGATATCCATGCCCGGCTTTAGGCGCGGCGCAATCGCCTTATGTAGTGCGACGGCAACCAGGAATGAAAGACAGGCGCCCGCAAGCGGGCTGCAAGCGGGGCGCAACACCAGCGAGCAATACAGGTTCCCTTCCGGGCTGACCCAGTTCCGACCGCGGCGACCAACGCCTTGTTCCTGCCGCCGTGCCCAAACGATACGGCCTTCCGGATCACCCGCCTCCGCCCTTTTCCGCGCCTCGACATTTGTACTGCCGACGGTCTCTAACGCCGTAAGACTAAAGAACGGCGGAAGATCAATGCCACCACTGCCAGACGGAATCACGAGAAGAGGACAGCCGCCGCTGCTTTGGCGCTATCCAGGAGCGGTGCCGGGAAGACAACAAAGAAGGCAACGAAGATCCCTGATACCGCCATAATAATGGATAACGTCCGGCTCTGCGGCTCAAACCCTTCACTTGCATCGTCAAAATACATGATCTTGACGATTCGTAGATAATAATAGGCCCCGATAACCGAGGTGACCACGCCAATCACCGCAAGCGGAATAAGCCCTGCATTCACCGCCGCCACAAAAATATAGAATTTCCCGAAAAAACCGGCAAGCGGGGGAATGCCCGCAAGACTGAACATAAAGATCAACAGGAAAAATGCCATCCAGGGCTGTGACTTGCTGAGGCCCGACAATTCCGAAATATCCTCAACCATACCGTCGCGCTGGCGCATCGACAGGATAACGGCAAACGTTCCGATATTCATAATCACATAGATCGTCATGTAAATCAGGATACCGCGCGCGCCCTCTTCTGTACCCGCGGCCAGGCCAATGAGGGCGTAGCCGATGTGTCCAATCGCGGAATAGGCCATCAGGCGCTTAAAATTCTTCTGGTATATTGCCGCAAAGGCACCCAAAATCATGGAGGCAATCGAGATAAAGACGATGATTTGCTGCCATTGACCCACCAATTCGCCAAACGGGCCAACGAAAACACGTAGGAATAGGGCGATCGCGGCCACCTTCGGCGCAGTGGCAAAAAATGCGGTAACCGGTGTCGGAACGCCCTCATACACATCCGGGGTCCACATGTGAAACGGAACGGCCGAAACCTTGAAAGCGAGCCCTGCAATCAAAAACACAAGTCCGATGAGCAAACCAATTTCGGCACGTGCCTCCTCGCCCGTAAAAATAGAGGCAAGCCCGTCAAAATTTGTGGTTCCGCTAAAGCCATAAATCAACGAAACGCCATACAATAGCAGCCCCGACGATAGCGCCCCGAGAACAAAGTATTTGAGCCCTGCCTCGGTCGAGCGGACGCTGTCGCGCCGAAATGCGGCGGTTACATACAACGACAAACTCATCAGCTCAAGACCAAGATACAGCGTCATCAGGTCATTCGCCGAGATCATAATCATCATGCCCAAGGTGGCGATCAGGATCAGGATCGGAAACTCGAACCGGGCGATCTTTTCGCGCCTGTTGTAATCGATCGACATGATTATGGCGAGCGCCGACGCGCCAAGGCAAAGCGTCTTCATGAATATACCAAAAGCATCATCGCGGAAAAGTCCGTTAAACGACACCTTCGTATCCGGCGGACCGTATGCCAGCAGCAGCGCGACAATAGCAAGCACGACAACGGACAGCCATGAAATCAGCTTGGCTGAAGAATTGCCCCTGAATGCCCCGACCATCAGCAGGGCCAGTGCGGCACAGGCCAGGAAAATTTCCGGAAGTGCGATTGAAAAATCTGGCAAACCCATATCTGAACCTATCTACTTAGCCGCGTTGAGTATTGTTTGGGTGGCTTGCATCGCCGTCTGATGACTGTCCAGCAGGTTGGCAACAGAGGCATGCATCACATCCAGGAACGCCGCCGGATAGATCCCGATCCAGAAAGCAACCAAAATCAGCGGCGTGAAAATGATGATCTCGCGCCGATTTACGTCCGTGATGTTTTTCAGGTCATCCTTGACCAGCTTGCCAAAGACCACACGGCGATAGAGCCACAGGCTGTAGGCCGCGCCAAGGATAACGCCGATGGTGGCAAAAAAGGCCACGGTACTGCTCACCTGATAGGCGCCGACCAGGATCAAGAATTCGCCAACGAACCCGCTTGTTCCCGGCAGTCCAATAGTCGCCATGGTAAAGATCATAAAAATGACCGCATAGCGGGGCATCCGGTGAACAAGGCCGCCATAGCGCGAAATCTCGCGTGTATGCATACGGTCATAGATGACGCCAACGCAAAGGAACAGGGCACCGGACACGATACCGTGGCTGATCATCTGCAGGATGCCGCCCTCAAGGCCTTGTGTCGTGAAGGTAAAGATACCGATGGTGATAAATCCCATATGCGCGACCGAAGAATAGGCGATCAGCTTCTTCATGTCCTTCTGCATCAGTGCGACGAGCGAGGTATAGATAATCGCAACGACACTGAGAGCGAAGACCAGTGGCGCGAAATAGTCCGAGCCATGGGGAAACATCGGGATTGAGAACCTCAGGAAGCCATATCCACCCATCTTCAGCAGCACGCCGGCCAGGATGACCGAGCCCGCCGTCGGCGCCTGAACATGGGCGTCGGGCAGCCAGGTATGAACCGGCCACATCGGCACCTTCACGGCAAACGAGGCAAAAAACGCCAGCCATAGCCAGAGCTGCAGATCGGGATCGAAATTAAACGCGATCAATGTCGGAATATCTGTCGTTCCGGCGATAAAATACATGGTGATCATCGCCACCAGCATCAGAACAGACCCGATCAGCGTATAAAGGAAAAACTTGAAACTGGCATAGACCCGCCGGGCCCCGCCCCAGATGCCGATGATCAGGAACATCGGGATCAGGCCGGCCTCGAAGAACAGATAGAACAAAACCATGTCGAGGGCCGAAAAAACCCCGAGCATCAGGGTCTCCATGATCAGGAAGGCGATCATATATTCCCGCACCCGCACCGTGATTGCCGTCCAGCTTGCCAGAATACAGATCGGCATGAGGAAGGTCGTCAGAATGATGAACAGCATCGAGATGCCGTCAATGCCCATATGGTAGTTAATGCCACCCCCCAGCCACTCGGCTTTTTCCGTAAACTGGAAGGCAGCGGTCTCATTATTAAAATTCAACCAGATAAACAGTGAAACGAGGAACGTGAACAAGGTAGTCCAGAGCGCCACCCAGCGGGCGTTTCCCGCTGCTGATTCTTCTTTCCCGCTGGTCAGCAGGATCAGTAGAACCCCGACGAGCGGCAGAACTGTCACCGTTGATAAGATAGGCCAATCAAGCATGACTTACTGTCCACCCGCGAAGAAAAAATAAGAAACAAACCCTGCCACGCCCAGCAATATGGCAAAGGCATAATGATATAGATACCCACTTTGCAGCTGCGACGCCCGGCGGGCCAATACTACAACCTGTCCCGAGATTCCATCCGGCCCCAGCCCGTCGATGATTTTACCATCACCCACGGTCCAGAGAAATTTCCCGATCGCCTTTGCCGGCCGCACGAAGATGAAGTCATACAGCTCGTCAAAGTACCATTTGTTGAGCAGGAACTGGTAAAGAGCCGAATGTGTTTTCGCCAGGGCCGCTGGAATATCGGTCCGCCGGATGTACATCTGATAGGTCAGCGCAAAGCCGACAACACCAACGACCAGCGGCGACAGCTTGACTCAGAGCGGCACATGATGGGAGTCCAGCATCGCAATATCGTTCCCCAGCATCAGGATTGAGGCGCCCCAGAAGTCCTTGTAGTCCTCACCGGTCATGGGCCCGACAAACAGCATACCGGCGAAAACCGCGCCAAGTGCCAGAACGCCAAGGGGTATAAGCATTATCTTCGGGCTTTCGTGAACATGCGCCATAACCTCCGCGCTTGCCCGCGGCTTGCCGTGGAAGGTCATGAAAATCAGCCGACCGGAATAAAATGCCGTCAGCAAGGCCGCGATAACCCCGGCCCAGAACGCATATTCACCAACGGGCGTTCCAGCGGCGAAGGCACTCTCGATGATCAAATCCTTCGAATAATATCCGGCGAACAGGGGAATACCCGCAAGCGCAAGCGAGCCAATCCACATCATCGCATAGGTCACCTTGATATGACGCCACAAGCCGCCCATCTTGCGCATGTCCTGCTCATCTGACACGGCATGGATAACCGAACCCGCCCCAAGGAACAACAATGCCTTGAAGAAGGCATGGGTGAAAAGATGGAAGATCGCGGCCGGGTAGGCACCGATGCCAAGGGCAAAGAACATGTAGCCGAGTTGCGAGCAGGTGGAATAGGCAATCACGCGCTTGATATCATTCTGAACCAGACCGATGGTCGCCGCGAAAAAGCAGGTGGTCGCGCCAACGACCGTCACCACCATCAAGGCGACCGGCGCATATTCGAAAATTGGCGAGCAGCGGGCGACCATGAACACACCCGCAGTCACCATCGTCGCCGCATGGATCAGGGCCGAGACCGGTGTCGGGCCCTCCATTGCATCCGGAAGCCAGGTATGCAGTCCAATCTGTGCCGACTTGCCCATGGCGCCGACGAACAACAGCAGACAAATAGTTGTCAGGATATCAATCTGGTAGCCCAGAAATTCAAAGGTTTTTCCGGCCTGTTCCGGCGCCGCAGCGAACACATCGGTGAAGCTTACGGAATTAAACACCAGGAATATAGCCATGATGCCGAGGGCAAAGCCGAAGTCGCCCACCCGGTTGACCACGAAGGCCTTGATGGCCGCTGCATTGGCCGACGGCCGGTCATACCAGAAACCGATGAGCAGATAACTCGCGAGGCCCACCCCTACCCAGCCAAAATACAGCTGCACGAAATTATCCGAGGTCACCAGCATCAGCATGGCAAAGGTAAACAGTGACAGATAGGCCATGAACCGCGGCTTGTTCGGGTCATGCGACATGTAGCCAACTGAATAGACATGAACAACCGCGGAGACCGTATTGACGACGACCAGCATCACGGCGGTCAGGCTGTCAATCTTGAGGGCCCAGGTGACGTCAAAATCGCCAGAATTAACCCAGGTGAACAGCTCAACCGTTTCGGTAGTCTGCAGGAACGCAATCTCATAGAGCGCGAGCCACGAGAGGATGGCGCTGATAATTACCGCGGTGCAGGTAACGATCTGGCTGCCACGATCCCCCAGTGACTTGCGGAAAAAGCCTGTGATCAGCGCCGCGCCAAGCGGCAGAAAAACGATGAGGACGTACATCATGATACCGCCTTAACCCTTCATATGATGAATGTCCTCGACCGCGATCGTGCCGCGGTTTCGGAAATAAACAACAAGAATCGCGAGCCCGATCGCCGCTTCCCCAGCGGCGACGGTGAGCACAAAAAGCGCAAAAACCTGACCGACCAGGTTTCCAAGAAACGCGGAAAAGGCAATCAGGTTGATATTAACGGCAAGCAATATCAGCTCTACCGACATGAGAATGACAATGACATTTTTCCGGTTGAGGAAAATACCAAAAATACCGAGGGTCAGCAGGATTGCGGACACTGTCAGGTAATGTGCAAGACCAATTTCCATAAAATTCCCCCTATACTCCCTGTCCTGGCTCGACTTTACGAACCGCCATGGAGTCTTCCGGCCGCCGGCCTGTCTGGCTGGCGACGCTCTGTTTGCGGACCCCCGGACGATGACGGAGGGTGAGGACAATCGCGCCGATCATCGCCACCAGCAAGATCATGCCAGCGGTCTGGAACAGGAAGGCGTAATCCGTGTAAATGATTGCGCCTAGCTGCTCCGTATTGGTAACGTTGGAAACTGCAGGCCCCGCCCCCGCCGCCAGCTTTAGCGCCTCGGGAGACAAGGTCCAGCCGCTAACCACCAAAATCAATTCGATCAGTAGGATAATGCCGACCAATCCCCCAATCGGCAAATATTGTAAAAAACCCTGCCGGAGTTCAGCAAAGTTGATATCCAGCATCATCACCACAAACAGGAACAGGACAGCAACCGCGCCGACATATACCACCACCAGGATCATCGCCAGGAATTCAGCCCCGAGCAGAACGAACAACGCTGCCGAATTGAAAAAGGCAAGAATCAGGTAAAGAACGGAATGCACCGGGTTCTTTGCCGCAATCACCATAAAGGCCGACGCAATCGTCATGGCGGCAAATAGATAGAAGGCAATCGTCGAAATAATCATCGCATCCATCTTTCGGTCAACATCAGGTCCGTCAATATCATGGGCTTCACACTCATCTTCCGCATTTATCTGTAAGGCGCATCAGCAATCAGGTTCTGTACTATTTCCTGTTCCCACCGATCGCCGTTATCAAGCAGTTTCTGCTTGTCATAGAAAAGCTCTTCCCGGGTCTCCGTCGCAAATTCAAAGTTGGGTCCCTGAACAATCGCATCCACAGGGCAGGCCTCCTGGCAGAAGCCGCAATAAATGCATTTAGTCATGTCGATGTCATAGCGCGTGGTCCGCCGGCTGCCATCTGCGCGGGGTTCCGCCTCGATGGTTATAGCGAGTGCGGGACAGGCCGCCTCACACAGCTTACAGGCAATGCAGCGTTCTTCTCCGTTGGGATACCGCCGCAACACATGCTCACCGCGAAACCGCGGGCTGAGCGGTCCCTTTTCGTAAGGATAATTGATCGTCGCCTTGGTCTTGAACATATAGCGAAAGGTCGTTGCCAAGCCGGTAACGATCTCCACCAGGAGCAGACTACGTGCGTGTCTATCAATAAAGCCCATGTCGAAACAGCCTTTTATCCATTCTCATTTTTCAGGACAGCCGTGCATTCACGCGCGCCGCCTAACTACTTTCTTATGCCGGGACCTTGTCAAAATAAACAAGAAATCCCGCCGTCAACACCACCCAGATCAGCGAAAAGGGCAGAAACACCTTCCAGCCGAGACGCATCAGCTGATCATATCGGTAGCGCGGTAACGTCGCCCGCACCCAGATGAAAACAAATAACAACACCGCGATCTTGATTCCGAACCAGACGATGCCGGGGATCCAGGTAAATATAGCGATATCTGCGGGCGGCAGCCAGCCGCCCAGAAACAGCACCGTGCAAATCCCGCTCATCAGGATCATATTGGCATATTCACCAAGGAAGAAGAGCGCAAAGGCCATTGACGAATATTCCGTCTGGTACCCGGCCACCAGTTCCGCCTCAGCTTCCGGCAGGTCGAACGGAAGCCGGTTAGTTTCCGCGAGCATCGAGACGAAGAAAATGATGAACATCGGAAATAACGGAACGAACCACCAGTTCAACAGTCCAAGGTCGCCTTTTTGCGACAGGACAATACCCGACATATTCAGCGTTCCCGCGCAGAGCAGTACCGTGACGATCACGAAGCCTATGGAGACTTCGTAGGAGACCATCTGCGCCGCAGAGCGGAGCGCCCCCAGAAACGGATAGCGGGAGTTGGAAGCCCATCCGGCCACGATAATCCCGTAAACCCCGAGGGAGGAAACGGCGAAAAGATACAATATGCCGACGTTGATGTCTGACAGGACCATACCCTCGCCGAACGGAATCACCGCCCAGGCAATCAGGCTGAGGATAAAGGTCAACATCGGCGCCAGCAGGAACAGCACCTTGTTCGCACCGGAGGGAACAACGGTCTCTTTAAAAAACAGTTTTGCCCCGTCGGCAATGGGCTGCAACAGTCCAAACGGGCCAACCACATTCGGGCCCTTGCGCAGCTGCATTACGGCCATGACCTTGCGCTCATACAGGGTCAGGTAGGCAACAGCAACCAGCAGGGGAACGACAATCAGCAGGATCTTGCCAATGATTATCAAGGCCGGGAGAAGATAAATATCCCAAAACTCAACCATTTGTACCAGTTCCCTCGCTTTTTACCTTAGAAAATGTCGCGCTGCATTCCGCCATAATCCGGCTTGATCGGGAAATCGGATTGGTCAGGTAATAATTTGTAATCGGATTGACGAAGCCTGCGTCTTCATCCAGCGTGCCTTCCGTGCCGAACGCGGCCCAGGGGGCAGATGTGACAACATCGATATCGGCCAGATGCGGGGCCGCTTCCACCATCTTTTCGCGCAGTTCAAGCAATGTATTATAGGGAAGCGTTTTCCCAATTTTCTCGGACAGCGCCCGGAGAATAGTCCAGTCTTCGCGTGCTTCACCGGGGGGGAAGATCGCCCGGCGGCCCAGTTGCGGCCGGCCTTCCGTATTCACCCAGATGGCATCCTTTTCCGTATAGGCCGCGCCCGGCAGGATGACATCCGCCGCCGTAGCCCCGGCATCGCCATGGCTTCCCTGATAGATGACGAAACTGGTCGCAAGCTTCGAGGTGTCAATCTCATCGGCGCCAAGCAGGAACAGGACCTCAAGGCTGTCGTCCAGCATCTCGATCGTTGTCTTGCCGTTTTCCCCGGGCGTCAGTCCCAGATCAAGCCCGGCAACCCGCGCGGCCGCGGTATGCAGAACGTTGAACCCGTTCCAGTCTTCCGATATCAATCCAAAGTCATCCGCAATTTTCTTCGCCGTTGCCAGAACGGCAGCGCCATCGGGCCGCGACAGCGCGCCCTGCCCGACGATAATCATCGGACGCTTGGCTTTCTTGAAGATTTTGGCAAAGGAATGCTTGCCGTCCGCCATCTCGGCAAGCGTTGCCGGGCCCGCGCCGAGATAATCATGAGTGTAGCCGAGATCGACCTGCTCGCCAATAAGGGCAATCGGGAAGTCTCCCATTTTCCAGCGTTTACGAATACGTGCATTGATCAGCGCCGCTTCATGACGGGGATTGCTGCCGATAATTAACAGGGCATCTGCCTCTTCTATTCCGGCAATGGTGCTGTTGAACAGATAGGCACTGCGGCTTTCCGTGGAGAGCGCTGCGCCGTCCTGACGGCAATCAATATTTGGCGAGCCCAGGAGATCCATCAGGTCTTTCAGTGCCTTCTGGCTTTCCGCGCAAACAAGATCGCCGGCAATGGCACCGATCTTCGCACCATCCAGTCCATCGAGTTTGGCGGCAATCGCGTCAAAGGCCTCGTTCCAGCCAACCGGCTGCAAAGTTCCCTCTTTACGGAGATAGGGGGTATCAAGGCGCTGGGTTTTCAGGCCGTCATAGGAAAAGCGCGACCGGTCCGCAAGCCATTCCTCATTTATATCCTCGTTCAGGCGCGGCAGGATACGCATCACTTCCTGACTGCGGCTGTCAACGCGGATATTGGCGCCAACCGCATCGAGGGCATCGATGCTTTCCGTCTTGGACAGCTCCCACGGACGGGCCGAGAAGGCGTAAGGCTTGGATGTCAGCGCGCCAACCGGACACAGGTCAATAATATTTCCGGATAATTCACTATCGAGCGCCTGCTCAAGATAGGTAGTGATTTCCATGTTCTCACCGCGATTTATCGCTCCAAGGTCCTCGACCCCGGCAACTTCGGTCGCGAAGCGGATACAACGGGTGCAGTGAATGCAGCGCGTCATCGACGTCTTGATCAGCGGTCCCATGTTCTTTTCAACAACCGACCGCTTCATCTCATGATAGCGGCTGACACCAGATCCATAGGCCATGGACTGGTCCTGCAAATCGCATTCCCCGCCCTGATCGCAGATCGGGCAATCCAGCGGATGGTTGATCAGCAGGAATTCCATAGCGCCTTCACGGCCCTGACGGACTTTTTCAGTGTTGGTATGGATAACCATGCCATCCCCCGCCGGCATGGCGCAGGAAGCAATCAGTTTCGGGGCCTTTTCCATTTCGACAAGGCACATCCGGCAGTTCCCGGCAATTGACAGCCGCTCGTGATAGCAAAACCGCGGAATTTCCGCCCCCGCCTCTTCACAAGCCTGCAGAACCGTTGTTCCCGGATCAACTGAAACTTCTACCCCATCTACTGTCAGTGTTGGCATAATTCGCTCCCCGCGTAAAGCCGCCCTCAGGCTGCCTTGACGGCCTTCCGTGATTTAATTCGATCCTCGATAACCGGGCGGAAATGCCGCACCAATCCCTGAATTGGCCAGGCCGCCGCGTCCCCGAGGGCGCAAATGGTATGACCTTCAATCCGCTTCGATACATTAATCAGCATGTCGATTTCAGCAATTTCAGCTTCTCCCGACACAAGCCGCTGCATCACCCGCCACATCCAGCCGGTCCCCTCCCGACAGGGAGTGCATTGACCGCAGCTTTCATGCTTGTAGAAATGCGACAGCCGCTCGATCGCCCGGATCACATCCGTCGATTTATCCATGACAATCACCGCCGCCGTGCCGAGGCCGCTCTGCACATCGCGCAGGCTGTCAAAATCCATCAGGATATCATCGCATATGCTTTTGGGCAGCAATGGCACCGACGAGCCACCCGGGATGATGGCCAGCAGATTGTCCCAGCCGCCGCGCACGCCACCAGCATGCTTCTCGATCAGCTCACGCAGCGGAATGCCCATTTCCTCTTCGACATTACAGGGGTTGTTCACATGCCCCGAAATGCAGAAAAGCTTGGTGCCGGTATTGTTGGGCCGCCCGAGACCGGAGAACCAACCCTCGCCGCGGCGCAGGATTTCCGGCGCAACCGCAATACTCTCGACATTATTGACTGTGGATGGACACCCCCAAACGCCAACATTGGCCGGGAACGGCGGTTTCAGCCGCGGCTGGCCCTTGTTGCCCTCCAGGCTTTCAATCAGCGCCGTTTCCTCGCCGCAGATATAGGCACCGGCACCGCGATGCAGGTAAATATCAAAGTTATACCCGGAACCTGAGGCATTTTTGCCGATCAGGCCGTCGTCATAGGCTTCCTTGATGGCAATCTCCAGATTGATCGCCTCCTGAACGAATTCGCCACGAATATAGATATAGGCGGCAATGGCACGCATGGCGAAGCCCGCAACCAGACATCCCTCCAAAAGGCGATGGGGATCAAAGCGCATGATCTCCCGGTCCTTGCAGGTGCCCGGCTCGGATTCGTCCGCATTGACCACCAGATAGCTGGGGCGGCCGTCAGATTCTTTCGGCATGAACGACCATTTGAGGCCCGTCGGGAACCCAGCCCCGCCCCGGCCACGCAACCCGCTCTCCTTCATCGCGCCGATGATACCATCCTCCCCCATCTCGATGAGGGCCTTGGTGTTATCCCATATCCCACGGCTTTTCGCGCCAGCGAGCTTCCAGTCGTGAATGCCGTATAAGTTGGTGAAAATCCGGTCCTGATCTTTCAGCATCACGCGCCCTCCGTCTTTTCAAGAAGCGTCTTTGGTCCGCCTTCCGGTGCGGAATTGATGCGATCGATCTGCGGGCCTTTGGGCGGGATCTCTCCCTCGGCGAGTTTATCCAGAACAGCCTCAAAATTCTCAGCGGTCAGGTCTTCGTAAAAATCGTCATTGATCTGCACGACCGGGGCATTAACGCAGGCGCCCAGACATTCGACTTCAAGCAGGCTGAACTTGCCGTCCTCCGTCGTCTCGCCGTTGGAAATCCCGAGCTTAGTCCGGCACACTGCCTCCAGATCGTCACTGCCGCGCAGCCAGCATGGCGTCGTCCGGCAGAGCTGCAGGAAATACTTACCCACGGGCTTCAGATTATACATTGTATAGAAGGTCGCGACTTCCAGCACCCGCATATAGGATATGTCCAGAAACTTACCCACATATTCAAGCGCTTCGCGGGACAACCAGTTTTCGTTCTGGCGCTGTGCCAAATCCAGAAGCGGCATCACCGCACTTTGCTGGCGGCCTTTGGGGTATCTGGCAATGAAGCTTTTTGCCTTTTTAACATTCTCAGGCGTAAACTCGAAGGCCTTACCTGTCTCAATCACCTGACTCACCGGTCCACCTCACCAAAAACGATATCCAAACTCCCCAGAATGGCCGATGCATCGGCCAGCATATGGCCCTTGGTCAGAAAATCCATTCCCTGTAAATGGGCAAATCCCGGCGCCCGTATCTTGCAGCGATAAGGCTTGTTCGATCCATCCGACACCAGATAGACGCCGAACTCTCCTTTTGGGGCCTCCACCGCCGTGTAGGTCTCTCCCGCGGGAACTTTAACGCCTTCGGTATAATGTTTGAAATGATTGATCAGCGCTTCCATGGAAGTCTTCATTTCAGCCCGGCGCGGCGGCGCGACCTTCGGATCGGTCGAGATGACCGGGCCTGGCTTTATCTGGTCAAGGCATTGCTCCATAATCCGTAACGACTGGCGCATTTCCTCCATCCGCATGAGATAGCGATCGAAGCAATCGCCGTTGAGCCCGACCGGAATATCGAAATCCATCCGGTCATAGACGTCATAGGGCTGGCTTTTGCGTAAATCCCAGGCAAGTCCAGTGGAGCGGAGCATGACACCAGAAAAACCCCATGCCATCGCCTCCTCCTGGGTGACAACCCCAATATCGACGTTGCGCTGCTTGAAAATCCGGTTCTCCGTAAGCAATTCCTCGATATCCGCAATTACGGCCGGAAAGCTTTTGACGAAGGCACGGATATCCCGCTCCAGCTCAGGCGTCATATCCTGATGGACACCGCCGATCCGGAAATAAGCGGCATGCATCCGCGCACCGCTCACCCGTTCGTAAAACTCCATCAGTGTTTCCCGCTCGACAAAGCCCCAAAGCATTGGCGTGACCGCACCGACATCCATCGCCTGAGCGCAGACGTTCATGATGTGATTGAGGACCCGCGAGATTTCCGAGAACAGGACGCGAATATACTGCGCCCGCTCCGGCACCTCACAGCCCAGCAGCTTTTCCGCTGCCAGCACAAACGCATGCTCCTGATTCAGGGGCGCCACATAGTCAAGGCGGTCGAAATAGGGCATTGCCTGTAGATATGTCTTATGTTCGATCAGTTTTTCGGTGCCGCGATGCAGCAGGCCGATATGCGGGTCGATCCGCTCGACGATTTCCCCGTCGAGTTCCATCACCAGCCGGAGCACGCCATGGGCCGCCGGATGCTGTGGACCGAAATTGAGCGTATAATTCTTGATCTGGATTTCTGCCATCAGCTCTGCCCTTCGGCCTTTTCATCGCCCGGAAGGACATACTCAGTTCCCTCCCACGGACTCTCAAAATCGAATTTGCGAAATTCCTGGGTCAAATTGACCGGCTCATACATCACCCGCTTTTCATCTTCGCTATAGCGCTGCTCGACATAGCCGGTGAGCGGAAAATCCTTCCGGAGCGGATGCCCCTCAAATCCGTAATCGGTCAGCATACGGCGCAGGTCCGGATGGCCCGAGAACATAATCCCATACATGTCCCAGGCTTCCCGTTCGAACCAGTTGGCGCCCGGAAACAGGGGCACCACAGAGGGCACGGGCGTCCGGGCATCCGTCTCGACCTTGACGATGATCCGCTGGTTATGTTTGAGGCTGAGGAGGTTATAAATTACGTCAAACCGTTTCAACCGCCCCGGATAATCCACACCGCAAACGTCACAGAGAACTTCAAACTTGCAGTTCGTATCATTCCGCAGGAATTCGAGCACCGTATCGATGCTCTCGGCCCGCGCGTTAATGGTCAGTTCCCCGAATGCGACGTTGATTGACAGGATTGCAGAGGAAAGTTCGCCCGCGACAAGCTCGCCCAGTTCATTTAGCGCTTTATTCATTACTTACTATCCCCTGGTTAGCGCGAGAACGTACCGGTGCGGCGAATTTTCTTCTGTAACTGGAAGACCCCGTAGATAAGAGCTTCAGCCGTCGGAGGGCATCCGGGAACATAGATATCCACCGGAACAATTCGGTCACATCCCCGGACAACCGAGTATGAATAATGGTAATAGCCACCGCCGTTGGCGCAGGACCCCATGGAGATGACATAGCGCGGCTCTGCCATCTGGTCATAAACCTTGCGAAGCGCCGGGGCCATTTTATTGGTCAGCGTGCCCGCGACAATCATCACATCGGACTGGCGGGGAGATCCCCGCGGAACGATACCAAGACGCTCCATATCGTAGCGTGGCTGCCAGGCATGCATCATCTCGACCGCGCAGCAGGCAAGCCCGAAGGTCATCGGCCAGAGAGACCCGGTCCGTGCCCAATTGGCCAGCTTGTCAACCTGGGTCACAACAAACCCGCGGTCATCAAGTTCCCCGCCCAACTGACGGAAAAAGTCGTCCTGGTTTTGAGTGGCCGGTACAGTTCCCGGCGTTACCGGATCAGGATTTACTCCCATTCCAGTGCTCCTTTCTTCCATTCATAGACAAAGCCAATTGTCAGAATCCCGAGAAAAACCATCATCGACCAGAATCCGTATAACCCTACCGCCCCAAGAGAAATCGACCAGGGAAACAGGAAGGCGACTTCCAGATCAAATATGATAAACAGGATGGCCACCAGATAAAAGCGCACATCAAACTGATTCCGGGCATCATCGAACGGCTCGAACCCGCATTCATACGGTGACAGTTTTTCTGCGTCCGGATGCTGGGCCGCAACGACAATCGACGCGATGACGATAATCGCCGAGAGGCCGACGGCCAATCCCAGAAAAATCAGAATCGGCAAATATTCTAAAAGCAAGGCTTCCATTGACGTAATTTGTCGCAGTCGTCCCGCCCCGTCAAGGGCTGGTCTGCGGCACTCCTTCCAGGCTGAAAATACAGCACGCAGTATAGGGTTGCGTTATAAGGAAGAAAACCGATTTCGCAAACAAAATTCGGCCATATTTTTGTTCACGGGGATTTTTGGGTATGGCCACAGCCATCCGGCGACAGGACTGTTCAATACAACATATTTGCGGGGAAATGGCGGGAGTGACGGGACTCGAACCCGCGGCCTCCGGCGTGACAGGCCGGCGCTCTAACCAACTGAGCTACACCCCCACTGTGAGGCCGTTTTCTATTTGACCTGCCTGCCCCTGTCAAGCAACATAAACGGATTTAGAAAAGAATTTTTCTATTCGAAATATATAATTTTCGGAAAATTCCTTACCCGCCCTCAATCCGCCCCGACCCGGGCGTATAAATGCGGATTTCTAGGCGCCGGAAATGTTAGTGGATTTTATTCAGTTTATTACGTAGATCCATTGCGCGGGTTTGAATATTAACAGGACGGCATTGCGGCCCTTGAACCAGGCTGATGAAAGGTAACGGTAAGAATCGCCGCGCGAGAGCAACTATTTATAAAACTGCATATTCCGTGCAGAAGCCAGATTTTTGGCGCTGCTCCGGCGGAATTGCCAAAACGACGGACCGCGAGAGAATAGCGGGCCGAAGACGGCTTTAAGACAAAAAAATGAAAAAATTCATGACCATCTGGTCGGGTTTGAATGGTGGGTGATGAGAGATTCGAACTCCCGACCCTCTCGGTGTAAACGAGATGCTCTAACCAGCTGAGCTAATCACCCATTTTTCAAACGAGCCCGTGTATATCAAGCTGCACCGGCAATTGAAAGATAAAAAGGGAAGCCAGATTCAAAAAAATGAATCTGGCTTCCTATTCAACCGAAAACGTTAGTTATTAAGCGTTTACGGAATCTTTTAAAGCTTTACCAGCTTTGAATTTAGGCTGCTTGGAAGCCGGAATGTTGATCGTTTCGCCAGTGCGTGGATTACGCCCTTCAGAAGCTTTCCGATCAGCAACGCTGAACGTACCGAAGCCCACGAGGCGAACTTCATCACCGCCGCTTAATGCACTGGAAACAGCTTCGAGAACCGCATCAACACTTTTCCCTGCCTCTGATTTCCCCAGACCTGAAATATCAGCTACTGCGGCAATGAGATCATTCTTATTCACTATAAGCCCCCTTCAATTTAGACTTGCACATATCTTGTCAAAGAATTCGTTAAAGACGTTGGAATACTAGTTTGTCGGTCGCCCGGGGTCAAAGGGAAAAGTGAAGATATCCCCAACTTTTCTGCGGTGTTGACTGTGTTTTCGATAAATTTTAGTGAGTTGTCACACCGTCTTCGACCTTTTGCGACCCTGAGGCTCCCGCAAGCTCTTTGGCAAGCTCTTCTGCACTCCATTCCAGCGGTACGAGCGGCTTGGTCAATGCATGTTTAAGCACCTCTGAAACCACGGAAACCGGAATAATTTCAAGACCTTCCTTAACGTTGTCAGGAATTTCCACAAGGTCCTTTTCATTATCCTTCGGGATCAGAACCGTTTTTATTCCACCACGCAAAGCGGCAAGCAGTTTTTCCTTGAGGCCACCGATGGGCAGCACCCGACCACGCAATGTCACCTCGCCGGTCATGGCAACATCTTTTCGCACCGGTATTTCCGTCAAAACCGAAATAATCGACGTTACCATTGCCACGCCTGCAGACGGTCCGTCCTTCGGGGTTGCCCCTTCCGGCACATGGACATGAATATCATGACGATCGAAATCCGTGGGCCGGACGCCCATTTCAAGACAGCGCGCCTGAACGTAACTTTTTGCCGCCTGAACGGATTCCTGCATGACATCACCGAGCTTCCCGGTGATCCGCATACGGCCCTTGCCATAGAGCTTGACCGCTTCAATCGTCAGCAGTTCGCCGCCAACTTCGGTCCAGGCAAGCCCGGTCGTAAGGCCGATCTGATCTTCTTCCTCCACTTCACCGAAGCGATGGCGCCGCACGCCGGCATAGTCCTCCAGATTATCGGAGGTAATCTTGATCGACGTGATAGCTTCATCTGTAATGATCTGCTTGACCGATTTCCGGGCCAGCTTCGCAAGTTCCCGTTCCAGGCTTCGAACACCGGCTTCACGGCAGTAATAGCGGATCAGGTCGTGAATGGCTTCATCGGTAATCGACCACTCCTTGGCTTTCAGCCCATGCGCCTTCATCTGTTTCTGAACAAGATGGCGTTTGGCGATCTCAACCTTTTCATCCTCGGTATAGCCGGAAAGATGAATAATCTCCATACGGTCACGAAGCGGCCCGGGCATGTTCAGAGAGTTTGCCGTGCAGATAAACATCACTTCCGATAGGTCAAACTCAACTTCCAGATAATGATCGGCAAAGGTCGTATTCTGTTCCGGGTCCAGCACTTCAAGCAAGGCGGATGACGGATCGCCTCGGAAATCATTTCCGAGCTTGTCAATTTCGTCAAACAAGAACAGCGGATTGCTGGACTTCGCTTTTTTCATTGACTGTACAACCTTGCCCGGCATGGAACCGATATAGGTCCGCCGGTGGCCCCGGATTTCCGCTTCATCACGAACGCCGCCCAAGGCAACGCGGACAAAGTTCCGGCCTGTCGCCCGCGCGACAGACTGACCAAGCGAGGTCTTGCCGACACCCGGAGGGCCAACCAGACACAGGATAGAGCCACGGATTTTCTTCATCCGCTGCTGAACAGCAAGATACTCGAGAATACGTTCCTTGACCTTTTCGAGGCCATAGTGATCGTCGTTCAGAATTTTTTCCGCGAGAACCAGATCCTTCTTGATACGGGTCCGCTTGTTCCAGGGAAGGCTTAATATCCAGTCGAGATAATTTCGCACGACGGTCGCCTCTGCGGACATCGGGCTCATATTCCGGAGCTTCTTCATCTCCTGATTACATTTCTCTCGCGCTTCTTTGGTCAGCTTGACCTTGGAAATTTTTTCCTCAAGCTCGCTAAGCTCATCACGACCTTCCTCACCCTCGCCGAGTTCTTTCTGAATAGCCTTCATCTGCTCGTTCAGATAATATTCGCGCTGGGTTTTCTCCATCTGCCGCTTGACCCGGCTGCGGATTTTCTTCTCGACCTGCAGAACCCCGATTTCATCTTCCATCAGAGCATAAACACGTTCAAGCCGTTCAGCCGCCGTCTCGATCTCCAGCAGTTCCTGCTTTTCCGAAATCTTCAGCGCCATATGTGAGGCCATTGTATCAGCAAGCTTTGACGGCTCATCAATCTGGTTAAGGGAGACAAGTACCTCCGGCGGGATCTTGCGGTTCAATTTAACATATTGCTCAAACTGAGCAATCACCGAGCGAGCAAGGGCTTCCAGCTCCGGCGTATCGGTATCTTTCTCTTCAATAATTTCCGCGTGAGCCTGGAAAAAATCCGGGTTCTTGATGAATTTATCGATTTTGGCGCGTTCGCCACCTTCGACGAGCACCTTCACGGTACCATCGGGCAGCTTCAACAGCTGCAACACCGACGCAATCGTGCCCACGCGGTGAATATCATCCTCGCCCGGATCGTTCTGGCTCGCATTTTTTTGCGCAACAAGAAGGATTTGCTTGTCGTCCTTCATTACATCTTCCAGCGCCCGCACAGACTTGTCCCGACCAACAAACAGTGGAACGATCATATGCGGAAAGACCACAATATCGCGAAGCGGAAGAACCGGAAAAACCTGTGTTCTGGGAGTATCAGTCATTGTATTGCCTTTTATGATCCACGGGCCGTTACCCAGTTAAAGAACGGGCGAAATTTGTGGATCCTGCCTAAAGAACTATCGAGAGAGGGGATCTCTTCCGACAAACGTCACTCACGCGCTACCTGTCGCATCGTGACGGTCAGCATATATATGGAGCGGCTGTGTACCAGCGTCAACCACGTCAGCATTAATTACGATTTCCTCAACGCCTTCCATGGCTGGCAGATCATACATGGAATCCAGAAGAATTCCCTCCATGATCGATCGCAATCCGCGGGCACCGGTTTTTCTCAAAATCGCTTTCTTGGCGATGGAAGACAGGGCATCTTCTGTAAAACTCAGATTGACATTCTCCATGTCGAAAAGCCGCTGGTACTGCTTCACCAGTGCATTCTTCGGCGATGTCAAAATCTCGATAAGGGCGGGTTCGTCGAGGTCTTCAAGTGTTGCGACAACAGGAAGCCGTCCGACAAATTCCGGGATAAGACCGAATTTCAGCAAATCTTCCGGCTCAACGTCTTTCAGTGTCTCACCAATTTTACGGTCTTCCTCCGCCTCGACGGAAGCGCCGAAACCGATGGAGGTGTCCTTGCCACGCGCGCCGATGATCTTGTCCAACCCGGCAAAGGCGCCGCCGCAGATAAACAGGATATTGGTCGTATCCACCTGCAGGAATTCCTGCTGCGGATGCTTGCGGCCACCCTGCGGAGGAACGGATGCTACCGTCCCTTCCATGATTTTCAGAAGCGCCTGTTGCACACCCTCACCCGACACATCGCGCGTGATGGAGGGATTGTCCGACTTGCGGCTGATCTTATCGACCTCGTCAATATAGACGATGCCGCGCTGCGCCCGCTCGACATTGTAATCGGCCGACTGCAGAAGTTTAAGAATTATGTTTTCGACATCCTCACCTACATATCCGGCCTCGGTCAGGGTCGTTGCGTCGGCCATGGTGAAGGGAACGTCAAGAATGCGGGCCAGCGTCTGCGCCAACAAGGTCTTGCCACAGCCCGTCGGGCCAACCAGAAGAATGTTGGATTTCGCCAATTCGACATCGGCCGGCTTGGAACTATGGTGTAGTCGCTTGTAATGGTTATGAACAGCAACTGAGAGAACCCGCTTCGCATGGAACTGGCCGATGACATAATCATCCAGAACTTTGCAGATTTCCATCGGTGTCGGGACACCGTCATTGGCTTTTACCAATGTGCTTTTGTGTTCTTCGCGTATAATATCCATGCATAGCTCAACGCATTCATCGCAGATAAACACTGTGGGTCCCGCGATCAGCTTTCTCACTTCATGCTGGCTTTTACCGCAGAAGGAGCAATACAGGGTATTTTTCGAATCTCCAGCACTCGATTTGGTCATAAAAACTCCAATAGTCCGTTCGACTTTACATATTAGCCATCGGGGTCCCGGGCGACAACAAGAATGTTTGCCCAATGTCCATCCTCGGCCACAAAATCGCCTCAAGGATATATAATATGTAAATTTGACTCAACTTTTCGTTAACAGGACGGCTTTCACACCCGATTTAAGAAAAAATTTCAGGTGTCTCCTTAAGACGTCGACATTATTTGGACTTTTTATCACCACTTTCAAGCTCAGTCGGACGTTTCGTGACAACCTCGTCGACCAGACCGAACTTAAGCGCCTCTTCAGCGGTCATGAAATTATCCCGCTCCATGGAGCGCTCGATAACATCAAGCGGCTGGCCGGTATGTTCAACATACAGCTTGTTCAACCTCGCCCGCACTTTCAGAATTTCACGAGCCTGAATCTCAATGTCGGTGGCCTGCCCCTGTGCCCCGCCGGATGGCTGGTGGATCATGATCCGTGCATTTGGCAGGCTGTAGCGTTTACCCTTTGCGCCAGCGGCCAACAGAAACGATCCCATGGAGGCCGCCTGGCCGATGCAGACGGTAGCTATATCCGGTTTGATATATTGCATCGTGTCATAAATTGCCAATCCGGCCGTCACCACACCGCCCGGAGAATTAATATACATGAAAATCGGTTTTTTCGGATTTTCTGCTTCCAAAAACAATAACTGGGCAGTGATCAGCCCCGCCATATTGTCCTGGACCTGTCCAGTCACGAAAATAATCCGTTCCTTCAACAGGCGGGAAAAAATGTCATATGACCGTTCCCCGCGGGCTGTCTGCTCCACAACCATCGGAACCAGATTATTCATATAGGTGTCGATTACATCAACCATTCTCGGCTTCCCTCAATTATCGTCTACGCTTCACGTCAGCATATATGTTCTCGGAAGACAACTTTAAATCCACAAATCCAGAATTCAGTTTATTTGTCTACCGCCGGCTTTTTTGCTGCCGCTTTTTTCGGCGCCTTTTTGGGAGCGTCCTTGGTGTCCGTTTTTTCCTTTGCCGCGGCCTTCTTCTTGGGCGCAGCCTTCTTTTTTGGCTTCTCCGCGTCCTCTTCGTCCGGATCTTTCATCAAGTCATCAACCGACACCTTATTCTCAGTGACGGTTGCAAGTTCGGCGATAAAATCGACAACCTTGTCCTCAAAAATCGGAGCGCGAAGCTGATTTTGCATTTCCGGGCGCTTCTGGAACATTTCGAAGATCATCTGTTCCTGTCCGGGATAGTTGCGGGCCTGGCTCACCATGGCCATATTCACTTCTTCCTGCGACACCTCGATATTGTTGATCCGTCCGACTTCCGCCAGCAGGAGGCCAAGCCGGACCCGGCGATCGGCAATATCCATATATTCGCTGCGCAGATCTTCCTCGGATTTATCCTGATCCTCAATTTTCTGCTCGCTCTGCTCCAGTTCTTTTTCAAACTCGGCCCAGATGCTCTCGAATTCAGTCTGCTTCATGCCGGGCGGAACTTCGAAGTCATGATTCTCGGCCAACGCGTCCAGCATGCTGCGCTTCAGAGACTGACGGGAAAGCTGTGTATATTCTTCCGTGATCTTTCCACGAACCGCTTCCTTCAGCGCCTCCAGATTTTCAAGGCCGAGCTTCTCGGCGAACGCGTCATTAATTTCCACAGGCGCCGATTCACGAACTTCGTGAACCTTGACGTCAAAAACCGCATCCTTGCCGGCCAGGTCAGGCTGGCCGTAGTTTTCGGGGAACGTCACTTTTACAGCAACCTCATCACCGGCCTTAGTGCCGACAAGCTGCCCTTCAAAGCCAGGGATAAAAGTATTGGAGCCTAGTTCAAGCTGGTGCCCCTCTGCCGCGCCGCCTTCAAAGGCAACACCATCAACCTTGCCCAGAAAATCGATCAGGAGGGCATCGCCTTCCTTGGATTTACGAGTGCCCTTGACGGCCTCAAAATTCTTCTGCTGACCAGCGATCTGCTCAAGAGCTTCGTCAACCTTGCTCTCTTCCACTTCGGCGACCATCTTGGTCAGCTTAAGCTTGGAAAAGTCCATCGGCTTGAAGTCCGGCATGATCTCGACTTCGAGCGTAAACTCAAGATCGGACCCTTCATCGAATTTGGTGATTTCAATTTTCGGCTGCTGTGCCGGACGCAGGTCATTGTCGTCCAGGGCTTTCTGACTGACTTCATTGACGGTCTGTTCAAGAACTTCACCCATTACGGATTTTCCGAACCGCTGACGGAGAATACCCATCGGCACCTTACCCGGACGAAAGCCGGGGAGTTTGATATCCGCACCGACCGTGGTCAGTCTTTCCGTAACTCTCGTATCGATCTCGGTCGCGTCAACGACAACAGTGAAATCCCGCTTAAGTCCGTCAGAGTTTGTTTGAGTAATTTGCATGAACGATCGCCCGTCAGTTTTTTATAATCATCATACGTTTCCAGACACGGTTATGTGACAGAAACGCAGGCCGCAAGGCCGTTATTTATATGGTGCGGGTGAAGGGACTCGAACCCCCACTTCGTGAGAAACTGGTACCTAAAACCAGCGCGTCTACCAATTCCGCCACACCCGCATTGCCCCTATCAGGACCGGACAGCCAAAAGCAGGCCGTCCGCCAGACAGGGAGCGGCTGTCTATAGCATAGGATTTCTTGGATTGCCTAGGGGAATTACCAATTATCAGGTCAGAAAAGTAAAAACCGCGGCATGCGGGGTATCTGTCGCCGGGGTTTCGATCGCGTCACCTTGCGAAACACGCGCGGTTTGGGCCGGGATTGCCCGTCGTCAAAGGATCAATCTGCCGATGCCGCTCAAACCGCGGCGTGAAAATCCCGAGTGAATATGGCCAGCGCGAGAACATGGGGTCCGGCGTGTTCACGATATCCGGTCCGCACGACCGTTTTTTCGTAATGCACATGCGGGATACCCTGATCATCGTCGGCAATGCGCAAGACTTTTGCCTGTTCCTGCAGACTGAGCATCATATGGCGGTAGAAGACATCGCCGCAGGCGATTGAATCGCGTATATTCTGTTTTTTAAAAAGCATGTTTTACACCCGCATATCTGTATGACATTTTCAATGGCATGTTTGGTTGTCCCTATCAATACCGGTAAATCGTAAACAAACGGTTGAAATATCTATCATATTTTACGCAGTTGCGATTTTTTTCTCCAGTCCGGCGAAAACCACCGGAATTTCCCTCTCTATATCCTCTGAAATCATCCCCGTCCCCAGCTTTCCGGCCGCCACCCCATGTATCCAGCAGCCCGCGGCAGCAGCAGAAAAAGCGGGCATGCCGCCCGAGATGAGGCCGGTGATAATTCCGGCCAGTACGTCTCCACTGCCGGCAGTGGCCAGCCACGGGGGCGCATTGTGATTTATAACCGCCTGACCGGCAGGACTGGCAATCACCGTATCCGCCCCTTTCAGCACCATGATGGCGCCGCTTTGTGCCGCCGCGGCAAGGGCCCGGTCCAGTTTTGATCCGGTAACCCCGAACACCCGCTCAAACTCCGCTTCATGCGGCGTCAGAATGCACCGCCCCTGCCGTTTCGATTTTATGAAAGAGAAAAGGGCGTCCGGGTCTTCCTTGAAAACGGTAATCGCGTCAGCGTCGAGGACGACCGTCGCCGGACTTGCAAGCGCGGCCTGTGTGAAGGCTTTCGTGCGTTCAGTGACACCGTTACCCGGTCCGATCAATATCGCACCGATCCGCCGCGCCGTGATCCAGTTGTCGAAATCCTCGACGCCACCGCAGGACGTCACCATCACGGCCTCCAGCGCACCCGCATAGACCATCAATGCCGAGGGCGGGCTGATGACAGTTACGGCCCCCGCCCCTGCCCGCAAGGCGGCCCGGGCCGCGAGACGCGCCGCGCCCGTTGCCGAGATGCCACCGCCATTGATGGCCGCATGGCCGCGACTGTATTTGTGGTCTTCCGGCTGCAACAGGGGCAGATCATCACACCAGAGGGTCACCTCATTACGGCGAACGGCGGGCTTGATGGCCCGCAAATACTGTGCCTCTATCCCGATATCAATCACCGCCAGCTCACCGCACAGGCCGCGGCCGGGATAGAGGAAATGGCCGGGCTTCGCGCGAAAGAAAGTCACCGTCAGACAGGCCGGGATCGCGTTGGCATCAATGATTCCGGTATCTCCGTTCATACCACTTGGTACATCCACGGCCACCACCGGCACGCCGGTATCCCGGATATGCAGCAGCAACGCCGAAATGCCGCTGTCGAGATAGCGGGAAAATCCGGCGCCGAAAATGGCGTCGACGGCAATATCCGCTGTCCCCACCGGGGCCTCGCTAATCGGCAGGATGGCTCCGTCCCAGCGCTCTTGCATAATGGCCGCATCCCCGGTCAGCTCTTCAGGGTCAACAGTGGACACGAGGTCAACCTGCCATCCTGCCTTTCGCAGCAAGCGGGCGACCACATAGCCATCGCCGCCATTGTTGCCGGGTCCGCAGAGAACCAGGCACCGGCCCACCGGCCATTTTTGCATTATCTGGTCGGCAACCCCCTGCCCCGCTGCCTCCATCAGCGAAACACCGGAAATGCCGCCCTCAATTGCAAGGCGGTCCACCTGATACATCTGCTCGACCGTCAAGAGTTCTGTTTCTGCTGTCATGGGATACCCGTCACACCTTATATATTACAGCAACTTCGATAGATCTGGCCGAGCCGTCGCAACCGGAGACACAGTCTCGAACGCCCTTGCCGCATCGAGCACCGCCTGATCATTTTGCATCGGACCGACAATCTGCAAACCGATCGGCAAGCCCCCGTCCGAGAGTCCGCAAGGAATAGAACAGGCTGGTTGCTGGGTCAGGTTGAAAGGATAGGAAAATGGCGTCCAGTCAACCCAGCCGCCGACCGTTTCCAACTCTTCGGGGGCCAGCCTGCCAACCTCGAACGCCGGGATCGCGAGTGCGGGCGTCAGCAGCAGGTCATATGTCTGATGAAATTCGCGCATCCGGACGCCGAGTTCCCCGCGCGCTTGGGTGGCCTCCATATATTCGGTGAGGGTTATGCTTGCCGCCTCCTCGAACACTTGCCGCAGACCCGGATCAAGCTCGGACAACTGTTTGTCGGTAAAATCCCGGAGCGCATAATGCGCGCCCGACCACCAGAGAGTGTTGAAGATCGGCAATGGATTGTCAAAGCCGGGATCGGTTTCCTCGACATGGGCGCCGAGTTCCTCAAACAGCGCCGCCGCTTTTTTCACCGCCGCGGCGACCTCCGGATGAACCGTCGCATAACCGAGGTTCGGACTGTAAGCAATGCGCTTGCCCTTCACGGAGGCCGACAAGGCCGCAAGATAATCCTCATTGGTGGGCGGCAGCGATGTCCAGTCCCTGACATCCGGGGCCGCGAGAACCCGCAGCATCAGGGCCGCATCCTCAACGGTGCGAGTCATAGGGCCAATATGAGCGACGGAGCCAAATGGAGACAGCGGCCAGGCTGGCACCCGACCAAAGCTGGGCTTGATACCGAAGATGCCGGTAAAGGACGCCGGAATACGGATTGAACCACCACCATCAGTTCCGATATGCAAGGCCCCCATCCCCGCCGCACAAGCCGCCGCCGCGCCGCCACTGGAGCCGCCGGGGGTCATTGCCGGATTCCAGGGATTGCGGGTAATGCCGGTGCGCGGGCTGTCTGTTACCCCTTTCCAACCAAACTCCGGCGAGGTTGTCTTGCCGATGAGTACGGCGCCGTTTTCCTTGAGGCGGGCAACCACGGGTGCATCCTCCGTCCACGGCCCTGCCGCATCAACACTCATCGATCCGCGCAATGTCGGCCAGCCTTCGGTAAGAATGATATCCTTGATGGTTGTGGGCACCCCATCGACGAGGCCAATCGGAGCATCTCTCGCCCAGCGCGCCTCGGACTCCCGCGCCTTTTCCAGCGCATATTCCTCATCCACCAGCACAAAGGCGTTAAGCGCCCCGTTATATTTCTCGATCTGCTTGAGAGCCGCTTCCGTCGCCTCAACCGGCGAGATCGAGCCGTCCCGGTATCCCGCCAGCAGATCCGTTGCCGACATATAAGCCAGGTCTTCGCTCATGATTTCCCCTCCCTCACTTATTCACTGGCGCAAGATTAGGCGCTCCGCTATCGTCCGGCAACCGTCATTCCTTGACGCGCCGCTTTTTTAGTCCATATCAAGACGATTGTCCTTGACCAGAAAAATACCATGCAAAAGCCCCGTATCCCGATCCCGAAGAACAGAATATTCCGGCTTATCCTTGGATGGGCTCTGATTGCCGGAGGTATCGTCGGCTTCCTTCCGGTTGTCGGATTCTGGATGATTCCGCTTGGCATGGTCTTCCTCTCCGTCGACTCCCCCTTCATGCGCCGCCTGAGACGCCGGGGGCAAGTCTGGCTTGGCCGGAAATGGGAAAAACTTCCTTTTGTACATAAAAAGTAGGACACCCCACTTTAAAATTAAAATTTTTCTAAAATTCCCGAAATCACCGTCACCGTCGGCTTCCGCAGCCAACTAAGCTACTATAGCTACTATTTTCGGATTTCTTAAAGTTTGAATTTCTCACAAATCTGCCGAAGATATTCGAAAGCCAAAATCTATAGTTTATAAGAAATTTTGATCATACACACTTGCATAAATGGATTAGCAAATATAGAAATTCTTCATTTATGGCCAACTTGAGGGGATGGCAATGACCTATCAAGATTTAGCACAGATGTCTTTAGCTCAGTGGATACAAATTTTCGCGGCAATTGCCGCGCCCATAGTCGCCCATATTTGGGTATCCATCATAAAGAAAAAGCCAGCGCTAATTTGGACGGCACGCCATCAGTTCTTTTTTTTAGTCCCCGCATCCGACGCAAACACCCCAAACGATACCGAACAGAATTCCGAGGTTGAAGCCGATAATTTGGATTTTATTCATTATCAAACAATGGGCTTCTTTTTTCTCAACAAAGGAAGAGCGTCGGCATTGAATATCGAAATTATTTTCAATTTTAAACCAGAGCATTTTGAGTTTTGGCCACCAATTGCATATGAAACTACTCTGAATCCCGACAATAGATTCATTATTAATATTGATAGGCTAGGCCCAAAATCTAACTTTAACCTAGAATTACTTGGACGTCGCGACCCGCCTAAAATTGTGAGAGTTATTTCAGAAGATGGGGAAACATACCTAAGGGAGTTTTCCTTTGAGCCAAAACCCTCTAATGCGATATTGGCTGTTTGCATAATAATTTTTGGAATAGGACTGGCTACAACTGCCTATTTCACAGCGGGATTGATCATTAACCTCTTTTCCTAACTAAACCATGCTAATTTAACAGTTCCTGCTTAGTGCTATTTTCATAAGAGATTTGTATATATAAAAAAGCTGTGTAAAACTAAAAAAAGCCCCGAAATCTTTCGACTTCGGGGCTTTCAAATTTGGGGCGGGCGAGGGGTCTTGAACCCCCGACCTCCTGAGTCACAGTCAGGCGCTCTAACCAACTGAGCTACGCTCGCCATAGGCCGCCCTGTTTAGCGACCCTGTTGGGGGCGGTCAAGAGGACTTTACCCTGCCGGCTTAAAAAAATCAGCAAGTTTTTCGATTGCGGCCTCCAGCACCTCCTCGCGTTTGCTAAAACAGAAACGGGCGAAATTCTGCCGGGCACCCGCCGACTGGTAAAAGGCGCTGACCGGCACCGCTGCGACGCCGGCCTCTGTGGTGATCAGACGGCAGAATTCCTCATCCGTGCCGGTGAAGCCAATGGAGTTAATATCTGCATTGAGGAAATAGGTGCCGTCGCAGGGCGCTGTCGCGAAGCCGATCCGCTCCAGTCCGCTCCGGAACACATCCCGTTTTGCCTGCATCGATTGGCGGAGGTCGTCATAAAAGTCATCCTCCTTGGCAAGGCCATAGGCGACCGCCTTTTGCAGGTTTGGCGGCGTCGTGAAGATGAGGAACTGGTGCGCCTTGGCGATGCGCGCGATCAGCTCCGCCGCCGCCGTGAGATAACCGACTTTCCAGCCGGTCAGCGAAAAGGTTTTTCCCGCCGAGGCAATCCGCACCGTCCGCTCCCCCATGCCCGGAAAGGTGAGCAGCGAGACATGCTTCTTGTCGCCAAAGATGATATGCTCATAAACCTCGTCGCAGACCGCATAGGCGTCATGCTCAATCACCAGATCGGCGAGCAGTTGCAGCTCCGCCACCGAGAAGACCTTGCCCGTCGGGTTCATCGGGCTGTTCATGAGAACCAGCTTGGTCTTGTCGCTGAAGGCCGCGCGGAGCTTATCGGGGTCAATCTCCCAGTTCGGCGGGTCGAGACGGACGAATTTCGGGATGCCCCCCGCCAGCTTGACTATCGGCAGGTAACAGTCATAAAGCGGCTCGAACAGGACAACCTCATCGCCTGGATTGATCAGGCCGAGCAGGCTCGCGGCCAGAGCTTCCGTCGCGCCGGAGGTAACGAGCGTATCCGTCTGCCAATTGACACTGATACCGTAAAAGCGGTGGTCATGGTCGGCCACGGCCTGCCGCAGCTCCGGCACCCCCATCATTGGCGGATACTGGTTTGGTCCCTCCTCCAGCGCCCGGGCCGCCACGGCACGGATATCGGCCGGACCGTCCTCATCGGGGAAGCCTTGACCCAGATTGATCGCCTTATGCTCGATGGCGAGCTTGGACATGACTTCAAAAATCGTTGTTCCGAAGCCGGAAAGAACGTTACTCGCTGTTTTCACATTACTACCTGTTATTTTATGTATCGATTTTGGCGGACAAGTTATGCATTGACCGGCGCTTATTTCAAGTGAAACCGCGCAGCGGCGGACCACGTCGCATTCTTTTCTTGCCCGGGCCCGGAAAGGCGGGCATATCTGAGGCCCAGAAACGGCAGGCAATTTAGGGGCGGTAAATGGGAATTTCAGCGAAGATGTCACGTCTCGGTACCGAGACGGCGTTTGATGTTCTGGCGCGGGCCAATGCACTGGCGGCGGGCGGCATGGATGTCATTAATCTCGGCATCGGCCAGCCGGATTTTCCGACGCCGGACAATATCGTCGAGGCGGCAGTCAAGGCGCTCCGCGACGGCCATCACGGCTACACCGCCGCGAACGGCATCCCCGAACTGCGCGAGGCGGTGGCCGATGATATCAAGAAATACCGCAAGGTGTCTGTTGATCCTGCCAATATCATCGTCGTGCCCGGTGGCAAGGTGACCATGGCCTTCGCCATCGAGATGTTTGGCGAGGCCGGCGCCGAGATCATGTACCCCAATCCCGGCTTTCCCATATATGAGAGCATGATCCGCTATTCCGGCGCGACCCCCGTCCCTATCCGCCTGATTGAGGAGAACGGATTTTCCTTCGATGCCGACACCGTGCTTGCCCAAGTGACGGAAAAGACGCGGCTGATCATCCTCAATACCCCCGCCAACCCGACCGGCGGCATTGTTCCGAAGGCGGAACTTGCTAAGCTCGCTGAGGGGCTTGAAAAACACCCGGGGGTTTACGTGCTCTCCGATGAGATTTACAGCCGCATGACCTATGATGGCGAGGATCATTGCAGCATGCTGGAATTCGAGGGCCTGCGCGACCGGTTGATCGTCCTCGACGGCTGGTCGAAAACCTATGCCATGACCGGCTGGCGCATGGGCTGGGGCCTCTGGCCGACCGAGCTTGTCCCGCATGCGCAGCGGCTCTGCGTCAATTTTCATTCCTGCGTCAATGCCGCCGCCCAATATGCGGGGATCGAGGCGCTGACCGGCGACCAGTCCCCGGTCGACATGATGATGACGGCCTTTGATACCCGCCGCAAGCTGATCCACGATCGACTGAATGCGGCAACGGGTGTGCGCTGCGTGATGCCGAAGGGTGCCTTCTATGCCTTTCCCAATATTTCAGGGACCGGCCTCAGCGCCAAAGAGATGCAGGACCGCTTGCTCGCGGAAAAAGGCGTTGCCGTCATCGCCGGCACCAGCTTCGGCGCCGAGGGCGAGGGCTATGTGCGCTTCTCCTATGCCAACTCGCTGGAGAATATCGAGCAGGCCATGGATCGCTTCGATGCGTTTCTTAAATAGAGATGGAAATCCAGATGTCAGACCAGCGCCTCACCGACCTCGAAGTCAAGTTTGCCGAGCAAGAACAGACGATCAATGACCTCAGCGACATGGTCAATCGCCAGTGGCAGGAAATCGAGCAGCTCAAGCGCAAACTTACCCGCGCCCACGACCGCATCCTGACCCTGGAGGATTCCGTCCCGGACGGTTCCGACGCCCAAAAACCACCGCATTATTGACTTAAGGTTATTCCCCTCCCTGCCATACTCCCCTTGCATTTTCGGACGGTCCCTCCTACAACCTGATTTTTCATATTTCAGCGGTGGCCCATTATGGCAGACGACGACAAAATTTCGGAAAATGGCGACAACGATGAAGCGCCCGAAGATCCAGTGATCAGTTATATTCTGAACGCGGTCAGCACGGGCAAGGATGTGGCGCCAAGGGATATTGCGCGGGCTATCGCTTCTGACCGAGCCAAGGAAACCGCGCCCAAGGATGTTTGGCGGAAATATATGACCGCCGTACGCCAGCAGGCGATCCATCTTGCGCGCAATGACCGTCTGCTCATTATCCGCAAAGGCGAAATTGCCAATCCGAACGACTTCAAGGGCCTATATAAACTCCGCGCCATCAAAAAGTGACTATAATATAGGCATATGCCTGTTTATTAGGCGGCTAAATTTTAGCCATTTGGTTTCGATATCTGGTAAGCTGCTGGAAATCGGCAGTTTTTAAGCCGATTAACGTTCTGAAATTTGCCTCTCAAATCTGGCACAGCTCATGCTATAGAAAGGGAGATAGACCTTGTATCCACATCTTAATTACTTGAGACCTGCCCATGAAAAAAATTGAAGCGATTATCAAGCCATTCAAGCTGGACGAAGTGAAGGAAGCTCTTCACGAAGTAGGGCTGCAAGGGATCACTGTCACCGAGGCCAAGGGTTTCGGGCGCCAGAAAGGACATACGGAGCTTTATCGAGGCGCCGAATATGTCGTCGATTTTCTGCCCAAGGTGAAAATCGAAATCGTTCTTGAAGACAATCTGGTTGAGCGCGCCCTGGAAGCCATTCAACAAGCCGCCCGGACCGGCCGGATCGGGGACGGAAAGATTTTCGTTTCCTCCGTCGAGGAAGTCATCCGGATCCGGACCGGAGAAAAAGGACAGGAAGCTATCTAACCCGCGCAGCCCCTGCCAACGGGGTCGTGTCTAACCTTTTATTCAATCGCTAAACAGAGAGACGTAGTCATGGTTGCTAAAGTTCTTAAAATGATCAAGGAAAATGAAGTCGAATATGTAGACCTTCGTTTTACCGACCCTAAAGGCAAATGGCACCATCTTGCCATGCATGTGGATGTCGTCGATGAAGACATGTTCGAAGATGGCATCATGTTCGACGGCTCGTCCATCACCGGATGGAAGGCGATCAACGAGTCAGATATGACATTGATGCCCGACACGGGCACGGCGGTCATGGACCCTTTCGCCGCCCGTCCGACATTAATAGTGTTCTGCGATATTCTCGATCCGCTCAGTGGCGAGAGCTATGAACGCGATCCGCGCTCCGTTGCCAAGAAGGCAGAAGCGTATCTTGCCAGCACCGGGATTGGCGACACAGTCTATATTGGACCGGAAGCTGAATTCTTCATGTTCGATGATGTGAAATTCTCGATCAATAGCCACCATACCTTCTTTCAGCTTGGCGATATCGAGGCACCTTACATGTCGGCGGAAGATATTGAAGGCGGTAACAGCGGCCACCGTCCGCGGGTCAAGGGCGGGTATTTTCCGGTTCAGCCGATCGACAGCGGTGCCGACATCCGTAGTGAAATGGTCTCCGTCTGCAAGGAAATGGGCCTCTCCGTCGAGAAGCATCATCATGAAGTAGCACCGAGCCAGCATGAACTGGGCATGAAATTTGCGACCCTGGTCACCGCCGCGGACGAAATGCAGAAACAGAAATATGTCGTTCATAATGTCGCTCATGCCTATGGCAAGACGGTAACCTTCATGCCGAAACCAGTCTCCGGTGACAATGGGTCTGGCATGCATACGCATCAGTCGATCTGGAAAGGCGGCAAGCCCGTTTTCGCCGGTTCCGGCTATGCGGACTTGTCGGAAACAGCGCTCTTCTATATTGGCGGCATTATCAAGCATGCGAAGGCCATCAACGCCTTCACCAATGCCAGCACCAATTCCTACAAGCGCCTGATCCCGGGATTTGAAGCCCCTGTCCTGCTCGCCTATTCAGCGCGCAACCGGTCAGCTTCCTGCCGCATCCCCTACTCCCCGAGCCCGAACGGCAAGCGCGTTGAAATCCGCTTTCCTGACTGCACGGCGAACCCCTATCTCGCCTTTGCTGCCATGATGATGGCGGGCCTCGACGGTATCCAGAACAAGATCCATCCGGGCGACGCTATGGACAAGGATCTGTATGATCTGCCGCCGGAGGAATTGAAGGACATCCCAACGGTATGCGGTTCTTTCCGCGAAGCACTGGAATCTCTCGATGCGGACCGTGATTTCCTGAAAAAGGGCGGTGTTTTCACTGACGATATGCTCGATGCCTATATCGCCATGAAATGGGAAGATATCTTTAAATACGAGCATACACCGCATCCAGTCGAGTTCGACATGTATTACAGCGTCTAAACTAACGCCGCTGAAACTAAAAAAGGCTGCCGGGAAACTGGCAGCCTTTTTTAATACCTCTACTGCTCCAAGCTCATTTCGGCTGAGCCGATTCCGGGTGGACAGGTCGCGGACGACCAAAATCGTCGATGGCGACGAAGATATAGGTTCCCTCGGTGACCGTGATTTCCTCGGAATCCAGCTTGCGGGCGACGATTGTGGTCAGCTTGACCGAAATCGAAGTGCGGCCCACTTTCTGGATCTCGCCATAAATACTGACAACATCCCCGACCTTGATAGGCTGATGGAAAGTCATCGCCTCGACCGCGACGGTGGCGACCCGTCCGCGTGCCTCCCTTGCCGCCAGGATGCCCCCAGCCACGTCCATTTGCGACAGCACCCATCCGCCGAAAATATCGCCATTGTTATTGCATTCACGCGGCATCGGAGCGGTACGGATAACGGGATCACGGAATTCAGATGTCATAATCTTTGGGCTTTCTAAACAATGCAAATTAAGAGTATAATCTATACACTTTCAGTCCGCTGAAAATCAAATTTATCCAGAAATGTTACCATTGAGTCAGTGAATTTTTATGTCCGACCTGTTTCAACAGCCAAAATCCGATAGCAATGATTATTCTGCCAAAGACATCGAGGTCCTCGAAGGACTGGAGCCGGTCCGCATGCGGCCGGGCATGTATATCGGCGGCACCGATGAGCGTGCACGCCACCATCTTGCGGCCGAGGTTCTCGATAACTCCATGGACGAGGCCGTCGCTGGTTTCGCCACGCGGATCGATGTTGAACTGATGGCCGACGGCTCGCTCGCCGTTCGTGATAATGGCCGCGGCATTCCCATCGACAGTCATCCGAAGTTTAAAGACAAATCAGCGCTGGAGGTTATCCTGACCACCCTCCATTCTGGCGGCAAGTTCTCGAACAAGGTTTATCATACCGCCGGCGGACTGCATGGCGTCGGGGTTTCCGTGGTGAATGCCCTGTCGGACCGCCTGACGGTCGAGGTGGCACGGGACAAGGAGCTGTGGCGGCAGGAATATTCCCGCGGCGTTCCCCAAACCCGGCTCGAAAAAGTCGGCGCCGCCCCAAACCGGCGAGGAACCTCCATCCGCTTCCATCCCGATCCGGATATTTTTGAGGCTGGAACCGCCCTGCGCCCGGCCAAGCTCTATAAGATGGTCCGCTCCAAGGCCTATCTGTTTCGCGGGGTCGAAATCCGCTGGAAATGTGATGAGGAGCTTATCAAGGACGAAACTCCGTCAGAAGCCACCCTGCATTTTCCGGGAGGCCTCCGGGATTTCCTCGATGCAACGCTGGAAGCCCGTCAGACCGTCACACAGGAACCCTTTGCCGGGCGTGTGGAAATTGATGGCGATCGGGGCCGTGTCGAATGGGCGATTGCCTGGCCCGCGGATAATATCGCCTTCCTGAATTCCTATTGCAACACCGTGCCAACACCGGAAGGCGGCACCCATGAAATTGGATTTCGCGGGGCACTGCTGCGCGGCTTGAAGGCCTATGGGGAGTTGATCAATAACAAGAAGGCCTCCCAGATTACTGCGGAGGATGTTCTCTCGGGCGCCTCAGCGGTACTCTCGGTCTTTATCCCAGATCCACAGTTTCAGGGCCAGACCAAGGAACGGCTGACAACGACTGAGGCGAGCCGCATTGTCGATCTCGCCATCAAGGATCATTTTGACAACTGGCTTGCTGGAGCGCCGGATCAGGCCAATAACCTGCTTGGCTGGGTGATTGACAAATCCGAGGAAAGACTCCGCCGCCGGCAGGAAAAGGAAACAAGCCGAAAAACCGCGACCAGCCGGCTCCGCCTTCCCGGAAAGCTCGCTGATTGCAGCCAGAATGGCCGCGAGGGTACAGAAATCTTTATCGTCGAAGGCGACAGCGCCGGTGGCTCGGCCAAGCAGGGACGCAACCGGAAAACCCAGGCCATTCTTCCTTTACGCGGTAAAATTCTCAACGTCGCCTCCGCCGGGGCTGACAAGATCAAGGCCAATCAGGAGCTGAAGGATCTGGTTCAGGCGCTTGGCTGTGGCCTCCGCGACAAATACAGGAACGAAGATTTACGCTACGACAAGGTGATCATCATGACTGACGCCGATGTCGACGGGGCGCATATCGCCTCACTCCTGATGACCTTCTTCTACCGTGAAATGCGCCAGCTCATCACCGATGGGCATCTCTATCTTGCGCAGCCCCCGCTCTATCGTCTGTCGCAGGGTGGAAAGACCCACTATGCCATGGATGACGCCCATAAGGACCGGCTGATGGAAAGTGAATTTTCAGGGCGTGGAAAGATCGACATCAGCCGTTTCAAGGGGCTCGGCGAGATGCCGCCAGCACAGCTGAAGGAAACGACCATGAACCCAGATAAGCGCGTTCTGCTGAAAGTTGAGGTTCCGATGGAGGAGTTTGGCGAAACCGCCGACCGTGTTGAAAGCCTGATGGGCAAGCGACCGGAGCTCCGATTCTCCTTCATTCAGGAAAATGCCCGCTTTGTCGAGGATATCGACGTTTAGCGGCCTGTTAGCGTCTTTGTAGCCAATGACGCAGGTATTCGGTGGTTTTGTCCGGCACTTCCATTGTTGAAAGATGGCCGCATTCCGGTATCTCGACATATTGTGCCGTCGGGATTTCCACCGCCATTTCGCGCTGGATCGACGCCGGGATCAGCAGGTCTTCGGCGCCCGTCAGTACCAGGGTCGGGCAGGTGATATCCTTTAGCGTTTCCCAAAGATTTTCCCGTGTAAGTAAAGCCCGTTCCTGACGGATAAAGGCCCCTTTGCCGGTCTCTTCGGCCATCTTGAAAATCCGCGTGACCAGATCCTCATCCGTCAGACGCGAGGGATGAATCAGGATCGGCAGTAAGCTCCGGGTCACGCCCTTGAAGGCCGATCCCCGCTCGACAAGATTAATAAAATCAAGCCGTTTTTGGCGCTCAGCCTCAGAATCCGAAAGAGCGCGGGAATCCAGGATGGCAAGATGCGTTACCCTCTCCGGCGCCTGACGCATCATTTCAAGCACGACGCAGCCGCCCATGGACAATCCCGCGAGGGCAAATTTTGGCGGCGCTGTTTCCAGTATCCGCCGGGCGATTGCGGGCATGGCGTCATCCTGCGTATGATCGGCAACCGTGATATTGGCGGTATCAGCAAGGCCTGTAATCTGGTCCCGCCAGAGATCCTGTGTACATAAAAGACCGGGAACCAGAACGAGCGAATGTTTTTCTGTCATTTTAATCCAGTTTGTTGTAAAATACCGGCCAAGACGTATGTGACACTTTAATTATTTCTACAGGTTCGCCGCCGGTTTGAGAACTGGTAACTTGAAAACCTTTTAATTATGTGTAATACGCCAATAGCTTCCTGGATTATTAGAAAAATCGCAGGAAACATTTGACAGGGTGCTTTAATTCAATAAATTGCGCTTTGTTTTTACGGACATTATTTATCCTTTTTATGAACGGTAGTTCTTTTTATATGAATTTTGCAGATCTCGGCTTGAGCCCGGAAGTATTAAAAGCGGTTGGGGACTCCGGATACGACACCCCCACTCCCATACAAGAAAAAGCCATTCCTTATGTCCTTATGGGCCGCGATGTCCTCGGGACTGCGCAGACGGGCACTGGCAAAACGGCTGGCTTTACCCTGCCGATGATTGACATTCTCGCCTCCGGACAGGCGAAATCCAGAATGCCCCGCTCGCTCATTCTCGAGCCGACGCGGGAACTGGCGGCACAGGTTGCCGACAATTTTGAAAATTACGGAAAATACAGCAAGCTCTCGATGGCGCTGCTCATCGGTGGCGTCTCCTTTTCCGACCAGGATGCTAAACTCGACAAGGGCGTGGATGTCCTGATCGCAACTCCGGGACGGCTGCTTGATCATGTCGAGCGCGGCAAGGTCCTGCTTAACGGTGTAAAGACGCTGGTGATCGACGAGGCCGACCGGATGATGGACATGGGCTTCATTCCCGATGTCGAGCGGATCGTCTCCCTCATGCCTCCTCTCCGGCAGACCCTGTTCTTTTCGGCCACCATGTCGAAGGAAATGCGCAAGCTCGCTGACAAATTCCTGATCAACCCGAAAGAAGTTGCCGTGTCTCCGCCCACATCGATGGCGGCGACCGTGACTCAGGGAATGATTACGGTTCAAAAGGCTGAGAAACGACCGGCTTTGCGCCAGTTGCTGAAACGCGAAGAGGTTAAAACCGCCTTCATTTTCTGTAACCGCAAGAAAGATGTTGATATTCTTCTAGGCTCGCTGGAGAAACACGGCTTTAATGCCGGTGCCTTACATGGCGATTTGAGCCAGAGCCACCGTATGGAAACCCTTGAAAAATTCAAGAATGGTGACATCAAGCTGCTCGTCTGCTCAGATGTTGCGGCCCGCGGTATCGATGTAAGTTCGGTCAGCCATGTCTTCAACTATGATGTTCCTTCCCATGCCGAGGATTATATCCATCGGATCGGCCGGACCGGACGCGCCGGAATGGAGGGCCATGCCTATACCATTGCCACGAAAAGCGATTCCAAGTATCTGGAGGCTATATACAAACTGGTCGGGATGAAAATCCCCGAGCTGACCCTTGAGGGCATGGACAAGATTGCCGAGGAAGCCTCTCAGATTGAGGAAAGAGAGAAAAAGAGCCCGCGGTCCCGGCAAAACCGGTCACGCAGCAGTGCTCCCAAAAGGGAGGCAGCTCGCACGGAAGAACCTCGCGCGGCGCGGCCGAAGAAAAAGCCGGCTCCCACTCCTGATACCTCTGAAACGCCAGAACCACAGAATAATCGACGGCAAACAGCGCAAAAGCCGCATCGTGCCCGCCATACCAATGATGATGACAATTCACAGGTCGTCGGACTTGGCGATAATGTGCCTGCCTTTTTCAAGATACCATTCCGAAAATCGGCGGAAAAGTAACCCGGCATCAAGGCTTCTTTTTTAGAAGCCTTTTTTGTTTCCAATCGACCTTTAAATTCGTAGACTCATGGTTGTTCCGGATTTTTGAAACTGTCCGGCGCAAAAGAAAGGATCATCTATGAAAACAATTTTTGTCATGGTGAAATGCGAGCTTGGCAAGGCCTATGACGTGGCGGCGCAGGCGGTTGAGACGGTGGAGCATGTGTCCGAGGTCTATTCAATCTCCGGGCAATATGACCTGATGATGAAATGTTATCTTGATGATGATCAGGACATTGGCCATTTCGTCAATGAACAGATTCAGACGCTGGGCAACATCAAGGATACATTTACCATGATAACCTTCAAAGCCTTCGGATAGCTACCTCCTTTTTCCATGAAACATGCCGCTTTCGCGAAACTAATCCTTTGCTCCCGCTTCAAAATTCCCTAATCTGTCGGCTGCTTTTGAAAACGAAGCGAGTGAACATCGCTTCGATACAGCACAGGGAGTATTAATTGTGAACAGGAAACTAATCAGTCTCGTTTCCGCCGTCGCCTTGCTGGGCGTGCCGGCAATGGCCACCGCCGCGGATACGATAAAAATCGGCTTTGTCACTACATTAACGACGGGCGCAGGCGCCATCGGCAAGGACATGCGAGAATCCGTGGATCTCGCGGTTGAACACCTTGGCGGCAAAATGGCCGGCAAGGATATTGAAGTCATCTATGAAGATGACGCGTTCAAGCCGGAAATCGGCAAGCAGAAAACCGACAAGCTCGTCAAAAAGGACAATGTCGATTTCGTCGCCGGGTATATCTGGAGCCATGTCCTCATGGCCTCCTATAAAAGTGCGGTCGACAATGATACCTTTCTGATCAGCTCCAATGCCGGGCCGAGCGCGCTTGCCGGGAAACTCTGTAACGAGAATTTCTTTTCCACTTCCTGGCAGAATGACCAGACAACCATGGCCATGGGGGAAGTCCTGAATCAGCGTGGAATCAAGAATCTTTATATCATGGCGCCGAACTACGCGGCCGGAAAGAACATGGTTTCCGGCGTGGAGCGGACGTTTAAAGGCAAGATCATCGGCAAGGATATGACGAAATTTCCGGGACAACTGGATTTTTCGGCGGAACTTGCCAAGGTCCGCGCGGCCAAGCCGGACGCCCTTTTTGTTTTCTATCCGGGCAAGCATGGCGCGCAGTTTCTAACCCAGTATGCGCAATCCGATCTGGCCGCAACGGTGCCACTATATACCACCTTCACCGTTGACAGCATAAGCCTGCCCCGTATTGGAAAAATGGCAGAAGGCAGCTTGATGACCCTGTTCTGGTCGCCGGATCTGGATAACCCGACGAACAAGCAATTCGTCGCCGACTTCCGTAAGAAATATGGTCATTACCCAAGCCATTACGGTGCACAATCCTATGATTCCATCATGCTGATCAACAGTGCCGTCGAGAAGGTCAAGGGAGACCTCAGCGATCATGACGCCGTGCGCGCTGCCCTTAAGGAAGCAGACTTCAAAAGCATTCGGGGTGACTTCAAGTTTGGCAATAATCACTTTCCCATCCAGAATTTTTACCTGAGGGAAGTGGTTAAAGACGAAAACGGTGATTACACCACCAGGATCGTTTCAACGGTTTATGAGAACCATCAGGATCCATACGCCAGCGAATGCAACATGAAGTAATTGGCGTCTCCGTCACGCTTCGATAAAAGGGAGATGGCGCGTAATGCCGGGGGTGTTACGCGCCTTTCCATAAGTATCCTTATGATTTTTAGGGCGATCCCATGAACTGGTTGTTGATGCTGGAACAGGTGCTTAACGGGTTCCAGCTTGGCCTGTTGCTGTTTTTGCTGGCCGCCGGGCTGACCCTGGTGTTCGGTATAATGGACATGATAAATCTCGCCCATGGATCGCTCTATATGATGGGAGCGTATTTCTGTGCGACGTTTACTGGCTGGACCGGATCGTTCCTGATCGGGGCGGTGCTGACGCTTCCGGCTGTCTTCCTGCTCGGCATCGTTGTCGAGGTTATCGCGCTCCGCAGTCTTTACGCCCGCGATCATCTTGATCAGGTGCTGGCGACTTTCGGCCTGATCCTGTTTTTCAACGAGGCCACGCGCCTGATCTGGGGTCCGATCGGGCTCAGCATCCCGCTCCCCGCCTTTTTGAACCAGACCGTCGAAATCATTCCGGGCGCCCCCTACCCGACATTCAGGCTTGCCATCATCGTTGTTGGCTGTCTTGTCGCGGCGCTCCTCTACTACATCGTCTCGAAGACGCGGCTCGGGATGCTCATCCGCGCGGGGGCCAGCAACCGCGAAATGATCGGCGCACTTGGCATCAATATCAAGCTGCTGTTCACGCTGGTATTCGGGCTTGGGGCAGCACTCGCCGGGCTCGCCGGGTTGATGGCCGGGCCGATCCTCTCCGTTGAAATCGGGATGGGCGAGAGCATTTTGATCCTGACGCTGGTAGTGATTGTGATCGGCGGCATCGGCTCTATCAAGGGTGCTTTTATCGCTGCCATTATTGTCGGGCTTATCGATACGGTCGGACGGTCCTTTCTGCCGGAGATCCTGAGATTAATTCTGTCCGATGACAGTGCCGCAACGGCGGCCCCGGCGATTTCTTCCATGCTGATATACCTGCTCATGGCGCTGGTTCTGGCGATCAAACCGCAAGGTCTATTTCCGCCAAAGGGAGTGGGCAGATGAAATTGACGACGCGGGGCATTATTAACACCATCCTGTTTGTGTTTCTCGGCTCCCTCCCCTTTCTTACTGATTGGATGGGCGACAGTTTTTATACCGGCCTCACCTCCCGCATCCTGATCCTGGCGATAGCAGCGACCAGCCTGAACCTGTTAATCGGCTATGGCGGTATGGTCAGCTTTGGTCATGCCGCCTATATCGGCATCGGTGCCTATGTCGTCGGCATCGGAGCCTTTCATGCGTTCGAGGACGGTATCGACTGGATGTTAAACGGCTATGTCCAACTCATTGCGGCGTTGCTGGCGTCCGCGCTGATTGCCTTGATTATTGGAGCTATCAGTCTTCGAACCCACGGCGTCTATTTCATCATGATCACTATGGCCTTTTCACAGATGCTGTATTTCACGGCGGTCGGCATTGAGACCTACGGCGCGGATGACGGTCTCACTATTTACGCCCGGAGCGATATGCTTGGCCTGATCGACTTGAACGACGAAAAAAGCCTTTATTACCTCATTTTCTTTTCCCTTGTTTTCGTGCTGTATTTCATGCACCGGCTCATCGGCTCCGAATTTGGCGCCGTCATCCGCGGCAGCAGATCCAACGAAGCCCGCATGCGCGCCATTGGCTTTTCGCCCTATAAATACCGGCTTGTCGCTTTCGTTATCGCCGGCACCATCGCCGGATATGCTGGCTTTCTGATGGCCAACCTCAGCGATTTTGTCAGTCCAAGCATCCTGCACTGGACCCGCTCCGGTGATCTGATCATCATGATCGTGCTCGGCGGCATCGGAAATTTGTTCGGCCCTCTCTATGGCGCTATAGCCTTTGTCATGCTGGAGGAATTGCTGTCTTCTATTCCTCTGACCATTGGGGGTTTAAGCGTCGGGGAATATTGGCAACTCATTTTCGGTCCGCTTTTGATTTTCGTCGTGCTCTACGCCCGGAACGGGATCGACAGTTTTCTTCCCGGCGCAAGGAAAAACCATGACGGCGCCTGATCTCCTCATCGTCGAAAATCTGGTTAAGCGCTATGACGGTATACTGGCAAGCGATGAGCTGTCACTGACGATCCGCACGGGGGAATTGCATGCGATTATCGGTCCCAACGGGGCGGGCAAAACAACCCTCATCAAGCAGTTGACCGGAGAGATTTCGTCGGATGGCGGTTCGATGTCGTTCGATAACAGAAACCTCCGCCGGCTGACCGAGGCAGGACGCTCCCGTATCGGTCTTGCCCGCTCTTTCCAGATAACCTCCCTGTTTCAGGATTTTACGGCTTTGGAGAACGTCATGCTGGCGGTTCAGGCCCATAAGGGCCATTCCTTCCGTTTCTGGAAAAAAGCCGCAGAGAACGATGCCTTGACCCACCCAGCGCTGGATATCCTGCTACAAATGGGGCTAGAGACGAGCAAGGACCGTCGCGTCTCATCTCTCAGCCACGGCGAACAGAGGCAGCTCGAGATTGCGGTCGCGCTGGCCACCCGCCCGCGCCTGTTACTTCTTGATGAGCCCATGGCCGGGATGTCCACCGAGGACAGCACCGAGCTTATGGCGACGCTGCGTGATCTTAAAAACCACTATACCATTCTGCTGATCGAGCATGATATGGATGTTGTGTTCAGCCTTGCCGATCGCATTACCGTGCTCGTCTATGGTCGGGCAATCGCCACCGGAACGCCTGAGGAAATCCGCAATAATGCCGACGTCCGTCAGGCCTATCTCGGCGAGGAGGGCTAGGCGATGCTGGAGCTTAAGTCCGTTGATACCTGCTATGGCCAAAGCCAGGTTCTCTTTGATATGTCATTGTCGGTTGGGCAAGGCGAGGTCGTTACGCTGATGGGGCGAAACGGAATGGGCAAGACGACGACAGTCCGCTCAATCATGGGACTAACGCCGGCACTAGCGGGCGAAATCCAGTTCAAAAATATCAATATCACTGCGCTCCCTCCCTACAAGATTGCAAAATTGGGAATCGGCCTTGTGCCCGAAGGACGCATGATTTCCCCCAATTTAAGCGTTGAGGAAAATCTCATCGCCACGGCAACGAGAGGCCCAGCCGGAACAGCGCGCTGGACCCTCCCCGCCATCTGGACACTTTTTCCTAAATTGAGAGAACGTAAAGACAGCATGGGCAATCAGCTTTCCGGCGGGGAACAGCAAATGCTCGCTATTGCCCGTGCGCTTATGACAAACCCCGAACTCCTTGTTCTGGATGAGGCGACGGAAGGACTTGCCCCGCTCATCCGGCAGGAAATCTGGACCTGCCTTCTCGGCCTGAAGCGCGAAGGCCAGTCGATCCTGGTGATCGACAAGAATATACAGGCTCTCAGCGCCATCGCCGACCGTCATTACATTATCGAAAAAGGGACTATCGTCTGGAACGGCGATTCTGCGTCTCTCGCGGATAATGAGGACATCAAACGCAGATATTTAGGCGTATAATCATCATTTTACGGTCAGCATAATCATTACCAATTTAACACTATGGTAACATTTACTATCTATTGTTTTTAAACAGGATTTTGTAAATAGTACTGATTATGCCGGAGGAAAATGAGCCGTGACGCAGAGCAACGACTTTGCCAAAGTGCAGGTAAATGCCGAAAAAGCAATGGCATTGCTGAAAGATCGACGCATTCGCCAAATTCCACAGAATTATACCATCTGGTATGAATATCTAACGGATACCAATCCTGATTTAATGAGAGCTGTAAACAAGCTCGTCGCAGAAAACGGTACATTCACCGAAAAAATTGCCCGCCAGATCTATAGTGAATTCTTCACGTTTGAAAAAGAAGGCAAGGCCATCCAGGAAACCAACCGGCTCGTCCAGAAATCTATGGATAATGTCATTGGTGACCTCAATATTTCGACCACCGATTTCCTGGAATATAGCGAACATTTATCTGGCTTTTCCGAGAAGGCCGCAACCCTCAGTGTGACGGAACTGCAAACGGAAATCGGCGCAGTGATCAACCGGACAAGTGCAATGGCGGACAGCGCGAATGCGCTTAAAAATGGTCTCGACGTTGCCTCCAGGGAGATTGCGGCCCTAAAGCGGCGGCTGCAGGACGTCCAGAAAGAAGCGCTTACGGACACATTGACAGGAATTGCCAATCGCAAGGCCTTTGATACCGAACTTACGAAGGGGATCACGAAATCGCAGGAGACAGATACCCAACTTTGTCTGATTATGTCGGATATAGATCATTTTAAAAATTTCAATGACAAGCATGGCCATCCCTTTGGCGATCAAGTGCTCAAACTGGTTGCAAACACATTGAATGGCGGTATTGGCAGGATGGCTACGGCTGCAAGATATGGCGGTGAGGAATTCGGCATTATCCTTCCCAATACGGAGCTTAGTACAGCGGTCGATATCGCAAATGACCTGCGCGTCGCAGTTTCCGCTAAAAAGCTTGTAAAACGCTCCACCGGTGATGCTGTCGGAAAAATTACAATGTCCTTCGGTGTGGCGCTGTATGCACCTTGTGAAGATGCAGGATCCCTCATCAATCGAGCGGACGAAGCGTTATATTTGGCGAAAAATAGCGGGCGCAACCGAGTAAAGCATATGCAGTCAAGCCTTGAAGCCACCGGATAGCTTTAACCAGTCTCCTCAAATTTCGTTCTGCCAATGAGTGTTACCTCTGACTGGTTGTCAGTTTTTTGCGTATGCTCAAAAAAAATAAACATCCCGTTTGTTATTCCGCTAATCTTGGGCAATGATATGCCGTCAATGATTAAAAGAAAGAACGGGGAAAATGGCTTATACGACAATCGACTTTGTTGTTGAGAACGGTGTTGCAAAGATCATCCTCAATCGTCCGGAAAAGCTGAACAGCTTCAGTGATGAAATGCACCGTGAAATACGGGACATTATGCCGATCCTTAAAAAAGATGACGTGCGTTGCATATTGATTACTGGCGCGGGCCGGGCGTTCGGCGCGGGAGCCGATTTATCTGCTGACAGCATGTCAGCGGACGGTGAATTCGATGCGGGCGAGACACTACAGAAGGATTATAATCCCCTGATCACCTTCATCAGAAATCTCGATAAACCGGTCATCTGTGCCGTCAACGGCATTGCCGCCGGGGCCAGTATGAGCCTGGCGCTCGCGGCAGATATTGTTCTCGCGGCAAAATCGGCTAGTTTCCTTCAGGCCTTCTGCCATATCGGACTCGTGCCCGATGCGGGCAGCACCTTTTTCCTGCCGCGTCTTGCGGGTATGGGAAAGGCGATGGGTCTCGCGATGCTGGGCGATAAAATTCCTGCGGAAGAGGCCGAGCGGATGGGCCTGATCTGGAAAGTTTATCCCGATGAAGAGCTGATGCCCGCGGCGGAAAGTCTGGCGGCAAGGATGGCGGCGGGCCCAACTAAAGGTTATGGCCTGATAAAAAAGGCGATGAATGCCAGCCTCGAAAATAATTTACAGGAGCAACTCGATATCGAGCGAGACCTTCAGCGGGAAGCTGGCCGCACGGAGGATTTTGCCGAAGGCGTTTCCGCCTTTTTTGGCAAGCGGAAAGCACAGTTCAAGGGCCGTTGACATGGCAGATAACGATGACGGCCTGTCGGCCGATTATATTGCCAGAACCGTTGCCGAAACCATGTACCGAAAGGACACAGCGGCACAGCATCTTGGCATCGCGTTAAAGGATATCGGACCCGGGTGGGCAGTCATGAGCATGCGCGTCATGGATTATATGCTCAACGGGCACCGGATATGCCATGGCGGGTATATTTTCACGCTGGCGGATACGGCCTTCGCCTACGCCTGTAATGCCTATAATCAAAATACGGTCGCGCAAGCCGCACAGATCAGCTTTTTGGCGGCCACCGCCCCCGATTCCCTATTGACGGCAACGGCTGTTGAAGTATCAAGGACCGGTCGGACCGGTATTTACGATATCACCCTCGAGAATGAAAGCGGACAAAAGGTTGCCTTATTCCGCGGCAATTCTCACACAATCAAGGGACAGATGATCCCCGGACTAACACAGAAAGAAGAAGAATGAAAAACGCGTATATTTGTGATGCCATCAGAACCCCCATCGGACGCTACGGCGGCAGCTTGTCTGCGGTCCGCCCGGATGATCTTGGCGCCATCCCGATAAGGGCGCTGATGGAGCGCAATCCGTCCGTCAACTGGGAAAAGGTCGATGACGTTATTTTCGGCAATGCCAATCAGGCGGGAGAAGACAATCGCAACGTGGCGCGGATGAGTTCACTGCTCGCAGGCCTGCCGGATACCGTTTCTGGTGCCACCATCAACCGGCTTTGTGGCTCGGGCATGGATGCGACCGCCACTGTCGCCCGTCAGATCATGATCGGGGAGGCCATGCTTGGTATCTCCGGCGGGGTTGAGAGCATGAGCCGCGCGCCCTTCGTCATGGGCAAGGCAACAACGCCGTTTGACCGCAAAGCCGAGATTTTCGACACCACCATCGGCTGGCGTTTCGTGAACAAGAAAATGCGGGAGGAATATGGTACGGATTCAATGCCGGAAACCGCCGAGAATGTCGCCGAGGACTACCAGATACGGCGCGAGGACCAGGACCTGTTCGCGCTCCGCAGTCAGGAGAAGGCCGCCGCCGCGCAAGCCAATGGCTCCTTCGATGATGAGATTATCCCCGTCAGCATTCCCCAGCGTAAAGGCGATCCTATCATTGTTGACCGGGATGAGCACCCAAGGGCAACCAGCCTTGAAAAGCTCGCGGCCTTGAAGGCCCCTTTCCGGGCTGGCGGATCTGTGACCGCTGGCAATGCCTCCGGCGTCAATGACGGCGCCTGCGCCCTCCTGCTGGCGTCCGAGGAGGCGATCGCGGAATATGGCTTAACGGCCAAGGCCCGTGTTCTTGGCGCGGCGACGGCCGGCGTACCTCCGCGTATTATGGGAATGGGTCCCGCCCCCGCCAGCCAGAAGCTGCTTGCCCGCCTTGGGCTCAGTATTGATGATATGGATGTGATCGAGCTTAACGAAGCCTTCGCCGCCCAAGGCCTTGCCGTCATGCGCGAGCTTGGGTTGAAAGATGACGATCCGCGTGTCAATCCCCTCGGCGGTGCCATCGCCCTTGGCCATCCGCTTGGCATGTCCGGTGCCCGGCTGATCACAACCGCCATGTACCAGCTCCACCGGAGCGGTGGGCGTTACGCCCTTTGCACCATGTGCATCGGCGTCGGCCAAGGCATTGCAACTGTGATCGAGCGCGTATAGTCCAGGGAGGTGAAATGCGCCTGAACCCACCGTCAAGGGACGAACTTGACCCCATCGAGATCGCCAGCCGCGATGAAATTACGGCTTTGCAAATTGAACGCCTGAAATGGAGCCTTGCCCATGCCTATGGCAATGTGCCTCTGTTTCGCTCCCGTTTTGAGGCAGCAGGCGTTCATCCTGATGATTTCAAGTCCCTTGACGATCTGGGTAAATTCCCGTTTTGCGAAAAGCAGGATCTTCGCGATAATTACCCGTTCGGGATGTTTGCGGTTCCTAAATCGGACGTCGTCCGGCTTCATGCGTCCTCCGGCACCACGGGCCGGGCGACCGTGGTCGGCTATACGCAAAAGGATATCAACAATTGGGCAGATCTGGTCGCGCGCTCCATCCGTGCGGCGGGCGGACGCCGCGGCCATACCATCCATGTCACCTATGGCTATGGCCTGTTCACCGGCGGGCTTGGCGCCCATTATGGCGCCGAGCGGCTCGGCTGCACCGTCGTTCCCATGTCTGGCGGCCAGACCGAACGGCAGGTGCAAGTCATAAACGATTTCGGTGCTGACATCATCATGGTCACGCCGTCATACATGATGGCGATTGCCGACGAATTTGAGCGTCAGGGCCTTGATCCCCGAACCTCACCGCTGAAAGCAGGTATCTTTGGGGCCGAACCCTGGTCGGAAGCCATGCGCCGCGAGATCGAGGAGCGCTTTGATATTGACGCACTCGATATTTACGGGCTGTCGGAAGTGATGGGCCCCGGGGTTGCCAGCGAGTGCCTTGAGGCAAAGGATGGCCCTGTCCTTTGGGAGGATCACTTTTACCCCGAAATCATTGATCCCGAAACGGGAGCGGTTCTGCCCGACGGGGAGAAAGGTGAGCTTGTCTTTACTACCCTCACGAAGGAGGCCTTTCCTGTCATCCGTTATCGAACCGGCGACCTGTCCCGCCTACTCCCCGGGACCGCCCGATCCATGCGGCGGATGGAAAAAATCACCGGACGCACAGATGACATGCTAATCATCCGCGGCGTCAACCTCTTTCCGTCACAAGTCGAAGAGCTGGTTGTTCAGACCAAGGGCCTGACCGCTCATTATGTTCTGGAGGTTCGGCGCGAAGGGGCGCTTGATAGCCTCTCGGTCCGGGTGGAGCGAGCGATCACCGCTGAGGCGAGCCCCGCGATAGCAACCGAACTACAACATCGGATAAAGGGCATTCTTGGCATCAGCGCCGCTATAGACATATGTGAGCCCGGTTCGGTCGAACGCTCTCTCGGCAAGGCCAAGCGCGTTGTCGACCTGCGAAACATCTAACCCTCTGCCGAAGATGGAATAATGACGTCAAATTTTCCGGGATTCCCAAAAGACCTGCTCCGCTTTTATGAGGAGTTGAAGGCCAATAACAGCCGGGACTGGTTCGCCAAAAACAAGCAGCGCTATAAGGACGTCGTTGTTTATCCGATGGCGGATTTTATTGAGGCAATGGGACCACGGCTCGATGCAATTGCGCCAGCCTTTGTTGCCGATCCACGGCCCAACGGCGGGTCTATGTTTCGTATCTATCGCGACGTTCGCTTCTCGCGCGACCCCCGCCCCTATAAGGAGCATCTCGCCTGCCAGTTTCGTCATCAGGCCGGACGGGATGCGCATGCGCCGGGCTTTTACGTCCATATTGCCCCCGATGAAGTCCGCTTTGGCGGCGGCGTGTATCTTGCCCCCGCTCCCGTATTAGCCAAGATCCGCCATGCAATTAATGATGATCCCGAACGCTGGAACGCGATTAAGCAGGATCCGGATTTTGTGAAAACTTTTGTCAATATCCGCGGAGACACCCTTAAACGCCCCCCCAAGGGATATTCGACCGATCATCCGAATATTGTGGATCTGAAACGGAAAACCCATTTCATCACACACCAGATCCGGTTGGTGTCAAAAATCACCACTCCCGGGTTTATCGAGGAAGTCGATGATGCCTTTCAAAAGGCGACCCCGTTCATGCGGTTCCTCACCCACGCCGTCGATTTGCCGTTTTAGGGAATTTCCTCCGTTCCGGGCGGCCTTAATCATCTTTTAAGACATTTTATCTAAAATTGGCGCTTATCGGAAATGTAGGGCATAGGCCCCCAGGAAACAGCACCATGATGAATGTAATCGAATTGCACCCGGATACGGCTATTGATCTATACAGCACGGCCCATAGCCTGCTTATGCAGCAAGGAGAAAATGCGGTTGATATGCTCCGCAATGAAGCGCAGCTGCTCCGCGACAACAGTCAGGCCGAAGAAGACCTCTATGCCTGTATCGAATTGCTACGTGTCGTCAATGAGCTGATCGACATGGAAATCGGTGGTCCGGTCCACTAGACTTCATAAAAGTTAAAAACAAAAAGGTGGCTTCCGGGCCGCCTTTTTATTGCCTGCAGAGGATCATGTCAGCTTTGCAGCACGACCCGCCCAACGATTTTTCCGGCACGAAGATCCTCGAGGGTATTATTGGCCTCCTTCATCTCGCGCGGGGTAATCGAAAGCTCGCTCAGTTTGCCCGCTTTCGCCAGTTCCATCAGGTCCGCCATTTCCTGAAGATTGCCCACGTAGCTTCCCTCCACCGACATCGCCTTAATCGGGAACATCGGCAGCGGCATTGAGAAACTGCCCCCGAACAAGCCAACAATCACCAGCTTCCCGCCCTTGGCCAGAACCTTGGCTCCGAAACCGGCGGTGCTTTCAGCGCCGACAAAATCGATGGTGGCATTTACGCCGCCGCCGGTCATGCCCATGAAGGACTTGAAGGCCGCCGGATCAGACGGGTCAATGGCATCAACCGCGCCCGCCTTTATGCCGGCCTCGCGTTTTGCCGGATCAATATCGGCAATATAGATTTTCGCATCAGTGACAGATTTGGCAATTGCCATCGCCGCCAGTCCGACGCCTCCTGCCCCAATGATGAGTAGCTTGCCGCCGTCGCTACGAGATTTCACTTTATTGAGCGCGCTATAGGCCGTCAGTCCCGAACAGGTATAGGTGCAGGCCAGTTCCTTCGGAAGGGACCCATAATCGAGCAAATAGCGCGAATGCGGCACAATCAGGGTGTCGGAATATCCGCCCGCCACATCGATGCCAAGCTGACGGGGCCGACTGCAAAGCTGCTCCTCTCCCGAGGCACAGATCGCGCATTTTCCGCAGCCGATCCACGGATAGACAACGCGCTTGTCCCCGACTTTGACATCGGTCACATTCTCGCCAACGGCCTCCACCGTACCGACGATTTCATGGCCAAGGGTGAATGGCAACTCACGGCTACCCCGGATATCAAGCTGCTTGTCATTGCCGAGATTAAAATGCCCCTCCCATATATGAATATCGCTATGGCAAACCCCGCAGGCGGTGACGTTCATAAGAACTTCATCACCACTCGGGCTGGGCGCCTCGCCGGTATTTTCAACCAGCGCTGCGCCATACTCCTCGAATTGGTAGCTCTTCATTTTCTAATTCCCTGTTTTTGTTTTTTTATTCAGCCATCGATCAGGCAATATTGATCCAGGTTGTTTTCAACTGGGTATATTTATCAAGCGCGTGGATCGACCGGTCGCGGCCATTTCCGGACTGCTTGTAGCCGCCAAACGGCGTTGACATATCCACGTCATCATAGGTGTTGACCCAGACGGTTCCGGCGCGCAACGCCTGCGCCATCTGATGCGCCTTGGAGATATCCCGCGTCCAGACCGACGCCGCCAGTCCATAGATGCTGTCATTGGCGATCTTGAGGCCATCCTCCATATCCTTGAAGGTGATGGCACTGATAACGGGGCCAAAAATTTCCTCGCGCGCAATGGTCATGTCATTGGAGACATTATCGAAAATCGTCGGCTCAATATAGAAGCCGCCGGTTTCCTGCAGAACCTGCTTGCCGCCGTAATAGAGTTTGGCCCCCTCTTCCTGACCTTTATTGATATACCCCATCACCCGGTCCGTCTGCGACTTGTCAACCATGGCGCCGACAACGGTTTTGGCATTCAGGGGATCGGCAGGTTGCAGGGTCTTGGCAACATTAGCGATCTTTTCCATCAATTCATCCTTGATGCTGTCCTGCACCACGAGACGGGACGCTGCCGTGCAGACTTCGCCCTGATTGAAGAAAATGCCCATGGCGATCTTTTTCGCCGCGAGATCGAGGTCGGCATCGGCCAGCACCAGGCTCGGGCTTTTCCCCCCGCATTCGAGACCAACCGCTTTTAAGTTGCTTTCGCCGGAATAGCGCATGAAGAACTTGCCGACCTCCGTTGAGCCGGTAAAGGCTATCGCATCAACATCCATATGACGTCCAAGCGCCTGACCAGCGGTTTCGCCATATCCGGGAAGCACATTGAAAACACCGGCGGGAATACCCGCCTCAATGGCGAGTTCGGCAATGCGCAGCGCGGTCAGCGGCGACTGTTCGGCGGGTTTCAGGATAACGCTGTTGCCAGCGGCAAGAGCCGGGGCAAACTTCCATGACCCCATCAACAGCGGAAAATTCCACGGAACAACACAGGCGACAACGCCGATCGGTTCGCGGGTAATCAGGGCGAGCGAACGCCGCCGATCCGTTGGCGCAATCTCGTCATAGAGCTTGTCAATCGCTTCGGCATACCAGGAGATACACCCTGCCGCTCCCGGGACATCAACGGCGCCGGCCCATTTCACCGGTTTGCCCATATCAAGGCATTCCAGCAACGCAAGCTCGTCGCGGTTTTTCATGATCAGTCCGGCAAATTTCTGCAGGACAGCTTTGCGCTTGGCCGGGGCCGCACGAGACCAGGCGCCACTCTCGAATACCGCGCGCGCGGAGGTTACCGCCCGATTGACATCTTCAACATCGCAGGCCGCAACTTGCGTTAAAATTCGGCCGTCTACCGGACTGATACAGTCAAATGTCTTGCCCGAAGCGGCGTCGACGTAGTCTCCATTGATAAAGGCCTTGTTGCGGATGGAAATTTCCCCTTCCAGTTTCAGCCAGTCTTCGCGAGTAGGAGCAGGAGCTGCGGACATTACTATTTCCTTCTTGATTTTATGATGTCGAATAGGTTGAATTCTTCGCGCAAGCATAACGAAAGCTACTCATCAACGAAAGAAATAGTTTTTCTACCACTGGAATTAATGCTGTCACTTAGGAGGCCTTTCAACCCGTTTCCCATAAATTATTCTTTATATTATCTGGTAAAGTAATATGCTTTACTTATGACCTCAAAAAACATCAGCTTGGTCCAGCTCGAAACATTCCTTTGGGTTGCGTCTTTACGCAACTTCCGGAAAACTGCTGAGAAATTGCATACAACCCAGCCGGCTATCTCCTCGCGCGTTGCAAAACTGGAAAAGACCCTTGGCGTTCGCCTGTTTGAGCGCGACACCAGTTTCATCCGCTTAACCCCGAAGGGTCTCGAGTTAATTCCCTATGCTGAAAAACTTCTGCGCAGCTCAACCCTGTTGGTAGACCGCATTGGCCGTAACGAGGAGTTGTCCGGCCTGTTGCGCCTTGGTGTGACGGAAGCAATCGTTCATACATGGCTGCCGGAATTTATTTCGGGTGTCCATGGAAAGTTCCCTGAAATCGATATTTCGATTGTCGTTGATACCTCGCTTAATTTACAGGAACGGCTTACGGACAGATCTCTCGATTTTGCCTTTCTGATGGGTCCGCTATCAGATATGCAGATTGAAAATTATGATCTCATTGAATTTGAATTGATCTGGGTGGCTTCGCCGGTGATTGGCATCCCGCCGAAACACAAGATAACCTTGAACGAATTATCCGTTTATCCGCTGCTTACCTATGCAGAGAATACCCGGCCCTATGTCAGTCTTCGGCGGGAACTTCGCAAGAGCGCGGAATTTCCGCCACGCCTTTTCCCCTGCAGCAGTCTTGCCGCAATTCTCAGGATGACACTCGATGGCATTGGGGTTGCGGCCCTGCCCCGGAAAATGATTGCCGGGGAACTGGCCCGGGGGGAGCTTCTGGAAATCCAGTGCGAATGGACCCCGCCAAGCCTTAAATTCACAGCCTCGTTTCTGAGCGAACCCTACAACCCCGTCACCGAAAAAGTTATAAAGCATGCCCTCAAAATCACTGCCGATTACCAAAGCAGAAAGACGGCATAGCCTGAAAAAAAGAGAATTCGGGATAAAATGGCGGAAATGCCGGTAAAAAAGGTCGGAAATATACAATTTTTGCTGAAAAGCCATTATATCATTATTGGGTAATTCTGATGGCGGTGTCCGGCGGCAACCGGGTTGTTGGGGTCGCCGACGCTATCGGAAATAAAAACGTAACTAAAAGCTGAGTTTACCATGAGTGCATATATATTTTCCGTCTACAACGCCGATGTTCGGGACGCAGTTCAGGACAACCGGGAACATCCTCTCATTTCGGAACGCTGGGCAGCCCCCTGTTTATTCGAGATCGAAGCCCAGGACGTCAAAGCCGCCGAGGCCTCTATAAAGAGGAAATACCCGGCGGAAGACGGCTTTATTACTAAACGGCTAAACTGACGCGGGCTCAAAACGCCTGTCCAATATCGGCCGGACCGCATTTCCCCATCCAAAGGGAGATGCCGCAGTTTTCTGTCATTTTCTCTCAGGGCACCTGCGCGGTGGTGTGCCAAAAAATCCTTTCGTGCTGATCCGGATTATCCCTTAAGATCATAAGAACTTGCCTCCCCAGGGGCTAAGCTTTGATACATGACGGGACGGAAGCCATGGCAACGATAAAAATAATTACAGAAAGAAACGGCCCTGTAACCACGATCATCCTGAACCGGCCGGCGGTGAAAAACGCTCTCGATCAGGAAAGTACCGAGATGCTTGCCGCCGCTTTCAAGGCGTTCGATGCGGACGATGAACAGCGGGTGGCAGTCGTTACTGGCGCGGGCGGCTCGTTTTGCGCTGGCGCCGATTTGAAGGAGGCCGCGACACGGGTGGACTACAAGGCTTGGGCCGGACATCCTGAAGGGCCCTTTCATGCACCGCTGTCAAAACCGCTGATTGCCGCCGTAGCAGGGCATGCCTGCGCCGGTGGCTTGGGGCTGGCGCTTTACTGCGATATTCGCATTGCCGAGGAAACCGCCATTTTTGGTATTTTTTCGCGGCGCTGGGGCGTGCCGATGAGCGATGGGACCACAGTCCGTTTGCCGCGCATTGTTGGACGGGGGCCGGCGCTCGACATGATGTTGACCGGTCGGGCAGTCACGGCGGACGAAGCCCTCACCATGGGTCTTGTAAGCCGGGTCGTCTCTGCCGGAAACGCGCGTAAAGAAGCCGAGGAGCTCGCCCTTAAAATCTCACAATTTCCACAAACGGCGATGCTGTCGGATCGCCAGAGCCTGTACCATCAGGAAGGTAAATCCGAGGCCGAGGCGATCCATTTTGAGACCGTTTGCGCCGAAGAAGCCAAGCAGAAAGAAGCCCAGTCAGGGGCGGCACGATTTGCTGCTGGTGACGGTCGCCACGGCCAGTTCTAACCTCGTTTACAGGACCGAATGGGCTATCGGATATCCATTCCATGGCTTGATTGAGCGGAGCGCGAATGTCGAGTGCATGGCTGCCACATGCGGGAGCTTGGCCAGACAATGCCGATGGATCCGCTCAAAATCCGGCACGTCCCGCGCGGTCACCCGCATGATATAATCCGCATTGCCCGTCGTCAGGTGGCACTCGAGAATCTCATCATAGTTTGTCACCGCCCGTTCAAAAGACTCGAGAGTTTCCTGGCTTTGCGAGGTAAGTGAAATCTCGACGAAGACATCGACCTCCAGTCCAAGCGCATGCTTGTTCAGGCGGGCGGCATAGCCATTGATGATCCGCGCCTCTTCCAGTATTTTTATACGCCGGTGACAGGCAGAAAGGGACAGGCTCACCTTTTCGGCAATCTCTGAAATGGAACGGTTCGAATCCTGTTGAAGCTCCGATAAAATTCGCCGGTCAAATTCATCCATTGGAAATATTCCCGTTTTCTCTGCTTTATCGGGAAAATATATCATATTTTCCAGAAAACTGAACAAATTTCGGAATTTATGTGGCCGCTTTCATGCTAAATTTTATATGATAAAATTTTTATAATAGACGCTGGGGGGCCTTCGCTATGATTATCGGAACACCGAAAGAAATTAAAAACCATGAATACCGGGTCGGATTGACGCCCGAAAGCGCCGGGGAACTGATAAGTCATGGGCATGAGGTCCTTGTCGAAACCGACGCCGGTCGCGGTATTGGCGCTCTTGATGAACATTACCTTGCCGTTGGCGCAAGAATTGTTTCAACCGCGACGGAGATTTTTTCGACCGCGGATATGATCGTTAAGGTAAAAGAGCCGCAGGCCGATGAGCGTGCGCAGCTTCGCGAAGGCCAGATTCTCTATACCTATCTCCATCTCGCCCCGGACCCAGAGCAGACCCAGGACCTGATCAAGTCCGGCGCTGTCTGCATTGCCTATGAAACAGTCACCGACGCGGCAGGCGGTCTCCCGCTTCTCAAACCGATGAGCCAGGTTGCCGGGCGTATGTCAGTTCAGGCGGGCGCAACCGCGCTTGAAAAATCCCATGGCGGTCGCGGTGTCCTGCTTGGCGGTGTTCCCGGCGTAGCGCCGGGCAAGGTCGTTATCATCGGCGGCGGCGTGGTCGGGTTCAATGCGGCGCAGATGGCCATTGGCCTGCATGCGGATGTGACCATCCTCGATCGTAATCCGATGACGCTAGAACGGCTGGAGAACCATTTTGAATCCTCTGCCAAGGTTATCTATTCCACCACCGCCCTGCTCGAGCGGCTGGTTGCCGAGGCTGATTTGGTGATCGGTGCCGTACTTATCCCCGGTGCGGCGGCGCCGAAAATGGTGACACGGAAAATGCTCTCGACCATGCAGGAGGGCTCGGTGATTGTCGATGTCGCGATCGATCAGGGCGGCTGCTTCGAAACCTCCAAGGCGACAACCCATACCGACCCGACCTATATGGTCGACGGTGTAGTTCATTATTGTGTCGCCAACATGCCGGGTGGCGTCGCCCGCACCTCTACCTATGCGCTGAATAATGTTACCCTGCCCCATGCACTGAAAATCGCCGACAAGGGCTGGAAACAGGCCCTCGCCGATGATCGCCACCTCGCCGGCGGCCTTAATGTCTGGAATGGCAAAATCACCTGCGAACCGGTGGCGCATGATCTCAAACTCGACTATGTCCCGGTTGAGGTTGCCCTTAAAAGCTAGAAAAACCCAATTAATAAGGGCTCGGCAGCCAGCGGCCATATCTGAGTCTATTGGAAGTTAATGTGACAATGCTCTTTTTACATTGTATTGGGCAGCCAAAGGACAAGGGCAGGAAATAAGACCAGCAGGATAATAACCACGAAATGCGCCAGTATGTGAGGTATTACGCCAATAAACACATCTTCTAACGGCACACCAGTGTACCGTGAGACAACAAAGGCGTTTATGCCGACCGGAGGCGTCACCAGCCCTATCTCCGCCAAAACGACGATCAAGACACCAAACCACACCGGATCATACCCTAGATGGACAATGAGGGGCAGCATGATCGGGACTGTCAATATGAGAATAGCGATCTGATCCAGAAACATTCCGAGGACGAGATATATACATATGATACCTATCAGGATAACCCAAGAGGGAACATCCATATCGCCAATATGGCTAATGATCAGATTAGGTATTTGTGTAATGGTCAAAAAATAGCCGAATACCTGCGCCCCTATGATAATTGCTCCAATCATAGCTGTCGTTCGCAACGCGCGGTAAACCGCTTGCCTTAACATACCTAAATTTGTGGTTCCTCGACCTACAGCTATTAACAGGGCGCCAAATGCACCGATAGCAGAGGCCTCGGTTGGTGTTGCGACGCCGAGATAGATGGCACCGGTCACAATTAGGAAAAGCAGTAGAAACAAGAGAGCCGCGACAGAATGGCTTTCCTTTGAAAACTCGTCATCCATCCTGGGTGCCCACGAAGGTCGAATCCATATCAGCGTGAATACCGTCAGGATAATGACCGCCAGCACCATAAGCCCGGGGACAATCCCGGCGATCAAGAGAACCGCGATGCTTTCTCCGCTTAGAAGGCCGTAAAGGATCAAGGCGATACTCGGTGGAATGAGCATTGCGAGAGTTCCCGAGATTGCAACAACTCCAGACGCGAACCGTGGATCATAGCCATGCTTGATCATTGTTGGAACGGAACTGGCGGATAGCGTGGCCGCAGCGGCTGTACTTGAGCCAGAAACTGCCCCAAAGGCGGCACCAGAGATTGCCGTTGCAATCGCGAGCCCCCCTGGCAGCCGACGAACCCATCTGCCGATCAATTCAAACATTTCGTCAGCAACCCGGCTTACGATCATGAACTCCGCCATCAAAATAAACATGGGTATTGTGATGAGCTCATAACTTGATACAGCAGTGCTGGGCGTGGTTTGAAGAATGCCCAAAACCAGGCCAGGGCCGCCGATCAGGAACAAGCCAACAGCGGCAGACAAAAGAAGGGCGAAAGCAACGGGTAATCCGATAACGAGCAGGATTACAAGTAATGCAACAGTGATGGCCGTCGTCATTGCATATCCCCGAATTCACCGGAGACGATGTTATTTTTATCGGCACCAGACGCTATATAGATGCGCATTATGGAAACAAGGATCATGCGGGCCGTTAGCAAGGTTAATCCGATTGAGACAATGATGGTCGATGTCCAGAGCGGCCAACTGATTCCCCCAGCAGTATATTCACTGTTCACCCAGTTTGAGCGCACGACAAGATAGCTCATCCAGCTTGCGCCGGCCAACACAACGGCGGTAAAAGCATAGGCCACACCAAGCAATAAATGGCCAATACGGGCAGGCATCATTCGATGGAAAATTTCAACATATAGATGCTCGTTGCGTTCTAAGGTATGCGAAACCGCAAAGAAAAAAGACCCTACCATCAGATACCTGGTCAGAACTTCGAAAGCCCAGTGGATTGGTGAATTGAAGAGATAGCGCATAATGACGTCAGACACCATAATGCCCATGATTGCGATAAGGCTCGCGGCCGCACCGATCATCAGCAATCGTTCCACACTGGAAAATATCTTGTTCACCTGTCCCATCACACTCCCCTCTCTCGGTTAGACCGCGGAAATTTTTCTATTTCCTTCGGCTCATCTGGTCACATACTTCACCAAAATTGATGAAGCTGCCTTTTCATCGTGGTTTAGCGATTATATTTTTCCACTAGAAACCACGAACAGGTTTTTCAGCTCCGATATTTCGCTATCTGAAAAGCCAAATTCATTGAGAATTTCGTTGGTATGTTGCCCTAATGTGGGCGGGGGGTACCTGTTGGAACAGGGTGTTTCCGAAAACTTCATTGGAAAACCAAAAACAGATAGTTTACCGGCAACCGGGTGATCAATTTCCTGTATCATGTCACGATGGAGAACTTGAGGATGACTCATGATTTGCTCAATCGTATTGACCGGCGCGAGTGGCACGTCGTTGTCTTCCATGAGGGAGACCCACTCATCCACTGTTTTGGTTGAAAAACGTTCTTGCATAATTGGAATAAGTTCATCGCGATTTTTCACACGCTCAACATTGGTAATGAAAAGTGGGTCACTTGTCAGGTGCCCCAATTCCATAGCCACCGCAGCGCGTTGCCAAATGCGGTCATTAAATGCGGCGAGTGTTACCCAGCCATCGCTTGCCTGAAAGGCCTGATACGGTACAACGCTGGGATGACCCGATCCCGACTTGCCGGGCACTTCCTTTGTCGCCCCAAATGCAGTCAGAAGATAAGAAAGGTATGCCAGTTGACCGTCCAATAACGACGTGTCAACAAGTTGCCCTCTCCCCGTTTTCTGTCGGGCCTGCAATGCGGCCGTAATCCCTAACGAGGCAAACATCCCCGCTGTTAAATCGCATATGCTAACGCCCGTACGGATGGGGCCACCGCCTACTTCGCCGGTTACGCTCATTAGGCCACTAAAGGCCTGCATATATATATCTGTTGCAGGTTTGGTTGCATAAGGACCGGTCCTGCCAAACCCCGTGATTGAACAATATACAAGCGACGGGTTTAGTTCGCAGAGAGCTTCATACCCAATGCCCCAGCGATCCATAACTCCGTGTCGGTAATTTTCTAGCACGACATCTGCGGACTTCACCATTTTCCGGAAGATGTCCTGACCTTCCGGCTTTCCCAAATCCAGCACAATACTTCTTTTATTTCGGTTGGCACTGGCAAAATAGGTACTTTCACCATTTTTGAATGGTGGCCATGCGCGGCTGTCATCCCCCAGTCCCGGAGGTTCGATTTTGATAATATCCGCGCCCAAATCGCCGAGCATTAACGAACATAGGGGGCCGGCCAAGGCGCGTCCAAGATCAAGGACCTTTATCCCATGCAGAGGTTGCTCCGCGACATCAATCATTTCTTGATCCTTTCAAATTCTGCAAAACGCCAGATGGATCAACCTGAGTGCGTAAAATTTCCAAAACGTCATTATCCGGCAATGCTGTGGTTGGCACATTTTCTGGCACGATCATTTCGGCACCCGTATTATCAAGCACCTCTTCAACGGTATGTCCCGGATGTACCGATCGCAAACGCAGGCGCTTTGTTGCATCGCAAAAATCCATTACGGCAAGGGGACTGAATACCAGTGCCGGCCCTCCCCCAACTAAGCCAAGAGCTTCGCGTTCGCCCGGCCCGCTGCCGTAGCCCATCGCGGTTACGTAATCGAGCTTGTTGACGAATGACCTCCGAGAATGCTGTTGCATATAAATAAAATATCGACGGGCTACTGAGCCGGCGTAGGACAAACCCGCTCCACCAGGGCCCTTCAGCTTTGGTGCCTTTACATCTCCTATTGCCGTCATATTGAGATTGCCATAACTATCAACCTGCATCCCGCCCGCGAAAAACCAATCTCGCGGAGTACGAAAAATAGACATGAAATGTAGCACTGATTCTGCGCCGGCGTATATATTCCGGTAATCGGTCGTTGAGTGAAATAGAGGTGCTGGTGGTCTACCCACATTGTTTGTGACGAAGCCAGCTGCACTGGTGATAATCATAAGGTTAGGGGCATGCGTCAATTGGGCCAAACGGGCTGCGGCAAGGGGAATTTCGCTCCGCGCCCCGCCAGGAGATCCTATTTCGCCGTCATTTAGCTCTTTGCTGAGAACAAAAGCCGCTAACTCCGGCCAGGCAACGGAAGTATTCTTACTAGACATAAATTTTCGCCCTCGCTGCAACTACCGACATTAATTTTACATGTTTTTCCAGATAGGCCTCGTGATCAGGCACCGACATGATATGGTTTTCTATATAGTCGCGCATACTCTGCTCACTTTTTGCGGCATTTACATATTCGAGTATTGCTGCTTCATCGAATTGATAATTCCCGTGCGAAGAACAAGGATAAGCACCGTAAGGTGCCTCAATTACGTGATCGACCAAAATGCAGGAAATATCTGTACGGAAAGGATCACTTGTAAAACTGACATTAGGCATAACCTCATCAACAGTCGCAATGATTTTACCTCCCCCCTGTCTTGTTGCCTCGGCGATAATCAAATCCCCAAATGAGTAACCGGCATATCTGAGATTGCCGTATTTATCGCCGGCGGCGGCGTGAATAATTGCCAAATCCGGCTTCAACGCGCCAACAGCCATAATTGGCTCACCCGTGATATGGTCTTTTACCAATTTGAGATCCGGGTTTAATTTGTGTAAGTCTGTGCCCACACCCGCTTTGGCAACACCGGACGGGAGTTTCCGTGATGTTGCCTCTAAAGCCGCGAGAAGATGTGTTTCATCACATTCCCAAACGCGAATTGTGCCTTCGCTGGCAGCTTTGCGAAAGCCGGGCGCCAATCCAAGATATTCAAATCCCATATAAGGGACCCTCACCTCTGCGACACATCCGGCAGATATGAGCAAATCTACGTCTAGGGAAGCTTGGGGGACGGAAACTACGGTTAGATCTTTCACCTGACGACGGGCAATCTCCCGAACCAGATGCATGGGCTTATTATGAAAAAGTGAGCCACCAATGATGAGTGTCTGGCCATCTTCCAAGCCCTCAAGAGCAACGTCGACCGAGCTCAATTTAACGGAGCGAGTTTCCACAAAATCCTCCCAAATATTTACAAATCGTCTATTTTGTTCTATATAAAGAACAGTATTCTATATATACTACATCTATCATCGCTTAAAAAACCTGTCAACTTAATGCGGTGACAAATTTGTTGCCCAATGGGCTTGACGAAGTTATGCGTAAATCAGCTCTTACTGGAGAATAATATGGTTCATAAAGATACAGAGAATCCCAAACGGTATTCGGTTCCGGCTGTTGAACGTACTATTCGGATATTTCACTACCTGAAGTCCCATCGGCGGGCCAGCGTCTCAGACATTGCTAATGATTTGAATATAACGAGAAGTAATTGCTACGCTATTCTAAAAACCTTGCAGGCACACAGTTTTATTTTATTTGATTTCGAATCTAAAAAATACTCTTTAGGACCAATTTTTCTTGAATTTGTTCGAACCATTACACGGGATTTAAGCTTAATACATGCCTCAAGGCCATTTCTGTTGGGATATGTAGAGAATACGGGCCTTAGTGTCATACTAGGACAGCGTGTTAACCTCACACGTCTTCTGGTTATTGATAGACAGGACTGTGCCGACGACGTGCGGGTAATCATTTCGATAGGCACCAGAATTCCAATTACGCATAGCGCGTCTGGAAGAGCGCTCCTTGCTTTTTTGCCATCAAAAGAATCTAAAGAACTTGTAGAAGCTGTTCCGGTTCAGCGCTTAACCCCCCGCACAATTACAACGCCTAAAGAAATCATTGCTGATCTGGTCAAGATCCGAGCGCGAGGGTTTGCCGTTGGCCACGGAGAAAATCAAGAAGGCATTGATGCCATAGCTGCTCCAGTTTTCGATGCAATGGGCGTGCCTGTCGGAGTTATTGCAAGTGCCGCAACTACCTCCACATTAAGCAACGAACGGCTTCAGCAATCTGGTGACGCTTTGCGCAATACTGCTGACGAGATCACGTTCGCGATCGGCGGTACCTTCCCATCTGATTTAGAGGCCTTATAAGTAGAGACACTGCTGGTGTAAATTTAATTGGTCGAGAACAGGGTCTTACTCAGATCCTGCCCCCGACCATCAAATTATTCGTATTTGGAAACTGCATCACGGAACTGTTTGATAGCGTCCTTCGCAGGCTTTCCTCTTTCTTCTAGAACTTTCGCCCAATTATCAATAACGGGCTCTAGCTCAGCATGTAGGGCCGTGGCTTCATCACCCTCGATTACATGAATTTTTGCACCGTTGCTTTTTAGCGCTTCCAGAGCTTCGGAATTCATTTTGTCACTATAACTGCAAAGTGCATCACCTGCATATATAGCCGCATCTGTAAGTGCTTTTTTGATTTCAGGATCAAACGCGTTCCATTTTTCAGTGGTAATACCATAGGTAACCGTTGTACCCCCCAAGTTTACCCCCGTCAGACCATATTTCATTAATTCATCAAGTCCGTACGGCGGCAACCCAATATAGGCAAGCATGGCACCGTCTAGCGTACCCCGTTGAACAGCCTCGAAAATTTCCGGGCCACTGAGCCGGATTGGTGTCGCGCCAAGCTTCGTCAGTGTTTCATGCTTCGCATCACCCGATGCATAAAGCTTTAATCCTGCAAGGTCCTTGTATGAATTTAGTTCCTTTTCAGAGGTCATAACTGAATAAGGTGCCAGCATATTCGTAAATAGTACATGAAACCCTTGTGGTTTATACTCTTGCTCGTAAAGAATACCACCTGGAGCTGTCAAATCTGCGAGCGCTTTTGATCCGGAACAAGCCGTATTGAACATACCCGGTAGCTCACCTACAGCAGATAGGGGCAGCTTCTCCGGGACATACGCAGGGATAATGACTCCGATATCGGCAACACCAGCTTTGGTGAGGCTCATGACATCTTTGGCTTTGCCAAGTTGCTGAGCAGGAAAATATTGAAACTCAATACGCCCGTCGCTCAGTTCAACGGCCTTGTCCATCCATATCTGTGTTCCCTGTAACATTATGTAGTGTGTTGTTGGAAATATATCCGCAACCTTCAACACGACCTTCTCTTCAGCAAACGCCGCCGGAGAAAATACTGTACCAAGAACGCCCGCACTTAAGATAGCTAACCATGAAACCGCTTTTATTTTCTTTATCATTATATCCCTCCGTTTGTTCTATATAAAGAATTCTATTCTCTCAGTACAACATACTGCAATAAATTTGTCTACCACTCTTTAAGTAGACTCCGGCTCAGTTTTAGTGATGACGGAAACATGTGATCACATGGGACCGGTCTGGAAGATTGAATTGTATGGAGGATTTAAATCTTGGGCCTTTAGATTATGATGCTGAAAAGGCTAACATTAGATTCTATCCATTAGCGTCCATAGTTGACAGCACCTGTGGCCGAGACAGCGCGCGATCAAGACAGATACATAGAGCCCTCCATTCCCCGTCTCTTGCCTTTTCAATATCCTTGCGAGGGAGAGCAGCGCTAATGAGTGGAGAGTAAGATTTATATGCTGCCTAGATGTTGCCTTTATAAATAAGCGCTCATAAATTCCGCCCCCCTAGAATGGGGAAATTTATCTAACCATTTATACTAAATAATAAAATTATGGTGACCCCGGCACGATTCGAACGTGCGACCTATTGATTAGAAGTCAATTGCTCTATCCAACTGAGCTACGGGGCCGTTCCTTGGGCGGCGGGCGGTTTAGCCGCGCACGCGCGAATAGGAGAAGTTTTCTGCATAGGCTTTCAGATGCAGCTTTCGTTGTTTCGGCTCGAACACAGTGTAGTCAATATTGTTGGCTTCGCAGAAGGCGATTGCACCTTCCTTATCGTCAAAATCAATGGTCACCTGCGCGTTCGTATCGCGTGAGCCGGTCCAGCCCATCAATGGTTCAATATACCGCTGACATTCCGGGGCGAATTCGAGGCGCCAGTGCCGAGTGCCCTTGCGGCCCGACTGCATAGCATTTTTAGTCGGTTTGAATATTCTCGCTTTTAGAGCCATCACGCCTTTACTTTCTCATATGTTTGAAAACATCTGCCGGCACGTAATCCATATCCCCACCACCGGGAGCCTCCCAGTAGAGTTCAAGCGTTGAGCTGTTTCTTTTCTCGAAATATTTTATATGGATCGGATACCAGCCCGGCTCCGTAATCTCAAGCACTAATTCATCAGAAAAACTGTCCCCGTGAACCGTCGGGTCCTCAAAGATCAGTTTATCCCCGATAGAAAGCCAAACGCCGTCGTTTGATTGAACCATGAAGGTATAACGACCCGGTTTCTCAAGATTGATAAACCCGTGAATATCCGCGGCAACGAAATCACTGCTGTCCGAAGTCAGGACATTACCGGCCCCGACCTGGTAGTTCAGCATCGGGATGGGTTTTCCGTCAAACCCCTTCTTGTAATTCATCCATTCATCAAATTCACTCATCTTGTTGATTTCCGCGCCGTAATATTTCACGGCAAGGCCCGGTTCCAATTCACCAGCCTCCGGCTGCGGGGAAGCCGGGGTCAAATCGGTAAAGGGCGCGGCATGTCCCGTGAGTGCAGAAAAGAATACGCCTGCGGCGAGCAAAATTGCCGCCGAGTGTCGTTTTGCAAATAATTTTGTCCCGGAAATCATCGTTCATCGCCCCCAATAGCCTGTTTAAGATGAAATATAGGCGTATTTTAATGAAAAAAACGGTAACGGCAAATGAAAGCGGCAATTGTCCGGCATTTATCGCGAGGAACGCTGGCACTTATGCGGAGTATTTGCATGGGAAAAAACGCGCAAGATACTGACATGCAAAGGTTTCGATTGTGGTCGGGGCGGCAAGATTCGAACTTGCGACCTCTCGCTCCCAAAGCGAGCGCACTACCAGGCTGTGCTACGCCCCGTCCAGTGAGGTGATGATCTATACTATCGGAGCAGCGGCTGCAAGCGAATGATCGAAAAAAAATGCAGCTTTGTGACTACCGGATCGGGGAGGCAGGGAAACGATTATCGGCCCGCACGCACAAAATGAAAGAGAGCATCGGCCTTGAAAACCGTTTTCTGGCCGACTTTGAGATCCCCTCTCACAAAAATTACTGATTTCGTACGCCGAATGACATCGGTGTGAGCTTCAATCCAGTCGCCTTCCCGCGCCGGCGATAGAAACTCCGAATTCATCTTGATTGTTACGCTATAGCGGCCTGTTCCGTATATCGCGGCCCGGGCCAGGGCATTATCGGCAAAAGTCATCAGCATGCCACCATGAACGAACCTCATGCTGTTCAGATGCTTTTTCTCTGCCCGGAAGGCCCGGATAATCGTATGTTCATCAACAATTTTTTCAAAAAATGGCCCATTATTGGCGGTAAAATGAGCGGATCTCTCGACTTGGACAAACCCCTCAGGAACAGGCCGCTGACCGGTTATTATTTTTGTCATCACTGATCCGCTATTTAACTGTTAGTCGTTACCAAAAAGCCGGTGATGCACAGTATCACCGACCTCCACTGAATGTTCCCTCGCAAACCCCCCATTTACCTCAAGAACCGCCCTCACCAACCCACCGGGCGTAATCACCTTGAGCGAACCGGGTTCCGCCTGCTCCTTAATATAGAAAATTTTGCCCGCTTCATCCAAAAACAGCATGTCGAGGGGAATATTCGTGTTTCTCATCCA